>DAOUDG010000110.1:0-17363 GCA_034431435.1 Anaerolineae bacterium | reverse complement strand
ACGCAGACGCTCATCCAGGCATACAATCGGCATCGGCATAGCGCACCTCCTGGGGCAGAAGTGAGTTCACCACCTCTGCTTTTACCCCAAGGTGCGCTATGTCGCAACTCGGTCGCCCTCAATTGTTAAATCTGCAAGGATAGAGGGAGACGTTTCAATGTCTAGTATTGAGGAGATGGTCAGTCGCGTCGACCTTACACCAGCAATGCCAATCGTCACAAATTACCTGGCTAGCGCCCAACATCGAGGTGCCCCGTCACCCACGCCCGCGCTGCCCGTTCGAGGCGCTTCTTCTTGAGGTTCTCGCGCATGACCCACTGCACGTCGGGGGCGGCGCTCGCCAGCCAGCGGTCGAAGGTGGGCAGGCCGAGGGCGGGCGCGGCGGCGACGGCCACGCTCCAGCCGTAGCCGAGGGCCCGGCGCAGGACGCGGTACTCGTCGCTGCGACGGTCGGGGGCGTCGACCAGGGTGGCCGTGATGCCGTCCAGCACGTCGAGCACGCAGGCGGCGACGGCCTCGTCGCGCAGCAGGCGCGGCTCGCACAGGGCGGCGACAGCGCAACGCTGCTCCAGGCGGCTGCCCTGCGCCCACTCCTCCATCAGCGTCACCAGCCCCGCCATGTCGGCATCGCCGTAGAGTTGCAGCGCCGTCGCCGCCGCCTCCCGCACCCGCCAGCGTGGGTCGGCGGCGTGGCCGCGCAGCCTGTCCAGCGCGCTCGTGTCGCCCTCGGCGGCCAGCTTACCCAGGCCCAGCACGCCGCAGAAGGCCAGGAACTCGTCGGGGGTGTTGGCAGGCGCGACCGTCGCGTCCAGGGCACGGTAGCGCTCGAACCGGGCGGCGTCGCCCTCGTCGGCCACGGCGTAGGCGAGTTTCAGATTGCCGCGCGGCCCCGGCAACCCCGACTCGCGCCGCAGATAGTCATCCCAGTCGGTCAGCCCGCGCAGGGTGGCGCGATAGTCGTCTGTGCGTCCCATTGCAGTCGCCTCCCGATGTCGAGGGTCACGGGCGCTGCCCCCTGCTTCTCGCAGCAGGTCCGACGCCACCGGTTCAGCGGTCACACCTCGCTAACGTCAGCGCAGGCGGAGCGCGACGATGGTGCGAAGCTCCGCGGCCGGTTTCTCGCCTGGGTCGTCGATGTAGATCTCGTAGGCCACGCCCGTCGGCGTCACACCCTGCTCGGCGCAGAACGCGGTCAGGGCGTCGTAGGCCGGTCGCAGGCCACTGTACGGCCCGGTGTAGACACAGCGGGCGAGCCGGCCGGCGGGAATCTCGCCCGGCGCGATGTCGTCGCGGCCCGGCAGGGGGCGGGCGACGGGGATGCCTATCTCCGTGTCCAGGTCGGCCATGTCCATGTTGTAGTAGGCGGCGAAGGGCGCGCCCGCCATCGGCTCGCCCAACTCAGCCAGGTAGTGCGCGATGGCCGGGTAGACGCGGCCCATCGTCGTCCCCAGGTCCTGCACAGGCAGGCGCAGCCGCACCGACAGGGTCGGCTGCGCGGCCTGGTCGTACAGCTCACATTGGTAGCTCATCCACTGTCTCCTGTCTCCGAAGCCTCGGCGTCCGCCAGGATGCGCACCAGGTGGGGGCGAAGTCGCGGCAGATCCTCGCGCAACGTCAGCCACACGGTCTCCTGGTCAATGCTGAAGTATTGATGAATCAGCCAGTTGCGCATGCTCGCCATATCACGCCAGTTGACCGCCGGATAGCTCTCGCGCACATGTGGCGGCATCTGCCGCGACGCCTCGCCAGGGTGTCAATCAAGGCGAGCATGTCGCGCACATAGTCGATGTACTCGCGGCTCGTCATACCGGCACAACCTCGGCCAGGATACGCTTGCCAAGAGTTGGCTTCAGCGACTGCTTCGGCACGAGGTCTACGTCCACGTCCAGCAGGTCGCTCAATTCGTGCTGCAGGGCGATCATGCGGAGCAGGCTGAGCGGTTGACGCAGTTCCACCAGCACGTCCAGATCGCTGTCGGAACGCTGCTCGCCGCGCGCGTAGGAGCCGAATAGCCCCAGCGATACGACGCCGTAGCGCTCGCTCAGCGCGGGTAACTGGCGACGCAACTCAGCCCGCAACTTCTCCACGTCTCCCATCCACCGCTCCTACTTCTTGCCGTACTCGTAGAAGCCGCGGCCGACCTTACGGCCGTTGAGGCCGACGCTCACCATGCGGCGCAGCAGGGGCGGCGCGGCATAGCGCGCGTCGCCGGTCTCGGCGAACATGGCGTCGGCGATGAACAGCGTCGTGTCCAGGCCCACGAAGTCGAGCAGGGTCAGCGGCCCCATGGGATGGTTGAGGCCCAGTTGGATACCCTTGTCGATGTCCTCCTTACTGGCGATACCCAGTTCCAGGGCGCGCACCGCGTCCAGCAGGTACGGAATGAGCAGCAGGTTGACGATGAAGCCGGGGTAGTCCCTGGCGACGACGACCTCCTTGCCCAGGCCCACGCTCAGGTCGCGAATGGTCGCGAACGTGTCGTCGCTGGTCAGGACGCTGCGAATGATCTCAACCAGCTTCATCACCGGCACCGGGTTGAAGAAGTGCATGCCGATGACCTTGTCGCGCCGCTCTGGCCGCGTGGCGGCGGCGATGGCCGCGATGGACAGGGACGACGTATTACTGGCGAGGATGGCGTCGGCCGGCGTGATGCGGTCCAGCGCGGCGAACACCTCGCGCTTCAGATCCAGGTTCTCCACCGCCGCCTCGATCACCAGATCACACGCGGCCATGTCCTCCAGGTCAGTGACGCCACGAATACGCGCCCAGGCCGCATCCGCATCCCACTGGCTCATCTTCTCGCGAGCGACAGCCGTCGCCATGCTCTTCTGCAGGCGTTCCAGGCCGCGCTGTAACACCTCGGCGTTGATTTCGCGCACAATCACATTGTACTGGCCGCGCGCCATGGTTTCGGCAATACCCGCCCCCATCAGCCCACAGCCGACAACCCCCACCGTGCGAATAGCCATAATCGCCTCCCACAGCGGTGCGCGGCGTGTCCCCGGGACCGTCGCGCGCCGCCCGCTCATGCCGTGCTCGACTCCTCGTCGTCCGTGTCGTCCTCGTCATCTTCGCGGCGCAGCTTGCGCGCTGCCCATTGGGCGGACTGGTTGGCGCGCTCGATGAGACGGCTGGCGAAGGACTGCGCCTCCTCGGACTCGGCGTCGGGTGGCTCGCCCTCTTCGGCCTCCCGCCGCCACCGACTCACGAAATCCTGCATGGCCGTCGACACAGCCTCCCGCACGTCATCGACCTTCGGGGCCGCCGCGTCGGCGGCTTCCTTCGCCTTGCCGCCGACGGCCGACGCGGCCGGGCCAACGACGGGCAGGTTGGCCGCCGCCTCCCTGGCCTTGTCCAGATGCGGGGCGGCGGCGTCGGCCACCCCCTTCGCCTTCTCGGCGGCGGCATCCTTCGCCGCGCTCAGCTTGGGGCCCGTCGCATCGGCGATTTCCCTGGCCCTGGCGATCGCCGCATCTTTGGCCTCACCCAGGTCGGGGCGGGTCGTCACCGCTTCCCTGGCTTTCGCGGAGGCCGGGCCGGCCGAGGCCGACAGAGAGGCGGCCCCCGCCTGCGCCGCCTGCCACACTTTCTGCGCCTGAAGCTCCACAGCGTCGCTGGCGTGGGTGATCTGCTCGGTGAAGGGGACAAGCGGCTCGCCGCTGAAGTAGGCATAGGCGCGATCGCCCACAATCTTGGTCGCCAGGACATTGACGCCCGCTGAGGCGAAGATGCCCGCCACGGGAATCGCCTTCAGTACCGCCCTGCTGGCGTACCTCTCACCCACCTCGATAGCCACTTTGGTCCCTATCCGCTTCGCCACTGCGTCGAGGCCCACCCCCAGCCCGGTGATCGCCAGCACGGCGTTACGGCGTTCGGTGGGCGACAGGTCATGGTCGGTGAGATAGGCAATTTCCATGACCAGCTCGGTTTGGAGACGGAAGGTAGCCACCAGATCGGCTGTCACGCCAACGCCGAGGGCGGCCAGCGTGCCCACGCCCGGCACCAGCGCCACCAGGGAGGTGGTCGCGCCCATGGCGCCCGTGGCGATGGCCTTGTCGCGGGTCAGCTTCTGGGCCACTTCCTTGTTGCTGAGCTTGGGGTTCTCGCGGCGCGCCTTGTCCACCGTGGCCTTGACTACGTTGGGGTCGACGGAGTCGATGACCTTGAAGAGCATGCCAACCGGTCCTGGCATCTTTTGACCCGCCGCGGCAATCTTGTCCATCTGGCCCGACTGCTCGAGGGCGTCCAACTGGGAGTTGACCGAATCAATGATGTCGGCCGCTCGATGGCGAAGATCCTGTGAAGTCGCCGCAAGGTCATCGCTGCCCTTGGCTGCGGAGTCGGGGGCCACCTTGTCGTCCACCATGCCGCCCTCCATCGTGATGCGTCAGTCAGGCCCATGAGAAGTGCGCCCGACTCAGATGATAGTCAAAGACCCGCGCGGCGCGGGCGCACCTTCCAGGTCAGCTCGATGCCCGCGCCCAGGGGAAGCAGCAGGCTTTCCAGGTCGGGCGCGGACCGAACGTAGGCAGTGTAGTCGGCCAGGTCGATGGGATTGGTCAAGTGATTGTTGGACACCAGCAACCCTCCGGCCGTCACGGCAGGCAGCAGCGCATCCAGATAGTCGATCTGATCGGCGGAGTCGGCGTCGAAGAAGATGAGGTCGAACGGGCCTTGCACGCGATCCAGGGCGCGCTCGGCATCGCCCATCTCAATCGTCACCTTGTCGGCCACACCCACCAGGCTGAAGTTGCGGCGCGCCATGTTCACCTTCGCCGCGTCGCGCTCGATAGTGGTCACGCGCCCCTTGGTGGCCTGCGCCGCCTGGGCCAGCCACAGGGTCGAGTAGCCACCCGCCATGCCAAGCTCCAGGATGCGTTTCGCCCCGCTCAGCCGGGTCAGCATGTACAGCAACGCGCCCACGTCGCGGGGAACCTGCGTCAGACCCTTCTGCGTGCGCGCCCGCTCCTCCTGCGCGGCCAGCGTGGTAACAAAGGCCTCGGGGAAAGGCTTGCCCAGCTTCATCGTGACAGCCAGGCCATGACCCACGGGCACGACCGTCGTCAGCAGGCTCGCGTCGGCGGCCAGCATGTCCAGATAGGGCTTCGTCTCGGCGTGGGAGGTGATGTTGTCCGCGACGAGCAGCCCGCCCCACGGCAGCTTGGGCAACAGCCGCTCGGCCAGGGCCACGTAGTCCTCTTTCTCGGCATCGAGGAAGGCCAGGTCGAACGGTCCCTTGATGCCGGGAATCGCCTCGTGGGCGTCGGCCAGGCGGAGATCGGCCACGTCGGCCAGCCCCGCCCGCGCCAGATTGGCCTGGGCCTCGTGGTGGCGAGCCTCGCGCGTCTCCAGGCTCACCACGCTACCGCCGACCGCCTGCGCCGCCTCGGCCAGCCAGAGCGTCGAGTAGCCGTTGGACGTGCCCACCTCGACGATGAGCTTCGGGCGGGCAATCTTGACCAGCAGATTGAGGAAGCGACCCGCCTCAGGGCGCAAGTTGCGCGCCCGCTCGGCGCGGGGCATCCCCTGGGCGCGCTCCGCGGCGTCGCGTTGCTCCAACTCGCGCAGCAGCGTCACGATGTCTTTACGCATGGCTCCCTCACCTCATTACACGTTACCCTGGCGCGCCTCGCGCAGCGCCGCCAGCAGCGCAGCATGTAGCAAGCCGTTGCTGGCGGCCAGGCGCGACGGGCCAGCGTGGATACCCCACGGCCGCCCGGCAAAGTCCGTCACGCGCCCGCCCGCCGCCTCCACCAGCAGCCAGCCCGCCGCCCAATCGTAAGGCTCGAGGCCCAGCTCCCAGTAGGCGTCGAAACGCCCCGCCGCCAGCCACGCCAGGTCGAGGGCCGCCGATCCGGCGCGGCGCACGCCACGGGTGCGGGGCACGAGATAGTCGAAGGCGTCCAGGTTATTGTCGGGGTCCGTGGCGCGGGAGTAGGGGAAGCCCGTCGCCAGCAGCGCCGCGCCCAGGTTGTCGGTCTCGCTGACACGCAGCCGACGCCCGTTGACGAACGCCCCCTGACCGCGCTCGACAGTGAACGTCTCGTCCCGCATCGGATCGACAATGACGCCCAGCGCGGGCCGCCCACCAATCAGCAGCGCCAGCGACACGGCGAAGATGGGCACGCCGTGGGCGTAGTTGACCGTGCCGTCCAGCGGATCCACCGCCCACACCGGCGCGTCGCCCGCGAAGACACCGGCGTCGTGGACGCTCTCCTCGGAGAAGATCCGGTGGTCGGGATAACGCTCGCGGATGCGGCCCAGGATGAGCGCCTCGGCGGCCTGGTCCACATCCGTGACCAGGTCAACCGCCGACGACTTCGAGCGCACCGTCACGTCACCCTCGTAGCGCTCGCGCAGCGTTGCCCCCGCCGCCTGGCTTGTTTCAATCGCAAATTGCAGAATGTCGTTCATAAGCGCCTCAGGCATAGGGTAGCACACCTGGGGGAGGGCGGCAAGACGCAAGCATGCTTCTCCCGACCCGCGCGTTCTCTTCTGGTCGCGTTCGTCCGCGCCCCTCCATTTCGGCGCGTCGGAGTTTTGACTAGCCCTGTGCCACAGGGTACAATTCGCCCATCGACTCCACGATGTCTTCTCCATAATAGCAGCGAAGGACACCCTGAATGCGCGAAGTGACCGTGGCGGTGGTCCAGGCCAAGCCAGAGCTAGGCTCGATTCAGCAGAACCTCGCCCACATGTCCGACATCATCGACGAAATCTCTCGCCGCCAAAAAGTCGATCTCATCGTCTTCCCGGAGCTGATGACGACCGGCTACGAGGTCGGCGTGGGGTTCACCGATCTGGCCGAGCGCATCCCTGGCCCCAGCGCCAACATCATGGCCCAACGTGCCCGCGAGTTCAACACCCACATTGCCTTCGGCATGGTCATCAAAGAGAAAGTGGAGTCGGTTCTCTATAACGCCGCGATTCTGATCAGCAATGAGGGCGAAGTCCTCGGCGACTACCGCAAGATTCACCTCAAGGGCGAAGAGCGTATGACCTTCCGCCCCGGCTTCCGCCTGCCCGTCTTCGAAACGGCTTTCGGCGACGTGGGAATGCTCATCGGCTGGGATCAGGCCTTCCCGGAGGCCGCCCGCAGCCTGGCCCTCGACGGCGCCGAGTTGCTGCTCGTCCTCGCCAATTGGGAAGAGCCACACGCCGAGGAGTGGCGCGCCTACAATGTTGCGCGCGCCTTCGAGAACTCCATCTTCGTTGCCGCCGCCAACCGTGTCGGCGAAGAAGTCACCCTCACCTTCTTCGGCCAGAGCATGATTGTTGGGCCGCGCGGTGAGGCGCTGGCGCTGGTGGACGAGCCTGGCGAGGGCTATGGCGTGGCCCGTATCGATCTCGATCTGGTGCGGCGTTATCGCGAAGAATTCCAAATCATCCAGAGCCGCCAGCCGGCCGTCTACCGCTCCCTGGTGCGGAAGTACTAGCCGCCGCGGCTATCCTCTGGAGGCGGCGATGCAATCAGGCTATCTCGTCTTGCTGTCAGGCAACGCCAATCGACCCCTCGCCGATGCGATTGCCCGACACCTCCAGCTTCCCCTGTGCGAAGCGACCGTCAGCACATTCAGCGATGGCGAAATCCGCGTCCAGGTCCACAGCAACGTGCGCGGCGCCGACGTGTTCGTCATCCAGCCCACCAGCGCCCCCGTCAACCATCATCTGATGGAGCTTCTAGTTATCATCGACGCCCTGCGCCGCGCGTCGGTACAGCGCATCACGGCCGTCATTCCCTACTTCAGCTACGCTCGCCAGGAGAAGAAGACCGCTGGCCGCGAGCCAATCTCCGCCAAGCTGGTCGCCAATCTCATCGCCACCGCCGGCGCGGCCCGCGTTCTGACCATCGACCTGGCCGCCCGCGCCATCGAGGGCTTCTTCGACATCCCAGTCGATCACCTGCGCGCCGGCCCATTGCTGGCAGACTACCTCAGCCAGCAGCTGCCCACCGCCAGGACCGCCATCGTCGCGCCCGACGAGGGCGCGGTGGACCGCGCCTCGCGTTTCCAGGAGCGATTTGGCGCGCAGTCGAATTTCGCTATCATCCTGAAGCATCGCCCTAGCCCCGATGTTTCAGAGGTGCGTGGCATGATCGGCGAGGTCGAGGGCCGGACCTGCATCCTCGTCGATGACATCGTTTCCACCGGCGGCACGCTCATTCAGGCCGCCGACATGCTGATGGAGCAGGGCGCTACCGAGGTCTACGCCGCCGCCACCCACGCTGTCCTGTCGTCTGGCGCAGCGGAACGGATTCAGGACAGCGTGATCACCCGGCTGATCGTCACCGACACCATCGCCATCCCAACCGAGAAGCGCTTTCCCAAGCTCACCGTCCTCAGTGTTGCGCCTCTGTTGGCGCAGGCCATCGATCGCATCGAAACCAACCGGTCTATCAGCGAGCTATTCGTCTAGGCCCCAGCGTGCCCCGCCACACCCCGGAGGACTCATGTCGACGCCGACGCAAAGTCAGGCCCACACCCACAACCCTTACGAGAACGCCCTGATCCAGCTAGACAAGGCCCTGTCGTTCATCGATGTCAGCCCTGGGGTTGCCGAGGTCCTCAAGCGGCCGCAGCGCGAACTGACGGTGCGTTTCCCGGTGGAGATGGATGACGGGTCAACTCGCGTCTTCACGGGCTACCGCGTCCACCACAGTCTGGTGCGCGGGCCGAGTAAGGGTGGCATCCGCTACCACCACCAGGTCGACATCAACGAGGTGCGCGCCCTGGCGATGTGGATGACGTGGAAGTGCGCCGTCGTCGGCATTCCCTACGGAGGGGCCAAGGGTGGCGTCGTCGTCGATCCTCGCGAATTGTCCAAGCGTGAGTTGGAGAAGCTCACGCGCCGCTACGCCACCGAGATCAGCATCCTGGTGGGCGAGGAGGAGGACATCCCCGCCCCTGACGTGAACACCAATCCCCAGACGATGGCCTGGATCATGGATACCCTCTCCATGCACCAGGGCCACTCGGTGCTTGGCGTTGTCACCGGCAAGCCCGTCGAGGTCGGCGGCTCACTGGGCCGCGCCGAGGCGACCGGCCGTGGCGTGATGTACGCGGCCCGCGAGGCTGCGCACCACCTGGACATGCCCCTGGCGGGCGCGCGCGTCATCGTGCAGGGGTTCGGCAACGTCGGCTCCGTGGCGGCGCGGTTGATGGCGAGCCAGTACGGCTGCAAGGTCGTGGGTGTCAGCGACATGTACGGAGCCATCTACAACCCGCGCGGCCTGGACATCGAGCGCGTGCTACAGACCCTGCGCGAGACAGGCACGGTCACGGAGTACGCCGATGCCCAGCGCCTGAGTAACGAGGAGCTACTCGTCGCCGAGTGCGACATCCTCATCCCCGCCGCGCTGGAGAACCAGATCACCTACGACAACGCAGGCAACATCCAGGCCAGCCTCATCGTCGAGGGCGCGAACGGTCCCACCACGCCCGAAGCCGACGAGATACTACAGCGACGCGGCGTATTCATCGTGCCCGATATTCTCGCCAACGCGGGCGGCGTGACCGTCTCCTACTTCGAGTGGGTGCAGGACATCGGCTTCCTGTTCTGGAGCGAGGACGAGGTCAACGACCGCTTGCGAGCCATCATGATCCGTAGCTTCAACGATGTGCTCAAGATCGCCCAGGAGAAAGGCGTCGATCTACGGACGGCGGCCCTGATTCTGGCCGTGCATCGCGTCGCCAGCGCCCTCACCATCCGTGGTATCTACCCGTAACGGAGCAGTCTTAAGGAGAACTCCGTCGTATCTGAACAATTTCCTAACATGATTCTGAGATAATCTCTTTGTCGTAGTAGACTATACCTAGCGAGAAAGAGAGTCTTGGAATATGACCCATCACAAGTTGCCTGCTATCCTGGCCGCAACCTTCCTGCTCACTCTGGCGGCCTGTTCGCCGACGCAGCCTGCGCCGAGCGCCAGTACCGGCGGGGTGGCGACCGCCGCCAGCCCCGCCGCGACCCAGGTGGCGACCGCCGCCAGCCCTGCCGCGACCCAGGTGGCGACCGCCGCCAGTCCCGCCGCGACCCGCGTGGCGACCGCCGCCAGCCCCGCCGTGTCCCAGGCCACGGCCGGCGCCACCATCGTTTTCGGCGATGCGATCAGCATCAACGGCACGGGCGCGGCGACCACCGCCGACGGCGTGAAGATTACCGCCGGTGGCACGTATACCCTCAGCGGTACCCTCAAGGACGGCATGGTCGTAGTGGATGCGCCTGGGGCGGCCGTCGAGCTTGTCCTGGCGGGCGTCACCCTCAGCAACAACGATGGCCCGGCGATTTACTTCGCCAGGGCGACGGACGCCACCATCACCCTCAAGACGGGCACATCCAATACCGTGAGCGACGGCGGATCGAGCGACCTTGACGCCGCTATCTACGCTGACATGTCCCTCACCTTCCGGGGCGACGGCAACCTGCAAGTCAACGGCAACGTCAAAGAAGGCATCGCCAGCACCATGCACATCACCGTGGAGAACGGTAACATCCGCGTGAAGGCGTTGGAGGATGGCATCAATGCCAACAATGACGGGGTAAGCGTCATCACGATTTCGGGCGGCTACGTCTTCATCGAGACGACCGTGGGCGACGGTATCGACTCTAACGGCAAGATTAGCATCACCGGCGGGACGGTCATCAGTCATGGTTCCATGGCCGATGTAAACGCGGGCCTGGACGCCGATGGCGGCGTTACCATCACCGGCGGGACGGTCATCGCCACCGGCTCGTCGATGCTCAACAAGCCTGCCGCCGCGTCGACCGTGAAGTCGCTACTGCTCGCGTTCAACAGTACGCAGCGGGCCGGCACCCTCGTCTCCATCCAGGCCGGCAGCAGCGCGCCTATCCTTGTCTTCGCCCCGTCGCTTGACTTCCAGCGCCTGCTGTACGCCTCTAGCCAGGTTGCCGAGGGCGTTACCTACACCGTATCCACAGGCGGTACCGCCAGTGGCGCCCCCGTCGACGGCCTCTATCCGGCCGGTCCCGTCTCCGGCGCCACCCAGGTCGGAACCGTCACCACCGCCACCGTCCCAGCCGGTGGTCGGCCGGGCGGTCGACCATAGCGCTTCAGCGCTGCTCAGGTATCCAATGAGTCGAATTGGACAGGGGTTGCCAATCGCCTGATATGAATCGACTTCCCCTGATCCTGATTCTCGTCCTGCTGCTGGCCGGGTGTGAGGGCGCGCCGCCCATGTCGGTTACGCCCACAACCCCGCCAGCAGTGGCGATCGTGCCAGCCGCGACCCTGGCCGCGACGCAGCCCGCCCCGCGCCCGGCTAGCAGCCTCACCGCACCCACCACGCGACCCGGGACGGCCGCCCCTGGCAGCTCCGGCGCGACGACCACGCCGCGCCCCGCGCCGACGCCCAGCCTACCCTTCGGCCTGGAACAGGCGCACCTCCTGGCCCCCAGCCTCGGCTTGGCCAACGCCTTCGGCAGTACGCGTATCCCGGCCGACCCCAGCGCCTTCAACCCCGACCACACGGTACGCAGCGACCCTGGCGCGTTCCGAGGCTCGCGGGAGCGGGTCGGCCAGGCGCTAGAGCAGGGGCGCGTCGCCTTCGTGCTAGAGATGGACGAGGAGGACGCGCCGGCGGTCGTCGCCGCGAAGGCCCGCGCGCTGGCGACCATGAGTCCCACGGCGCGGCCGGCCCTCATCATCATCGGCAACGAGTTGAATTTGCGGCGCATGGCCGACTACCCCGTCGAGACGTACTACGCCCAACTACGCGCCGCCTACGATGCCGTGAAGGCGGTCGCCCCCGACGTGCAGATTTCGACCGACGGCCAGAACTACTGGGAGGGCGCGCCCTTCGAGCATCCCATGGCCGACCCCAACGCCAGCAATCGCCTGCGCGCCCTGCTGAAGCTGTTCGAGCGCGACCAGTGGACGCCCGACGTAATCACCATTCACGTCTTCGACAGCCCGTTTTCGCCCGGCGACCCCCGCGAGGTCTACAGTCTCGTGGGACGGACGCGCTTCGTCAAAGACATCCTGGGCGGGTATAATCTCCCCAGAACCCCCGCCCTGTTCGTGGGCGAGTTTGGCCTGCCCGTCGCCGACCCCATCCCCACCGCGCAGCAAGGCAAGTACTGGCGCTTCTTTATCACCGAGCGCGAGCAGGCCGACCTGGCCTTCCTGGCGGGGGCGTGGAGCGCGGCAACGAGGATCCCTCTCAACTACTTCGGCGGCGTCGACACGCCGCGCGAGGGACTGCGGCGCAACGAGCGGGGCGAGATCGTCGAGGGCGTCTACGGCCTGGTGGACCGCGACGACAGTCGCCCGCGGCCAGCCTTCATCGCCTACCAGCGCGCCCAAGAATTGCTGCGCGGCGCGCGGGGGCAGATCGTCTCCGATGGGCGCGACGGCACGGGGGCTACCTGCTTCACGCCAGCGCGTGGCGGCCTGGTGTGCATCGCCCAGGCGACCACCGGCCGCCCGACTCTCTTCATCAGCGACCCGCTACCGCCAGGCGCGCGCTTTCGGGTTGAGGATGTCCTGGGGCAGCCCGTCGCTAACGCCGGCGTCCAGGATCGGACGGGCCGCATCACCGTCAATCTGCCGGGCGCGCCTGCCCAGAAGACCGGCGGGCCGGTGCGGGTCCTAATCATCGAGCCTTGACGAACAGGAGCGCAACCATGTCTATCGACCTTCGTTCCGACACCGTCACCCTACCCACCCCGGCCATGCGGCGGGCCATGTACGAGGCCGAGGTGGGTGACGACGTGTATGGCGAAGACCCGACGGTCAACCGCCTGGAGGCGATGGCCGCCGAGCGGGTTGGCAAGGAAGCCGCCCTGTTTCTCACCAGCGGCACCCAGGGCAACGTTGTCGCCATGCTGACCCACTGTGGGCGCGGCGACGAAATCATCCTCGGCGATCAGGCCCATACCTTCCTGTCCGAGGCCGGCGCGCCCGCCGCCCTGGGGGGTATCACCCCGCGCCCGCTGCGCAACCAGCCCGACGGCACGCTGGACCTGGCCGACATCGAGGCCGCCATCCGCCCCGACAATGTCCACTTCCCCAAGACGCGCCTCATCACCCTGGAAAATACCCACAACCAGTGTGGCGGGCGCGCCCTGTCGCCCGCCTACACCGCTGCCGTGGGCGACCTGGCCCGCCGCCACGGCCTGCGCACCCATCTTGACGGCGCGCGCCTGTTCAACGCGGTAGTCGCTCTGGGTGTCCCGGCCACGGCGCTCACGGCCCCGATGGATACGGTTCAGTTCTGCCTGTCGAAGGGGCTATCGGCGCCGGTTGGCTCCATCCTGGCGGGGCCGAGCGACTTCATCCGCGAGGCGCGCCGCACCCGCAAGATCCTCGGCGGGGGCGCGCGTCAGGCGGGTGTCATTGCCGCGGCTGGCATCGTTGCTCTCAACGAGATGGTGGACCGGCTGGCCGAGGACCACGCCAACGCCCGGCGGCTGGCCGAGGGCCTGGCCGAACTGCCGGCTGTGGTTCTCGACCCGTCTACGGTGGAAACCAACATCGTCATCCTGCAACTGGCCGATGGCCTGGACGTCTACAAAACAGCCGACCGGCTGCGCGAGGGCGGCGTGCTGGTCTCCGCCTTCTACGGCGCGCGCATCCGCGCCGTCACTCACTACGGCATCACCGCCGCCGACATCGACGCCGCCCTGCGCGTCTTCCGCGCCGTGCTCACGCCCGTGCGCGCCTAGCGCGCCACGCGCGTCTCTGTCGGCTCTGGTCTAGCACCACCATCGAGCGCTACCATGACTCGGAAAGCCGCCGCGCCCGCCAAGAAGACGGGCACGGCCAGCGTCAGCAAACCTCGCCGCACGGTGCGCAAGACGACCCGCCAGAGCGGGCCGTCGGCGTCGGCGCGCCGCCTGGGGCCGCCGCTGCTGGTGTATGTGGTGTTTGCCGCCGTCGCGTTGGGAACGTGGAGCCTGAGCCAGGAGTTGCGCCTGCTGGCGCTGTGGGGAGTGTTGCTGGTCGGCAGCCTGCTGCTTGGCAGCCGACGCGGCGCCACCCGCATCAGCTACCGCCTGTTCGACATCGGGCGCGGGTTGGTCTTCGGCCTCGCCCTGGGCCTGCCCCTCGCCGTCCTCTTCCCCGACGCGCTGCTCGCCACCAGCCGCCGCCTGTTCGGGCAGGCCAACCCGGCCCAGATCCTCCTGGGCCTAGTGGTCATCGCGCCCGTGGTGGAGGGCATCTACTTCAGAGGCTTCTTGCAGCCCGCCGCGGGTGTGGCGTTGACGGCCGCCCTGTACGGCCTGGCCGCGCTCATCCTGTTTCTACCGGCGGCGCTTGGCTTCCCGGCCGTCCTGCTGGCCCTGACCGTCGTCATGGCTACCCTGGGCCTCGTCTACGGCGCGATCGCCGCGCGCTACGGTCTGGTCGCCAGCATTACCTGCCAGGCCGCGACGGCCTTCGCCCTGTGGATCGTCCCGGCTCTGCTGCGTCCGACGGGCTGACCGTCTCCGTATCGCTCGCCGGCGCCTCCCCAGCTGGCCGCCGCTTCCTCCACAACGTGGCCATGCCGAGCAGGCTAAGGCCCCGGATGTACGCGCTGATCGACATCCCCGACCGCCGCGCCTCCGCCCGAATCATCTCTAGCTCGGCCGTCTCGAATGTCACCGTCTGATTGTACGGCCTGTCATACTTGCGTGGTCGCCCCATCGAACGCCTCCCTGGCGGGCCATCGGTCGGCGTGGGGAATTGCACGCCGCCTCCCCATTATAGAACATGCGTGCTATCTCGTCAAGGGGCAGTGTGGGAAGGTCGCGTGAAAGAAACATTGGGGTCGCGGTCGGCGCGGGCCAGCTGAGCCAGATTGAAAGTGTAGTGCGCCGCGAAGGGGATGAGAAGGGTCCCTGTGACTAGGAACAACAGGCTCAGGGCAAAGCCGACGCCGCCCGCCATCGCCGCGCCAAGCCAGCCCTGGGGCGTATGCATCAAGCCAAAGACGAGCGCGCCACCCAGCGCGAGGGCCAGGGCAAGCAGGCTCACGCCCGACGGCGCGGCCGGCGCCAGGACCGCTAACATCCCGCCCAGCAGCAGGGAACGGAAGAGCAACTCTTCGAGCAGCACCGCCACGCTCAGCGCCAGGGCAACTCCAGGCCATTCGCCCCGCGTCTGGGGCAGGATGTGCCGCAACAGAGCATCGGAGTAGGCGCGCGGCCCCAGGCGACGGGCAGCCCACGCGCCGAGGGGATATAGCGCCGCATGGGCGATGACACCGCTGAGCGCGCCCAGCGCGACAGCACGCAGCGGCGCCGTGGAGGTCCAGCCCAGCTGAGCGGGCGACGCCCCGCTCAGCCAGCCCAGCGCCAGGCAGACGAGGATGACTGCGCCGCGCGCCGCCAGGTCGGCGGGCGAGAGGAGCAGACTACGCCCCACGGGCAGGTGCGGCAGCAGCTGCGCGCTACGGTAACTCAGGTAGGTCAGCGCGGCCGTGAGCAGCACGGTGAGCGCGACGAACAGGGTCTGCGAGAGCGTCACGCTGCCCGTCGCGCTACTTGACGCTGAGGGTGTAGGATGCGGCCTGGGTCGTCACCGGCGCGACGCCGGACAGGACAAGAATCGCCTCCGCGTAGTCCTTGCCCAGCCCGTCGAGGCGAAGGGTGGCGCGGCCATCTGCCCCCACCTCCACCGGCCGAACCGTCGCGCCCTCTTTGCGCATCTCAATCACCTGGAACAGGTAGCGCTGGGGGATGAGGCCATTGGTGCGCAGCCAGCCCTGGGCATCCCAGCCGCCGAGACCCTGCTCAAAGTCCTCGCGATAGCTCAGTTCAGGAATGCGCACATCGTCGATAGCGAAGTTGTTGAGGTTGACCGCGTCGTCGGTGATCATCTCAAAGCGGACGAGAATCTTCTTGCCCGCGTAGGGTGTCAGGTCGACGGTCTGCTCGATCCATCGCGGGTCACCCTTCGCGCCTCCGCTCGGCCCTGTCAGGCCCGGGCCAAAGGCGTTGCCGTTGGGGTTGCTGTCCTGGGTAGCGTTGGTCTTGAGCAGGTCCCACGTCTTGCCGCCGTCGGTGGACACCTCGATGTAGCCATAGTCCCAGCCATCCTCGATGTCGTACCACGTCGAGAACTGGAGCGTGGCCTTCGGTAACCGCGTCAGGTCGAACTCGCGCGTCAGGTCGGAGGCCATGTTGTCGCCGCGATTCGACCAGACGTAGTACTGGCCGCTCTTCGCCGTCGTAGGAATCAGCCGGTTGGTGGTCGCCCCAGCGAAGTCCAGGGTCAGCGGCTCGCGGCCAGCCACCCGCAGGTACTCTGCCCCGTACTGCGCCACCGAACCCTCGCGGGGCGCGCTCCCCTGTTGCAGGGTCGCGGCGATCTTCGGCTTGGGAACTTCGATGTCTGGGTAGCCGTAGCGCCCCGTGGCGAGCTTTGGGTCGTCCAGGTAGTTGGCGATCACCCAGTCCTGGAAGACCTGCTCAAAGGTCATAGGGATATTGTGCTTCTTGAGGGTGTTCTCGTAGCCCTCAATCCCCAGGCCCTTCTCAGCCACCAGGTCACGAATGAAGTCCGCGCCAAAGCGGTCGAAACTGTAGCTGGCGAACAGGTAGGCCGCGCCGTAATGCGGCCCCGTGGCGTTGCCCTCGGCCCACGTCGTCAGCTGCGTGTTCGGGTTGGCCGAGAACGCGCCGGCGAAGCGCGAGCCGCCGTAGCCGTTGAGGCGCGCCGACAATTCCGACAGTCCCTCATTGATCCAGCTCGTCTCGCTACGGTCAGAGTTGGCGTGAATCATGTGCTGGAACTCGTGGGCCAGCGTCCCCTCGTAGCCCGCCGTGCCGACGGGGTAGCCATCGATATTTATGTAGAACATCTCGTGCTGGTTGCTATAGGGGTTGACCACCGTCGGATAGGTATCCGCACTGGAGAAGTAGCCACCCACATCGGGAATCTTGCCGTTGAGAATGATGAGTCGCCTGTCGCCGTCGATACCTGGACTGGACTCGGTCCCGAAATACTGGCGCGCCGTCGGGTAGATGCGCTTCTCGAAGATGTCCGCCGAGCGGCGAATCGCGTCATCGTTGACATCGACGCCATCCTCGACCCACATGTAGACGTGGTCCGTCACGTAGCGTAGCACCGCGACCATCTCGTAGTAGCGCTTGCCCGACTGGTCGTTGATCCAGAAGGTCGCCTTGTCACCAACCTTGTGCGGCTCCGGCACGCGATTGACCACGCGGGGAATCGGCCCCGGCGCTTTCTTCAGCCGCTCGGTGAGGGCATACAGGTCTCGCTCTGGCGGCGTCGTGCGCGCCAGCCGCGCGGCGATATCCGGCTCCGGCGTCGCCGACGTCACCGCCGCACCCGGCGCGCCGCTCGCGGCCTGCGTCGGCGGCACGGGGACAGCCGGGCGCGGGCCATCCGCCCCTGA
>DAOUDG010000109.1:0-187495 GCA_034431435.1 Anaerolineae bacterium | reverse complement strand
CTGGGCGAGGCGAGGCGGGAGGTGCAGCGCTGCCACCGTCGCCATCTCATCGACTGGCTCTCGAACCACCTTGCGGCGGGCGGTTCGCGTGACGCCTTGTATCGTCGTCTCGCCGCCTAATTGTTAAATCTGCAAGGATAGAGATAAGCATAAACCCCAGTTTCTTCAAGAAACCGGGGTTTGTGCTGGGTGGCGTACGTCCTACTCTTCGGCGGTAGCTGCGGGCGCGGGAGCCTTGGCTGGCCTGGCCGCCTTCGCCTTGCTCGGCTGAGGCTTGGCCGCCGGCTGGGCGGCAGCCTGGGCCTTCTGCTCACGGCGCTCCAGGCGCATCATGAAGCGATCCACGCGGCCGGCCGTGTCGACGATGCGCTGCTCACCCGTGTAGAACGGGTGGCAGTTGGAGCAAACATCGGTACGGATGACCGGCTGGGTCGAACCTACAGTGAATGTTGTGCCACAGGCGCACGTTACCTGCGCCTCAGGATACCACTTGGGATGAATACCTTGCTTCGGCATGCTACACTTCCTGACTTGCCTGCGCTCAGGCAACAGCCTCGGCCGACGCGGGCGCTTCGACCGGGTAGACACTGACGCGCTTCTTCTCGCGCGTGGCGTGCTCAAACTTAACCTTGCCGTCGACGAGGGCGAACAGCGTGTAGTCACGGCCCAGCCCGACATTCGTGCCCGGCTCGATCTTCGTGCCCAACTGGCGCACGAGGATGCTGCCAGCCGTCACGTATTGGCCGTCGAAGCGCTTCACACCTCGTCGCTGAGAATTACTGTCGCGGCCGTTCTTGCTGCTGCCGCCACCCTTTTTGTGAGCCACGTCTCTCTCCTTCTCTCTCGACCGCGTACCATACAGTAAGACTGATGGGCTAGAGCCACCGCGTCTTACGTGGGGCGTCAGGTATTGAAGCGCTGCCTACAGAACGATAGCGCCGATCTTGAGACGGGTGTATGTCTGGCGGTGCCCCGTCTTGCGGCGATACCGAATCTTGGGCTTATACTTGAAGATAACGAGCTTGGGCCCCTTGGCCTCGCCCAGCACGGTCGCCTTCACCACCGCACCCGCCAGGTCCGACCCGGTCTTGGTCCCGTTCTCGTCCGTCACGAGCAGGACGTTGCTAAGCTCGATGGTATCGCCCGCCTGACCCGGCAGCAACTCCACGTCGAGAACGTCACCGGGCTGGACCTTGTATTGCTTGCCGCCGGTCTGAATGATTGCGTACACTGTTTGCCTCCGCAGGCCGCCGTATGCGTGAAAGAGGCAGGGGATGGCCCCTGCCCATGAATCTCTACCTGACCCAGAACAAGAGGTAATTATATCGGCATGCCCCTCGAACGTCAAGTCCCCGCCCGACCACGTCGCGCCCGACGACCACAAATAAAGAGACGCGGTATGGCCGCGTCTCTTACGAACCTGTTGTTGTGATGCCGCCCGCTAGACGGTGACCTTCTCCCGCATCCCCAACGCCTGCTTCATCGCATCGCACACGTCATCGATACTGCGTTCCCCGTCAATATCGACCAGGGTGCCGCGATCACGGTAATAGGATTGCAGGGGAGCAGTCTGCCTGATATAGACGTCCAGGCGGCGCGTTACCGTCTCTGGCGAGTCATCCTGGCGTTGGTATAGCTCGGCGCCGCACTCATCGCAGTGGGCGGCGTGCTTGGGCGGATTGAACTCGACGTGATAGGACGCGCCGCAATTACGGCACATCCAACGCCCGCTGAGGCGTCGAATCAGCGTCTCGCGGCGGACGTGCAGATTAATGACATATGCGATTGACAGACCGCTAATGCCTAACGCCGCCTCGAGGGCCTCGGCCTGCGCCACGGTGCGCGGGAAGCCATCCAGGATAGCGCCCGGCATGCAATCGGGGTCGGACAGACGGTTGAGGACCATAGCGACGGTGATGGAATCGGGGACAAGCTCGCCCCGGTCGAGGTAGGACCTGGCTTCCTGGCCTAGCTGGGTCTGGGCGCGAATGTGCTCGCGGAAGAGGTCGCCAGAGGAGATGTGGGGCAGGCCTAGATCGCGGCTGAGGAGGGTCGCCTGTGTGCCCTTCCCCGCCCCCGGCGCGCCCAGTAGAATGCAGAACAGCGGACGACGTACGTTGGCAACCACGTTGTTGCTCTTCCTTTCTACTCAGAATGGCGCGACGCCGTGACGCACCGCGCAACGACAGTGTATCACAAAGGGCGGCGTGTAGGAAGGGGTATCTGTGTAGATTTGTACATCCAAAGGGTCAGTCTCACCACGTCGGGTTGCTAGGCAAAGGTCCAGGCTCCAGCTAGCCAATCAGCTAGTTCTAGTGCTGGACGTAGTATTTCATTTGTAGTACAATCCAAAGTTGCGTGACCACGATAAGAATTCTTGACGAAATGCGTCACAGTCAGTACCATGGGACGCATCCGCGTCACACATTGAGAGCGACGACGAGGACGAGTACGCAGGCCCGCCTGGCTACAGAGAGCCGCCCCCGCTGAGACGCGGCGCCACGCCCCTGCCGAAAATGACCTCCGAGCTGCCCCTGAAAGGGTCTTGACCCGAGTAGGACTCGGCCGGCCGCCCCCGTTATCGGGCTAGAGCCTCAGGCGACGCCTGGCGCTCGACAGAGGCCGCGACCGGCCGGTGGGTCGCCGTGGCGCAGCAGGGTGGTACCGCGAGTCAGCTCTCGCCCCTCAGGGGGGAGAGCCTTTTTGTTGTTGGAGGAGGGACTCATCAGATGAACACATTCTACATCACCACCGCCATCCCTTATGTCAATTCCAAACCCCATATCGGCTTCGCCCTGGAAATCGTGCTCACCGATGCCGTAGCCCGCTATCATCGCCTCAAGGGTGAGGATACCCGCTTCCTGACCGGCAGCGACGAGAACAGCCTCAAGAACGTCCAGGCCGCCGAGAAGGAGGGCATCCCCACTGAGGAGTTGGTGACCCGCAACGCCCAGCAGTTCTACGCCCTCAAGGACATCCTCAACCTGTCCTTCGATGACTTCATCCGTACCAGCGCCGAGGAGCGCCACGTCGAGGGCGTGACACGCCTGTGGGAGGCGGCCGACCGTAGCGGCGACATCTACAAGCGGACCTATCGCGGCCTGTACTGCGTGGGCTGCGAGCAGTTCTACACCGAGGACGAGTTGATCGACGGCCTGTGCCCCGAGCACCTGACGCGGCCCGACGTGGTCGAGGAGGAGAACTACTTCTTCCGCCTGTCGGCCTACGGCGACCGGCTGCTAGAGCTGATCGAGTCGGACCAGCTGCGCATCGAGCCGCGAACGCGCCGCAACGAGGTGCTGAGCTTCATCCGTATGGGCCTGGCGGACTTCAGCATCTCTCGCTCGCGGACGCGCGCCCACGGCTGGGGCATCCCGGTGCCGGGCGACCGGAACCAGGTGATGTACGTCTGGTTCGACGCCCTGGGCAACTACATCACCGCGCTGGACTACGCCCACGACGGCCCGCTCTACCAGCGCTACTGGGTGGGCAACCCTGCCCGTGTCCACGTCATTGGCAAGGGCATCATCCGCTTCCACGCTATCTACTGGCCGGCCATGCTGCTGTCGGCGGGCGCGCCACTGCCGACGACCATCTTCGTCCACGGCTACGTGACGGTCAATGGCCAGAAGATCAGCAAGTCGCTGGGCAACGTCATCGACCCGGTCGAGTTGGCAGCGACCTATGGCATCGATCCGCTACGCTACTACCTGCTGCGCCAGATTCCGGCCACCGAGGACGGCGATTTCTCGCTCGAACGCTTCGTGCGTACCTACAACTCTGACCTGGCCGACCAGCTGGGTAACCTGCTCAACCGCGTCGTCAACATGGTCAACCGCTACTACGACGGAGCCGTGCCCACACCCCAGGACTACACCAACGCCGAGCAGCCGCTGCTCGACCTGGCCGCCGCGCTGCCGGGCCGGGTCGACGCTGCCTTCGCGCGCTTCCGCCCCGACGAGGCCCTGGTGGCTGTTTGGGAACTAATCGGCGCAGCCAACAAGTACGTCGTCGACGTGGCCCCGTGGGCGCTGGCGAAGGCCCGCCAGGCGGGCGGCGAGCTGGGGGCGGCGGCCGAGGCGCGCCTGGCGACGTCACTGTACAGCCTGGCCGAGACGCTGCGCCTGGTGGCCGTGTATGCCGCGCCCTTCATTCCAGGCACGTCGGCAGCGATTCTCACCCAACTGGGCCTGCCCCCAACCGTGAGCGGCGACTGGGCAACGCTCACGGCATGGGGCGGCTATCCGGCCGCCAATCGTGTCCAGACCGGCGCGGTCCTGTTCCCCAAGCTAGACGCGCCGACGACACCGTGAGACAGTCCCGACAGGTTTTGCCAGCCTGTCGGGACTGTTGCAGTATACCTTCCCTCATGCTACACTATTGCCAGCGACACGCTCGCGCCCTGCTGATGGCGCACAGCGCCGAGCGTGCGCCTGCCCTTATCCATCTCCCTGGCCCCATGTGGGTCACTCAGAGGAACCACTGCCATGGCCACCGGTCTCAAGCGTTTCAGTCTGTGGTTAGTGCGGCTCGCCGTCGTGTGGATTGTGAATGCCCTGTCCCTGGCGGGGGCAGCGTGGCTTCTGCCAGGCATGATCTTCCAGAGCGTAGGGGCCACTTCTCAGTGGGCGGTCATAGTCGCCGCCGCGCTCGTTCTGGCGGTGGTCAACCTGCTACTACGCCCCATCGTCCTGGTCCTGGCGCGGCCCCTGGGCTGGATCGCGCTGTTCGTCATCGGTCTCGTCCTCAACATTGTGACCCTGGCTATCACGGCCTGGCTGCTGCCCGGCTTCAGCCTCACCTTCTGGGCCGCCATCTTCGGCGGCTTCGCCTTCGCCATCTTCAACAACATTCTGTCCGGCGTGCTGGAGTTGAATGAGGAAGGTTCCTTCTACCAGCAGCGCATCGAACGGCTGGCAGCCAGGCAGCCCTACGCTGAGGCCAACAGCCCGAATCGCGCCTTGATGATGGTCGAGTTCGATGGACTGAGCTACCATCATATCAAAAAGGCCCTGGAGGACGGGCTGATGCCCAATCTCCAGCGACTCATCGATGAGGAGGGCTACCAGCTGTCCAAAGTCGACTGCGGCATGCCCTCCATGACCTCCGCCTGCCAGGCGGGGATCATGTTCGGCGACAACTATGATATCCCCGCCTATCGCTGGTATAACAAGGACGAGCAGAGGCTATATGTGTCGGCCAGCGACGCCCCAACTATCAATTCCTGGTACGCCCACGGCCAGGGGCTGATGCGCGGCGGCTCCAGTATCATGAACCTGACCAATGGCGACGCGGTGAAGTCCATCTTCACCAACGCCAACATGTTCGGTGGTACCGAGGAGGACAAGCGCCGCCGCGCCAACGACGTTCAGTTGCTGATGTTGGACCCCTACTTCCTGTTTCGCGAGGTCATCATCTTTGCCGCGGAGACCGGGCGCGAGTTGTGGGAGGGCTGGCAGCAGAAGCGCCGCAACGTTGAGCCGCGCATCAATCGCCTCCACGGCTGGTACCCCTTCATCCGCGCCGCCATGTGCACCCTCATGCGCGACATGTGCGCGAACGTCGCCGTCATGGACATGATGCGCGGCTCGCCGTCCATCTACATGCTCTACCTGGGCTACGATGAGGTGGCGCATCACTCTGGCCCGTGGACCAGTGACGCCTTTGGCGACCTGCGCCGCTCGGATCACTTCATCGGGCGGCTCCATCGCATCATCAAGGAGAAAGCGCCGCGCTACTACGAGTTGGTCATCCTCTCGGATCACGGCCAGTCCTTTGGCCCCACCTTCCTGCAACGCTACGGCCTGACCATCAAGGAGTTCATCGAGCAGCAACTGCCCAGCGGCGTCTCTGTGGCCCAGGACATCGGCGGCGACGACGCGCGGGCGGCGCTAAGGCCCATCTCCAGCGAACTGACCAATGTGGGCGACTCGGACGCCAATGCCTTCAATCAGGCCGTCGCCCGCCAGGGACAGCGTCTGGTAGAGAAGAGCATCGACGTCAGCGATGCTCTGGCCCGCATCACACCCGCGTCGGTCACAGCCTACGGCAGCGGCAACGCGGCCCAGGTGTACTTCGACGTGCTGCCACGCAAGATCAAGCTCAGCGAGCTGAACGAAGCCTACCCCAAGCTCATCCCGGCCCTGGTTTCCCATGAGGGTCTCGGCATGGTGATCGGCTATGCCGACGACATGTCGCCCGTCGTCTTGGGCAAGGGCGGTTCGCGCAACCTGAATACGGGGGAGGTGGTCGGCGAGGACCCTGTGAAGCCCTATGCGCCGGACAGTGGCTGGGGGGCAGCGACCATTGAGAAGCGCGTCTGGCAATTGAAGCGGGTCATGGACTTCCCCCACGCGGGCGACCTGTGGCTCATCAGCACCGTCTACGCCGACGGCACTGTCGCCGCGCTAGAGGAGTTGATCGGCAATCACGGCGGTGTGGGCGGCGAGCAGACCGACGCCTTCATCCTACACCCCAACGATATGGAAGTGCCGGATACCCGTAACTCCACCGATGTGTTCCACATCCTCAATGCCCAACGCGCCAAGCCCGTTCCCGACAAGAAGACAGACTCAGCGCCCATCGAGAAGCAGGTCGAGTCCTGGTCGCTCGCCACGCTGGGGCGGGGCATTGCCCAGGTAGGTGTGTGGTTCCCGGTGATGCTGCGCTGCATCATGCTGGATCGCAGGGCGTATCGAGAGGTGGCGAACAACCCGTACCTGACCGGTCCCGCCCTCCTGATTGCGGCGATCGCACTCTTGCTCCGCGAGGCGCTACGTCCGGCCGGCTTCAGCTCGACCGGCTTGCTGACGGAAATCGTTGGTTGGCTGATTGGCGTGGCGGCCGTCTTCGGCGCTGGCTACCTGCTTGGCAAGAAGGGCAATTACACCCGGACCTTCCGCGTCATGGGCTTCGCCGCGGCAGCGTTCTTCATCGTGCTGCTGGCCGCCATTCCTGGCCTGGCATCGTTGGCCCACGCCCTGGCGGTGGTGGTATTCTTTGTCGCCGTCTGGGTCGGCGCGGCCATCGCCCACGAATTGCGCGGCTGGCGGGGCGTGGTTCTTCCCATCGTCGCCGTCCTGGTAACGGTGGTCGCAGTGGTCATCGGCCGCGCCCTCCTCCAGGGCGTAACCTTCGCCTGGGATGCCATCCTCGGCAACGCCGGCATCACGCCGCAATAGAGACGCGCCGTTCGCGACAACTCATCAAGCTCTGACAGGCTCGAGGAACCTGTCAGAGCTTGCACTATTTTCCGCACCAGCGGCGCACTACATCGAAATACACCTGTGTACCGAACAGCATGTTGTCCACCGACACGCGCTCGTTATGATTGTGAGCCAGCCCCATCATGGCCGGGCCCTCGTAGCGCATTGGCACAAAGCCCAACACCTTCGTCCCCAGCCTGACGACGCTCTTGGCGTCTGTGCCGCCGGTAATCAGGGCGGGCACGACGACCGCCCCCGGCTCTCGCGCTCCGATGACATCCTGAATCAGCCCGAACAGCGGCGAGTCCCACCCCGACTCCAGCCCCAGCGACGGCCCCTCGTAGAACTCGATACTCAGGTCGTGGCCGAGGATGGCGCGCAACTCGGCGGTGAACTCATCGATGGTCACGCCCGGCAGGATGCGCGCATCGACGCGCGCCTCGGCCTCGGCGGGGATAACGTTGATCTTCGTGCCCGCCTGTAGGATAGTGGGCGTCACGGTGTTGTGGAGCATGGCGAACAGCCGCCGCTTGCTGACATCGGGCAGCGGCAGCGCGGCCACGGCAGCGTCTTGCTCGGCCGGGTCATCGCTTAGCAAGGCACGCAGATTGGCCCCATCGGTCGGGTCGAGGTGCGCGGCGATCATCTCGATATGGGCGCGGGCCGTGGGGATGACATGCATGGGCAGGCGGGCGCGACCCAGCGCCAACAGGGCGTCGGCCAGGTGGAGGACGGCATTGTTGGTGTGGGGCAGCGAGGCGTGGCCGGGCGCGCCGTGGGCGCGCAGGCGGAAGCGAGCCGCCCCCTTCTCGCCCGTCGAGACGGCGAAGAAGACCTTGTCGCCGAAGACAATGGCCGTCGGGCCGCCCTCGTTGATGGCGTACTCGGCGCGTATCAAGTCGGGATGGTGATCGACCAGCCAACCTGCGCCCCACTGGCCGCCGACTTCCTCATCCGCCGTAGCCATGAAAATAAGGTCGCGCTTGAGCGGGATACCCAGCCGATGGATCAGGAGCAGCGTCATCAATTCCATCGCCACGACGTTCTTCATATCCGTCGCGCCGCGCCCCCAGATCACGCCGTCGACGACATCGCCAGAGAACGGCGGCCGCTGCCACTTGTCCGGCTCGGCGGGGACGACATCGGTGTGCCCCATGAGCAGCAGGGGCGGCGCGCTGCCATCGCCGCTCAGGCGAGCCACAACATTGCCACGGCCCGGCGCTGACGACAGCACCGTAGGCTCGATGCCGTCGGCGCGCAAGACATCGGCCAGGTACTCAGCGGCGAGAATCTCGTTGCCGGGGGGGTTGGTGGTATCGAGGCGCAGCAACCCGACCAACAATCGGGTGACTTCGGCGCGCACGTCATCCCAGGGGGCATCAGTTATTGACGGATTCATGGCGGTCTCCAGGAGCGAGTATTTGAGGGTCAGAGGGTGGTGTTGTCGGCCACGGGCGTCACAGCGAAAGCTGGGTAAGGAGTGTGGAGGAACCTCCACGCTGCGCCGAGATGGGTGTGTCATAATAGACATGGACACAGCCTGGGGTTCTACGGCGGGCTGATCATCAACCCGCGCCCCGACTTACACGGAGGTTCCATGGCTGAGATAGACAGGCTCGTGCAAGAGTTCCTGGCCCAGAAGCGCATCGCGGTGGTAGGCGTGTCGGACAAACGCGAGACAGGCTGCAATCTGGCTTACACCAAGTTCAAGGCTGCGGGGTATGCCGTCTCGGCCGTCAACCCGCGCCTGACAGAGTATGACGGCTCCCCCTGCTATCCCGACCTGGCGTCGATTCCCGAAAAGCCAGACGCGGTATTCATTCTCGCCAATCCCAAAGTCACGGATGGAATTGTCCAGGAATGCGTCGATCTGGGCATCAAGTATGTCTGGATGCATTGCATGATGGGTACGCGACCGGGTCTTGCGAAGAACATCACCAGCGTCTCCCAGGACGCGGTGCGCGTCTGCCGTGAGAACGGCATCACGGTCATTCCCGGCAGTTGCCCTAACCAGTTCCTCGCACCGGATTTCGGCCACATCATCATGCGGCGCATGTGGCGGACGGTGGGCTTCTTGCGGTGACACCAGTGGCGGACGGAACAGTGTCCAGGCGCTGGCCCCCGACGCCCTGCGTGTCGGGGGCCAGCCGATTTCAGGTGTGGAGCGGGTGCGCGGGCTGATTCAGCAGGCCCTCGCAGAAGCGCACGAAGCGATAGACATCTGTGAAGTTCGTCGCCAGACCCAGCGACACCCGCACCGCTCCCGTCGCCCGTCCATCCATCGCCTCGATGAACTGCTCGAAGGTCATGCGGTCGGAATTGTGGAAGTAGGGGGCCAGGTCGACCGCCGACAGCGCGTTGATGACCTCGCCCGCGCCCGGATTGCAGAAGCAGCCGGTGCGCAGCGAGATGTTCTCCGCATTCGCCTGCTGCTCAATCCAGCGAAAGTCGTAGAGGACGCCCTGGTCGTCGTAGAAGTTGATGGTGACGGTTCCGCCGCGCCCCTCCGTGGTCAGTGGCCCGTAGACGCGGACCAGCGGCGCGCCGTTCGTGTGGCGCAGGGCGACCAGTTCCTCCAGCAGCCACCCCGTCAGGCACATGACCCGCTCGTGGATAGTATCGATGCCAACAGCGGACAGGTGACGCAGGCCAATCTCGACGGCGGGAATATTGAGGTAGTTGATAGTCCCATCCTCGAAGCCCGCCTCGTCGTCGGCCAGATAGTAGCCATCGCCCTGGACCGACGCAATCGTGATGGTCCCGCCGGCGAACCACGGGCGGTGCAACTTGCGCAGCGCGGCCTTGCGAGCGATGAGCGCGCCAATGCCCGTTGGATGGCCGAAGAGCTTGTAGAACGAGAGCGGCACATAGTCAGGCTTGATGCGAGCCAGGTCGAGGCGATTGGTGGGTGCGAAGGCGGCCGCATCCAGCAGCACGTCCCAGCCCCGCGCCTGGGCGGCCTCTATCCACGCCAGCGGGTGCTGCACGCCGGAGAAGTTGGACTGGGCCGGGTAGGCCAGCAAGTTGTTGTAGCCGGGGTCACCGCGCTCCAACTCCTCAAACAGGCGCGCCTCGTCGATGCGCAGGTCGGGCGGTACGACCGGAATGTAGGTCACCGCCGCGCCCCGCGCGCGGGCAAACTCACGGATGCCATTCACCGAGTTGTGATTGTCGAAGGTGAGCGCGTAGCGGCTGCCCGGCGCGAAGGGATACGCCTCGCCGACGAGCTTGAGCGCGCCGCTGGCGTTCATGGTGAAGATGGCCACATACTCATCGGGCGAGGCGTTGAAATACTCCAGGACGTAGCGGCGCGCCTGCTCGTCCAGCTGCGTCGACGCCAGGGAGGTGGGGTTAGAGGAGTGGGGATTGCCGAAGACATGGCGCGTCAGCAGGTCCATATGCTGGCGCACCTGGGACTCGGCATACAGGCCGCCGCCTGTGTAGTCGAGATAAACCTGGCCCTGGTCGTCGAGGCGACGGTACTCCGTGGCGCGCAGGTCGTCCAGCGCAAGCGTACCATCGAAGGCCGGGTAGCGGTGGCGAAAGTTGTCAAAGGCGGCGACGACGGCCGCCGCATCGAGGGCAGACGTGGCTGGCAGCATAGTTTTACGCCGTCCTAATACCGGCCGCCTGGCTAAGACCCAGTTCCTCGACGCTCTGCTGGCGCATCAGGAATTTCTGAATCTTGCCGGTGACGGTCATCGGGTAAGCATCGACAAACTTCACGTAGCGCGGAATCTTGAAGTGGGCGATCTGGCCTCGGCAGTAATCCCGAATCTCCTGGTCCGATGCCACCTCGCCGTCGCGCAGCTTCACCCAGGCCATGATTTCCTCGCCGTACTTGGCATCGGGGATGCCAATAACCTGCACGTCGGCGATCTTGGGATGGGTATATAGGAACTCCTCGATCTCGCGTGGGTAGATGTTCTCGCCACCGCGAATGATCATGTCCTTGATGCGGCCGACGATATTGACATAGCCCTCCTCGTCCATCACCGCCAGGTCGCCGGTGTGCATCCAGCGCGCCTGGTCGATGGCCTGACGTGTCCCCTCCTCGTTGCCCCAGTAGCCGAGCATGACGCTATAACCGCGGGTGCACAACTCGCCCGGCGCGCCGAGGGGCACGATCTGGCCCGTGGCCGGATCGATGATCTTGACTTCAACGTGGGGATGAACCTGGCCGACCGTGCCCACCTGCTTTTCCAGCGGCGCGCCAACGCGAGTCTGGAAGCTGACGGGGCTGGTCTCGGTCATGCCGTAGGCGATCTCCACCTCACGCATGTTCATCAGGGATTGGACCTTCTTCATCACCTCGGTGGGGCACGGCGCGCCCGCCATGATGCCGGTGCGCAGGCTCGATAGGTCGTACTTGCCGAAGCGGGGGTTGTCTAGCTCAGCAATGAACATGGTAGGCACGCCATAGACCGCCGTGGCCCGCTCGGCCTGTACCGCTTCCAGCACCGCCACCGGCTCGAAAGCCTCGCTGGGGTAGATCATCGTCGCGCCGTGGCTGATGCAGCCCAAGTTGCCCATCACCATGCCGAAGCAGTGGTACAGAGGCACGGGGATGACCAGGCGGTCCTGGTCGGTGAAGTTCATGGTCTCGGCGACAAAGTAGCCGTTGTTGAGGATGTTGTGATGGCTGAGGGTCGCGCCCTTAGGATAGCCGGTCGTGCCAGATGTGTACTGGATGTTGATGGGGTCGTCGAACTCCTGCTGCCGTTGCCGCTCAGCCAGCTTAGTAGCCGTCACCCACTGGGCAGCAGCCATCACATCGCCCCAGGCATACACGCCCGCCGTCGGCCCCGTCCCCAACCGGATGACAGCGCGCAAGTCGGGCAGGCGCTGCGAGTGGAGCTGCCCCGGCTGGGCGCGCTCCAGTTCCGGCGCCAGCGTAGCGATCATTTCCAGGTAGTTCGCGCCACGGAAGGACGGCGCGGTGACCAGGAAGCTGCACCCCGACTGACGCAGGGCATACTCCAGCTCGTGCAGGCGGTAACTTGGATTGATGTTGACGAGGATGGCTCCCAGCTTGGCGGTGGCAAACTGGGTGATGCACCACTCGGCGCAGTTGGGGGCCCAGATACCGATGCGCTCGCCCTTCGTGAGGCCCAGGGACAGCAGGCCGCGCGCCAGTTGGTCCACCTGGGCCTGAAGTTCGCGGTAGGTGTAGCGCAGTTCCTGGTGGCGCGAGACCAGGGCCTCGTTGTCCGGGTACGCCGCCACCGTCTGGTCGAACATATCGCCGATGGTCATGCCCAGGAGCGGCTTCTCGCTCGCACCGCTTGTATAGCTCCACTGTCGAGACGCCATAGCCACCTCCTTCGCGGGCCGCGCCGCCCCCCAGAGAACAAAAACCGGGATGACTCATTATACGAAACTGGCCCAACAAGGCAAGGGTGGTAGCTACAGGAATGGCTGGCCGGGGGCGCAGGAGGTACCTGCGTCCGCTTGCTGAGGATGCAGGGCCTGGTGACTCTCCAATCGCTAGTCTCGTGGGCTGAAACGCTGCGGCTGGAACAACCCGATGGGGTGGCGCGTCGCGCCCTCCGTCGCCAGGTCGGCCAGAATCTCACCGACGACGCTGCAGAACTTGTAGCCGTGGCCGCTGAAACCCGCCGCGACAGCAACCTGGGGCGCGTCGGGGAGCGTGGTGATGACGAAGTGCTCGTCGGGCGTGTTGGTGTACATGCAGGTTCGGGCAAAGAGCAGTGGCCCGTCGAGGGCAGGGATACGCCGGGCGATGGCCTCTCGCATGCGCTCGACCTCGTGCTCGTGGGCGACGCGGTCGATGGTGTCTGGCGCGCAGAAGACGCGCTCACCCGGCGCGCGATGGTAGGCCACCTTCGCCCCGCCGAGGGGGCCGTCGTGGGCCGGGAAACCATAGAACGACACCTCGGGGCTGACCTCCCAGATGTAGATGGGGAAGCGGCCCACCTCGAACGGCTCGATGCCGCCTACCGGGTCGAACCAGTAGAGTGCCTGGCGCTCGACCGCCAGCGGCAGACCCAGCCGCGCCAGGAGCGACGGCGCCCACGGCCCCGGCGAGATGACCAGCCGCTCGGCCTCGTATGTCCCGCGCTCGGTGGTCACGCGCACACCGTCGCCGCCGGGCATGGCCTCCCACGCCGTGGCGGGCTCCTCGAAGTGCAGGTTGGCCCCCAGGCGCGCGGCGCGGTCCAGGTGGACGGCCACGCTGATCTCGGGGCGCAGGAAGCCCGCCAGCGCCTCATACAGGGCGATCTCGCCCGGCGCGGGGCGTAGGGGCGGGAAGCGGCGTTGTAGCTCGGCGGCGTCCAGCACGGCGTGGGCCAGGCCCCACTCCTGCGCGCTGCGAATGCTGCCCGCGACGACGTGGCTATCCGGCTGGCCGATCATCAGGCCGCCAGTGATGGTCAGCACCGGTACGCCCGCCTCGGCTTCCAGCTGCCACCACAGCTCGTAGGCGCGCAGCAGCAGCGGTACGTAGGCCGGGTCCTCGAAATAGGCCTGGCGGATGATGCGCGACAGGCCATGGCTCGACCCCTTGTCGTGGGCGGGCGTGTGCCGCTCCAGACCCAGGACGCGGCGACCGCGCCGCGCCAGCTGGTAGGCGGCCGCGCTGCCCATCCCGCCCAGGCCGAGGACAATCACATCGTAGATTTGAGACATACCACCCTCCACGCGCAAGCCAACGGCCACCGACTACCATCGCAGCTGACCTGACATTACCACTGCGCGCCGGCATCTGTCAACCCGCCGCCAGCGGTCGGCGCCGACGAACGCCGCCGGGCCAGGTGATGCTGCTCGTCCTTCGTCTTCTTTACACCACGCGCCAACGGGCGTACAATCGGGGGGCGCGGCGGCGAGGACGCTGCCCGCCCACGGAGAACGTCCGCCTATGACACCGTTGTCAGCCCTCAACCTGGCCGTCGTCGGCCTGGGTCGCATGGGCAAGCTCTATGCCCAGACCGTCGCCACGACGGTGGTCGGCGCAAACCTGTACGCCGTCGCCGACCCCGACCCGGCCGCCGTCGCTGCCATCCGCGACCAGTACCACGTGCCCATTACCGCCGCGGATGCCCGCGACCTCTTCACCCGTCCGGACCTCCACGCTGTCCTCATCGCCACGCCCACCAGCACCCACGCCGACCTGGTCATCGCCGCTGCCCAGGCGGGCAAGGCCATCTTCTCCGAGAAGCCCCTCGCCCTCACCATCCCCGAGACGCGCGCCACCATCGCCGCCGTCGAGCGGGCGGGCGTACCGTTGCAAGTCGGCTTCAACCGCCGCTACGACGCCGCCTACCTCAAGGCCAGGGCATTCATCGATGAGGGGCGCATCGGTCGCCCGGTGACGATCAAGTCCGTCGGCCGCGACCCCTTCTGCCCCCGCGTCGAGTTTGCCGACCCCGCCAGGAGCGGCGGTCTCATCATCGACATGGGCATCCACGACTTCGACGTATCGCGCTGGCTGATGGGCAGCGAGGTCGAGCGTGTCTCGGCGGAGGGGACGCTGGCCGTGTGTGATACCCTGGCCGCCGTGGGCGACATCGACAACGCCCTGGTCAACCTGCGCTTCGCCAACGGCGGGCTGGGCAACGTCGAGGTCAGCCGCCACGCCTTCTACGGCTACGACATCCGAACCGAGATTCTCGGCTCCGCGGGCGGTATCAACATCGGCGGCTACCAGCACCTGCCCGTCCTGTTGCTCACCCGCGACGGCGCGCAGCACGACGTCCTGCCCTACCTGATGGAGCGCTTCGGCCCCGCCTACCAGGCCCAGATTCAGGCCTTCGTCGACGGCGTGCGCGAGGATAAGCCCGTGTCGCCCGGCGGCGCGGACGCCCTGGCCGCGCTGGAGATTGGTGTCGCCGCCACCCTGTCCGCCCGCGAGGGCCGCCCCGTTGCCCTGGCCGAGTTGCGCTAATCACCAGACCTGTCAGGTCTCAGCCGAGGACAAACGATGCACTATACCCCCAATAATCTGGTCATTCACCCCGGCGGCTCGCTCGATCCCCAGGTGGTGGTCGAAGTCACACCGACACTGGCCGGCTGGGAGTTTATCTACTTCCAGGTGCGTCGACTGCGCCAGGGTGAGACGTGGCCCCACGCCAGCCGCGACCACGAGTTAGCCATTGTCATGCTCAGTGGGCGGGTGACGGTGGACAGCGACCGCGGCCGCTGGGCAGGCGTCGGCGAGCGTGCGAACGTCTTCGCCGGGCTGCCCCACGCCCTGTACCTGCCCCGCGAGACGACGCTGACCGTCACCGCCGAGACCGATTGTGAGTTCGCCGTGGCCAGCGTGCGCGCCGAGCAGGACTACCCGCCGCGCCTCGTGACGCCGTCGGACGTGACCGTTGAGATTCGCGGCGGCGACAACGCCACGCGCCACATCAACAACATGCTGCCGACGGGCTTCCCCTGCCAACGCCTCGTCGTGGTCGAAGTCTATACACCGGGCGGTAGTTGGTCCAGCTACCCGCCCCACAAGCACGACATCCACACGACCGACGCCCAGGGCAATGTGGCCGAGGCCGACCTGGAAGAGGTCTACTACTATAAGTTCGACCGCGCGGAGGGTTACGCCTTCCAGCGCGTCTATACCGCCCCCCAGTCGCCCCTGCACGCGGCCGGGCAGCCCATCGACGCGGTTGTGCTGGCCCGTCAGGACGACGTGGTGCTCATCCCGGAAGGCTACCACCCGGTGACGACTGCGCCGGGCTACACGGCCTACTACCTCAATGTGCTGGCGGGCAGCGCGCAGAGTCTCGCCAACAGTGACGACCCGGTCTACGCCTGGGTCAAGAGCAGCTACCACAGCCGCGACCTGCGTGTCCCCGTGTACGACGTGTCACGGGCGCGCGCCGTCGTCGCATGAGAAGCCAGGACGCCATGTCTACTCTAGAATCCTACGACGTTATCACGATGGGTCGGTCCTCCATCGACCTGTATGCCAATGATGTGGGCGCGCCCTTCGTCGACATCAAGAGCTTCGCCGCCTATGTCGGCGGCTGTCCCACCAACATCAGCGTCGGCGCGCGACGACTGGGCGCGCGATCGGCCGTGCTGACCGCCGTCGGCCAGGATGTGGTGGGCGACTTCATCCTCCACTTTCTGAACCAGGAAGGCGTCGAGACGCGCTTCATCCCCCGCAAGCCCGGCCACCGCACCAGCGCCGTGATCCTCGGCATCGAGCCACCCGACAAATTTCCCCTCACCTTCTACCGCGACAACTGCGCCGACATCGAGCTGACCATCGACGACGTGCGGGCAACGCCCATCGCCCAGGCGCGCGCTTTCCTGCTCAGCGGCACGGGCCTCAGCAAGGAGCCGAGCCGTAGCGCGACCCTCTTCGCCGCCGAGACAGCCCACGCGGCGGGCGTGCCGGTCATCCTGGACATCGACTTCCGCCCCGACCAGTGGCACGACCCGCGCGCCTTCGGCGTCACGGTCCGCGCCGCACTGCGCCTGGTGGATATCGTGCTGGGCACGGAGGACGAGATCAACGCCGCCATGCTCACCGACCCGGCCCAGGTGCGCGTCACCCATTCCCAGGTCACCGACGCGCGGGTGGAGGGCGACATCGACGAGGCCATCGGTGCGCTGCTGGCCCTCGGCCCACGGGTGCTGCTTCAGAAGCGCGGCAGCCACGGCTCACGCATCCACGAGCGGCAGGCCAACGGCCTGGTGCTGCAATCGGACGCGCCCGGCTTCCCGGTCGAGGTGTACAATATTCTCGGCGCGGGCGACGCCTATGCGGCGGGCGTAATCTGCGGCATGACGCGCGGCTGGGACTGGTACCGATGCGCGCGGCTGGGCAACGCCTGCGGCGCGATTGTCGTGACTCGCCACGGCTGCGCCAACTTCATGCCCTACTTCGATGAGGCCATGCAGTTCATTGAGGAGAGAGGTGGGCTATAAATGAATACGACACGCCGCCTGACGATGGCCCAGGCGATCATCACCTTCCTCAAGCAGCAATACGTCGAACGCGATGGCGTCGAGCAGCCCTTCTTCGCCGGCTGTTTCGGCATCTTCGGCCACGGCATCGTGTCGGGCATCGGTCAGGCCTTGCAGCAGAATCCAGACTTTCGCTTCTACCAGACCCGCAACGAACAGGCGATGGTCCACACCGCCACGGCCTACGCTAAGGTCAAGAACCGGCTGCAAACCTTCGTCTGTACCTCGTCCATCGGCCCCGGCGCAACCAACATGGTCACCGGCGCGGCCACCGCCACCATCAACCGCCTGCCGGTGCTCTTGCTGCCGGGCGACATTTTCGCCCGCCGCAACGTTGCGCCAGTCCTACAGCAACTCGAGTCCGAGCATTCGCAAGACATCTCAGTCAATGACTGTTTCAAGCCCGTCGCCCGTTACTGGGACCGCCTCAATCGCCCCGACCAGGCTATCACCGCCCTGCCCGAGGCGATGCGCGTCCTGACCAACCCGGCCGACACGGGCGCGGTGGTCCTGGCGCTGCCGGAGGACACCCAGACCGAAGCCTACGCCTACCCGGCCGCCCTGTTCGAGCGGCGCGTCTGGCGCGTCCCGCGCAATCGCCCCGACCGCGCCGCCCTGCAGCGCGCCGCCGACCTGATTCGCGCCGCTCAGCGGCCCCTCATCGTGGCGGGCGGCGGGGTCATATACGGTGAGGCAACTGGCGCCTTGCGCGCGCTGGTCGATGCCACGGGCATCCCGGTCGGCGAGACGATGGCGGGCAAGGGCAGCCTGCGCTACGACCACCCGCTGTGCCTGGGAGCCATCGGCGCGACGGGCACGCTGGCCGCCAACCGCATCGCCCTGGACGCGGACCTTGTCATCGGCGTCGGCACGCGCTACAGCGACTTCACCACCGCTTCCAAGACCCAGTTTCAGCGCCCCGATGTCCACTTCATCAACATCAACGTGGCTGACTTCGACGCCCACAAGCACCACGGGGTCGCCCTGGTCGGTGACGCGCGCGTCACGCTAGAGGAACTGCTGCCCCTGCTGGCGGGCTACCACGTGGACGCGGCCTACTCAGCCGAGGCGCGCGGCCTCCATGACCAGTGGGAGGCAGAGGTGGACCGCCTGTACGCGATTCGCCACACGCCCCTGTCCAGCCAGGGCGAACTCGTCGGCGCTGTCAACGAGTTGTCAGACCCCTCGGCGATCATGGTCTGCGCGGCGGGCAGCCTGCCGGGTGACCTGCACAAGCTGTGGCGGGCGCGCCACCCCAAAAACTATCACATGGAGTATGGCTACTCGTGCATGGGCTACGAGATCGCGGGCGGCCTGGGGGCGAAGATGGCCGCGCCCGACCGCGACGTGATCGTCATGGTTGGCGACGGCAGCTACCTGATGCTGTCGTCGGAGATCGTCACCTCCGTCCAGGAGGGCTACAAGCTCATCATCGTCCTGCTAGATAATCATGGCTACAAGAGTATCGGCGCGTTGAGCCGCTCACTGGGGCAGCAGGGCTTCGGCACACGCTACGCCTACCGCGAAGACGGCGTGCTACCCGGCGATGACGCGGCAGTGGTCGAGACGCTGCCGGTAGACCTGGCCGCCAACGCCCGCAGCCTGGGCGCGCACGTCATCGAATGCGCCACTTACGACGACTTCACGGCAGCCCTCGCTGCCGCCCGCGCCACGGACCGCACGACGGTCATCTACATCCAGAACGACCGTCTGGCGAGCGTGCCGGGCTACGACAGTTGGTGGGATGTGCCCGTCGCCGAGGTGAGCGACATGCCGTCGGTGCAGCTCGCCCGCGCCGAGTGGGAGACGATGCGCGCCAGGGAGCGCGACTATTTGTAGGCTGTACATCCCCGGCGACCGTCGTCTTGGCATCGCCTGGAGACGATGCGCGCCAGGGAGCGCGACTATTTGTAGGGGCAGGGTCTCCCTTGTCCGCTACCAGCCGCTGGACGTGACCGCGCTGTACACTATCGGCTTTGTACAGAGACGCCATCTCAAGTCAGCGGCATACTATCGGCATACGCCACAACGCCGGACCACAGGGCGTTGCCCCGGCTTATACGACCCGAAGGGAGAGGTGGGGAATGACAGCGAAGGAACAGTTACGCAACTTCATCAACGGCGAGTGGCAGCGGAGCCAGGCGGCCGCCTATCTGCCTGTCACCAACCCCGCGACCGGGCAGGCTATGGCCGAGGTACCGCTGGCCACGGCCGCCGACGTCGACGTGGCAGTGGGGCATGCTCTCGCTGCGTTCCCCGACTGGCGGCGAACCCCCGCCATTGAGCGTGTCCAGTACCTCTTCAAGTTCAAGGCGCTGCTAGAGCAGCATATTGAAGAACTGGCGCGGCTCGTCACCAATGAGTGCGGCAAGACCTACGCCGAGTCCATCGGCGAACTGCGACGCGGCATCGAGAACGTCGAGGTCGCGTGCGGGGCGCCGATCCTTCTGCAAGGCTCGATGAGTGAAGACATTGCCTCCGGCATTGATGAGCTGATGATTCGCCAACCGGTCGGGGTGGTCGCCGCCATCACGCCCTTCAACTTCCCCGGCATGATTCCCCTGTGGTTTCTGCCCTACGCTCTGGCGTGTGGCAATTGCATGATTCTCAAGCCGAGCGAGCGTGTGCCCCTGACAAGTACCCGCCTCTTTGAGCTACTGGAACAGACTCAACTACCCAGGGGCGTTGTGCAACTCGTGCATGGGGGCAAGGACGCGGTGGACGCCTTGCTGCAGCACCCAGGCGTGAAGGCCATCTCCTTCGTTGGCTCGACGCCGGTGGCTCGCTACGTCTACAGCCAGGCCACGGCGCACGGGAAGCGCGCTCAGTGTCAGGGTGGGGCGAAGAACCCCGTGGTGGTGCTGCCCGATGCGGACATTGACATGACCACTCGCATCATGGCCGACAGCGCCTTTGGCTGCGCGGGCCAACGCTGTCTGGCAGCCTCCGTGGCGATTACCGTCGGCGATGCGCAGCAGCGGTTCGGGGAGGCAATGGCCGACGTGGCCCTGAGCCGCAAGGTAGGCTATGGGCTGGAAGACGGTGTCCAGATGGGGCCTGTCATCACCGCCGAGAGTCGCGCGCGCATCGAGCGTCTGATTGGCGCGGGACAGCGGGAGGGGGCCGAGGTCCTGGTCGACGGTCGGGGCAAACAGGTCAGCGGCTACGATGACGGCTACTTCCTGTTCCCGACCATCCTCCAGAATGTTGAACCAGGGAGTGAGCTGGCGCAGACGGAAGTCTTCGGCCCCGTGTTGAGCCTGATGCACGTCGAGACGGTGGAGGACGCTATCGCCCTGATCAACAGCGGGCGATATGGAAACATGGCGTGTCTGTTCACCAGCAGCGGCATGGCCGCGCGCAAGTTCCGATACGAGGTGGAGGCCGGTAACGTGGGTATCAACATTGGGGTAGCAGCCCCGATGGCCTTCTTCCCTTTCAGCGGCTGGAAGGAGAGCTTCTTCGGTGACCTCCATGCCCAGGGCCGCCACGGTGTGGAGTTCTACACCCAAACGAAGGTGGTCGTCGAGCGCTGGCCCAGCGAGTGGAGCCGCAAGTTCTAGAGGGACTATGTCAGCCATGATTCGTGTCGCCAACGCCCCTTGCTCGTGGGGCGCATTGGAGTTCGAGGGCATGCAGGCCGAGCGCATCGGCTATGCCCAGATGTTGGACGAGCTGGTCGCAACCGGCTACACCGGGACCGAGTTGGGCGACTGGGGGTTCATGCCGTCAGAGCCGGACGCGCTACGCGCCGAGTTGTTCTCGCGCGGCGTCACCATGCTCGGCGCGTTCGTACCCGTCGCGTTGCGCGACCCGACCGCTCACGCGACGGGCGAGGCTCACGCCCTGCGAGTGGCGCGGCTCCTGGCCGCTGTACGCGGCGCAGATGAGGGCTTCCCCGTCCTGGTACTGGCCGACGAGAACGGGACCGACCCCAGGCGCACCGCCAACGCCGGGCGAGCCACAGACGACATGGAACTATCGGCGGCGGAGTGGTCCATCTTCGCCCAGGGCGCGAACCGCATCGCCCGCGCCGTGCGCGACGCGACCGGCCTGCGCACCGTGTTCCATCACCACTGCGCAGGCTTCGTCGAGACGCCCCATGAGATACAGCATTTCCTGGACCTGACGGACCCGGCGCTGGTCGGGCTGGTCTTCGACACCGGGCACTTTGCCTACGGGGCGGGGGCGGGTGGCTGCGACGGCGTGGTCGACGCGCTGGATCGCATCGGCGACCGGGTGTGGTACGTTCACTTCAAGGACTGCCAGCCCCACGTAGCTGCCGAGGCGCGGCGGGTGGGTTGGGACTACTTCGAGGCGGTGCGTCACGGCGTCTTCTGCGAGCTAGGCCAGGGCTGCGTCGACTTCCCTGCCGTCGTCGACTGGCTGCGCCGCCGTGGCTATCGGGGGTGGATCACCGTTGAGCAGGATGTACTGCCTGGCCTGGGTACGCCCAGGGACAGCGCGCACCGCAATCGTGAATACCTGAGCCAGCTGGGACTGTAAGAGTCCCAGCCCGTGGCTACTCTACCATCGAAATGCTCGTAGGGATATCCCGTGTGGATACCCTGCTATGGAGGCACTCATCCAATGCCTTTCGAAGCCCTCAATGTCGGGCTGATTGGCGCGGGCCGGATTGGCCGCGTCCATGCCCGGAATCTGACACACTTCATCCCCACCGCCAACATCGGCGTCGTCGCCGATGAGCGACTGGACGCGGCGCAGCAATGCGCCCACGAGAACCGCATCGCCCACGCTGTGGCCGACTACCATGCCGTGCTGGACGATCCGACGGTCGACGCGGTGATGATCTGCTCCTCCACCCACACCCACGCCCACATCATCGAGGAGGCGGCACAGGCAGGCAAGCACATCTTCTGCGAGAAGCCCATCGCGCTGAGTCTGCCGGTTATCGACACCGCACTGGCCGAGGTCGAGCGAGCGGGGGTCAAGCTGCAAATCGGCTTCAACCGCCGTTTCGACCCCAACTTCCGCCGCGTGCGCGACGCCATCGTGGGCGGCGAGGTGGGGCAACCCCACCTGCTGCATATCATCAGCCGCGACCCCTCGCCGCCGCCCATCGAGTACGTCAAGGTCTCCGGGGGCATCTTCCTGGACATGACCATTCACGACTTCGACATGGCGCGCTTCCTCATCGGCACAGAGGTCGAAGAGGTGTATACGGCAGGTGGCGTCATGGTTGACCCGGCTATCGGCGCGGCCGGCGACCTGGACACCGCTCTGGTGGTGCTCAAATTTGCCAACGGCGTCGTGGGAACCATCGACAACAGCCGCCAGGCCACCTATGGCTACGACCAGCGGGTGGAGGTGTTCGGCAGTGGCGGTGCGATTCGCACCGACAACGACTACCCCAACAACGCGCTGCTAAGCGATGCCCACAGTGTCCGCCGCGACTTGCCGCTCCACTTCTTCATGGAGCGCTACACGGCCAGCTTCGTGAACGAGATCACCGCCTTCGTCGATGCCATCGCCAACGACAGGCCGACGCCCGTCACGGGTGCTGATGGCCGCGCGCCGGTGGTCATGGGCCTGGCCGCGCGCCGCTCCTATGATGAGGGGCGGCCGGTGCGACTGGCGGAGGTCGACACGCTGCTCGCCCCACGAGGCTGACGGCGGCGCGGGTCGGCGCGCCAGGCCACAACGTATGTATTCCGAGGGGGGAGGGCCTGCATCCTGCCCCTGGGCGGGTACACCTCAGTCCGTCTAGCGCAGGCTGTCGGCGTGCTGCGCGAGCCACGTAGCGAGGGGCAGGCGGGTGTACTCGTAGCCCACGTCGATCATGGCGGCATGAGCGCTCCACTCCGTCCCGTGGAACTGGCTCATGGGCGGCTCCAGCAGGAGATCCGCCTGGGCCTGGGCAGGTGATGCGCTGGTCATCGGGCGGCGGCTGCTAATCTCCACGACCCGCAGGAGAATCTGGATAATGGATGGCGCTCGGACACGATCCCATCCCAGTCCCGCGCGGCTCCGCAACACCTGCCAGCCGGAAAGGCTTGGGCCAAAGTGATAGTCACCACGAAGATCGCTAGGTGGTGAGAGATCGACGGCCAGGACGTAGCCGCCGTTCGAACTCGCTCGCGCGATGCCAATGGGAAGATTGTCCATGAGACCGCCATCCACCAGCAGCTCGCCGTCGTGGAGCATCGGCGAGTAGACGCCTGGAATGGCCATACTGGCGCGTACCGCTTCCCACAGAGGGCCACGGCGGTGAACGACCGGCGCGCCGCGCGTGAGGCTGCTAGAGACACAGAAGAAGGGACGCCAAACATCCTCGATGCGTACGTCGCCCAGGGCCTCACGCAGCATATGGGTAAGCTTTCGTGATTGGAGCAGCGACACCAGTGGCAAGGTGCGGTCCTCCATCTCGCGACGCGAAGAGAAGCGCTCCGCCAGCCGCACCTGCGTCTGGTAGTCTAGCCCTCGGGCGATGACGCCTGCGGCCATCGCGCCCGCGCTCGTGCCGCCGATACGGTCGACAGGTAGCCCTGATTCCGCGGCCGCACGCCATACCCCAATGTGAGCCAGGCCCCGCGCGCCCCCACCGCTCAGTACCAGTGTCACGCTCACTCCCCGCAGCCAGCGCGCCAGGCGCCCCATATCCGCCTCGTTTCCCAGACGGACGTGGTGGTGCTCGGCTACCGCGCGCTTCGCCAGCCACGCGGCCGTGTTCGCCGGCTGGGCGACGTCGTCCCGGTGTACCAGCACCAGATCAGTCATCGGAGGTGTCGACGCCGCGGCCAGATGAGCCTCTATCTCGCCCGGCGTCGGGTCGTCATCCGCGCGGGCGATCAGGAGGAGTCGGTCGGCCTGGCGGAGACAGCGGCGCGTCCAGGCCGTCGCCTGCGATTCGGCCACGTACACGACGTAGGCGTGTCGCTCTTCAACATCGCCTAACCAGCTTGATACGCTGATGTCCGCCACGTCGTCCTGGGCGGTCTGCGCGGCTCCCTCCCGACCGTAGGCGCGGTCGAAGGTCGACGCATCCAGGACCAGCGTCAAGCCGTGGCGTTGCAGCTGCCCGGCGAGACGGTGCGCCAGTTCGACGGCGGGGGCCGCCGCACCGATGGGCAACAGAGTCAACGACAGGTTGGTGGGACGAGGCGATTCAGCAACCACTGCCCGATTGGTCCTCGCCAACCGTCGCAGAGTCGTCTGCGCCAGTTGCATCGCCGCGCGTGGATGCGTCTCAAGCAGGCTATCGAACAGAGGATGTGACAGGCGAACCAGCTCAGTATCCCGTATCGCAATGACACTGGCGCTGCGTAGGGCGCCAACAAGCAATCCCATCTCACCGACAGGCTCGCCGGGCCCGATCTCACCCAGCGAGCGCTGACCCTCCGGCGTGCTGAGCTGGCTCCGTAATCGCCCGGTGACGACAAGGTGCATGTCATCGGGACTCTCGCCCTCGCGATATAGGACTTCTCCGCTCCGCAGTCGCCGCCACTCGAGGCGCTGTTCCACCTCGTGCAGCTCGGCGAGGGTTAGCGGGCCAAAGGCCGCCCGTAGGGCCACCGCGAGGCGCGCGCGCCGCAGCCGCGGGAGGATGCCCTCGGCGAAGTGGCGCACTTCCAGGGGGTGGTCTCGCGCCAACCGCTCAAAGTCGGCGCGGTCCAACCGGGCCAGCTGACTGTCCACCAGCGCATAGACCGTCGCGGCGCGCGGTTGCCCCGTCAAGAGCGCCATCTCGCCCACGGTTGTGCCGGGCGCCAACTCGTCCAGGTCCTGCAGTGTTCCGTCGGCTAACGCAAGCCGCACGCCGAGACGGCCGTCAAGGAGGATGTACAGACTGTCGCCCAGTTCTCCCTGATTGAACAGGTGGGCGTCGACGGGAAGAAAGTGGCGGGTGAGACAGGGGAGAAGGAGAGCTACGGTCGTGTCATCCAGGGCGCGGAAGAGGTTGCTGTAGCGAGCCTGATCGGTGAGGTCAGGGAGTAACCTCAGTGTCGAAGGGTCCGACATCGGCTGGATCTCCTCGTCTGCGGGTCAGGATGTCATCCGAGCGGAGCTTGAGAGTCGCAAGCAGAAGGCGACGATGACCAGGACTGGTCGGTAAGCGGGGCCTCGACTCACAGCAAGGGTGGCCGACCTCCAGATAAGGCCGGCCACCCTTGTCGGGCGGGTCGCGTTACGGCCCCCAGTTACGCGTGTTGACACCCTTGATGAGCAGCGGCAAGTACCAGATACGGCGGTCGTCCGGCGGCGGCGGCGTGTCGGAGGCGGTGAAGTACGCCCCCTGGTTCGTGGCGCGACCAATGATGCCCACCGCGTTGACAGCCTGGATGATGAAGCGGCTGGTATTAGGGATGGTCAGGCCGTCCGGCGTCTGCCAGGTCGTGGCGTCGGAGCCGCTCTTGACCATCTGGATGGACTGCCACTGACTGACGCAGTTGACGCCACTACAGCCGGGCGTATAGGTCAGCCATACCTCCTGGATGCCTACGTTCGACTGGTCGGTGACCTGCGCCTTGACCGTCGCGCCGCCCGTACCCTGGCTGGCCGCCACGTTGTCGACGCGCGGCGCTTCGGCAACGGCCTCCAGACCGGTCCACGCGCTGTAGAACAGGCGGAAGCTCAGGTTGTCGTAGCGCCGCAGCGTCCCCTGGCTGGGCAGGCTGGCCGCGCCAGATACCGGGGGGTCGGACTTGTATTGGGCAGGCACTGCGCCCAGGCGGGTGGTACGTCCGCTCAGCTCATCCAGGTAGTTGACTGCCCACGGCAGACCGGGGTAGAACACGCTGGAAGCAAACTGGACGCGCCCTCGGTCCAGCTCCGTCGTGGGCGACGAGGTGAGGGGAATGAGGTTACCCTCATCCACATACTGTCCGCCGAGCCACAACACGCCCCGCAGTGTCTTGCCCGCCACGTCCACGTTGCGCCGCTCCAGCGGCAGCAGGGGTTCGAAGGGGTTGGCGACGACACCGTTAGACCCCGCGTAGTAGCGGGCGGTAACGGTCGTGTTGTTCTCGTCACGTAGCGCGACGCTGTAGCCACGCAACTCTGAGCGCACCGTAATCACGTCCGAGCCGGGATTGTCGGCCGAGATACCCACCGACAGGCCGAGCGGTGCGCCAGGGCCAGCCACGACCGGCGATGTCCCGCTGACGATGGACACATCGGTCTGGGGCAGCAGCCGCTGGCCTGGCATGTTCACCTGGAGCATCGGCAGGCCGAACAGCGTCGCTTCGAGAATCGACTTCTCATGCATGCCGCGTAGCTGGGGTGTGTCGGCCAGGTATCTCTGCTTGGCGGCCAACAGAGCCGTGCCAATGGCGACCGGCGCGTCGCCGGTGTGCAGCAGGCGGGTGAAGTTCAGGTATAGCCGCTCGGCGTACTCGATGACCTCGGTATCGCCGTACTGGTAACCGGTGCCGACGATGGACGTGACCCGCTTGCGCGCGAAGGCCTGCGGCCAATCTGGCTCCGGCGAGACGCCGGGGATGGCATCGCTGACGGGGATGTTGAAGCCGGAGTGGCAGCCGATGCTGAAGATGAGGGTGTTGGTCATGTCGAGCGGCGTGTTCACCAGTTCCGAGGCCAGGACACGGGTGGCGTTGTCGCCTGCCACCGCCGAGCCAGCCGAGAAGTGTCCCGCCAGGAAGACCAGATCGTTGCGCTGACCGAGGAGGCTGGCGCGCAGGTCATCGGCGGTCCAGGCGCCGGGGTCGCTGGGCAGCATCGGGGCGGGCATAATCAGGGACGAGGCGGTAACGCAGTCGCCCACCTGCTGGCATGCATCAGGACTCAGGCCAGCCTCTAGCTCGCTCTTGACGGCATTCGCCGCATCCGTCACGAAGTCGTAGCCGGTGACCAGCGCCGAGTGCGGGGTAATGACGCCGTCGGTGGCGATATAGGCGTCGATCATGCCGCCGATCTCGCTGGCCGTCTCCACCAGTCGGCCCATCGCCAGGCCGGGCAGCGGGAAGACATGGTCGCCGCGCGACAGGTTGACCGTGGTCCCATAGGGTTCCTGGGTCAGCACCTGGTCGTTCTTGAGGCTGGCCTGTAGCGCGCTCTCCTCCTCGACGGGCGGGACGTACTCGCTCTCCGCGCCGAGGCCCGCCAGGTCGGGGGTGCGATAGTACGGGATGACGTCATCTGACCCGGCCAGCACGAGGTACTGGACCGGGTGAATGGCGCGGTAACTGTCGATGACCTTCTTGATCTCCGAGGCCAGGACGTTCTTGCCGTAGGGGCAGTCCTTCGTCGCGTCGGCCTGGGCCTTGGCGGCGGCGATGCGCTTGTACTTGGGCGTGCCGTCCGGCAGCTTCTCACCGAGGTCGAGAATCGCGCCGCTTACTTCGGGCCGCGCGGCCAGCGTCGCCATCTTGCCCAGCATAGCGGCTTTGTCGGCATCGCTGCCACTCACGCGGCTCGTGTCGGTCAGGATGAGGGTCTTGTACTTCGCCGGTTCACTCGGCGCGAGGGTGGCCGGGATGGATGGGTCGATGGTCGAGACATTGGCGCACGCCCCCGTGATGATGAAGATGCGCACGTCGAAGGGCGCATCCTGGCTGGACGCCCCGTTGCGGCCGAAGACGCGCAGGTAACGCTCGCCCGGCTGGTCAAGAGAGTTGCGGGTGATCAGCTCCGGCGAGATCCCCGGTCGCGCCGATACCGCCAGCAGGCTGCGCTTGAGTGCGCCGGTGTAGGCCGCCGCGAGGAACTGGTCCGGTAGGAACTGGTCCGGTAGGAACTGGTCAGGCAGGAACTGGTCAGGCAGGAACTGATCAGGTAGGAACTGATCAGGTAGGAACTGATCAGGTAGGAACTGATCGGGCAGGAACTGATCGGGCAGGAACTGATCGGGCAGGAACTGATCGGGCAGGAACTGATCGGGCAGGAACTGATCGGGCAGGAACTGATCGGGCAGGAACTGATCGGGCAGGAACTGATCGGGTGCAGCCTCAGCCGTCAGCAGCGGCAGGTTCTGTGGCTGGCTGAGCTGGCTGTAGACAACGCGCACATCCTTGTGCAGGCTGAGGTCGTAGTTGACGGGCAGGTTGCCGGCGCGACCGGCGACGTTGATTACGAGGCGGCTATTCGGCGGCACATTGAAGCGGAACCACTTCGCCTGGTCGTGCTCGACTACGAACTGCTCCACGGCCGCCGCATAGATGTTGCTATCGACCCGCGTCAGGGGCAGGCTGAGGGCGTTGGCCCAGGTATCGTTGGCCAGAGTGACGGCCTGGCACCTGGAAAACTCCGAGGTGTTGCGGGCGAGATCCGTCGCCGTCGCCGTGATGATGCGGCCCTGGGCCAGCGCCGTCGGCTGGGTGTAGACGAAGACCCCCCGACCGTCCTCCCCCGTCGTGACGCTGCGCGCGGCGATGAAAGCCTGACCCTCGCCGTAGCCTGCCGCGTCGCAGGCGGCATTGTCGAACAGCTCGACGCGATAGGTCGTGTTGGGGGCAGCCAGGAGGGTCGCCTGAAGCTCGGTCAGTGGCGTGTGCGAGGGGCGCGTCGATGCCCAGGTAATGATTGGGAAAGGCTGGCCGTTGTTAGGGCCGCCGCCGTCTGGCCGATTGAGCGTCACACCGTCGCCGCCGAGGTCGATGCCCAAGCTACCGTTGCCGGTGATACTGTTACTGAGAATGGCGTTCCCCGTCCCGGACGCGACGACGACGCCCGCGCCACTGTTGCCAGAGATTGTCACGCCCTGGACGGTGGTATTCGACGCGGACTGGATGAGGACACCCGCGCCCGTGTTCCCCGTTACACTGCTCGCCTGCACAGTGTTACCCATGCCCGACGCGACGACCACACCCCCGCCCTGGTTACTGGTAGCGGTGACACTCGTGACAGAGACACCCGACGCGCCGTCGAGGCGGAGGCCCGCGCCACCGTTGCCACTGGCGCTCAGGTTGCGCAGCGTCATGCCAACGCTCGACTGCGCCAGGACACCGTCGCCACCATTCGAAGCGGCGGCAACGCCGTCGACGAGGTTGTTGTCGTCGGCGACGACCAGGCCGTGGCCGCCAAAGTGCGTCATGGTCAAGGCCTTGAGCGTACTGCCCCCGCCGAGGAGTTGCAGGCCGTCAGCATTCGCCCCGGCCGCCCCACCATCCAGGGTGATGAGCGGCGTTCCAGTGTAACCCGGCTGCGTCGTGCCGTCGATGGTCGTCGCGCCACTCGCGGCGGGCAGGGGTGAGGTCGGGCTGATGGTCTGCGCGCCACCCACGCCGATGTTGAAGGTGATGACGCCACCCCGTGCGCCGCTGTTGGCGTCGAAAATAGCCTGCCGCAGTGAGCCGGGTCCACTGTCGGCGGTCGTCGTCACCACGTTGTCGGCGGCAAACTCGAACGCGCCGATGTCAATGCTGGCTGTGCCGTCGCCGTTGCCGTCTACAAGGCGGGGCGAGCCGCGCTGGTCGGTGGCGGCCGCGCCCGCGTTGTCGCCGGCGTCGATAGCCGGACTACCCCGGCGCAGCGCGTAGGTCGGCGTCGGGCCGCCATAGTTGGCGAGGGGCGCCAGCTGCGGGTCGGTGTTTGGCAGGTCGCCGGGTCCACTCAGGCTGCCCAGGGGGTCGCTGCTGAGGTTGTGGCCGTCGGACACAAGCGCGCCGCCATCCGATGCCAGCGCGTTGCGAGGCGTGTTGGCCGCCAGCAGGGTATTGCGCGGCCGGGTCACCGCCCCGGCGCCGTGCGTGACGATGCCAGCCGTCGTTCCGCTGTTATTGGCGACCGTGACGCTGGTCAGGCTGACCTGGGCTGGCCCATTCAGCGCGACGCTGGCGATGCCGCCCGCGCCGGCCGCGGCGGTGTTCGCCCCGATAGTCGAGTTGGACACGTTCAGGCCCGTGACACTCTCCAGCCCCACGTTGGCGATGCCCGCCCCATCAGGGGCAGTGTTACCGATGACGGCGGACGTGGCGATCGTCAATTGCGCGCCCGCTGCGACATCGGCGCCCGCGTTGAGGATGCCGCCGCCGCGTCCCTGGCTGGCAGTATTATTCTGAATGAGACTGCGCGTCAATATCGCTGCGATGCTGGCAGGCCTGGCCCAGTTGACCAGTCCGCCGCCGCCGTACAGGCCCGTAGAGCTATTGCCGCTCAGGGTCAGGGCGTCGGCCTGCAACGTGCCCGCGCTAAAGATGCCGCCGCCGCCCACTGCGCCGCTGGCCTGGTTGCCAGACACGCTGGACCCGTTCAGAGTCAGCGCGCCTAGATTGTAGATACCACCGCCGCCCACCCCATCGCTCGCGCTATTGTTGGTGAGCATCACGCGGGTCAGCGTGGCCGTGCCGGTATTGGCGAGGCCGCCGCCGCCCAGGGCCAGAACGGCCTGGTTCTGGGTGATGGTGCAGTCGGTGACGGTGAGCGCGCCCGCGTTGTACAGGCCGCCGCCGCCCGTGTTGATCGGTCCACCCACGCCGGTCGTGTTACCGCTGACAACACACTGGCTCAGAGCGAGCGCGCCGGTCGAGGTAACCGACACGCCACCGCCGTTATCGGCGCGGCCCTCAGTAAGGGCGACGCCTGAAATGCTCACGCCACTGGCGGCCACGCGGACAATGCGCGTGACCCCGGCGCCGCTGATGGTGAGGTTGGCCGCGCCGGGGCCACTGATGGCCACGCTCTTGTCAACGACGAGTTCACTGGCAAGGCGAATCGTCCCGCTGACGCTGAACGTGATTGTATCGCCGGGTGCGGCATCGACCAGCGCCTGCCGCAACGAGCCAGGGCCGCTGTCGGCAAGGCTCGTGACACTGGGACCGGCCGCCATAGACGGCGCCGCCGTCGCCAGCATCACCGCCAGAAGCGCACAGGCAAAAAGAGCGCCGAGGCGCTCCCATCGATACGTACCGTAGGACGCGACCAGTCGGCGCATGATACCCCTCCTGAAGGCTCACCTGGCCTTCATCTAAAGTTCTGCCACTACAACCCATACCGGACGGCTAGATTCGCGAATCGAATGTAGAGTGAGTCTGTCCTGCGATCTAGCCACCACCACCCAGGCTAACAACCCAGCCTATCACAACCACGGCCCAACGCGAGCACGGCGATGCGACTGCGTTGAAGGGAGTGCAATTGTACTGAAAAACGGTGGGGAACAAAAATCGTTATGTGACGTAGCGTGTCCGCGCCGCCAGCGCCACCGCCTCGTCGAGGGACAGATCGTGGCCGGCCTGCCAGGCTGCCTCCGCCGCCGCCACGCCGAGGCTGACCCGCGCCGGGTCGAGGCGGCGCTCCAGCTTTGCTCGCTCCTGGGGGGCGAGGGTGGCCCCCAGGCTCTCGCGCAGCGCATCCGCCGCGCCACCCAGGCGCAGGGCAGTCTCAGGGTGCTGGTCAGCCGCCGCCAGACCGGCCAGGAACTCAAGCACGAAAGCCAGCGCGGTACGGTCGCCCAACTCGCGATTGAGGCGCAGACTCTCCGTGAGCGCCTCGCGAGCTTCGGCCCACATCCCCAGGTCGATCAAGATATCTCCCAGGCTGCTCAACGTATTGGCAATACCCCACTTCTCGCCTAACTGCCGCTTGAGGTCGAGACTCTCCTCCAACAAGCGCCTGGCCTCGGCATTGTCGCCCTGGGTGCGCACCAGCAGCGCCAGGTTGTTGAGGGCCGAAGCCGTGCCCATCGGGTCGCCCACCTCGCGCATGAGGCTGAGACTCTCTTCGAAGCGGTTGCGCGCCATCGCATAATCGCTCTCGTAGCGGGCGATAATCCCCAGGTTGTTGAGCAGGCCAGCCGTATTCGGCTTGTCGCCCTGCTCGCGAAAGATGCTCAGGCTCTCCTCGAACAGGGCGCGGGACTGCGCATAGTCGCCCTGGTAGGCCGCCAGTGTTCCGGCCGCCTTGAGAGCCGCCGCACGCACACCTTCTCGCCGCCGCGCGACGTCCACGCGGTTCGCGTAGCTCAAGCTCTCGTCATAGACCTGCCGGGCCTGGACGTATTCGCCCTGGAGACGATGCACGTCGCCCATCGCCGCCAACGCCTGGCTGACACCGGCCATGTCGCCGAGGCCCTGGGCGTCGTCGCGAGCGCGCTCCAACCACCTCATCGCCTCCGCGTAGTCACCCTGCTTGCGACTCAGCCCCCCCATCGCGGCCGCCAGCCGGGTCTGCCACGGCCGGTCGTCCAGCCGCGTCGCCATCTCTAGCGCCAACTGATACTGGGCGCGGGCAGCCTGCCACTGCCCCACCAGTTCCTGCACCTGGCCCAGGCTACTCAGCACAGCAACGCGCTCGGCTTCGTCCAGCAGCGGAAGAAGCCGCTGATAGTAGTCCATGGCCGCCGCGTTGGCAAAGCGGTCTCGCGCCGCGTCGCCCGCCTTGCGCAGATATTCCCGCTTCTTGTCGGTGCGGGTACTCTGGTCGTAGTGGTAGGCCAACAGGTCATAGTACTGGTCTAGGGAGTCGGCATAGCTCTGTTCGATGAATGCCGCCAGCTGGCCGTGCAGCAAGGCGCGGGTAGCGGCGAGCAAACTCTCGCTGGTCGCCTCCTGAGTCAGCGCGTTCTTGAAAATATAAATAAGTTCCGGCTCTAGCTGGTCGAGGGGCGTAAGCTCCATGTGGTCCAGCACGTCCAGATCATCCTTCACGCGCTCCTGCGCCCCCAACTCAGGGTAGGCCCCCCACAGCCAGCGGAAGCGGAACAGGCGGCCGATGATACTGGCGACCTTGATCGTGACCTTCTGGCTCTCACTCAACTGGTCGATACGACTCAGGATGAGGCTCTGCAAGCTCGCGGGCAGGTCGAGCGCAGCCAGCGCCGGACGGTCGGCCGGGTCGATACCCCGGTCGTTCAGGTAGTTGATCAGCTCCTCGACGTAGAAGGGGTTGCCCTGGGCGCGCTCGGTGATAAGTGTCACGAAGGCAGGCGGGACCTGCACATCCGCGCCATACATCTGTTGCAGCTTCAATTCGATAAGCTGCTGCGCCTCGCCCGGCGTAAAATCAGCCAGCGGCATCTCGGTGAAGTACGCCAGGTTCCGAACGCCCGCCAGCGGGTCTTCGCCTTTGGGTGGCGGGCGCATGGCGATGAAGATGCACACCGCCTGGTGGCCGATGGTACGACTGATGGCATCCAGCAGATCGCGGGACAGCGGGTCGATCCAGTGGGCGTCCTCCAGGACAAAGACGAGGGGCATGCGGCGAGCGCGGGCGCGCACGCAGTCGACGAGGAGGGCTTCCAGTGACGCCTTGCGGAGCTTCGGGTCGAAGGTGCGAGTCAGGTCGTTATCGGGGATAGAGACGGCCAGCACCGCTGCCAGAAGCGGCAGGCGCGGCAGCAGGGCAGGGTCAATAGCTGCCAGTGCGTCTTCCAGGCGGCGAATCCGGGCATCGGCCGGCTGGTCGGGGTCCACATCGAAAAAGCCGTGCCACACCCCTTCCCACACCATATAGCTGCTATTGGTCCCAAACGACTGGGCCGCGCCACCGTATATCGCCAGGCCGCGTTCGCGGGCCGCCCGAGTCGCCTCCGCCAGCAGACGCGACTTGCCCAGGCCCGCCTCGGCGACAACGGCGACGAGCTGGCCGTCGCCGTCGCGGGTATCCTCGAGGCGGTGCTCCAGGGTATCAAGTTCGTCGGCGCGGCCGACCATCGGCAGGCGATACAGAGGCTCCTGGAAGCGCAGGCCGGCCTGCCGGTCGAGGTCGGTCAGGGCGAATATGGCGACAGGCTCCGCCTTGCCCTTGACGTGGATGGGCGGCAACTCCTCCACGACGAACGACGGTTGGAGTGTCTGCGCAACGCGCGCCGTGGTCAGAATCTGCCAGTTGGCCGCCGCCTGCATCAAGCGCGCCGACAGGTTGACGTCATCTCCCAGCACGCCGTAGGTGCGGCGGGTCGCGCCCCCGTAGGGACCGGCTCGCATGCGCCCACGTGCGATCCCGATTTGCGTCGTCTGGATGAACGCCATGTCGGGCGGCGGCGACCGCAGCGCGAGGGCCGTGTGGGCCGCGCGCGCCTCGTCGTCGTCGTGGGCGATGGGCGCGCCAAAGGCGACGTAGAAGTAGCTACCCTTGTCGCCAACGGCGAGTTGCAGGAGGTAGCCGCCGTACCGATTGACGACCGACAAGACCCAGGCCATGTAGCGATTGAGCAGCTCAACCGCCTCAGGCGCATCGTAGTCAATACCAGTGAAGCGCAAGAACAGGGCAACGGCCGGGCGTAGCTCGGCCCAAAAGTCGCCCTGGCCGTCACGCGCGCGCTCGAAGATGGGAGCCAGCACCCAGGGTCGCGCCGCCGCCTCGTCCAGGGCATTCTGCGGCAGGGGCGGCCAGGGGCGGGGGTCGGCGAGGAATGGCAGCCCCTCGATGACCGCGAAATGTAGCGAATCCTCGTCGCCGCCCCGCCATTCTGACACGAACGCGCTACAGCCAAGCAGCGCCGCAGCCGTGGAATCGACCACGATCTCACCTGGCTTCGCCAGATGCTCGGCGGCCGCCAGACGCTCGAGCGTCGCGCCGGCCAGTACGTCGAGCAGTTGCAGCGCCGGGTCGCCAACCAGGAAGCGACGCACCGCCCCGGCGGCGACGGCCACCTTCATCGCCAGCCCGACCGTGGTGCCGTCGGGGACAGGCAGGCTCACAAACTGCTGCATGGCCCGCTGCATCGCCAGGGCGCAGGTCGCTGCGCGATGGGTCGCCAGCGTCTGGCCGAGACTCGCCTCTAGCTCGAGGCTGTCGGGCGCATGGTGGTCGAACCAACAGGTAATGGCATCGCCGGCGAAGCTCAGCACGCTGCCACCGTAGCGGTCGACCTCGGCAATCAGAGCATCGTAGACCAGATTGAGGTAGCGGGTCAGTTCCTCGGCGCCACGCTGCGAGCCAAGCGCGCGGGCGAGAGCCTCGGTCAGGGGGGTGAAGCCAGAAATATCCGCAAACAGGGCGGCGCCGTAGGTCTGTTCAGGGAGAGGCGCGCCCCGCGCCATCGCCTGGCGGCGGTCCATCGGGATGTAGACAACCGGTTGATCCATCGCGGGCCTTCACGCGCAAGCTGCATCGGGTGGGTCGGATAGGCACAGCCCAGGGTGCGACAGCTTCGGCGTTCAGATAAGAACGAGCGCCGTCAGGGCCGAGATGCGGCAGGGGGGACCTTGTCGATGGCCGCGGCCCATGATAGACGGCGCTACCGTCACGATGAAATTATAACGCCATCAGGCAGTGCGTCAATTGTCGATGGGGATAGATTCCTATCCCGCTCGTCCTCGGCGCGAGGGCCGGGGTGAGAATCTTCAGCCACGCCCGAAGGCTCAAGACCCTCACCCTAACCCTCGCCCAGAGGACGAGGGGAATCAGGGGCCTCAGCGACGCGGGGTGAGGGAGGCGACGGCCAACGCGGTCAGGCCGACGCTCAGGAAGAAGAGAAGCGCGCGCTCATCGACCGTGCCGAGACCGCCGAGAACGAGACTGGCGACACCCATCCCAATCGCGATGGCTTTGAGGATGGTGTCAATGAGAGGCGTAGCGTTGCTCACAGAGAGTCTCCGAATAGGGGCTTAGGCGTAGGCCAGGCTATCGCGGACGCTAATCCGCGTGGCGTGGCGGGCCGGGATGATGGACGCCAGGATGGACAGGGCCAGGATGATGACGAGCCAGATGCCCACAGCCTGCCAGTTGTACTGATAGTCCAGCGGCATCTTGAAGATGGTCTGGCCGAGGGCATCGGCCATGGGCGGACTGGCCAGAAGAGAGATGACGACTGCAACCGCCCAACTCAGGAGACCGATCAGCACGCCTTCCAGCATGAACATCGCCATAATCGTGCGTGAACGTGCGCCAATCGCGCGCAGCACCCCGATCTCCTTGGTGCGCTCGACGACACTGATAGACAACGCGCCCATGAGGCCAACCGCGCCGACGAGGGCCACGATGGACGCCAGAGCGAGCAGCATACTAACGATCATGTTGAACTGGCCCATCGCGTTGCGCCGCGATTCTGGCTCCGACATGACGAAGTCGGTGGGCACACCCTGGTCAGCCAGGGCCTCCTTCAGGCGCGCCTGGATGGCGACCACACCGGCCTCGTCATGCCGGTCGGTACGCACATATAGGCGGTTGACGCGACCATATCGATTGGCCGCCAACCAAAGCGCCTCACGCGGCGCGTAGACGACATCGAAGCTGAAGCCCTCATCACTGCTCATAGACTGGTACAGGCCAACGACCTCGAAATCGTCCTTACCCAACTCCGACAGGTTTAGGGTGATGATGTCGCCAACCTGGATGTTGTCGCGCGCAGCAGTTTTCTGGGTAATGACGACGGCATTGCCGTCTTCGGGCAGCAGCCAGCGCCCCGCCACGATACGTTGGCTGATGTAGTCCTGGCCGGGTACGAGGCCCTCGATCTGTGTTGCCAGTCCCGCCTCGCGTAGTCGCTGACCCTCCTTGAGTATGGTCCCGTTGACGGTAAAAATGGGCAGCACGCCCGTCACGCCCGGCATCGATTCGACGACGCTCTGCACCTTGTCCAGACGATACGTTCCCCGCAGATAGACAGTGGAGTCGAATCGACGCGCGCCAAAGAAGTTATCGGCCGTAAGCGCGATCGACGAGTTCAGACTCATCACGATCAGGAACATAGCCCCTGCCGTCACCAGTACGCCGAGCGTCAGCAGCAGGCGGCCCTTGCGGCGGAACATGTTGGTAACCGCTGTCGCGTACTGGGAGGGCAGCACGCGGCCACTGGCGCTCTCGACGGCGCGGTCGACCGGGTTGGAACCGAAGTCGCCGCCGATGCCGTAGCTTGCGATCGCCTCGCGCACCGTCGTGCGCGCTCCACCCAGGATGGGGACGAGCGCCGCCACGACCGGCACCGCCAGCGCGGCCAGTATCTGAAGGATGACCGCCGTATCAGAGAACTGGAAGGTGTCGTAGCTAATGTTGAACAGATTGAGGAACCAGCGACTGATGGCCCAGGCCAGAAACATGCCCAGCGGCAGAGCGACCAGCAGCGCCAGCAAGCCGTAGGCTACCACCGTCGCCAGATACACCTTCATGATCGTGCCCGACGAGCCGCCGATAGCCTTCAGGATGCCGATCTGGTTGGTCTGCTGGGTAATCAGAGCGGTCAGGGTGTTGAAGACGAGGACGACGCTCAGGAGCAGCGAGACAACGGCCAGCACCTGCAAGACGAGGGTGATGCCCTCCATGAACATGCGCCCCCAGTGGCGCTCCGGATTCTGGTACAGGGTCGCCCCAACGCCGATGTCGTCCTTCGCCAGGCGGTCCTTGATGGCCGTAGCCACTTCGCGGGCATGCGCATCGCTGTAGGGCGTGACGCGCACGAACAACACGCCGAAGCGATCGGGGGGCACGCCGTAGCGCTCCATGTCATCCTTGGTCATGAAGAAGACGGCCTCGCCCCCGAACTGGGGCGGCGGCACAAAGGGGTGGCGAATCAGGCCGTTGATCGTGTAGGTTCGCTCGCGGTCGTTTCTATCCGTGATGGTAACTGTGTCACCCATGCCGACCTGGAAGAACTCGCTGGACAGGCGCTCGATACCCAGGTTACTTCGGCTCGGCCACTCGCCGCCCTTGAGCTGCACCATATCCATACGCTGCCTGTCCCAATCATCGCGGTTGACAAAGGAGGCCTGCTTCCACTCACTGCTAGAAGCGAGCTTGTAGCTCAGCACCAGCTGATTGTAGCCCTCAATGTCCAGCACACCGGGCGTACGCTTGAGGCCCGCGATGTAGTCGCGGGGGACGGGGTTGTTCAGGTAGAGTTGGATATGGGACGGTGTGACCGCCTGATGCGCCCTGTCCATGCCCGACAGCAGCTGGTCGCTCATGCCGAATACCACGCCGACAGCAAAGACGCCCGCCGCGATGGACAGCACCGCCAGCAGCGTGCGGACCTTGTTGTGCCACAGGTCGTACCAGACCTTGTACCAGATGACGCTCATGGCTCCTCCCCGGCGGGAGGGCAGGCGCGGGGGCCGGCCCTCACAACTCCCCTAATACCCCGCCCAGTTGGTGTGGCCCGTGTACTCGTCGCGCACGATGCGGCCGTCGATGATTTCCACGACGCGCGGGATACGCGCCGCCAGTTCCTTGTCGTGGGTAACCATGATCATGGTCTTGCCGCGCCCTACCACCTCGGTAAACAGGTCGAACACGTCCTGGGACGTGTGAGAGTCCAGATTGCCGGTTGGCTCGTCGGCGATGAGGAGCGGCGGATCATTGGCCAGGGCGCGGGCGATGGCGGCGCGCTGCTGCTGGCCGCCGGACACCATGCTGGGCAGCTTGTCGGCCTGGTCCTTGAGGCCCACCATATCCAGCAGGTGCAGGGCGCGGTCGTGGCGCTCGCCGGTCGACCACTTCCCCGCCAGGTCCATCGGCAGCACCACGTTCTGCGCCAGGCTCAAGGCGGGCAGCATCTGGAAGAACTGGAAGATGATTCCCACGTTCTCGCCGCGCCACTCGGCCAGTTGGTCCTCGCTCATCTTGTCGATGCGGCGACCCATGACCACAATCTCGCCCTGGGTGGGTCGGTCAATGCCCGTGATCATGTTGAGCAGCGTCGACTTACCGTTGCCCGATGGGCCAACGATGGACACGAACTCGCCCTCCTTCACCTGGAAGGAGACGCCCTTGAGAATCGTCAACTCGCCCGTGCCCACGTGGAAGGACTTGATGACCTCGCGGACCTCGACCAAAGCGCCGGGCGGGGCTTGCTCGGCCGGCGGGGGCGTGCCGCGCAGGAGGTTCAGCCAGGACATGCTCTTGCCTCCTGTGTCACGCGCCCGCCGCCCAGATGAGGCCGGGCCTGGCGGATAGGGTAGCTGCGTCGTAGAAGTCGGCGGCGTTGATGTTGCCTGCGCGCTCGGTCACGACGGAGAGCGGCAGGTCGCTGTAGTTTTCGCGCTGACGATAGGTGACCAGCCGCCCCCACGCACCGTTGACCACCAGCCGCGTCGCCAGGGCCGCGAAGTTCATCGCGCCCAGCAGGTCCTGGCCGTCCGGCTCGCCGGTGCGAATGAGATAGCTGAGGGGTTGAAAGACGATGCGCTGACCGGTCAGGTTCTCCAGAATCTCGGTCACTACGGCGCCGCTGCCGGCGACGCGGAAGCTCAGGTCGTGGGGCGCAGCTATGTCGGCCAGAATCTGCCCCTGAATCCGCTCCTGCTCGCCCACGGCAATCGCCTCGGCCAGGGTGCGCGAGTTTGCCAGTCGCGATAGCTCCGGCACGTAGGCCGGGGCCTTGGCGGGATCGATCCGCGTCGCCTCGCTCAGGGCGAGGATGGCGTAGTTGGCAGGATTGCCGCGCTTGTCCTCCAACAGCAGCCGGGCCAGGGTTTCGGGGTCGAAGGGGACTTCGGGAATCAACACCCGGTCGACGCCCGCCAGCAGCGCGATGAGCAGCGTGGTCAGGCCCGTCGAGCGACCCAGGATCTCGACGATGGCGATCTCCTCGCGAGAGGCGGCCATGGCGCGTAGCTCATTGATGAAGCGCACCCCGCTGCCCAGCGCCGTCGAGAAGCCGATGGTGTAATCCGTACCGTTGACGTCATTGTGGACCGACTTGGGCACACCGATGACCGGTACGCCCTGCCCACCCAGCTGGGCGGCGTAGGTCAGCGTCCCCCGGTCGCCCAGGACAATGAGCGCTTCCAGGCCCAGCTTGTCGATGGCGGCCATGATGTGGGGCGTCACGTCCAGCGTGCCGTTGGCAGCGCCGCCGGGCCGCAGGAACGCGGGCGCAGCGGCCATGGGCAGCGCGGCCGGGTTAACGCGGCTCGAATGGAGGAAGGCCCCCGGCAGGCGATCGATGTCGCGGGTGCGCACCCGCGTCAGGGTCATGGTGTTCTCGGCGTGGGTCATGGGGTTGTCGGGGTCGAAGCGAATCAGCCCCTCCCAGCCCTTACGGATGCCGACGACCTGGAAGCCGTGCTCGATGGCCCGATAGACGAGGGACTTGAGGCACACATTCTGGCCCGGCGCGTCGCCGCCGCCCGTCAGGATGCCAATTCGACGTTCCATACGATTTTCCCTCTTGCTGAGTGGCAGTCTCGGAATAGGCCGGACAGCGCGGCCCGTGGGCCGCTATCCTCATTTGTATACGAGTGAGAGCGCCGAAGGTCGCGGCCTGGGAAGGATTATGGCGAGGTAAAGGCGCGCGCAAGGCTTCTGTAGCCGACAAAGCCAGTATACCACGAAATGAGCCACCCGGCAGCGGACAATCGGGCGAGATGCATCCGCCATTCGGAGGAGTTGAGCGCAATCACAATAGACGCGAGAACATCGGAGGTAGTTCACGTTTCACGCTTGGCGTCTCACCTTGTAGGACTCGATTAGGACTGCGGTGCGAGCGCGATAGGACCACTTCCCTATACTGGCGACAGCAGAATCGTTCACAAGCCTGGTCCCGAATACCACGCGAGGTAGCCCCATGTTGTCGCCGGTCGCCGCGCCGTTTGGCCCCCTCCCCGCCCCGTCTCCCCGCCCCCACGCCGCCCTTAGCGATGCCGCCCTGGCCATGCGCATTGCTCACGGCGACGACACAGCTCTGGCCGCCCTGTACGAGCGTCACGCCCATGCCGTCTACGGCCAGGCGCTGCGCATCGTCGGCCAGCCCGCCCTGGCCGAGGACCTTGTCCAGGAGACCTTCATCCGCGCCTGGCGCGCCGCCCGCACCGCCACCGAGCCTGTCCGCGACCCCCAGGCCTGGCTGCTTCGCATCGCGCGCAACCTGGCCGTGGACGCCCTCCGCCGCCAGGCCGTGCGACCCCAGCCGGTCGAGCGCGAGGAGAGTACCCCCATCTTTGAACTGGTCGTGGACCACGCACCGGAGCCAGAAGCCGCCCTGACCACCTCGGCGCGCCGGGTCGCCGTGCGCCGCGCCCTGGGCGCGCTACCCCGCGAGCAGCGCCAGGCCATCGAGCTAGCCTTCTTCGAGGGTCTCAGCCATCAGGCCATCGCCGCGCACCAGGGCCTGCCCCTCGGCACCGTCAAGACCCGCGTCCGCCTCGGCCTGCGCAAGCTGGCGACCGCGCTGGGCGATGACGTGTAGGCGTAGCCGCGAGCCAAATGAGGCAGGTCAGGATGCCTTCGACCATCATACGGGCTTCCTCAACGATGCCTGGGCCCTGGTGAATGCGATGCCTATTCGGTGATGACAGGTAGCTCCGTCAACGGCGCTAGCCGGGGTGCGCGCGTCCCCGTCAGGTAAGAACCTCCTCGTTTCAAAGTCTAAACCAGTGCAACCCCGCGCCGGTCGTCCTTTCGGATGACCGGCCTTGCGTCTGTCGGCGGTTGTGGCTCTCGCTCACCTGTGCTATACTGATAGAGTCGACGGCCCGGCGATGTTGGATGGAGGTGGCTCAGAATTGTCAAGGCGACCCTTCGACGCGAGCCAGCTATCGACTCATCTGGACGGCGGCCGACGCTGAGGAGTGGATCAACCGTATCTACTCGTTGCCTCTCTAGGACATCCCCCATGCAGGATAAACTCATTGTTCGCGGTGCGCGCGAGCACAATCTGAAGAATATCGACGTCGAGATTCCCCGCAATCAGCTGGTGGTGATTACCGGGCTGTCCGGCTCTGGCAAGTCGACGCTCGCCTTCGACACCATCTTTGCCGAGGGCCAGCGACGTTATGTCGAATCTCTGTCGGCCTATGCCCGCCAGTTCCTGGGCCAGATGGAGAAGCCCGACGTCGACTCCATCGACGGCCTGTCGCCCGCCATCTCCATCGACCAGAAGGGCGTCTCCCACAACCCGCGCTCGACGGTCGGCACAGTCACCGAAATCTACGACTATCTGCGCCTGCTGTTCGCCCGCGTCGGTGTGCCCCACTGCCCCATCTGCGGGCGAGTCATCAGCCAGCAGACGCCGCAGCAGATGGTGGACGACATCCTGAGCCTGCCCGACGGCAGCCGCATTCTGGTCCTCGCCCCCCTGGTCCGCGAGCGCAAGGGCCACCACCAGCGCGTGTTCGAGGACATCCGCAAGGCGGGCTTCGTGCGCGTGCGGGTCAACGGCGAGATGCGCGACGTCAACGACGACATCGAGCTGGATCGCTACAAGCAGCACACCATCGAGGCCGTCGTCGACCGCCTCATCATCCGCCACGACCAGGAGCCGGAGCAGGCCGACGACTTCCGCGTCCGCCTGACCGACTCGGTGGAGACAGCCCTCAAGCTGGGTAACGGCGTGATGGTGGTCAGTATTCTGGGTGACATGCCCGAGGACCGGGTCTTCAGCGAGCATTTCGCCTGCCCCGACCACGGCACGACCATCGGCGAGATCGAGCCGCGCACTTTCTCCTTCAACACGCCCCACGGCGCGTGCCCCACGTGCCAGGGCCTGGGCACGAAGCTCGAGATGGACCCCGACCTGGTCGTGCCCAACCCCGACCTGTCAATCCTTGAGGGCGCCATTGCGCCGTGGACACGAGCGACCAGCGACGGCGACAGCTACTACGGCCAGCTTTTGCAGGGGGTGGCCGACCACTACCACTTCTCGATGGAGAAGCCCTGGCGGGACCTGAAAGACGAGCATAAGCAGATCATTCTGTACGGCAGCGACGGCAAGGCCATCCACCTGCACTACAAGAACCGAGCGGGTCGCCAGCGCATGTACGAGACAGTCTACGAGGGCGTCATCCCCAACCTGGACCGGCGCTACAACGAGACCGACTCCGACTGGGTGCGCCAGGACATCGAGCAGTACATGAGCTCGCGCCCCTGCCCGACCTGCCACGGCGCGCGCCTTCGCCCCGAGGCTCTGGCGGTCACCGTCGGCGACCACAACATCGTTCAGGTGACAGCCATGTCGGTGGGTGAGGCGTTGGCGTGGACGCGGTGGCTTAGATACGGGGAGAGTAGGGATAGGAGGCTAGCGGTTGAGGAGAGCAACGGTCATGCGCCCATCCCTAATCTCCCATCCTCCATCGCCAATCCTCAATCTCCCCTCTCCGCGCGCGACATGATCATCGCCGAGGGCATCCTCAAGGAGATTCAGGCGCGGCTAGGTTTCCTGTCCAACGTGGGACTGGACTATCTGACTCTGGAGCGGCGGGCCGGAACGCTGGCAGGCGGCGAGGCGCAGCGCATTCGGCTGGCGACGCAGATCGGCTCACAGCTGATGGGGGTGCTATACATCCTGGACGAGCCGAGCATCGGCCTACATCAGCGCGACAACGCTCGCCTCATCCAGACCATGCTGCGGCTGCGCGACGTGGGCAACACAGTCCTCGTCGTTGAGCACGACGAGGAGACAATGCGCTCGGCAGACTGGATCATCGACCTGGGGCCAGGCGCGGGGGAGCACGGCGGGCACGTCGTCGCCGCCGGTCCGCTTGACATCATCCTGGGCTGCGACGAATCGCTGACGGGGCAGTACCTGAGCGGAGCGCGGGAGATTGGCATCCCCCGTCGCCGTCGCCACGGCAACGGCTATCACCTCGAAGTGCTGGGCGCACGGGAGAACAACCTGCAGGACGTGAACGTGAAGATTCCGCTGGGCACGTTCACGGTGGTCACGGGCGTGTCGGGGTCGGGTAAGTCGACTCTCATCCTGGACGTGCTGTATCGCTCGCTGGCGCAGAAGCTGTACCGCTCACGGGAGAAGCCGGGCGACCACGATGCCGTGCGCGGCCTCGACCGCCTGGACAAGGTCATCGACATCGACCAGTCACCCATCGGCCGCACGCCGCGCTCCAACCCGGCCACCTACACCAACCTGTTCAACCAGATTCGCGACCTGTTCGCCAGCCTGCCAGAGTCGAAGGCGCGCGGCTACAAGCCGGGCCGCTTCTCCTTCAACGTGAAGGGCGGCCGCTGTGAGGCGTGCCAGGGCGACGGCATCATCAAGATCGAGATGCAGTTCCTGCCTGATATCTACGTGCCATGCGAGGTGTGCCACGGCGCACGCTACAACCGCGAGACGTTGCAGGTGACCTACAAGGGCAAGAGCATCGCCGACGTGCTGAACCTGACGGTCCACGAGGCGCTGGAGTTCTTCGACGCCTTTCCGGCCATCAAGCGCAAGCTCCAGACGCTGACCGACGTGGGCCTGGGCTACATTCGCCTGGGCCAGCCCGCCACTACCCTGTCCGGCGGCGAGGCGCAACGCATCAAGCTCGCCAAGGAGCTGTCGCGGGTCGCCACGGGCAGTACCCTGTACATCCTCGACGAGCCGACGACGGGCCTGCACTTCGAGGATGTGCGCAAGCTGCTGGGCGTGTTACAACGCCTGGTGGATGCGGGCAACACCGTACTCGTCATCGAGCACAATCTGGACGTCATCAAGAGCGCGGACTGGGTTATCGACCTGGGACCAGAGGGCGGCGCGGGCGGCGGGCGCATCATCGCCGAAGGTACGCCGGAGGATATCGCAGCCGCGCCGGTCTCCTACACCGGCGCATTCCTGCGCAAGGTACTCGAAGGCCGCTGGATTCCCGAACCCGTCACCCTCGCCGACGCGGCCGCCGACTGAGAACAGACCACACAGGGCGCACGGGCATCACCGACCAGAAGGAGAGTCTCTTTCTGGTCGGTGATGCCTGCTCATCGGGTCGAGCCTCTCGCCTTCCCCAGCAACCTCAAATCGAGTATCACCTGCCGGGCGCAGGACAATCAGACCTACCACACGCCTGAGCCAGACTTTGGCGGATGCTGGCCGGGGTGGCTATAATTCTCTGGCTGCCGCCCGCCTGGTTGCCAGCGGGCGACTCAAGAGGAGAGTTTGATGTATTGGAGTTCACGCGCCCGCCTCGCGGCCCTGGCCCTCGTTGCGACCCTGATAGGCCTGGCGATGGCAGCCTGCGACACCCGCCCTCCGCCCGGTCCCTTGCCAGAAGGCGCGGCGGCCACGTCAACCCCCCTGGCCACTGCGCCCACGACGGCTACTCCCGGCCAATCCACCGCCCAACCCGCGGCTCGCGCCACGTCCCAACTTTACTTGCCCGAAGTCAGCCACGGCCAGGCGCTCCGCACGCCGCGCCCACCTGAGGTGGCCCTGGCGCCGCCAACACCGGCTCCTCCTGCGCCCGGCGCGCCCACGGCGACCCGCACCCCCGGCCCGACCCGCACCCCCGGCCCGACCCGCACGCCGCGCCCTACACCGACCCCCAAGTTCCCGCCCCCCATCGCTGAGCCGGGGCCGAGCAAGCTGGGGCTGCACGTCATCAACAACAACTCCCATGACATCATGGAGTTCGTGCGGGTGACGAAGCCGCGCCTCCTGAAGGCTGTTGACGACCTGCACTGGCTGCAGGAGGCCAAGCAGGCATCGCCGCAGACGGTCACCATTGGCCGCATCACCACCAATGACCAGCGCATGGAGGGCGACCCGGCGGCCAGAGCGCGCGCCTTCGTCGCCGAGCAGGCGCCCAAGTACAACGCCTATCGCGACGGCGTCGACTACTGGGAGGGATGGAACGAGCCGGCCCCCAAGACCCGCGAGGAGATGGCGTGGTACGCGGCCTTCGAGGCCGAGCGCGTGCGCGCCCTGGCCGAGATGGGCCTGAAGGCCGCAGTGGGAACCTACCCAACGGGCGTGCCGGAGTGGGAGCTGATGGAGGTGTTCCTGCCGGCGATCCAGGCCGCCAAGCAGCACGGCGGCGTGCTGGCCCTGCACGAGTACAGCGCGCCGACGATGCAGTTCGGCGTCGGCGCCGGGCTACCGGGTCGGCCGTCCGTCCCCAATCGGGGCACCCTGAACCTGCGCTATCGCTACTGGTACGAAGACTTCCTCAAGCCGCGCGGCCTGACGATTCCCCTCGTCATCACCGAGGCGGGCATCGACGGCGGCATCACCAACCGACCGGGGCCGCCTGAGGCGCGGGGCTGGCGGGACTTCGGTGGCTACTGGGAGAGTCAGGGGTTGGGTGGGGACAGCCTGCGCGCGTACCTGGACCAGCTGGCCTGGTACGACCAGGAGACGCGCCAGGACCCCTACGTCTTGGGGTTCACCGTCTTCACAGCCGGCAACCCGCCGGGCGACCAGTGGGAGAGCTTCGACGTCACCGACGTACTGCCTGCGATTGCGCGCTACCTGGTCGCGCAGTAGGTCGCTCATGGGCGGGCGTGGTGGCCTGCGCCGTTTGCCAGCCGCGGCAGGGACCGCTATCATAGCGGGGAGCGCGACGTTTACCGATGGGAGGCTGCATGGCGGATCTGCGTCACTGGATCATCACCACCTCACCGACCAACATCGACCACACTGCCGCGCACGGCTGGACGGTGCAGGGCTTCAAGTCACGCCAACGCAAGAACGTCATGGAGCGCATGGCCCCCGGCGACCGCCTGGCGTGGTACGTGACAGGGGCGAAGGCCTTCGCCGCCGTGGCAACGGTGGCCTCGGCCGGCTTCGAGGACCATACCCGTATCTGGGAGACTGACAAGGCGAATGAGGATTATGCCTGGCGCGTCCACATTCGGCCCGACGTGGCGCTGCCCGACAGCGAGTGGCTGCCCGCCGAGCCGATTGCCCTCCAGTTGGACCACGTTCACAAGTGGCCACCGGCGAACTGGACCCTCGCCTTCCAGGGCAATCTGCGCGAGGTTAGCGCGGCCGACTTTGCCATCATTGAGCGCGCCGTCCGCGAGGCGGCCCCAACGCCACAACACCAGTAGGGGCCTCCCTGGTGGAGGCCCATTGCCAAGGGAGACTATCGCATGGTGACCGCCATCGTGCTCATCAACGTCGAGCACGGCCACTTCGACCGCATCGCGCAGCAGATGGTTGCTCTCGAGGGCATTACCGAGGTCTACTCGGTGGCCGGCCCCCACGACCTGGTCGCCGTCATTCGCACGCCCACCAACGAGGGCGTGGCCGACCTGGTGACGCGGCAGATTCTGGAGATCGAGGGCATCACGCGCACCCAGACCCTGATGGCCTTCAAGGTCTACTCCAGCTACGATCTGGAGCGCATGTTCGCGATTGGCGCGTAGCGCGTGATTGCTGAACCGTGAACCGTGCTGCGTGAGAAGAGCGCATCTTCTCTTGGTCACGCATCACGTTCTACGCATCACTCAGAACAGCGCCTGCGACAGCTTGCCTCGGTACTCCTGGGTGAGGGGGTCGGCGTCGCCGAGTAGCTCGAACAGGCCGAGCATGGCCTTGCGCGCGGCGTCATCGCGCCAGCGACGATTGCGGCGCACCAGGGTCAACAGCGCATCCAGCGCGCCGCGATACTCCTCTTCGCCGACCAGCGCCGCCGCCAGGCCGTATAGCGCCTCGGGCTCGTTCGGGTTCTGGGCCAGCCTGGCCCGCGCCCCGGCCTCACCGCCGATCGCCGCTGCCTCGCGGGACAGTTGGGCCTGGGTGAGCAACGCGCGCGCCTCACCGCCCAGATCGACGTCGTCCGCGATGCCCTGCAACAAGGCCGTCGCCTCATCCGTGGAGCCGAGGTAAAGCAGCGCGCGCCCCAGGCCCAACGTGGCGGCGACATTCTCGGGGCTGAGGGTCAACGACTGACGATATGCCGCCGCTGCTGCGCGCCAGTCGCCCGTGTCTTCCAGATCGGCGGCCTGGTCGAGCAGTTCCTCGGTGGGCGTGGGCGCGATGGTTGTCAGCCAGCGGCGCACGTTCGGCTCCGGCTGCGCGCCAACGAACTGGGCGACGACGCGCCCGTCGCGGAAGGCCTTAACAGCCGGGATGCCCTGGATGCCGTACTGCGCACTGAGTTGCGGGGCCTGGTCCACATCCAGCTTGGCAAGAATCCACTCGCCGTTGGCCTCGGCAGCCAGCCGCTCCAGGACGGGGCCAAGCATTCGGCACGGGCCGCACCACGCCGCCCAGAAATCGACCACGACGGGGACCTCCTTTGAGCGTTCCAGTACGTCGCGGGCGAAGGTTGCTTCGGTTACGTCAATCACTACGTCATTTTGAATCATGCGTGGTATCCTCTGGCTCGTTAGATGCATCGATCCGGTCTGAGGTTAGCAGAATCCGGCCTGAACGCTACAGGTAATTGTACGAGGTCGCCGGAGAAAGGTAAAGCGCCGCCCGCATGAGCCTGTTCAGCCCCCTATCCCTCGCCCTGCTGGTCATGATTGTGGGGCTGGCAGGGACGATGCTGCCCCTCATCCCCGGCCTGCCCATTATCCTGGCGACCGCCGTCGCCTACTTCTGGCTGGTCACAGGCTGGACGCCGTGGACCATCGCTGCCACCGTCGTCATCACCTTGCTCTTCGTCGCCGGTCTCGCCCTGGATTATGTCATCGCCCCGGCCGCCGCCAAACAGGGGGGCGCATCGTGCTCGACAACGCTGCTGGCGAGTGTCGCGGGCATCATCGGCTTCTTCGTCCTGCCCCTCATCGGGGCCATCCTGCTGCCCATCGCCGTCGTCCTCGTCATCGAGTACCTCCGCGAGCGCGACGCGCGCCGGGCAGGCAAGGCAGCGGGCGCGTACCTGGTGGGATGGATCGCCTCCAACGGCCTCAAGTTCCTGACCGGCATCGCCATGATCGCCGCCTTCTGGCTCGCCGCCACGCGCTGACAGCCACCCTATCGGGACCCGCCGACCTGGCGTGGCTACCGCACCTTGACATGGTGCGGCCAAATGGGGGACAATTGAGGAGCGTTGGTCCTATCCTGCCGCCAGTGTCGGTTAGCCATGAGTCAGATCGCCTTACCGCTTCCCTCAATCTCTGACAGCCATCGCCTCGCCACCATCGACGCCCACATCGTCCGCGCCCACAGCCGCCTGGGTGGGCTGGTGGAGGACGTTGGTCCGCTGCGTCTGTTCACAAACCCCCGCTATGGCTGGTCCTTCTTCAATTGCGCGCGCCAGGTGGCGGCCATTGCCGACAGCCAGGTAGACGGCCTCATCCGCAGCGTCGTGCGCTACTATGACACGTGCGGTGGGCGGCCCGCCTGGGAGGTCAGCGCCACGCGCGCGCCCCACCTGCTGCCCGCGCGGCTGGCGGCGGCCGGTTTCGTGCTCGACCGCGACGAGACGCTCCTCACCCGACCTCTCGTCGGCCCCCTGGGCTACCCGCCGGCCCTCCCGTCCGGCGTCCAGCTGGCGCCCATCGGCGAGCCAAGCCTGGACATCTTTGTGAGCGCGTGGCGGCAGGGCTTCGCCGTCGGCGCGGACACGAACCTGATGGCGGTGCGCGCCCTGTTCGCCGACGACCTGGCGGCAGGCTGGGAATTCTGGTGCGCCACCCGCGACGAGCGAGCCATTGGCACTGTCGCCGGCCTCACCTTCGATGGCGTGACCCAGATCGCCAACGTCTCTACCATCCCCAGTGAGCGCGGGCGCGGCGTCGCCTCCACCCTGGTCAGCCACGTCATCACCCGCGCCGCGGCGCGCGGAGGGAGGCTTGTCTACCTGCACGCGGCCACGGCCAGCGCCGCCGAAGGGTTGTATCGCGGCCTGGGCTTTGCCCCGCTGGAGCAGACATTGACCTACGTGCGCGATCGGCAAGGAGGATGATATGCCGCCTCTCCGTATCCTATCCCGCGCCGACGTGGAGGCCGCCGTGGACATGCCGACGGCCATCGCCACCGTGCGCCGCGCCTTCGTAGAATTATCGACGGGCCAGGCCCACGTCCCACTGCGTACCGCCATCCCCGTGTCGCCCGACGCCACGTCCCTGGTTATGCCTGCCTACCTGGGTGGCAGCGGCGGCCTGGGGCTGAAGGTAGTCAACGTCTACCCTGGCAATATCGCACGCGGCCTGCCCCTCATCCACGCCCTGGTCATCGTCCTCGACGCGGCGACCGGCGCGCCCGTGGCGGCCCTGGAGGGCGGTGGGCTGACCGCCCTGCGCACCGGCGCGGCGTCAGGTGTGGCGACCGACCTGCTGGCGTGGCCCGATGCGCGGCGGTTGACCGTGTTCGGCGCGGGCACGCAGGCCGAGCCGCAGGCGCTGGCCGTGTGCGCCGTGCGGCCCATCGAGCGGGTGACCATCGTCTCGACCATGCCCGGCTCCGCCCAGGCCCTGGCTGAGCGGCTGGCGGGGCAGCCAACCGTCCCGCCCGCCATCGATATTGTGGATAACCCTGCCCTGGCCGTCGCCGACGCCGACATCATCTGCACCGCCACCACATCGCCGACACCCGTCTTTCCCGCCAAGGCGCTGCCCGACGGCGTCCATATCAACGCCATCGGGGCGTTCACTCCCATAACGCGCGAGATACCCGGCGAGGTCGTCGCCCGCGCCCGTATCGTGGTCGACCAGCGCGTCGCTGCCGAGGCGGAGGCGGGCGATCTAGTCATCCCCTGGCGGGCGGGCGAGTCGCCCGGCCCGGCGGCGTGGACCGAGATCGGCCTCATCGCCGCCGGCCGCGCGCCGGGCCGCCAGTCACGCGAGGAGATCACCCTCTTCAAGTCAGTAGGCAACGCCGTGCAGGACATCGCCGTGGCCGCGCTGGCCGTGCAGCGCGCCGCTGAGCGCGGCCTGGGGACGGTGGTCGAGCTATGAGCGAGACTCGCGTCTCCCCCCGCTCCCTCACCGACGTGTTACCGGCGGCGGAGATGGATCGCCTGCGGCAAACGCTGCCACGGCGACCGCTATCGGCGGGGGCGGTGCTACTCACCGAAGGGCAGCCGGGCGACGTAGCCTTCCTGATTGTGGACGGCGAGCTAGAGATTCTCAAAGCCCTGGGCACGAGTGAGGAGCGGTTGCTGGCGGTGGCGGGGCCGGGTGAGATCGTCGGCGAGATGAGTCTGCTCAACCCCGGCCAGCCGCGCTCGGCCAGCATCCGCGCCCGCGTGCCGACGACCGTCATGGAACTCAGCCCCATCGACTTCGACCACCTGATGCGGCGCAACCCGGTGCTATTCTACGAGATGGCGCGCGAGCTGAGCCGACGCCTGCGCGACTCGGACAACGCCACCATCCGCGATCTGCGGGCCAAGAACCAGGCCCTCGCCCGCGCCCTGGAAAAGTTGAAAGCGGCCCAGGCGGAGATCGTCGAGAAGAAGGTTATCGAGCACGAGTTGGCCGTCGCCAGGGACATCCAGCGCGCCATCCTGCCCCGCAGCATGCCCCGCGTACCTGGCTTCGACTTCGGCTTGCGTATGGAGCCGGCCCGCGCCGTTGGCGGGGACTTCTACGACTTCATCCCGCTGGCGCACGGCAGGCTGGGCATCGTCGTCGGCGACGTGGCCGGCAAGGGCGTTCCGGCCGCGCTGGTCATGGGCCTGACGCGCAGCCTGCTGCGGCCCGAGGCCGGGCATGGCCGCTCGCCGCTCCAGACGACGCGCGCCATCAACCGTTACCTCCAGGAGACGAACCAGTCAGGCCTGTTCGTCACGCTCCTGTACGGCATCCTTGACCCGGCAACGCGACGCTTCACCTATGTGCGCGCCGGGCACGAGTTGCCCCTCTTGTACGACACGAGCGGCGCGTTCCAGCCCCAGGAGCTTGCCCTCGGCCAGCCCCTGGGCGTCCTGGACGCCCCGGCCCTGGTCGAGCAATCCCTCACTATCCCGCCGGGCGGCCTGCTCGTCCTCCACAGCGACGGCGCGCCCGATACCCTCAACGACCAGCAGGTGCGCTACGGCACCGAGCGACTCACGACACTCATCGGCGGCCTGGCAGGACGATCAGCCCAGGCGGTGTGCGACGGTATCGTCGCCGCCCTGGACCATTACCGGAGCGACACGCCCCAGGCCGACGACCTGACGCTGGTGGCCGTCCGAGCGGCGTGATACCTGGTGACCTCGTCCTGAGCTGTCCCGAATGTCGGCTCGGTTCCTGTAGCCGCTCTGTGCTGCTCTGTGGCCCCCTTTGTCGATTGCTGCGATTCCCACTATAATTTCATAACTTTGCGCTGACACAAACCACGCCCCGACGCACGACTGCCCCGCCAACTACAACACCGAGCGCGTACAACGATGTACGACCTGTAAAGGAGAGGGCCAACTTATGTTGTCCATCGCGGTTGACCGAGTGTATCAGGTCCTTGGAGCCGACGGTAAGCTCGTCGATACGCCGCCTGACCTCGCCCCCGATCGCCTGCTCGCCGCCTATCGCTGGATGCTCTTTGGCCGCCAGTTCTCCGACCGCATGATTGCCCTGCAACGCCAGGGCCGCATGGGCACGTTCGCCCCCATCAACGGCCAGGAAGCCGCCTCTGTCGGGCTGGCCATGCCCCTCGTCCCCGATGACTGGATCGCCGCCTCCTACCGCGAGATCCTCGCCTACATGATGCGCGGCGTTCCGCCGCTGACCATCGCCCAGGTCCATCGCGGCGAGGTCGGCGTGTACCCCCGCGAGGCTAACTGCCTCCCTTATCAGATTGTCCTCGGCACGCAGATGCTGCATGCCGTCGGCGTCGCCATGGCCATCAAGTACGAGCGCAAGCCGAACGTCGTCCTCGGCGTGTGCGGCGATGGTGCGACCAGCGAGGGGGACTTCAGCGAGGCTCTCAACTTCGCCGGCGTCTTCAAGGCCCCCATCGTCTTCATCGTGCAGAACAACGGCTGGGCCATCTCCCTCCCGCGCCGCAAGCAAACCGCGGCCCGCGCCATCGCCGACCGCGCGGCGGGCTTCGGGATGCCGGGTGTTGTCGTCGATGGTAACGACCTGCTGGCCGTCTACGAAGTGGTCGCCGAGGCCGTGGCCAAGGCCAGAGCAGGTGAGGGGCCGACCCTGGTCGAGGCGCTGACGTATCGCCTGGGAGCGCACACGACGGCCGACGACCCCAAGAAGTACCGCCCCGAAGAGGAGTTGGCCGAGTGGATGGCGCGTGACCCCATCACCCGCCTGCGTACCTACCTGATGGACCACGACCTGCTGGGCCAGGCCGAGGACACCCGCCTCCAGAACGACGTACGCGCCGAGATTCAGGCCATGGTCGACGCCCTGGAAGCCCTGCCACCGCAGGATCCCCTCGTCTTGTTCGACAATGTGTACGAGGCTTTGCCGCCCGCCCTGGCGAGCCAGCGCGACGCCCTGCGCCGCGACCTGGGGGGGGAATAGCCATGCCACGCTGGACAATGGTCGAAGCCATCCAGAGCGCCCTGAGCCAGGAACTGGCCCGCGACTCCCGCGTCCTCATCTTCGGCGAGGACGTGGGCAAGAACGGCGGCGTGTTCCGCGTGACCGACGGCCTGCAAGCTCGCTTCGGCGAGGAGCGCGTCTTCGATACGCCCCTGGCCGAGTCCGGCATCGTGGGCACGGCCATCGGCATGGCCGCCTATGGCTTGCGCCCGGTCGCCGAGATTCAGTTCGCGGGCTTCAGCTTCCTTTCCTTCAACCAGATTGCATCCCAGGCCGCGCGGCTGCGCTACCGTTCCGGCGGCGTCTACACCGTCCCCCTGGTCATCCGCGCCGCTTTCGGCGGCGGCGTGCGCACGCCAGAAATGCACTCCGACAGCGTCGAGGCCTACTACATGCACCTGCAAGGCATCAAGGTCGTCATCCCTGCCACGCCCTACGACGCCAAAGGGCTGCTCCATGCCGCCGTCGACGACCCTGACCCGGTGCTGTTCCTTGAGCACATGAAGCTCTACCGCTCCTTCCGCCAGGATGTACCCGAGGAGCGTTATGTCATCCCCCTCGGCCGGGCCAACGTCGTGCGCGAGGGCGCGGACGTGACGGTCATCGCCTACGGCGCGATGGTCGGCGTGGCCCTGGCAGCAGCGGCCGAGATCGAGAAGGGCGACGGCGCGTCGGTGGAGGTCATCGACCTGCGTACCATCGCCCCCCTCGACGAGGCGGCGATTGAGGCGTCGGTTGGCAAGACGGGCCGCGCCGTGGTCGTCCACGAGGCGGCGCGGGCGGGTGGCGTGGGCGCGGAGGTCATCGCCGTCATCAACGAGCGCTGCCTATACTCACTGCTCAAGCCCGTCGAGCGCGTGACGTGTCCCGACATGCCCTTCCCTATCCCCACCGTCGAGGATGTCTTCATCCCCAATCCCGCCCGCGTCGCGGCCGCCATCCGCCGCACGCTGGAGCCGTAGGGAGGTCGCCGTGTTCGAGTTCAAGTTACCCGACGTCGGCGAGGGCCTTCACGAGGCAGAGGTGGTGCGTTGGTTGGTCAAGGAGGGCGACACGGTCGGCCAGGACCAGCCCATCGTCGAGATCCAGACCGACAAGGCCGTGACAGATCTGCCGTCGCCCCGCGCCGGTCGCATCGCTGCCATCCACGCGCCGGTGGGTCAACTGGCGCGGGTGGGCGATGTGCTGGTGGTGATAGAAGAACCCACCCCCCCACGGCCCACGGCCGCCAGCGGGGTTGAGGGTGGGAAGAGGGCTGCAGGTGAGGAAACGCTAGCAGGTGGCGGGTTGCACGTTGAAAGCGAGAAGCCATCCGCGACATCGCCTGGGAATGGGAAGCAATCTCCAATCGCAACTCTCCAATCCCCTCCCCGTCGCGTCCTTGCCGCGCCCGCCGTGCGCAAGCTGGCGTTGCAGCTCGGCGTCGACCTGACCGAGGTGCAGGGCAGCGGCCCAGTCGGCCGCGTCCTGCCAGAGGATGTACGGGCGTTCGCGACGGAGCCGACCACCGACCGCCGACCACCAACCACTGAGACGGTTGTTGGCGACGGCGTGAGAGTCGAAGGTCCGGGGGAGGTCGCCTCCGCGCCGCTCCACCCTCCACCCTCCACCCTCCACGCCGGCCAATTTCCAGTCTTCACTCTCCAATCTCTCCCCGACGAGCGCGTCCCCCTCCACGGCCTGCGCCGTCGCATCGCCGAGCGTATGGAGGAGGCGTGGCGCATCCCCCACGTCACGAGCTTCGAGGAAGCCGACGCCTCCGCCCTGGTGGCGCTGCGCGCGACGTTGCAGCCGGAGGCCGAGCGGCGCGGTGTCCACCTGACCTACCTGCCGCTGCTCATCAAGATGACAGTTCAGGCGTTGAAGGAATACCCGACGTTCAACGCCAGTCTCGACATGGCAGCCGGCGAGATTGTGCTGCGACGCACCTACCATATCGGCGTCGCTACGGCCATCGACGAAGGGTTGGTGGTTCCCGTCGTGCGCCACGCCGACCGGCTGTCCCTGTTCCAGGTGGCGATGGAGTTGGCGCGGCTGGCCGAAGGCGCGCGGCAGCGGTCGTTGACTCGTGAGGAGTTGTCGGGCAGCACCTTCACGATGACCAATTTCGGCAGCTTCGGCGGGCAGCAAGGCACGCCCATTATCAACCCGCCAGAGGTCGCCATCCTGGGGCTGGGGCGTATCGAGAAGCGTGCCGTGGTCATCGACGAGCGCATCGAGGTGCGGCCCATCCTGCCCCTGGCGTTGAGCTATGACCACCGCCTCATTGACGGCGCGGCGGCCGCGCGCTTCCTGTTGCGCCTCAAGGCGTTGGTGGCAAACCCGACCGCCTTGCTGCTAGATCTGGCCTGAACCGACCGAGGACGAAGGACGAAGGGCTGATGCAGAAGTTTTATTAGCCTTCGTCGTTCGTCCTTCGTCCGTCGAGAGAGGACCTTCTCCGTGGTAGTTGGCGATGTTCCTACCGAAGTCGATGTCGTCGTCGTCGGCGGCGGCCCCGGCGGCTATGTGGCTGCCATCCGCGCCGCGCAGTTGGGAATGCAGGTCGCTCTGGTCGACCCCGGCCCGCCTGGCGGCGCGTGCCTCCACTATACCTGCATCCCCACCAAGGCCCTGCTATCGGCCACGGAGCAGGCGGCGCGGCTGCCCCGCCTGGCCGAGATGGGCATCCAGATTGGCGGCAGTTGCGTCGATTGGGAGCAGATGCTGGCGTGGAAAGAGGGTGTCGTCGATCGCCTGGCGAAGGGTGTGCGTCAGCTTCTGGACGGCCACAAAGTCGAGGTGGTCGAGGGGCGGGGCTGGTTCCTGGCCGAGCGGGAGTTGCGCGTCGAGACCGCCGAGCACAGCCTGCGCTACACCTTCGAGCGCTGCATCCTCGCCGTGGGGGCGGACCCGATGCCCCTGGCAGGGCTGCCCTTCGACCACGAGCGGGTCCTCTCGGCGGGCGAGGCGCTACGGCAGCGCGTGCTGTCACCCAGCATGGCTATCATCGGCGCGGGCTACGTGGCGGCCGAGGTAGCGACGGTGTTCGCCCGCCTGGGCGTGCCGGTGCGCCTCCTGCTACCGGTCGGAACGCGGCTGTTGCCGGAGTTCGATCCGCTGGCGGGGCGCGTAGTGACGACGCAACTGAAGAAGATGGGGGTAAAAATCGAGCCGGGGGTCGCCGATCCCGCCACCGCCGTGGGCGATGCCGCGCAGATCGTGGTAGCCGTGGGATTAGCCCCACGCACGGCCGACCTACGCCTGGACCTGCCCCGCATCGACACCGACGACCACGGCTTCATCCGCGTCGACCGCCGCATGCGCACCAGCAATGAGCGGGCCTACGCCGTCGGTGACGTCAACGGGCTGGCGACGCTAGCCACGGCGGCCATCAAGCAGGCCAAAATCGCCGCCGAAGACGTGGCGGGGCTGGCGACCGAGTACGCGCCGCAGGCCATCCCCCGCGTCGCCTGGACCGACCCGCCGGTGGCGAGCGTCGGCCTGACGAGCGCGGAGGCCGAGGCGGCCGGCTACACGGTCGCGGTCGGCCGTTTCCCGTTGGCGGCCAGTGGTCGCGCCCTGACCCTAAACGCGCCGGACGGCGTGGCGCTGGTCGTGGCCGAAAAAGACAGTGGCGTGCTGCTGGGCGCGACCCTGGTCGGTGCACAAGCGGGCGACCTTATCGGCGAGATGACGCTGGCGATCGAGATGGGCGCAACGCTCACCGACGTAGCCGAGACGCTGCACGCCCACCCTGGCCTGGGCGAGGCCTTGCAGGAGGCCTCGGAGGCGGCGCTGGGCGCGGCAGTCCACCTGCTGCGGCCACTGTAGGCGGCCGCGAGCGGTCCAGGGGCGATGCCCCTGGCTACCCTGGACCCCCTGCTGGCTCTGGGTCGCTCGCCACCGGCTCGGGCCGCCTATCTACCGTCGCTGGCCCCAGGTATCCCAGTAGGTGCGGGCGCGGGCGGGAATGCGCTCGGTGGGCTTGAAATCCTCGCCCGTGAAGTAGGCCACCGGCAGGAGCGCCGCCTGAGTCACCTGCGCCGGGATGCCCAGAACGGCCGCCACCTCGCGCTCGTAGACCAGGTGCAGCGTCGTCCACGACGCGCCCAACCCCCGCGAGCGGAGCGCCAGGATGAGCGACCACGCCGCCGGCACGATGGAGCCGTACAGTCCGGCCTGGGCCGCCGGGCCGTCGTTCTCGGCCCGGCCCTGGTAACAGGGGATAATGAGCACAGGCACGCGGTGCATGTTATCGGCCAGGTACTGGGCTGAGCCGCGCACGCGCTGAATCGTCGCCAACCGCTTCCCCTCCACCCCCGCCGCCGCCACCTCCCGATCCTGAACAGCAACGTAGTCTGTCCACGACTGGCGATAGTAGCCCGCGATGGCGGCGCGCTTGTCGGGGTCGGTCACCACGACGAAGTGGTACGACTGGCGATTGCTGCCGGTCGGGGCGTGAATAGCCAGTTGCAGGCACGCCTGGATAACCGACGGCTCCACCGGTCGCTCCAGGTCCAGGCGCTTGCGCACTGAGTGGGTAGTGGTCAACAGGTGGTCGATGCTGGGCAAGTCCATGACGCTCGTCGCCTAGCGGCCAGGCCGATGCAGCTGAACGGGTGGCAGCGCGCCTACCTCGGCCTTGGTCAGCTTGAGATAGATCGCGCCGTCCTCGATGCGGTCGATCTGGTCCACGGGTACGGTGACATCCTTATGCGACCAGAGATGACCCTCGCGCAGGACGACCGCCTTGATGTTGCCGGTCTGGGCGTCCACCACTAGCTCATCGACGTCGCCCACCTTGCCATCTGAAGCGTACACATCGAAGCCCGGCCAGATGGCAACCTCGCCCTTGGGAATGTCCGGCTGCGCCATGGGAACCGACTCCGGCGCCTGCACGGCATACGGCCAGTACATCATGTCGCCGTAGGGAAGTTCCAGGTCCGTCACCGGGGCCTCTACGTAGTCGGTGCGGTTGAGCGGCCGCTGCGCCTCGACTTCGGCGCGGCTCAGGTTGAGGGTCAGGCCCTCAGGTGTGCTACTGGTCACGGCGGCGATGGGAACCAGCACCTCCGGCGCCGCGAAGCCCGCCTCCTGAACCACGATGTGCGTGACTTCGCGGCTAAGCGGGTCAACCAGGAGGCCGGAGACTTTGCCACATGCGCCATCGGTGGCCTGGACAGGAGCGTTGACGACAATATCCATGGGGTGTCACCTCGTGTAGGATATCAAGAGCATACCACTGGCAAGCGATTGCGCATAACCCGGCGTCATGCCCCGCCCCGGCGCGCCTCGGAGCTGTACTTGCGCAGTTCCTGTCGCGCCACTGAGTCGGCGTGCACCTCATCCGGCCCGTCGGCAAGGCGCATCGAGCGCGCGTGCGCCCAGGCGAAGGCCAGAAACGTGTCCTGGGACACGCCCGCCGCGCCGTGCACCTGGATGGCGCGGTCGATGACCCGCTGGGCCATGTTCGGGGCAACAACCTTGATCATGGCGATCTCGGCGCGGGCGGCCTTGTTGCCCACCGTGTCCATGAGCCATGCAGCCTTGAGCACCAGCAACCGCGCCTGCTCGATCTCCATGCGGGACTGGGCAATGTCGGCGCGCACCACGCCCATGTCGGCCAGCGGACGACCGAAGGCGACACGACTCACGGCGCGGCGGCACATGGCTTCCAGGGACCGCTCGGCGAGGCCGATGAGGCGCATACAGTGGTGAATACGACCCGGCCCCAGGCGGCCCTGGGCAATCTCGAAGCCCCGCCCCTCCCCCAGCAGCAGGTTGTTCACCGGCACGCGCACGTTCTCGAATAGCACCTCGCCGTGGCCGTGGGGGGCCTCGTCGAAGCCAAAGACATTCAGCATGCGCTCAATGCGCACGCCAGGCGCGTCCATCGGCACCAGAATCATAGATTGTTGCAGATGACGCGGCGCGCCCGGGTCGGTCTTGCCCATGAAGATGGCGACCTTGCAGCGCGGGTCGCCCGCACCCGACGTCCACCACTTGCGGCCGTTGAGGACATACTCATCGCCGTCACGGGTGATGCTGGCCTGGATGTTGGTGGCGTCCGACGACGCCACGTCCGGCTCGGTCATCGCGAAGCACGAGCGCATCTCGCCCGCCAACAACGGCTTGAGCCACCGCTCCTGCTGCGCCGCGCTACCGTAGCGGACGAGCACCTCCATGTTTCCCGTATCGGGCGCGGAGCAGTTGAACACTTCCGGCGCTAGGGGCGAGCGGCCCATGATCTCGCACAGGGGAGCGTACTCCAGGTTGGTCAGTCCTGCGCCGAGGTCGCTCTCCGGTAGGAACAGGTTCCACAGACCCGCCGCCCGCGCCTTCGGCTTCAGGTCCTCGATGATGGAGACCGGTTGCCAGCGGTCACCCTCAGCGATTTGGGCGAAGTAGAGCGGCTCGTTGGGGTAGATGTGATCATCCATGAAAGCCAGCAGCCGCTGCCGCAGACCCTCGGTACGGGGGGAGTACTCGAAGTTCATGACTGAATCCCCATGCGCCAGGGCAGCAGGGCCGAAGGCCAATCCAGGCGTCCCTCACTGGTCCTGGGGCCTTCGGCTTTGATTCTCCTCCTCGCGCAGCGCGTCGGCCCCATGCCAACTACTGCCCGAAGACGGTGACCGGCGTGCCGCGCCGGGACATCGGGACGTAGTCGCGCTCGGCCTCGCCCAGATAGAGTTGCTGCGGGCGGGCAATCTTCTGCTCCTGGTCATGCAGCAACTCGTTCCACTGGGCCAGCCAACCGGACGTGCGGGCAATGGCGAACAGGACGGTGAACATGTCCAGCGGGAAGCCCATCGCCTGGTAGATCAGGCCGGAGTAGAAGTCCACGTTGGGGTACAGCTTGCGCTTCACGAAGTACTCGTCTTCCAGCGCGATACGCTCCAGTTCCAGCGCAATGTCGAGCAGCGGGTTGCGGCCCGTCACCTCGAAAACCTGATCGGCGACCTCCTTGACGATTGTGGCGCGTGGGTCATAGTTCTTGTAGACACGATGGCCGAAGCCCATCAAGCGGAACTCGCCTTCCTTGACGCGGCGGATGTACTCCGGCACGTGGTCCTTGCTGCCAATCTCCAGCAGCATGCGCAGCACAGCCTCATTGGCTCCGCCGTGCAGCGGGCCGTACAGCGCCGACGCCGCACCCGCCACGCACGAGTAGGGGTCGGCGTGGGAGCTACCGATGCCGCGCATAGCGTTGGTCGAGCAGTTCTGCTCGTGGTCAGCGTGCAGGATGAACAGCACGTCGAGCGCGTGCTCCAATACCGGATGCGGCTTGTAGCGATCCGTCATCTTCGCCATCATATTGAGGAAGTTGGCGGTGTAACTCAGATCGTTGTCGGGATAGACATAGGGTTTGCCGGTGCTGTGGCGGTAGGCGAAGGCCGCCACCGTGGGGACCTTGGCGATGAGACGGTAGATCTGCTTCTGGCGCACGTCGGGGTCAAAGATGCGCTTGGCATCCGGGTAGAAGGTCGACATCGCGCCGATGGTTCCCACGAACATGCCCATCGGGTGGGCATCGTGGTGGAAGCCGTCCATCAGCTGCTTGATATTCTCGTGGATGAAGGTGTGGTAGGTGATCTGATGCACCCACTGATCCAGCTCGCCCTGACTCGGCAACTCGCCGTACAGGAGCAGGTAGGCAACCTCGAGGAAGGTGCTACGTTCCGCGAGTTGCTCGATGGGGTAGCCGCGATAGCGCAGGATGCCCTTGTCGCCGTCGATGAACGTGATGCGGCTCTTGCACGAGGCCGTGCTCATGAAGGCCGGATCATAGCTCAGCAGGCCAAAATCGTCGTCGGTGAGCTTGATCTTGCGTAGATCGTTAGCTCGGATGGCGCCATACTCGATGGGCAGCTCGTACTGCTTGCCAGTTCGGTTATCAATGACCGTCAGCGATTCCTGCATAGGTCGACTCCCTCTCAGTCGCGAGATAAAGGGGGCGGCTAAAGGACCAATTCGGCCATCGTCCGCAGCGTCGCCGGGTCGATGACGCCTAGAATCATTGTCTGAACGCCCGCGTCACGCCACAGCCCGATCCGCTCGGCGATGCGCTCGCGCGGCCCGCACAGGGCAATATCATCCACCAGTTCATCGGGCACGGCGGCAATCGCCTCATCGCGCCGACCAGCCAGGTACAGGTCCTGCACGCGGTCCGCGGCCTCCTCATACCCGTAGCGCCGCGCCAGCTCGTTATAGAAGTTCTTGCCCCGCGCACCCATACCTCCGATATACAGCGCGAGCATGGGCTTGACCCACATCCGGCAGCCCGCAACATCGGACCCCATGACCACGGGAACAGTCACGGCGATGTCGAAATCCGACATGCTCTTGCCCCTACCCGCGCGGGCGAAGCCTTCCTCCAGCGAGGCGCGGAAGATTTCGGCCCGCTGTGGGGCAAAGAAGATGGGTAGCCAGCCATCAGCGATCTCGGCGGCAAGAGCGATGTTCTTAGGGCCAATCGCCGCCAGGTATATGGGAATCGTAGCCCGGAGCGGGTGAATAATCAACTTCAAGGGCTTGCCCAGCCCGGTCCCACCCTGAGCGGGGATATCGTACACCTCGCCGTGGTACTCAAGGGGCTTCTCGCGGCGGAGGACAGTGCGCACGATGTCGACGTACTCGCGGGTGCGCTTGAGTGGGTTGCCATAGGCCACACCGTGCCAGCCTTCGACCACCTGCGGCCCCGACACGCCCAGCCCCAGCAGGACGCGGCCGCCCGCCAGGATGTCGAGGGTGGCCGCCGTCATCGCCGTCATGGCCGGCGTGCGAGCGGGCATCTGCATGATGGCCGTGCCAACCTTGATGCGCTCGGTTCGCGCTGCGATCCACGTCAGCGTCGTCACGGCGTCGGACCCATAGGCCTCGGCCGTCCACACCGAGTCGTAACCCAGGCCCTCCGCCTCCTGCGCCAGCGCCACATGGTCGGCCGGGCTGCCGCTCCAATAGCCGAGATTGAGTCCAAGCCTCACGCGAGTCCTTCCTCCCTACAGACGACTGGCGGCGAGCGCCTGCGTCTCGGCGTAGCTCAAACCGCGAATCGCCGCCTTCGTATCTGGCGCGGCGGCCGGATTGACGCTCAGCGTGTCGATGCCCAAACCCACCAGTAGCGGCACGGCTCGCGAGTCAGAGGCCATCTCGCCACAGACACTCGCCGTGTGCCCTGCGGCGTGCGCCGCCTCCACAACCAATCGCACCTGGCGCAGAATCGCCGGATGAAGCGCATTCCCCAACGTGGCGACGGCGGGATTGCCCCGGTCGGCCGCGAAGGTATACTGGGTCAAATCATTGGTGCCGAGGCTGAAGAAGGCGGCCTCCTTCGCCAGCAGGTCGGCGGCAATCGCCGCCGCCGGCACCTCGACCATGATGCCGACCGGCATGTTCTCCGCTACGGGCACGTTCCGCGCGATAAGCTCCGCGCGCGCCTCAGCCAGCAACGCCTTCGCCCGCTGCAACTCATCGAGGGTCGCAATCATGGGGAACATGATGCGTAGCGGGTGGTCGGCCCCAACGCGCAGGATGGCCCGCAGCTGAGCCTTGAATATCTCCGGGTGCGCCAGGCTCAGGCGAATGGCGCGGTTGCCCAGGAATGGGTTGGGTTCCGGCTCCATCTCCAGATAGGGCGCCGGCTTATCGCCGCCGATGTCCAGGGTGCGCACTGTCACCGGCAGGCCGCCCATTGCCTCGGCAATGGCGCGGTAGGTTGCTTCCTGCTCGTCCTCGGTTGGCGGCTCGGTGCGGTCCAGGAACAGAAACTCGGTGCGCAGCAACCCGATACCCTCTGCGCCCATCTCCCGCGCCAGGCGCGCCGTTGCCACGTCGCCGACATTGGCCCACACGGCCACCTGATGGCCGTCCTTGGTGATGGCCGGCTGCCCCGCCACCGCCAGCGCCTGCTCGCGCGAGCGACGCTCGGCGGCCTGCTGGGCGCGGAGACGCGCCTCCGTCGCCGCGACCGGCTCCACCCATAGGTAGCCGCGCGCACCATCCACAATCAGCGGCGTACCGTCGGCCAGTTGGAGAACGGCATCGCCCAGGCCCACGATAGCCGGGACGCCGAGGCTGCGCGCCAGGATCGCGGTGTGTGACGTGGCGCCGCCCGCTGCGGTGCAGATGCCGAGTACCCGTGTCGGGTCAATCTGCGCGGTTTCGGACGGGGTCAGGTCGCGAGCCACCAGGATCGACGGCTGCATCATGCCCGCCAGCGGCTCGACGCCGCTCTGACCACCCAGGTCGCGCAAGACCCGCGCCGCCACGTCCCGCACATCGGCGGCGCGCTGGCGAAACACCTCACCTTCCATACTCTCCAACATCTGGGCAAAGTCCGACGCGGCATCGAACATAGCCGCCTCGGCGTTCAGCCCCTCGCGCTCGATCCTGTCGCGAACCGCCATAAGCAGAGCCGGGTCTTCCAGGAACTGGCGCTGAGCCTCGAAGATCATCGCTTCGGCCTTGCCGATCTGCTTACTCGTGCGGCGCGCAAGTTGCTCCAGGGCCCGGCGCGCCCGCGTCAATGCATCTTCCAGCCGCCGCCACTCCGCGCCGCGATCCTGGACGGTGCGACGCACAACACGCGGCATCTCGGCCCGATGCAGATACGCCGGGCCGATCGCCACGCCCGGCGACGCCGCAATGCCTAGCATTGCCTCCCCCGCCGCCGGCCGCGCGGCCGGCGCGGCGGTCGGTTCCGCCGCCACGCTCGCGACCGGGGCGGCCTCATCGACGCCGGTATCCTCGCCGAAGCCCGCCCGCACCAGGTCGCACAAGGCGAGTACCGCCGCGTCGGACTCCGGCCCACTGGCGATCACGGCGATCTGGTCGCCCTGGCGCGCATTCAGCCCCAGCACGCCAAACATACTCTTGGCGTCCACAGGGGCGGATGGCCGCGACAGGTTGCGAACACGCACGTCGGCATTGAAGCGCCCCGCCGTCTGCACGAATTGGGACGCTGGCCGCGCATGCAGGCCCACTCGATTGACAATCGTCACAATCTCCTCGGCGCCGGCGGCCATCTCGACCATCGATGGCGCAATGTTGGCGCCGCCCACGGCGAGCGCGTCCGGCACCTTCGATGGGTGCAGCGCGCCCAGGGCCGCCGCCTCCACCTTGTCGAGGGATTCGCCCAGGGCCGCCGCCACGGCGGCCGCGATGGCCCCCTCGACAAGGGGCGCGTTGGTCAGCCGCACGTGGGGCTGTCGCTCCTGAGGCAGCATGTCGCGCACCATCTCGGTGGTCATCACCGCGCTGCCCAGGTCCATCAAGACCAGCACGCCTTGGGGCCGATAGGCGGCGTCGACGGCGGCCGCCACGCGCTCGAAGCTGGTGCCGATGGTGTCGTCGTCCAGGCCGCCAGCCGCCGCGATGGGGATGCGTCCCTGGGCCATCTGGTTGGCCAGTTCCTTCACACCCTCAGCAAGACGGTGGCTATGGGAGACGATCACGATCCCGATCATAGACCGTAGGCCTCTTTGAGGATCTCGATGGGATGCATCGATGGCAGTCCCGTGGCCGCCGAGATCTGCCAGCGGCAGGTCTCGCTATCGCAGGCCACCACCGGCTGCCCCTCGGCCTTCACCCACTCAAACAGGGGTCGGCCTACGTCCATGGCGATCTGATACTTCTCCTTCTTGACACCATACGTACCCGCGATACCGCAGCACGCCGCGCTACTCTCGTGAACGGTCAGGCCGGGGACGAGGGACAACACGTCCAATGCTGGCCGGCCGAAGCGATGCGCCCTCAACTGGCACGGTGGGTGGTACGGCACCGTCATGTTCATGGCGCGGAAGTCCGTCCTGAGGCGGCCTTCAGCGTGCAACAGGCGCAGGTACTCGAAGATATCGTAGGTGTGCTGCGCCACCAGTCGCGCATCCTCATCGTAAATATCGAGCAGCTCGGGCGCTTCTTCCTTGAGGGTCAACGTGCAACTGGAGGACGTGCCGACGATGTCGTAGCCCTGCTTGACGTAGGGCGCGAGCTTCGCCACGTTGGAGCAGTGGTAGTTGCGGGCGGCCGTAAACTCGCCGTTGGACAGCAAGGGCAGGCCGCAGCAATTCTGGTCGGGCACGATCACCTCGATGTCGTTGTGCTCCAGCACCGCCACCAACGCCTGGCCGACATGCGGCTCCATGTATTGGGTGGAGCAACCGTGGAAGTAGACCACCTTGCGCTGCGAGGTGAACGGCTTATGAACCGACGTGTACCAGCCCCGGAACGTACCGAAGGAGAACGACGGCATGGCCGCCTTGTGGTGAATCCCGATGACCGCCTCCATCGCCCAGCGGAACGGCGGAATCTTCAGCGCCAGGTTCGCCAGCGGAGCCGTGGGGCTACCTAGCTTCCCCAGCAACTCCGGTCGCGCGATGAGCCGGTTACGCAGGGGAATGCCACCCTTCTTGGTCTCGTACAGGTGTGCGCGAGCGCGCGCCTGAATCTCGGCGATGCGGACCCCCGTCGGGCAGACGGTGTTGCAGACGCGACAGCCGCTGCAATAGTCCACCGACTCGTCGGGGGAAATCTGACGGTCGAAGCGGAACCGCCCCGCTTGCGGGCCTTCGTACTTTGGGCCAGCAAACAGGTCGGTGACGGCCACGACCGGGCAGAAGGAGACGCAAATGTTGCACTTGATGCAGCGATCGAGCGAGTCCTCGACGCCCAGCGGGTGAGCCGCGTCAAGGGGTTGTTCGTCGATATATGGCATTTGAAGCATATGTGTCTTCCCTATCGCGCTTACAAAGCGGACTCACAGCGCGCCGACTGCGCGCCAGGCTGTTGCCAGGCAGACGCCTTCGTGCGACTTCTCCCGCCACGAGTCCCAGTGGGCCAGGGCCGAGCCAACAACGCGCACATTCTCCAACGCAACCAGGCCATTCGCGTTCATCGGCTGCAGCGCATTATTGACCACGATACCGCTGCGATACAGCGGTTGCCCCTGGGGAGCCAGGAAGCGGGGATCAGTCCAGGCCGTCTGGCCCTCAGGAGCCGTGACGGGCAGGTCGAAGACCATCTCGCGGACCTTGCCACCATACCCGGCTCGCATCCCGCCACCCTGGATGCCACCCGTCGCCAGGATAAAGTCCGGCGCACTGTAGCGCACGCCGCGCTGTCCGGCCGCCTCGGTCACGATGGTGGTGGCGCGACCACCGGACGTCTCGCCTGCGATAACCTGGGAACCGATGATAATCCGCGCTCCGCGCGATTCGAGGCGGATGCGCAGTGCGTTGAACAGGCGATACCCTGTCACGGAGGGCGGCAGGGTCGGAATCTCAAAGACCGGCACCCCCAGCGCGCGCTCAAAATCGGCTATGACCTCCGCCGAGCGCTGGAAGCCCAGCACAGCCGGGAAGCCGACATGCGTCTCGCGGCCGAGCGCCGCCTTCGCCATGCGAATGGCCTCCTTGCGCGTGTCAGGGTTATCGAGCAGTTGAGCCAGCAGCACCGGTGTCATGACCTTCAGCCTGTCAATCACGGGCACATCCAGGCCCACCCCGCGCGCTTCAATGCCCTGGACGGTTAGATTTGCCGCCAGGAGAGCGGGGAAGAAGTCGGGCAGGCGGTTGAAGCTCAGGATAAGCGCCCTGTCGCCCGGCTTGAGTTCGCCGGCGGCCATTACCTTCGGTGCAAACGCGCTCGGCTTCAGGCCCCCCACGGGCGTGGGCAGCATCATGTTACGGTCAAGACCGCCGACATAGCTGAGGCCGCGCGCCGCCGCCGTCTGCTGAAGGGCCGCGAAGGCCTCCATCAGGTCGCCGCGTCGGACGCGCGCGTAGGGATGTTGCGGGTCGTCCGCCGTCACTTGCGCCAGAGCCGCGTCAGGTGAGCGCACCGGCGTCGACGAGTCGACCGGATAGTACCCCATTACGTCGAGGGGGCCGCCCGCCCAGTGGGTCGTACCCAGGCCCTTCGACAGCAGCAGAACGCGACGCCCGCCCTCAGCGGCCCGCAGGGCGGCCGTCAGGCCCGAGTAGCCGGCGCCGATGACAATAAGATCGGGGATCATGGTAGCATCTTCCCATGGGTAGAGGCGCGCATCGCGCCTAGACGTGGCCCTTGAAAACCGCGTCCTTGACGTCCTCGACGACGTAGAAATCGCTCATCGGACTCTTCAGCCCGTCCGGTGGCAGGTGCTCGACGTTCATGATGCCGCAGTAGATTAGCTCGTCGAGGCGCTCCTGCTTGGCCTGGTCGCCCCACAGAACCGGCCTCAGACCCTTCCAGCGCTCCTGCAGGAAATCGCGTAGCGCCAGGTTAGTCTGCTGCACCGGCGGCGTCTCCATCTGCTGGAGCAGGCCCGCCGCGCGGTAGGTGCAGAAGCCACCCTGGCACGGCCCCATGCCCAGCCGCAGATCGCGACGAATGTCGTCCAGGACCACGAAGCCGCTGGCAATGGCATCCTTGACCCGGTCGATGGTCACCAGCTCGCACTCACAGGCCAGGCGGCCATACGTATCCTGCTCCTCGACCTTGTTGAGGGGCGCGCCGAGCCAGTGAAACTTGGCATCAGAGGCTGGCAGCAGCGGCTCGAGAGCCGTTCGACAGGGGCGCGTGACCGCCAGCTTCTCGCACACGGCGTCGACGGTCTTCTCGGCCATCTGGCGGAACGTTGTCCACTTGCCGCCGGTGATGGTCAGGAAGCCTTGTACGCCATCGCGCGACGCATGGTCGATGAGCGTGTAAGTGCGCGTCACATCGCGGGTATCGGAACCGGCCGCCGCGTCCTGGTACAGCGGGCGCACGCCGGCCCAGGCGCGTAGCGCGCGGGCCTGCTTGAAGCCCGGCACCAGCTTCTCCCCCTCCTCCATCATCAGATCCACTTCCCACGGCTCAATCGCCAGATTCTCGGGGTCCACGACCTTGTGATCGGTCGTCCCCATCACGCACACCGTATGGATGGGAACGATGATGTCACCGTCGGAGGGCATCTTCAGGCGGTTGACCACGGTGTTCACCAGGCGGTGATTCATCGCCACCATGACGCCCTTGCCCGGGATGACGTTCACATCCACCCCGGCCAGATGCGCAATCTGGCCCGCCCACGCGCCCGACGAATTCACCACAAAATCGCAGTCGATGACGAACTCCTCATCGCGCGCCACGTCGCGGACATGCACGCCGGTCACGCGGTCACCGTTCCGGAGCAAGTCGACCACCTCGTGGTACGTCAACACCTGCGCCCCGTACTGTCGCGCCGACTCCGCCACCATGCGCGTCGCCAGGAACGAGTCCGCCGACCCGTCGGGTACGGCGTAGCACAGGCTGATCTTGGGGTTCAGGCGCGGCTCGCGACGCAACATGTCAGCGATAGGCACTTCCTGGCACGGTACGCCAATCTGGTCGCAAGCCGCCTTGAACTTCGGCCCGTAACTGGGGTCATCCCCCGGTGTCTGAACGAAGAAGCCTCCGGTATCTTCTAGAGCCTGGGGCATAATGCGGCGGAGAATGAAGTTTTCCTCAATGCACTCCTTCGCCGACACCGGGTCCTTGACCACGTAGCGCCCGCCGCTATGCAGCAGGCCATGATAACGGCCCGTGGTCCCGTGGGTCAGGTCGCGTTTCTCGACCAATATGGTCTTGAAGCCGCGCATCGCCAGGTCGCGCACGCAGCCAGTCCCAGTCGATCCACCACCAATGACCACGACTTCAGTTTGAACATGTCGCATCTGTGTATGGCCTCCTACTTCGATATCCGGGCGCGGGTCTTGTGAGGCACACTGGGATTATGCGTCAGAGCCAAACGAGTGTCAAAGGGTAGACACGCTCATTCGTCTACCGTCGCTGACGGGCGGCACGCCGGGCAGCGACGCACGGTCACCGCCTCGGCCATACCGTCGGCGCTGGTTGCCTCCCCCTCGAAGCCGACGCGCCCGCACAGGCAGGCATACCAGCCGCCCGCGAACGCATCCCAGTCACGCGCCGCGCCAAAGTCAATCTCCTCGACTCCCATGCCCCAGCGGGCATTGGTGATCAGGCGTCGGCACCCGTCCGCTTCTAGACGGGCTGCGTACGTCGCAAAGTGCCGACAGTGGCGCATCAACAGGACAGCCACGCTCGTCCTGGCCGGGCAGGGGTAGTCCAGGGCGTTGGCGCACACGACGTGGAGGCTACGCGGCAGGTCGTACCCGATACGGGCCAGGGCCTTGCCCAGGACCACGGGGTTCACCTCGACGACCACCACGCGACGCGCTCGCTCTGCCAGCCGCAACGACAGGCGCAGGTCGCCCGCTCCAATCTCCAGCACCTCATCGTTGGCGTGGATGCAGCTAAGAACACTCTGGTAGGTCTCCTCATCGTAGGCGCTCCACCAGCCTTCCCAATCCTCCAGGCCGTGGCGGGCGTTGAAGGCCGGAAAGGCGGGGTCGAACTGTGGCAAGGGGTAGGTCACGCTCAGCCTCCTACCCAGATAGGCGTGAGGGTGGTGGAGGCTGGACCTCCACCACCCTCACTTATACCAAAGCGCGAGAAGCAGGAACTACTTGGCCCAGTCGAAGGTGCGGGTGACAGCCTTCTTCCACTCACCCATCATCTTGGCGCGATCCGCGTCGGCCATGTTCGGCTCCCAGGTCTTGTCCACCTGCCAGTTCTTGCGCAGGTCTTCCAGGTTGCTCCAGAAGCCCGTCGCCAGGCCGGCGGCGTACGCCGCGCCCAGCGCGGTCGTCTCAGCCACCTTGGGGCGAATGACCGGCACGCCGAGGATGTCGGACTGGAACTGCATCAGGGTGTCGTTGTACACCATGCCGCCGTCGACCTTGAGGGCCGTCAGCTTCACACCCGAGTCCTTCTCCATCGCCTCGAGGACCTCGGCGGTCTGGAAGGCGGTGGCTTCCAGGGCAGCGCGGGCAATGTGGCCCTTGTTGACGTAGCGGGTCAGGCCCACGATCGCGCCGCGCGCGTCCGTGCGCCAGTAGGGGGCAAACAGGCCAGAGAACGCCGGGACGAAGTAGATGCCGCCGTTGTCTTCGACGGTCTTCGCCAGGTTCTCCACCTCAGGCGAGCGGGAGATCATGCCCAGGTTGTCGCGCAGCCACTGCACGAGGGCGCCGGTGATGGCGATGGAGCCTTCGAGGCAGTACACCGGGGCCGCGTCACCCATCTTGTAGCCCAGGGTGGTCAGCAGGCCGCTCTTGGACGGGACAATCTCCGTGCCGGTGTTGAGCAGCATGAAGCAGCCCGTGCCGTAGGTGTTCTTGGCCTCACCAGGGCTGTAGCAGGTCTGGCCCACGAGGGCCGCCTGCTGGTCGCCCAGGTCGCCCGCCACGGGCACGCCGTTCAGCGCGCCCTTCGCGCTCCCATAGACCTGGCTGGAGGGCACGATGGTGGGCAGCATCGAGCGCGGAATGCCCATGATCTTGAGGATCTCGTCGTCCCACTGGAGAGTCTTGAGGTCCATGAGCATGGTGCGGCTGGCGTTGGACACGTCGGTCACATGCACCCCGTCCTCAGGGCCACCGGTCAGCCACCAGATGACGAAGGTATCGATGTTGCCGAAGATGGCATCACCGGCCGCCGCGGCTTCCTTGAGGCCCGGTACGTTGTTCAGCATCCAGGCAATCTTGGGGCCGGAGAAATAGGTAGCCAGAGGCAGGCCGACCTTGGCGCGGAAGCGGTCCTGACCGCCTTCCATGGCCAATTCGTTCACCATATCAGCGGTGCGGGTGTCCTGCCAGACGATAGCGTTGTAGTAGGGCTTGCCGCTCCGGCGATCCCATACCACTGTCGTCTCGCGCTGATTGGTGATACCGACGGCCGCGAGGTCACTGGCCCCAATGCCGGCCTTGGCCAGCGCGCCGTTGATCACTTCCTGGGTGCGAGCCCAGATCTCGTTGGGATTGTGCTCGACCCACCCTGGCTTCGGGTAGATCTGCTCATGCTCTTTCTGATCGAAGGCCACTACCTGCCCCGAATGGTCGAAGATCATGAAGCGGGTGCTGGTGGTACCCTGGTCGACGGCGCCGACATACTTAGCCATTCTTGTCGCTCCTTCGCGATGTTACTTGGGGGCAGCGGGCCACGATGCCGCGCCACCCCAGGCTCACTTGGTCAAGTTCTCCGCCGCTGTCTTCAGCAGCAGATAGGACGAGGTCGCGCCCGGGTCTTGGTGACCCGCACTGCGCTCGCCCAGGTAGCTGGCGCGCCCCTTGCGCGCGACCAGCGGGATGGTGCCCGTCATGCCCTGCTCGGCGGCGGCGCGCATGGCTTCCAGCGCGGCGGGCAGCGGCTCCCCCTTCTCGACGGCCTCGCGGAGCGCAGCCACGGCAGGCGTCAGGGCATCGACCATCGTCTTGTCCCCCACCTCCGCCTTGCCGCGATTCACGACGCCTTTGAGACCGGCGTCGAACATGGCGACCACGTCGGTGTCCGCCAATTCCTCCTTACCGACGCCCGCCGTGCCGAACTGCATGAAGAGCGTACCGTAGAGTGGACCGCCCGCACCGCCGACGGTCGACAGCAGCGTCATACCGGACGACTTGAGGATCGTTCCGATATCCTTATCCTCGACGGTGGGCAACTTCGCCAGCACAGCCTGGAAGCCCCGGTCCATGTTGGCGCCGTGGTCGGCGTCGCCAATAGCCGAGTCCAGTTGGGTAAGATAGTCGCGATTCTCGCGGATCACAGCCGCATAGCTGCGAATCCAGTCCAGAATCTGCGCGCGGTTGGTGGGCATTACCTACATGCCCCACCGCAGGCCAGGCGTCTTGACCGGCGCGTCCCAGAACCTGGTCATCTCATCGTCTAGCCTGAGGAGGGTGACCGACGTGCCCGCCATTTCGAGCGAGGTGATGTAGGGGCCGATCAAGTTGCGGGCGATAGTGATACCCTGCTTGTCGAGTATCTCGGCCACCTTGCGGTAGACGATGTATAGTTCGATAAGCGGCGTGCCGCCCAGGCCATTGACGAAGGCCAGCACATTGTCGCCCTTCTTGAAAGGCAGGTCGGACAGAATCGGATCGACCAGCATCTGGGTGATCTCGTCCGCGCTCTTCAGCTTCATGCGCGCGCGGCCCGGCTCGCCGTGGATGCCGACGCCAATCTCCATCTCGTCTTCGCCAATGTCGAAGGTTGGCTTGCCGGCGTGGGGGACGGTGCAGGAGGTAAGAGCCATGCCCATGCTGCGGCCGTTGGCGTTCACCTTGCGCGCCAGCTCGGCCAGCTTCGCCAGGTCGTAGCCTGCCTCAGCCGCGCCGCCGACGATCTTCTCCATCAAGACAGTGGTGCCGACGCCGCGGCGGCCAGCGGTCCACGTGCTGTCCTGGACTGCCACGTCATCGTCAACGAGCACGCTCTCGACATTGACCCCATCACCACGCGCCATCTCGGCGGCGATGTCGAAGTTCATCACGTCACCCGTGTAGTTCTTGACGATGAACAGCACACCCTTGCCGCTGTCCACCTTCTTCGCCGCCTCGTACATCTGGTCGGGGGTCGGCGATGTGAACACCGCACCGGGGGCGGCAGCGTCCAGCATACCATAACCGACGAAGCCGCCGTGCATCGGCTCGTGGCCACTGCCGCCGCCAGAGATGACGGCAACCTTGTTGGCAACGGGCGCATCGGCGCGGTAGACGAAGTTGGGATCGTAGTTGATTCTGATCAGATCAGGGTGGGCCAATGCCATACCCTGCAACTCCTCGACCACAACCTGCTCAGGATTGTTGATGAGCTTCTTCAACGCAACCTCCTTTACTCGCACACGATGGACGGCCAGGCCGTCCGGGTGAAGCCCAATGGTGGGCGTCATTCGCTAGGTATTGGTTTGCTTTCGTCGAGGCGGCGAAAGAGGCGCCGGAGGTCAGGCTAGAAGCCCCTCGGCGAGGTTGTCTGGCCCGAGGTCGTCGGGCCAGACAACGCGAGAGAATGGGAGGCTAGAACCTGCCCAGGCTGACCCAGAACAGCGCGGCGATGACGGCGCCGACGATCGGGCCGAACACCGGAATCCACGAGTAACCCCAATCGCTGCTGCCCTTGCCCGGGATGGGCAGAATGGCGTGCGCAATGCGGGGGCCGAGGTCACGGGCCGGGTTGATGGCGTAGCCAGTCGGGCCACCAAGAGACATGCCGATAGCCCACACCACGAAGGCGACCGGGATGATACCCACGGCGCCGAGGTCGATGGGCACGGCGTTGGGCGTGCCGGTCGGGCCCATGTTGGCGCCCTTGATGGTGAAGATGCCGTAGAGCAGCACGAAGGTGCCGATAGCCTCAGTGATGAAGTTCCAGATGGGGCCGCGGATGGCGGGGCCAGTCGAGAAGACGGCCAGCTTGGCGCCTGGGTCAGGGGTCTCACCCCAGTGCTGGAAGTAGGCGAGCCAGACCAGAATCGCGCCGATGAAGGCGCCAATCATCTGGGCGACGATGTAACCGGGGACGTCCGCCCACGGGAAGTTGCCAGCCGTGGCAAGACCAATCGTCACAGCGGGGTTCAGGTGCGCGCCAGACACCCTGGCCACGGACATCGCGCCCACGAAGACGGCCATCGCCCAGGCCGTGGTGATGACGATCCAGCCAGAGGAGTTACCCTTGGTCCGGCCAAGCACGACGTTGGCGACGACACCATCGCCGAGGAGGAGGAGGATCATCGTACCGATGAGTTCTCCAAGAAGCGGGGACATAGCCATAATAACGGCCTCCTTAGAGGGTAGAATCGCGACATTGATTCACGCTCCTCGATCTCGCATCGAGGACAGCTGGGGACCAGCGCCAGATGATAGGGGCACGGCTCTCCCAACCGGTATATAGTTGCGTTTTTTGTGGGCGCACCTCCTTCGGGCAATAGAAACAGCCGACCATCCCACGAAAGCTACGTGAGTGTCGGCTCCTGGTTGGTAGGCTGTTCCTACCTCCTTGCCCCCGGTGGCAGCCATGCTACTCCGTAGTAGAGACTGCCCGTGCGGTATGCATGAACAATAGCGGGGTTCCGAACGTCGAACCCTATTGATTATAACGTCCTCTCCGGTGGCTGTCAAGGGGCTGGGCGAGTATTGCCGTGCTGGGTGGAGACTTCTCCACGATTCGACGGCAGAGTCTGGCGGCTACAGATCGAAACGACGGCGCGCTGCTTCTTGCGGCAGCGCGCCGTCGTCGCACCCCATCGGTGGGACGGGCAGGACCAGCTTGTCGTCTAGCGCGACGGCATCGGGGCGGCGGCGGCCCTGAGGATGCTCTGCATGAGAGCCTGCTCGGGGACCGCACCTTCAATGTGCAGCGTCTCGTTCACCACCGTGCGGGGTACACCCATCACGTCGTATTTGTGGGCCAGGTGGGGGAACTCGATGGCTTCCACGGCGTCCGCCAGCACCAGCGGGCTTTCCAGAGCCATCTGATGGGCCAGCCGCACCGCGCGCGGGCAGTGGGGACAGGTCGGGGTAACAAATACTTGCAGATGCAGCGGGCTGGTCAGCTCGGCCAGGGCGGCCCGCGTGGCCGGCGTCAGGCCCGAGTCACCACGGCTGACCATGAGGATGTCTTCCACCAGGGAGGAGAACTCGTAACCGGAGGGAATCCCGTAATAGCGAATGCCATAGTCCTGAGGGGTGTCGCCGCCGACCGTCACGGCAAAGGCCGGAATCTTGTCGATACCATACTCGTCGGCCAGGGCGTGCTCGGCCATGAAATCGTGGGTTTCAACCTGGATGGCCGGCGTCAGGGCCGCCAGTTCCTCGAGAATCTGGCGAGTCTCGTTACAATACTCACACTCGCGCGCCTGGGTAAACATGACCAGCCGCACGGGGCGAGTCAGGGCGGCGAACTCTTGACGCAGGTACTCGTTGTCCTTCTTGCTTAGCAGGGCCATGCGAACCTCCACATCTGGGCTGAGACTGGGTCACCGTCTACCAGCTTGGATGCGCAGGCATGGCAACGAGTTACATGGGGGTAGTCGGCGTGCGTGGGGTGTCAGACCCGCCGCAGCCCGCTCCCTCCAGGGCAGCCCAGAGGCGGCGCGTCACGTCGGGAGGAAGCGCCTCAGACGGCCCAAGGCGGCGATAGACGACAACTGTCTTGCGCATTGTGTCCATCACAATGCGACAATCCGCGCAGCCCGCCAGGTGTGCCTCCAGATCAGCGCACAGGCGAGGGTCGAGTTCGCCGTCAATGTAGTCTGACACCGCCGCCAGCAGGTCCTGGCAGTGGGTGGTGTGCGCATGGTCGCTCATCGCACCTCCCCTGTCACGAGGGGCACATGCCTGACGTAGTCGGCCAGACGTTCCCGCAGCATGAGCCGTGCTCGATGCAGGCGAACCTTCAGCGCCTCGCGGGAGATATCCAACGCCTCGGCGGCCTCCTCTGTCGAAAGCCCCTCGATGTCGCGCAGGATGAAGGCGGCCTGAAGGGAGGGGGGCAGCGAGGCGACAGCGGCATCCAGCGTCGACCGCAGGTCGGTCGTCAGGGCTGTCGATTCCGGATCCCAACTCCAATCTGCGAGATTGCGCGGCTGAAACTCGCCCTCACCCGCCTCGTCCTCGGCGTCGAGGGACACAGTGGGCGCCGTCTTGCGGCGCAGGCGCATCAATCCGTTGTTCGTGGCGATGCGGTACAGCCACGTGCCCAGCCCGGAGCGGCCCTCGAAGGAGTCCACGCTACGGCAGGCGTTGATGAACGTCTCCTGCAACACCTCCTCAGCCTCGTTGGGGTGGCCGGTCAGGCGCAAGGCCACATCGTACAGGCGCGACGAGTAACGCTCGACGAGCTGGTCACAGGCGCGTCGTTCCCGCTGCTGAAGCGCATCGATCAATTGCTGTTCACTCTGCACTATGCTGCCCTCGCACGAAGTATCCTTGCCCCTTTCGACGCCGCGCGACCATGATTTCTAACCTGCCCGCCGGGTTTGTATTGGCGCGTTCCCGTGGCGTGAAGGCCTCGCGACGCAGCGGGGCCGTGCGGTCCATAGGACAGAGGTCAGGCGACGCGGTAAGCTTCGTCCGTGTTGCGCAGTCAGAATAGTGCAAAGTGGGCGCGCTGGCCCACTTCAACACGGTAGCCACGTTCAGGGGCGACCCCACGATGGGCCTGCTCAGGAGGACAATGGAATGTTGAGCCAGAGTATTCTGACCGCGATGAACGACCAGATCAAGTACGAGTTCCAGGCTGCCTTTCTCTACCTGTCCATGTCGGCCTACCTGGAATCCCTCGAACTGCCGGGCGCGGCAGCAGCCATGCGCAAGCAGTCAGACGAGGAGATGGAACACGCGATGAAGTTCTTCGACTACATCAACGACCGGAACAGCCGCGTGACCCTTCAGGCGTTGGAGCAGCCCCAGACTAACTTTGCTTCGCCCCTGGCGGCCTTCGAGGCAGCGCTAGGCCACGAGCAGAAGGTGACCGGGCTGATCAACGCCATCTACGACGCCGCCGTGAAGGAGAAGGATTTCGCCAGCCAGCAGTTCCTCGACTGGTTCGTCAACGAGCAGGTCGAGGAGGAAAAGAGCGCGACTCTACGCGTGGCGCGCTGGAAGATGGCGGAGGGCCACCCGGGCGCGATGCTCCTGCTTGACCACGAGATGGAGGAAGGCAGCGAGGGAGCGGGCGAGTAGTCAGAAGCCAGAGATCAGTCGTAACAGGTGGCGGTCAGAAGACGGAAGGCGGACGGGGAGCGCGCTGCTCCCTGTCCGCCTTCCAGACTTCTCCCGCTGACCTGCAACCACGGGCTACTGCTTGTCCAGGCTCTCCATCGCCGCCCACAGGCGGGCGCGCGCCTCAGTCGCCACTGGCTCCACAGCCGGGTTGCCAACAATTCCGAGCGCGGCGGCCGGGTCCATGAACTCGACCCGCGCGCCGTCGCCGTCCTGGTAGACAATAACGTTGCACGGCAGCAGCAGGCCAATGCTCGGCTCGGCCGTCAAAGCGCGGTAGGCGAGGGGCGGATTACACGCGCCCAGAATGACGTAGGGACGGAAGTCCACGTCGAGCTTGGCCTTCATGGTCGCCTTGACGTCGATCTCCGTCAGCACCCCGAAGCCCTGCTCCTTGAGAGCCGCCTTCGCTCGCTCCACCGCCTCGACGTAGGGCACGTCAAGGCGCGTACCGAACCTGTATTGCACCTTCTCTTGTGTTGTCATGGCTTGTCTCCTCTTAACGTTGTCCGCTCAGGGGCAACCCCGCTCGCGCCCAATCCACGACCCCGCCCTTGAGGTTGAGCGCCTGGTACCCGGCGCGCTGCAGGATACTGGTCGCCACGCTGCTGCGGTTCCCGGTGCGGCACACGGCGACGAGCGTCTTGTCCCTGGGTAGATCGGCAAGCTGGCCCGACAGTTGGCCCAGGGGAATGAGCTGGCTACCCGCGATATGACCCTGAGAGAACTCCCACGGCTCGCGTACGTCCACCAGGAACAGGCCATCGGCCGCCTTGAGCCGGCGGTCGAGGTCGGTGGCTGTGATGTCAGTTGCCGATGCCTTCTTGCCAAACCCAAACATTCACCCTCTCCTATGCATCATCAATCGCTGGGTGACAGTCGATACAACTACTCCTCAATCGGTAACCCGGCCCTCGCCCAACCGTTGTAACCGTCGAACATCTCGATGACAGGGGCGTGGCCCGCTGCCTCTAGGAGGCTGGCGGCAATGGGCGAGCGTGAGCCGGACTCACAGGTCACATAGACAGGCTTATCCACGGGCACTTCAGCCAGGCGGCGCGGCAGCCGACCCAACGGGATATTAATGCTGTGCGGGATGTGCCCGCGCCCATATTCCTCTACCGTCCGCACATCCAGGATTGTCGCGCCGTTGCGGGCCAACAACGGCTCCGCGTCGCGCGACGCAAGCCGGCGGAAGCTCGCCAGCTCGCCCACCTCGCGCCGCCAGACATCCAGCACGTCAGGCGGCCACCACATGGCGACAGCGTCGAGGCCAATCAGGCCCAACTCCCTGAACAGTATGGGTAGCGCAGCCTCGTCGGCAATGAGGGCGAACGGGCGGTCGTAGGGCAACAACCAGCCCGCCCAGCCGAGGAAGCTGCCACCGGCCAGGATGTTGACGCTGCCCGGCGCATGGCCCGCTGCAAAGTCCGACGCCTGGCGTGTATCCACCACGGGCGTTCCCGCCGCCAGGGTGGCGCGCAGGGCGGCCAGGTCGCCGCGCGGCGGCAACGCTGTCGGGCGCAGGACCGGCCCCACCTTGTTGATGCGCTTCATCTCGGCAAAGTAGGCAGGCGGGTCAGGCTGGCCGTCGAGCACCTGAGCCACGAAGTCGTCCTCGCCGCGCGTCTTGAGCGCCCAGTTGACCAGTTTCTCGTAGCCCACTGTCGTCGAAGGAACCGCCCCCAACGCCTTGCCGCACGCGCTGCCCGCGCCGTGGGCGGGCCACACCTGGAGATAGTCGGGCAGGGTCGCGAAGCGGACGAGCGAGCGGTACAGGTCGTGTGCGCCCGCCTCCATCGTATCGGCGTACCCCGCGGCGCGCTCAAGGAGGTCCGGACGGCCGACGTCGCCGACAAAGACGAAATCACCGCTGAACAGCCCCATGGGCCGATCAGAGGCAGCGGTATCGGTGAGCATGAAACTGACATGCTCCGGCGTGTGGCCGGGTGTGTGCACCACCTCTACCAACAGATTGCCCACCTTGAAGGCATCGCCCTCGCGAACCAGCGTCGCACCCGCTTCCCCGGCGAAGGCGTACTGCCAGTCGGGAGCGCCTTCGGCCGAGAGGTAGAGGCGCGCACCGCTGCGAGCAGCCAGCTCGCGGCTGCCGGACACATAGTCGGCATGGATATGCGTCTCGGTAACGGCGGCGATGCGCAGGCCCTCGCGAGCGGCCGCCTCAAGGTACTGATCCACGTCGCGATTGGCATCGATAACCAGGGCATCGCCCGTGGCCTGGCAGCCAACCAGATAGCTGGCCTGGGCCAGGCCGTCGTGATAGAAACGCTTCAATAACATTCCCTGGCCCTCCTCAGGTACGTTTCGTAGCTATCCAAACTTGCCTGCGGGGTTAGATGCGAGTCGGCGGCAAGCGGTTACACGCCTGCCCTAACGCGGTTGCATCAGATGTGGACTAACGCGGACGACCCGGATAGGATAGGAGCCGTGAATCAATCCCTGGTGTCTGTGTGCGTGCGCGGCTCCTCATCGGGGCGATCGGGCCAGGTGTAACGCCACCAGTCATGCTGCATTCAAGTAAAGGTGGAGGCGATTCATGGATGTGTCGTGGCTGCTCTCGTCCCTGCTGGCCATCGCCATCGGCCTGTCGTTAGGGTTGCTCGGTGGTGGCGGGTCGATTCTGACCGTGCCAGCCCTGGTGTTCGCCGTGGGCATGACACCCGAGGCGGCCGTGGGCACGTCGTTGGCCGTCGTAGGACTGAACGCGCTGCTGGGGACGGCGCTCCAGGCGCGGCGGGGTAACGTCAACTGGCGGGCGGCCGCTCTCTTCGGTGGGGCGGGCATCGTGGGGGCCTACCTCGGCTCCTTCTTCACCCACTTCGTGCCCGGTACGCTACTCCTCGTCCTGTTTGCGCTGTTGATGCTGGTAGTGGCGACAATGATGCTGCGGCCCCTCCACTCGGGTAAGTCGAAGCCCGTCGCCCACTGGGGGACGGCGGTGGGGGCGGGCTTCGGTGTCGGCCTATTGACGGGCTTCCTGGGCGTAGGGGGCGGCTTTCTCATCGTGCCTGCGCTGGTGCTGCTGGTCGGACTATCCATGACGAGCGCGGTGGCAACCTCGCTGCCCATCATTGCCCTCAACAGCGCCAGCGGCTTCCTGGGCCACCTGTCGCAAGGCCCCCTTGACTGGGCAGTGACGCTGCGCTTTGTCGCCTTCGGCGCGGTGGGCGTCGTCCTTGGTGTACGCCTCGCCAACCGCGTCCCCGCCTACAAGCTGCGTACGTGGTTCGCCTGGTTCGTCATCGCCGTCGCCGTCTACATGCTGGCGCGGACGTTTCTGCCCCTGACCGGCTGAACCGCCACCCCACATTGACCCGCTCCGCGAAAGCATCTATCATGGTCTTGTTCGCCAGTCGCAAGGAGACCCCATGCTAGATGTGCTGAGCCTCGCCGGTTTGATGGTCGATGTCACCCTGCCCATTGAGCGCCTGCCTCTCGAGGCGGGTCAGCATCAGATGGCGCGGGGCATGTTCGTCCGCGCCGGCGGAACCGCGCCCCTCATGACGATGCTCGCTCGCCTCGGTCTGCGCGCGGGCATCCTCGGCTATGTCGGCGACGACCCCTACGGCCACGCCGCGCACCAGCAGCTCGAGGCGGAAGGTGTCGATGTCACGCACCTCGTCACGCCCGAAGGCGCGGGCAGCGACCTGACAATGTTGCTGGTGGACGGCGCCGGCCGCTACGTCTTCCTGGGTATTCTCGGCACCGCGTCGGGCGGCACACTGCCCGACGGGTGGGAGGAGCGGCTGGACGACACCCGCGCCGTCGTCGTATCAGGCTGGCTCTACGCCCAGTCACGCTACCCCTACACCTTCGCCCAGGCCGCCCGCGACGCGCGGCAACTCGGCAAGAGCGTTGTCTTCATTCCGGGAGCCGTGGATGCTGACCCTGCCTGGCTGGCGTCCCTCTTCCAGACCAGCGACGTGGTTATCCTGGACTCAGCCTCCATCGGCAGCGTCGGCGCGCCTGATCGCGAGTCTGCCATCGCCACGCTATTGCGTGGCGGCGCGCGCCTGGTGGCCGTGCGGCCGACCGAGGGTGGCTGTCTCGTCGCCACACCCCACACCCGCAGCCACATTCCACCGCCGTCGACGCCCATGACCGAGACGGCCGGCACGGGCGAGGCGTTCAACGCCGCTATTCTGTACGGCTACCTGGCCGAGTGGCCCGCCGAGCGCATCGCGCGCCTCGCCACCGCTGCCGTCGCTGCCGCTGGCGAGCTGCGGCCCGATGGCAACCCACTCCCGACACGCTCGCAGGTCTGGAGCCTGTTCGAGGCATCGAATGGAGCAAGCGGCGGATGAGCGACGCACCTCACTATCGGTTCATCGAAGAGGTGTACGCTCAGCCCGCCGCCATCACCGCGACCCTGGCGGCCGAGTCGCCCCTGGCCGACGGCCTGGGCTACGCCCTCGCCCACCGCGCTGACCGCATCATGCTCGTCGGCTGTGGCGACCCGCACTTCCTCGGCTACGCCGCGGCCAGCGCTGTTTGGGAGTGGGCGCGCCTGCCCGCCGCGCCCGTCGAGGGCCTGGAGTTCTGCCTGGGCGTCGCGCCCACTGTGGGCCGCCGCGACGTGGTCATCGCCGTCAGCCAGTCAGGGCGCACGGTCCCCGTCGTTCAGGCGGCGCGGCTGGCGCGGCTGGCGGGCGCATTCACCCTGGCCGTGACCAATACCCCTGACAGCCCACTCGCTGCGGTCGTCGACGGCACGCTGCACCTGCACGGCGGGCCAACCCTGTCCTTCCCCACCCAGACCACCACCAGCGCCCTGGCTCTGCTGTACCGCCTCGCCCTCAGCCTGGGGCGGGCGCGCGGCGCTCTCAACGACGATGACGCTCTGCGCCTCTACGCCACACTCGATGCCATCCCCGATACCATGCGCGCCGCGCTCGCTCTCGACGACTCGATGCGCGCCCTCGCCGATCGCTGGCGCGACAAGACGCACTTCAGCTTCATCGGCGGCGGCCCGGCCTACGCCACCGCCTTGCAGGGCGAGGCCAAGCTCAAAGAGACCAGCCAGAGCCGCGCCGAGGCTCACCCGCTCGAGGAGTTCGCCCACCTGCACATCTTCGCCCTGCAGCGCGGCGACCCGCTAGTCGTCATCGCCCCCTCGGAGCGCAGCGGCGCGCGGGCGCGCGACATGGCGCGCGTCGCGGCTGCCTATGGGGCCGACGTCGTCGCCCTGGTCGCCGAGACGGACGTCGAGGCGTGGCGCGACATCGCCGCGCAGGTGGTCGCCACCCCGACCATCCCCGACGCCCTTAGCCCCCTGGCGCAGGTCATCCCACTCCAGCTTCTCGCCTACCACCTGGCCCTCGTCAAGGGTCGCCACCCCGACCGCCCCATCGGCTTCGACAACGCGGCCTTGCAGCGCCTGATATACGCCGCCATGCTGCCCGGCTGGGACGCCCCCTAGCCCATCGGCGGCTCACCCCCGTCGGCATAGGCCAGCGCCTCCTCCAATGTCATCTGGCCGCCGGACGTGAAGGCCGCCTCGGTCGATGCCTCGCCCATGAGGTGAATGAGGCCGATGTAGTGGTCGAGGTCCGCCTGGTCCATCGCGGGCAGGCGGGCTTCCATGGCATCCAGCAGCGCCGCGCTCGCCCCCAGCAGCCGCGCGGCCCGTTCTAGATCGTGCATCTCGGCGGCGACAATCCCCAATCCCGTCAGGCAGGCGACCATCTCGCGCCGACTCCCCAGATCACGCAGGATGTTCAGGCTGTTCAGGTAACAGCGGCGCGCCTCCTCCCAGTGGCCCTGCCGCCAGGCGGTGACGCCCAGGCCGTACAGCGATACCCCGACGTGCAGTCGGTCCCCCATCGCCTGCGCCAGTTGGCGGCTCTCCTCGTAGCGCGCCCGCGCGTCATCATAGTTGTTCTGGGCGCGCGCCACGTTCCCCAGCGCCAACAATGAGTAGGCGACGCCCAGCCGGTCCCCTACCTCGCGCCGAATCCCCAGACTCTCCTGGTGCAGTCGCCGCGCCACCTCCCACTCGCCCTGGTCGAAGGCCAGCCAGCCCAGATCATACAGCGAGCCGGCTACGGCGCGCTGCTCGCCCAGCTCGCGCCGGGTCGTTAGCGCCTGGCGATAGAGGGAGTCGGCGGTCGCATAGTCTCCCTGCGCCTGGGCGACGATCCCCAATAGGCTCAGCGAGTTGCTGATGCCGTACTGATTCTGCGTCGCCTCGGCCAACTCCAAAGCCTGCTGGTGATAACGGCGAGCCGCGGCATAGTCGCTCTGATCACGGGCCAGAATGCCCGCGCCATTCACGACCGTGATCCGATCGGCCACGTCCACCTCCGCCCCCAGTCGGATGCCCTCCTCCAGAGCAGCCCGCCCTTCGCTCAAGTAGCCGCGCACCTCCCAGAACCGCCACAGGGCGCCCATCAGCTGCAACGCCTCCGCAGCCAGGCGATGCTCCAGGAACCAGCGCGTGGCATCCCGCAGGTTATCGTGCTCCGACTCCAATCGATCCAGCCACAGCCCGACCTGCGCCCCGAACAGTTCCGGCTGGGCACGGCACACAAAGTCTAGAAAGTAGCGCGCATGCCGCTCGCGGAGCGTGTCCTCCTCCCCGCTGCTGGCCAGTTGCTCGGCGGCGAACTCCTGAATGGTCGCCAGCATGAGGTAGCGCGACTCGCCCGGCCGCTCGTCGCGGCTCTGTAGCAGACTCTGGCTCGCTAACGCCTCGATGCCGTCCAGCACATCGATGGCTGTCTCGCCCTCGACGGGCGGCATGCCGCCTACCACCCCGTCAATGGCCTCCAGGGTACTGCCGCCGCTGAACACCGCCAGCCGCCGCAGTAGCGTCTGGTAGGGAGCATCCAGCAAGTCGTAGCTCCATTCGATGGCTGCGCGCAGCGTCTGGTGGCGCGATGGCAGGTCGCGCGCACCGACGGTCAGCAATTGCAGGCGGTGGTTGAGGCGCGCCAGCATCGCCTGGGGCGACAGGGTCCGAATGCGTGTCGCTGCCAACTCGATGGCGAGGGGCAGGCCGTCTAGCCGCTGGCAAATCTGCGCCACCACCAGGGCATTCTCTGGCGTCAGGGCAAAGTCGGGTCGCGCCGCCCGCGCCCGCTCCACAAACAGGCGCACCGCCTCGTACTCGCCCAGCCCCGCCACCGTGTTGGCGTCGCCGGCCAGGCGCAGGCTATCAGGGACGGTCAGCGGCGGAACGAGATATTGGATCTCGCCGCGCACCCGCAACACGGTGCGGCTCGTCACCAGTATCTTGGGGCCAGCCGCCGCATCCAGGAGATCCACAACCTCGGCGGCCGCGTTGACCACCTGCTCGAAATTGTCCAGCACCAGCAGCATATGGCGGTCGCGCAGCCGCTCCTTGAGTGTGGCCACGATGGAGAGGGGCGGAATCTCGCGCACATCAAGGGTGTACGCAATCGTCGGCAAGACCAGGCCGGGGTCACGCACCGCCGCCAACGACACTAAGAAGACTCCGTCGTTGAAATCATCGAGCATGTCCGCCGCCACATGGAGCGCCAGGCGCGTCTTGCCGGTGCCACCCGGCCCCAACAGCGTCACCAGCCGCACCCCCGGCTGTCGTAGTAGCGTCTGGACGGCATTTACCTGCCGATCGCGGCCAATCAAGGCATCGCGCTGCACCGGCAGGTTGTTGGGGTGTATATTGAGGGTATGCAGCGGCCCGAATTCGCTGGGCAGATCGTCAGCCAGAAGTTGGAAGACCCGCTCCGGCCGCGTCAGGTCGCGCAGGCGATGCTCGCCCAGGTCACGAAAGCCGAGGCTGCCCGGCAACGAGTCACGGACCACCTCACGGGCAGCCTGCGAGACGAGAACTTGCCCCCCCGACCCGGCGGCCCGCAGCCTCGCACAGCGGTTGACGGCGCTGCCGAAATAGTCACCGTCCCGAAGTTCAGCCTCGCCTACGTGTAGGGCCATGCGCACCAGAATCGGGCGCGGCGTGGGCCACGGCTCCGCATGCAAGGCCTTTTGCATGTCATAGGCGGCGAGAATGGCGTCCGTCGGTCGCGCGAACACGACGAACAAGCTGTCGCCCTCGCCGCGGCTCTTGACCAGTACACCGCTGTGCTGCGCGATGAGGCGCGCCGCTAGCGCATCGTGTCGGGCCACGGCGGCGGCCATCAGTTGGGGACTGTCCTCCCAGAGCTTCGTGCTACCCTCGATGTCGGTCAGCATGAAGGTCACGATACCCTGGGGTGGAGGCGGGGTCGATGCCACGAGTACAGAAGTCACATCTGCCTTCCGGCGCAGACTGCCAAGTGCATGGGAGAGCAACGAGTGGAGACAAGCCATTGGAACCCGGCAGCACGCTGCCGCTGCCTGTCATTATAGCGAACTGGGGCCGGATAGGCGAACGGGTCCGGGCTTGCCAATGCCACCGACTCTCGCTATACTCATGCCTGTCTGACATAACGCCACAGGCGTAGTTACGAGGGAGTTCTGGCTCGCGCATGCCTTGTGAACCGTTGCCCCCCGCCCCCCATGCCTCGCGTGTCCCACTCATCGCGCTGGCCGTCGTCATCGCCCTGGTAGGCGCATGGCACACCTTGACGATTCGCCCCGGCCACGACTGGGGCGATGACTTCGCCATGTACATCCAGCACGCAAAGAACATTGCCACAGGCAGCGACTATCGAACGAGCCGCTTCATCTACAACCCCGCCTATCCCGCGCAACCGCCTGCCTACCCGCCGCTCCTGCCGCTGCTTCTCGCGCCTGTGTATCGCCTGCGGGGCCTGGACCTGGACGCCATGAAGGGCGCCCTCATTCCCGTCTTCCTCGCCAGCCTGGCGGCTCTTGCCGCCCTGTGGCGAGATCGCCTGGCTCCCTGGAGCCTAGTCGCCGCCGTCACCGTTGTTGGCTTCAACCCTTATTTCTGGAGTTTCAAGGACAATGTCCTCTCGGATATACCCTTTCTCCTGGTCACCACCCTGGCCCTGCTGGCAGCCGACCGCGCGGGCCGCCAGCCGCGGCCGCATGGCCGCGACGGGCTGACGGTCGCGGCGGCCGTGTGCCTGGCCTGTTGGACACGCAATGCTGGTATCGTCCTCATCCCAACCGTGATCGCCTATGACCTGATTCGGTGGCGACGCATCACGTGGCTATCTGGCTACACCGTCCTGGCCTTTGCTGCTCTCGCCCTGGTCCAGTGGCTCACTCTGGGCGCGTTGGGCGGCGCGCTTTTCTTCGATCCTCGCCCCGCTGCTGTCGCCGCCAATGCGTTGCGCTACGCCGCTGCCTTCGGCAGCCCATGGTGGAACGGCGTCAATCTCCCCCTCTCGGTCGCGCTGCTGGTGGTCATACTCGGCCTGGCGGCTGGTGGCTATGTCCTGGCCTGGCGGCGAGTCTCCGCCGTCGACATCTTCGTGCCCCTGTACGCGCTCATGATTCTAGGGTGGAGCGCGTTCCAGGGCACACGCTTCCTCATCCCGCTTATCCCCCTCGTCGTTGGCTACACCTTCATGGGCATCGACGGCCTCCAGCGCCTGGGTCGGCCGCGCCTCCGTCGGGGTGTCCTGGCTGCCTTCCTCGTCGCCGTCGCCCTTTCGTACGCTGCACGTTACGCCCATCTCGACTTCGGCCCGCTGCAACGCGGCATCGGCGCGCCCACAAGCGTTGCCTTGTTCGGCTTTCTCCGCGACGCACCCCCAGACGACGCCGTGATTGCCTTCATGAAGCCGCGTGCAGCGGCCCTCTTCACGGAACGGCGGTCCATCGCCTTCCACGTCATGCCCGACGATGCCGAGTTTCTCGCCTTCCTGGCGCGCGAGGGCGTGACCTACCTGGTCATCGGACCGCCGGACATCGAGCCGCAGAACCAGGCCGACGCCCGCCACACCGTCGAGCGGCGCGCAGCCTGCTTCAAGCTGTCCTATCAGAATGCCGATTTCAGCGTCTATCGTGTGGAGTCTCAGAGTCCCGGCTGTCAGGGCGGATGAGTCAGCGGCCCGCGGACAGACACAATCGTCCACGGGCCTTCGGGGAGCGCGGGCGGCACAGACGAGGCCCCGGACGACCCACCGCGCCGGAGCGGCTCCGCTCATATCTCGTGGCTGGGCATGCCAGCCTCGCGCCACAGGTTATGGCTTCGGGTACTCGACCTTGAGGGTCAGAACCTGCTCAGCCTGAGTTGCAGCGTTGGATACAATCGTCCACTGAAAGTCGTGAGGCCCCCCCATGCCGCGCGGCATGGCCAGCTGCGTCGTGACCTTCACCGACTCGCCCGGCAGAACTGTCGTCACCTGCCCCGGCTTGAGGACCGTCGTACCGACGGTCAGTTGGGGCGGTCAGCAGCCCTCCTTGACATCCAGTGTGAAGTCTCTGATCTGAAGCGGCGCCGTACCCGTGTTGGTGAGCGTCCACATCGGCTGCACCATCTGATCATAGGCAGCTTTGCCGAAATCGACGACGGGCTTATCGATACTGAGCTGCGGACCGGCGGCCGCGCCCCCTGGGGCGGTCGAGGCCGGTGTAGGGGACGCGGTAGAGGCGCAGGCTGTTACTCCAACCAGCAACACGGCGAGCAACGCCCCAGCCACAAGCCAATGCGGTCTGCATCGAAAACGAGTAATAACCACGAACAACCTCCTCCATTGGGTATGAGTCTAGCGGATGCCGTACCAGTCGCGCAGGTAGTCGCGCATCTCCTGGATCTCGGCCGTCTGCGCGGCGACAATCGCCTGGGCCAGGGCCTCGATCTCCGGGCGCTGCGCCTGCTGCAAGGCCGTGTTAGCCATGCTGATGGCGTCCTCATGATGGGGAATCATCATTTGCATGAACATCTGGTCCAGGTCGGCGCTGGGGTGCATCCGACGCATCATCCCGCCCATCGCGCCCCCCATCATTCCTGACCCCATCATACCGCCCATCATCCCAGGCCCCATCGTCGCGCTACGAGACGCATTGGGATACCACTGCTGCCGCCAGGCCTGCATCTGGGTGATCTCACGCTGCTGAGCGCTGATGATTCGCTGCGCCAGGTCGCGCATCTCTGGTCGGGTCGAGTCCTCAGCCATATGCTGCGTCATCAGCACGCCCATCGCATGGTGGGCAATCATCTCGTCCAGGAAGCGCAGGTCGTAGGGCTGATTGGCGGCGCTGGTTCCCCATGGCGTACCCAGCATGCCGCCGCGCCCCCAATTCCCCATCATACCGCCGCGCCCCCAGTTCCCCATCATGCCGCCATTGCCCCAATTCCCTAGCGGGCGTTGCGCCAGCGCCACGCCCGTCAGGCCCAGCGCCAGCAGGATAGCTATCAGACTGACCACCATAACAGTCATTGTACGCGCCTTCATCTTCGCAATCCTCTCTTGATGATCCAACGGCGCTTGTGCGCCGCGTGGCTTACTCTATAGCCAGTGTAGCGCACTGGCATCAAGAGAACAGGGCGAATAAGCTCAAGATTCGGTCAAGATACGGCGGCCACTAGGGCGCGAAGGGCAGGGAGAAGGAGAACGTAGCGCCCTCGCCCAGGCCCGCGCTGGCCGCCCAAACCTGGCCGCCGTGGGCCTCGACTATGGCCTTGGCGATGGTCAGGCCAATGCCGGCCCCACCCAGGGCGCGCGAGCGGGCCTTGTCGACGCGGTAGAAACGCTCGAAGACGTGGGGCAGATCCTCGCTGGCGATACCCATGCCTGTGTCGGCGATGCGAAAGATGACCACGCGATCGCCTCGCTCGGCCGTCACTGTGACGGTCCCACCTTCGGGCGTGTACCTCAGGGCATTGCCCAGCAGGTTGATGAGAACCTGAGTGATACGATCGGGGTCGGCCTGCACCTGGGGCAGAGTCCGCGAGACCTGGACGATCAGCTCGATACGCTTATCCATGAACTGAGGCGTGAGACGCGCTACAGCCCCATTGACCAGGTCCGAAGGCGCCTGCGGAGAGGGCGAGACCGGCAACTGGTGAGCCTCAGCGCGCGACAGTTCCTGGAGGTCTTGCACCAGACGCTTCAGGCGTCCGACTTCGTCGTGCAGTATTGCCCACGTCGTCGGCGTCGGCTGTACCACCCCGTCCAGCAACCCCTCAGTGTATCCTTCCAGCGTCGCCAGGGGCGTCCGTAACTCATGGGCCACGTCTCCGATGAGCGCGACGCGCCGCCGCTCGACGGTCTCCAACTCCGCAGCCATCGTATTGAACTGGGTCGCCAGAGCGGCCAGCTCATCCTGGCCGCTCACAGGCACGCGCTCGGTGTAGTGACCGGCCGCGATGCGCTGGCTGGCGCGTAACAGGCGTTGAATAGGCGTGACAATACGCGACGAGACCAGGAGACTCACCACCACCGCCGCCAGGCCAGCCGCCAGCGCACTCAGCACGAGCGCCTGAAACATGGCCGTCTGGAAGGCCTGGCTGGTACTCTGCTGCACTCCGGCCATCATGCCGCCCATCATGCCACCCGGCCCCATCATGCCGCCCATCACGCGGTCGAACAGGGTCGGGCCGAGGGCGAGAGTGGCCACGAACAGGGTCAGCAGGCCGACACCGACGACGGCCAGATAGGAGAGCAGGAGGCGCGTTCGCAATCCATTCATGGGCGCATTCCTGGCAATTACCTCTCCTCGCCAACGAAGCGATAGCCCACGCCCCGCACGGTTTCGATGAAGCGCGGCGCGGCCGGCTCGTCGCCCAACTTCTTGCGTAGATTTCCAATGTGTACGTCAACGACGTGGTCGTCACCAAAGTAGTCAGGCCCCCATACCTGCTCTAGAAGTTGGCTGCGCGTGTAGACCCGGCCAGGCTGAGCCGCCAGAGTCCCCAAGAGGCTATATTCCAGGGGCGTCAGGCCCACAACTGTACGGCTAAGGGTCACTTCGTGGCGCGCCTCGTCGATGACCAGATCGCCAAAGCGTTGGGGTAGACCTGTCTCAGGCAATCCGACTGACACGCCCCGGCGTGGACGGCGGAGCATGGCCCGCACCCGGGCCACCAGTTCGCGCGGCGAGAATGGCTTGGTCAGGTAGTCGTCGGCGCCCACTTCCAAACCCACGATGCGATCGACCTCCTCGGCCCTGGCCGTGAGCATGATCACGTACGCATCCGAGAAGGCGCGCAGGCGGCGACACACCTCCAACCCATCGATGCCGGGCAGCATCAGGTCCAGCACCACAATGTCCGGCCCGTGCCGCCGCGCTACCTCGACCGCCGTCAGGCCGTCCGCGGCCGTGACAACCTCATAGCCTTCACGGGTCAGGTAGTCGCGTACCAGGTCCCGCAGCCGCTGTTCATCGTCGACGACCAGGGCCGTCAGCTGTTCCGCCGTGGACGTACGCTCACGCATCCCAGAATCCCCTTTGACGCAAGACACGCTTCGTTTTATGCTCTTCTGCCTCGAATGTCAAACGCTCCGCTCCAGATTCGTTCCATTTCTGGGGTGGGGCGTGACTTCCGAGCGCGTAGCGCGTCTATATCCATACCGGGCGCGAGACGTGATATAATGATCCGCGCTCGTCCCCCCGCCCAACCCGCCCTCGCTATCGCAGGGGGTCGTTCGATTCGGATAGCCATGCGCCTACCTCCACCCTCGCGGGGCCGTCGCAGTATCGCGCGCGTCCTGATAGTGCTCTGTCTGGCCGCCCTTACCCTCATCGGTCGTCCAATACCGGGTCAGGCCCAGGAGTCGCCCCATCCGCCTCTGGTCGTCAACGGCTATGCCCTCGATAGCGGCAGCCACCGGTTCGACCTGGGCGAGCGCGCCGCCTGGTCGCGCCCGCCCTCATCGCGCTACTACGTGCTGCAAGTCAGCGGACCGGTGCAGCCTGAGTGGCGCGACACTCTCGCCCACCTCGGCGTGCGCCTTGACGATTACCTGCCCGACTTCGGTTTCGTCGCCCGCATCGAGCCTTCGGGGGCTGAGGCAGTGCGCGCGCTGCCCTTCGTCCGCTACCTCGGCGCGTTCGAGCCGGCATTCCGCCTAGCGCGCACTGTGGACACCAAGAGCGATGCCCCCGTGACGGTCAACATAGTCGTCCACGATGGCGAGGGCGTCGACAGCGTCGCCAAGGCCGCCGACAGCCTGGGCGGCCGGACTCTCGCCGTGCGTGACCGCGACCTTCAGGTCTCGCTGAGGGCCGACCGCCTGCCTGCCCTGGCCGCCGTCGATGCTGTGCGCTGGATCGAGGAAGCACGCCCCATCGGCGTGCGCAATGCCCAGGAATCGTGGCGCATCCAGTCGGGCATCGCGAACTCGCGGCCCATCTGGGATCGGGGGCTGCTAGGCCAGGGTCAGATCATTGGGTTGGCCGATTCCGGCATCGACTGGGACCACGAGTGTTTCTACGACCCAAGCCAGCCCCAGGTACAGATGGTCGAGCGCGACCAAACCCGGCCGCCCGACGCGGCCCACCGCAAGATCGTCAACTACTGGCGCTTCACGGGCGACGGCGAGGACATGGAGGGCCACGGAACCCACGTCGGAGCCACGGCGGCCTGTGACAACGCAGGTATCCCTGGCGCATCCAATAGCCCCGAAGGCCAGGGTATGGCCCCCAAGGCCCGCCTGTCCTTCACCGACCTCGCCGACGGCGCGTACTTCCCCGTCCCGGCCCTGGGTGACGTGGCCGCCATCTTCGAGAATCAGTACGCCGACGGCGCACGTATCCACAACAACAGCTGGGGTGAGATCCACAACGAGCAAATATACACCCAACTCACCCGCGCAGTGGACGACGCCATGTGGCGGCACAAGGATATGCTCGTCGTCTTCGCCAACGGCAACGACCAGCGGGTCGGGCCGCCTGCCACCGCCAAGAGCATTATCAGCGTCGGCGCGGAGACCTTCAGCGTCGGGCCGACCCAGGACGGGCGCATCAAGCCAACGCTCCTCGCGCCGGGGACAGTCATCTCGGCCCAATCGGACGGCAAGATCGGCCCCATGAACAGCGGCTATGTGTCATTGTCTGGCACCAGCATGGCCGCCCCGACCGTCGCTGGTGGCCTGGCCCTCATCCGCCAGTACTTCACGGATGGCTGGTATCCTGTCGGCGCGCCAGATGCAAGCCGCGCCCTGGCTCCCTCGGCGGCCCTCCTGAAGGCCACCCTCCTGGCGGGCACGACCGAACTGGCGAGCGGAGCGCGCGACGCCGAGCGCGAGGGGCGCGTCCCAAATAACACTCAGGGCTGGGGCTTCATCAACCTGGATCGCTCGTTAGGCTTCGCCGGCGAGAGACACCGCCTGTGGGTGGTCGACGAGGCGACGGGCGTGACCACGGGCCAGCAGGCCACCTACAGGGTCACCGTCACCGACACCAGCGAGCCGCTACGGCTGGTGCTGGCGTGGACCGACTACCCGGCTGCGTATGGCAGTCTGGGCAACGTCACCAACGACCTGGACCTGCGCGTCCAGGCCCCCGATGGTCGCCTGTACCTGGGGAACGTTACCCAGGGCCTGAACCCCACGGCATCGGAGCCGGGCGGCCGCGCCGACCGAGTGAACGTCGAAGAGGGCGTCTTCCTGCCGAGGCCGGATCTGGGCCTGGCGACCGGCGTCTACACCGTCACAGTCAGCGCGTACAACGCCCCCCACGGACCGCAGCCCTTCGCCCTCGCCGTGACCGGCGGCCTGGCGGATACCTCGCAGGACACCACGCCGCCCCATGTGGTCGCCACCGTTCCCGGCATCGGCGCAACAGGCGTCCCCATCACCGCCACCCTGGCCCTCACCTTCTCGGAGGCTATGACCCGCGACTCCGTCAGCCAGGCTCTGACCCTGACCCCCAGCACGGCAGGCAACCTGACCTGGGACGGCGCGAGCCTGCGGTTCACCCCCAGCGCGCCCCTGTCCCCCCAGACCGCCTACACTGTGACGGTCTCCACCGCCGCCACAGACCTGGCGGGTAACAGTCTGGCCCAACCCTTCCGCCTGACCTTCAGCACCGGCGCGCCCATCATCGTCACTCCGACGCCCAGCCCCCCGCCACCCGCGCCCGGCGTGCCCATCGGTCCGGCCAGTGCCTATACCGGCGTCCCCATTGCCCTATACGCCGCGCCCGCCGACCCCGGCCGATCCCTGCGCTATCGCTTCGACTTCGGCGATGGCGCGGCGCTGACCATCGATGCCGCGCCGCCGACCACCTGGGCGCGGGCCAGCCATGCCTGGGCGCGCGCTGGGCGCTACGATGTCCGCGTCCAGAGCCTCGATGCCGCGGGGCAGGCGTCGCCGTGGAGTGCGAGCCTGGCCGTGGTCGTCAGCGATGCCCCCGCCGACCTTGTCACGGCCGCCACCGGCAATGGCGCGGCGGTCATATCGCTGCGCCCCGGCGAGACGCAGCAGGCGCAAACCTTCATCGCCAGCGCCGGCTCCCTGTCGAGCGTCAGCCTGGCCCTGGCAAAGGAGTCTCCTGCCCCCACCTTCCCCTTGCTGGTCAGCGTCACCAACGATCCCGGCGTCGCCAATCTCATCCTCGGTGATGCGCCGGCTGCGCCGCCACCCGCATCGCGCGCCATGGTCGACAAGGCTCGCCCGGTCCCCATTGGCGCTGCCTGGGGCCTGGTCACACCGACCGACGTGAGTTCCACCGCGCCGGCAGGCCCCGACTGGGTGCGCGTGACACTCAACAAGCCGCTCGACCTCGGCGCGAACCAGCGGGTCTACGTCATAGCGCGTCCCTACGAGGCGGGCATGGGCGCGTACCTGTGGCGCACCGATGACCGCAACCCCTATCGCCGCGGCGAGTTCTATCGCGGCTCCGACTGGCAGCGTGACGCGCGTACCGACGCGCTGCTCCGCGTGACTCTCGGCGGCTCGCTCCCCAACCTCGCCCCGCTTACACCGCCTGCGCCCCTCGGCCCCCCTCGCGTCGACACCCACACGGCCGCCATGTATCGCGCCATCGCCGATGACCCCAATGGTAACGTGACCCAACTCGTGCTTGATTGGGGCGATGGGACCCAGGCTGCCCTGGCCGCCCCGACCGGCGGCGGCATCGTGGCTACCAGCCATGCCTGGCAGCGGCCCGGCGTATATCCAGTGCGTGCGCGTGCGGTCGACGCAGCGGGCGCAACCTCGGCGTGGGGGCCAGCGTCCACGGTCACGGTCAGCGGCATCGACGCCATTTCACCCGTCATCTCGGACGTGGCTGTTCTGTCTGTCACCCTGAGCAGCGCCGTTATCACCTGGACCACCGACGAACCAGCCATCGGGCAAGTGGACTTCGGCCCGACCGCTCTCTACGGCGACAGTCTGGCCGGCGGCCTCGTCACGACGCGCCACAGCGTCCTCCTCAGCGGCCTGCGCGCCGCCACCACCTATCATTTCCGCGTCGGCGCCGTCGATGCCGCAGGCAACTCCGCCGCGAGCGTCGACAATACCTTCCGCACCGCCGCCCCCGGCAACGACCCACCGCAGCTAACGGCCGTCCACGCCCGCTACGTGACCGCGACCGGCGCGCGCATCACCTGGCGAACCGACCGCGCCGCTACTTCTTATGTCGAGTTGAGCGTGCCACCTGGCTCCCCTGTTAGCCTGGGCAGCGGCGACCTGACCACCGAGCACAACGTCGAACTGACGGGGCTGATTCCCGGTCTCCAGTATCACTATCGCGTCCGCTCCGATGACGGCCAGGGCAATCAGGTCCTGGGCGACGACCGCACGTTCACCACGCGCAGCCAGGCGCCCTGGACCATGTATCACTCCTACGCACGGGTCAACAGCCTCCAGAGCGAACTGCAGCGCCTGGCCGCCGAGTTCCCAGAGGTCGTCACGCTCACCAGTATCGGCCGCTCCCGACAAGACCGCGATATTCTGGCCCTGAAGCTGTCTGACAACCCCACCACCGACGAGGACGAGCCGGAGGTCGTCCTGACCAGTGGCCTGCACGCCCGCGAGTGGATCGCCGTCGAAACGCTCCTCTACACGACCTATGAGCTTGTGAATCGCTATGGTATCGACCCCGAGGTGACGCGCCTGCTGGATGGCCGTCAGGTGTGGATTCTGCCCATGCTCAACCCCGATGGCCGTGTCATCGATGGCTACGACGACGGCATCGACCCCAGCCACAGCCGCGACTGGCGCAAGAACGCGCGTGACAACAACGCCGACGGCGCGTGGGACGTATGCGACGGGGTAGACCTCAACCGCAACTTCGAGTTGGGATGGGGAATCGGCGCGAGCAGCAGCCCCTGCCATGAAGAGTACCAGGGAGCATCCGCGTGGTCGGAGTCAGAGACCGAGGCGCTCCGCCAATTCGTGCTGGCCCGTCGCGCCCAGGTTGTCACCGACATCCACGCCTACGGCAACGAGATTCTGTATCCCTGGGGCTATCGAATGACGCCCGCGCCGGACGACGCGCGCCTGAAAGCGGTGGGCGCGGAACTGGCCGCCCTGGTTCCCAACACCTCGGCCCGCCAGGCGGGGCTGTATGGCGCGGAGGGTGGCGCGTTCGACGACTGGGCTTATGCCAGCCGTCACGCGCTAACCTTCACCCTGGAGGTGGGGGCGGCCGATCGGCCGGCCGCCGCCAGTATCCTGACCGTGGTCGCGCCCTATCGACCGCTGCTGCAGCGCCTCATCGACATGGCTGCCGATCCGTGGGGCACGCCGCCCGGCCCCACGCCCACGCCATAGGCCCGCGCTTCCCTCGCCCACGGTGGCGTTCACCCGAGGCGACACAGCCAGCGTAGTTTCCCCTCCGCGCCCCCTTCTGCTATGATTGGGGCGTTCCCGTGTTGACTACGCGCTAGAGGGCCATCATGCAGCTGACTCGATTTGCCTGGTATGCCTGGTTCGTATTGGGCTACAACGTCCTGGTCATTCTGTGGGGGGCGGTCGTGCGCGCGACCGGCTCCGGCGCGGGCTGTGGCGCGCACTGGCCACTGTGCAACGGCGGAGTCGTGCCCATATCGCCCCAGACCCACACGCTCATCGAGTTCAGCCACCGCCTGAGCAGCGGGCTGGCCCTCCTCTTCGTCGGCATCATGGCCGTGTGGGCCTTCCGCGCCTACCCGAAGGGCAGCCTGGTGCGCCGTGGCGCGGCGCTGTCTGTCATCTTCATCCTCACCGAGGCGCTGCTCGGCGCAGGCCTGGTCCTCTTCGAACTGGTGGCCCACAACGCCTCGCTGGCCCGCGCCGTCTCGATGGCCTTGCACCTCGTCAATACCTTCATCCTGCTCGGCGCGCTGACGCTCACCGCCTGGTGGGCCTCTGGCGGCGGGCCGCTGCGCGTCGGCCAGCGCCGGGGCCTGGCCACAGGCCTGGTTCTCGGCCTCATCGGCACGGCCGTTATCGGCGCCAGCGGAGCCATCGTCGCCCTCGGCGATACCCTCTTCCCTAGCGCCAGTCTGGCGGAGGGACTCGCTCAGGACCTGGACGCCACGGCGCACTTTCTGGTTCGGCTGCGAGTCCTCCACCCCATCATTGCCATACTCATCGGCGCGGGGCTGATCCTGCTGGCCCAATACGCCAGGCGTCGCGCGCCTGCGGCCGAGGTCGCCCGCATGGCAAACATCGTCATTGCCCTTATCATCATCCAGTGGGCGGCGGGCTTCATGAACGTTCTCCTGCTGGCCCCGGTCTGGCTGCAGCTGGTTCACCTGTTGCTGGCCGACCTGGTATGGATCGCCCTCGTGCTACTCGCCGCAACCACCCTCAGCCAACCCGAGGCTGTCGCCGCCGCCGATGCCGCGCACGTCGGCGGCATTTCCACCACCAACTCACCGGCGAAATGATGCGTGGAGCCTGAAGCGTGAGGCGAGAGAGCCTCAAATCGCCTCTCTCTACTCTCTTTCCTCACGCCTCACGTTTCACGTTGCAGCCACTCCGTATCCACGCCCCCTTGCCGAAACGCCGGGCTATCGACGAGCCGCCGCAGCAGCGGGAGCGTCGTCGGCGCTCCCTTGATCACCATCTCCCCCAATGCCCCCGCCAGTCGCGCCACCGCCGTCGGGCGATCTGGCCCCCAGGCGATGACCTTCGCCAGCAGCGAGTCGTACCACAGCGGGATAGCGTAGCCTGTGTACAGGTGGCTGTCGACGCGGACGCCCGGGCCGCTGGGCGGCTGATAGCGGGTCACCGTCCCGACGCGCGGCAGGAAGTCGTGGTCAGGGTCCTCGGCCGTCACCCGCGCCTCCACCGCCCAGCCCAGCGGCGCGAGGCGCAGCCCGCCATAGTCCGCCTCGCCCGCCGCCACCCGCAATTGCTCCGCTACCAGGTCCATCCCCGTCACCATCTCGGTCACAGGGTGCTCCACCTGGAGCCGCGCGTTCATCTCCATAAAGTAGAACTGCCCATCCCCATCGACCAGAAACTCCACCGTCCCGGCGTTCACATAGCCGGCCGCCTGGGCCAGCCGGCCGGCCGCCGCGTGCAGCGCATCTCGCGTCGCCGTGGGCAGGTGGGGCGCGGGGGTCTCCTCCAGCACCTTCTGCCGCCGTCGCTGAGCCGAGCAGTCGCGCTCGCCCAGAGCGACGACGTGCCCGCGCCCATCGGCCAGAATCTGCACCTCCACATGGCGCGCGTGACCCAACAGCTTCTCCATATAGAGCGCGCCATCGCCAAACGCGCCGGCCGCCTCGGCGCGCGCAGCCACGAATTGGGCCTCCAGCGCCGCCCCATCATCCACGCGGCGAATGCCGCGCCCGCCGCCTCCTGCCGCCGCCTTGAGCAGCACGGGGTAACCCAAGTCATCGGCCGCCCGCCGTGCGGCCACCTCGTCCGTCAAGGGCTCACTGCCTGGAATGACTGGCGCGCCTACGCTCACTGCCAGAGCGCGGCTGGCCGCCTTGTCTCCCAGGCGGGCCATCGCGTCAGCGGGCGGCCCCACGAACACCAGCCCCGCCTGAGTCACCTGGCGGGCAAAGGCCGCGCTCTCGGCGAGGAAACCGTAGCCGGGGTGGATGGCCTGCGCACCCACGGCCAGCGCCGCCTGCGTCAAGGCTGCCCCGTTGAGATAGCTCAGACCGGGCGCGGCGGGACCGATGCACACGACGCGATCGGCCAGCCGCGCGGGCAGGCTGTCGCGGTCGACGTCGGATACCGCCAGCGTCGCCCGCACCCCCAGCGCGTGGCACGTGCGCAGAATGCGCAGCGCGGCCTCGCCTCGGTTGGCAATCAGGATGTGAGAGAACATGGGACGGTTGGCGATCAGGGATTGGAGATGGTCATCAAGGGCTGGCCGTACTCGACCAGCGCGCCGTTCTCAGCCAGAATGGCGGTCACACACCCTGCCTCCGTGGCGCGGACCTCGTGCAGCGTTTTCATCACGTCGATGAGAGCCACCACCTGCCCCGCCGCCACGCTGTCGCCCACCTCGACGAAGGGCGGCGCATCGGCCGACCCCGCCCGGTAAAAGATACCCAGCATGGGGGCGGTCAGCGCCCCGCTTGCCGCCGCGGGCGGCGAGCTATCCTCCCTCGCCATCACTGGCTCGCCAGCGTCCACCGCCCCACGCGCCTCCCGCCGCAATACCAGGCGCAGCGACTCGATCTCAAGTTCCATTTCCCCCACCCCACTCGCCGCGAAAGCGTGGAGAAGAGCGGCGATCTCGGCCGGCCCCCAGGTCAGATTGCGTTCGATGCTCGCCTCGTCCACGAGAGCCTCCTGGGCACGGCGGGCCGCCAGCGCCGCCTCCACCGTCACCGCCTCGAAGCGAAGCCGCGCGCCGGGCCGCGCCTGCCCAACCACGCCAATGTCCGCGCCAATGACGGTCGCGATCTTGGTGTAGCCGCCAGTCGTCTGGCGGTCAGCCATGAGGATGATAGGCCGACCGCTATGGGGGACCTGTACCGCCCCCAGGGCGATTCCCTCCGAGGTCAGGTCCGCGCCATCCACGTGCCCCAGTTGTGGCCCACTCAGCCGCACGCCCATACGGTTCGAGTCTGGCTCCACAGTGTAAGCTGCGCTCAAGAAGGTCGCCACGGCGTCGGGCGTGAAGCCCTCGGCCTGCGGGCCGAGAATGACTCTCACCACCGCCTCGACCGGGTACGGCGGCCACAGGTCACGCCGCAGTTGCCGCCCCGCCAGGTCGTCCAGGCTCTGTCGTGGTGTGCCTACCGGCAGCCTGTCACCTTCCCGCAAGGCGCGGCCCGCTAACCCGCCCAGCCCGGCCCCCAGGTGCGTGGCGCGACTACCGTGGTGGAGCGGAACATCGATGCCCCCTGCGACGCACAGGTAGGCCCGCGCCCCCTGCTGTGCGCCGCCGATGCGGAGCCGGTCGCCATCCCGGACCCTCACCGCCCGCCACGGCGTGATCGCGCGGCGTTCCCCGCTCACCGTCTCTAGCCACGCCTCGAATGGCGCGCCCGCCAGGGCCACGACCCCACCGCCCTCGACCGCCAGTGTCGGCCCGACCAGCGTCATTTCCAGAGCGGCCGCGCCGGGCAGGTTGCCGACCACCAGGTTGCCCAGGCGCAGCGCTAGCGAGTCCATTGCTCCCGCCGGCGCGATACCCTGATCGCCGAGGCCGTAGCGGCCCAGGTCTTGCACGCTCGTCAGTGGGCCGGGGACGAGGACACGCAGCAACGCCATCAGCTACCCTCGACGGCGACGAACCGCACCCGGTCACCCGCGCGCAGCAGGGTGGGCGGGTCCTGGCGCGGATCGTAGAGCATACGCGAGGTACGACCAATCAGCCGCCACCCGCCCGGCGACACCGATGGGTAGATGCCGGTCTGGTCGCCACCGATGCCCACACTGCCGACCGGCACGGCACGCCGCGGCGTCGCCAGGCGTGGCGTCGTCAGGGCCGGATCCAGTCCTGACAGGTAAGGGAAGCCAGGCATGAAGCCGATGAACATCACCGTGTACACGGCCGCTGTGTGGCGCGCGACGGCCTCGGCCTCGCTCAGGCCGGTGTGCCTCGCCACGTCGGCCAGATCGGGGCCATCATCCCCGCCGTAGCGCACCGGAATCTCGACCAGCCGCCCTGGCGCACCATGTTCAATATCCAGGTGGGCGACTGCCGCCCTGACCGCTTCCGCTATGGCGTCGGGCGCGTCCGCCAGCGGGTCATACGTGACCAGCAGCGTACGATAGGCGGGCGTCACGTCGCGCAGCCAGGGCGGCTCGCTCGCCCTGAGCGCCTGCCCCAGGGCGCGGGCGGCCTGATTGGCGGCGAGCAACTCTCCGTCGCGGAACTCGACCAGAATGGCTGCGTCGCCGACGAGGGTGAGGCGAACAGGCAAGGTGAACATGGCGACGATTATACACGGAAACGCGAGGCGTGGTACGTGGCAGGCAAGATTGGCGATGGGCACGGCCTCGCCGCCGTCCAGGTGGCTGCCGAAGCACCAGGCGGTGGTACGTGGCAGGCAAGATTGGCGATGGGCACGGCTCACGATTCACGTCACCCCGCAACCTCACCAATGCGCCAGGCGTATATTGAGTGAGGGTGTTGTTGCCCTGAAAGAGAGGGTCTATGTTCCCACGATGGTACAAGGCGCTTCCCATCCTGCTCCTGGCGCTGGCCGTGGCCTTCATCGCGCCGAGCGCGCAGGCGGCCACGCCGCGTAGCGGTGAGACCGTTACCATTGCCGCCGATGAGACGGTGGACGACGACGTCTACCTGTTCGGCAACACCGTCGTCATCGATGGCACGGTCAAGGGCGACGCGATCGTCATGGCCCAGCGCGTCATCGTCAACGGCGCCGTCGAAGGCAACCTCGAGGCGGCGGCAGCCAGCGTCACCGTCAACGGCCAGGTCGGTCGCAGCGTCCGTGCCCTAGGCTACGCCGTCAATCTCGGCCCCCAGGCGCACGTCGGGAAAGACGCTCTGGCCGGCGCGTGGAGCCTGATCACCGCGCCCGGCAGCGTGATCCAGGGCGATGTCATGGCAGGTACGTACCAGGCTCGCATCGAAGGCGAGATCGGACAGGATTACGATGGCGGTCATACGGCCCTGGACCTGAACGGCATCGTTGGCGGCAATGTCAACCTGGAAATCAATGATGACGCAGGCGGCCCGGTCTTCAACCCGGCCATATTTGTTCCCGGCATGCAGGTAGCGAGGCCGCCCACAGTCGCGCCCGGCTTCCGCGTCGGCGATAACGCCCAGATTCACGGCTCCCTGAGCTACACCAGCCCAACCGCGGCGGCTATTTCCTCATTGGCCCTGATCAGCGGGCCGGTGCAGCAGACAACGAACGTGGCAGCGGAACAGGCGCGACAGGTTGCCGCTGAGCAGGCCGCCTATGAAGCCTCACCCCAGGCCCGCCTCCTGGACTTCCTCCGCCGCTGGGTCACTCTGATCATTGTCGGCCTGTTGCTGGCGTGGCTCGCGTGGCCCCTGATGTCCAGCGCCGCCACCATCATGACAGAACGCCTCGCCGCGAGCGTGGGGTGGGGTATCGCCGCCCTGGTCGGCACGCCTTTCGTGCTGCTCCTCCTCATCATGGTTGCCGTTATCCTGGGCATCATCTTCGGCCTGATGACCCTTAGCGGCCTGAGCGCGGCCTCGGTGGTCGGTGCGCTCCTTGCCAGTGGCGGCCTGCTATTCGCCTTCCTCACCGCCGTCGCCTGGGTTAGCAAAGTCGTGGTCGGTATCGCCCTGGGACGGGCCATCTTCGCTCGTACTTCGCCCGCGGGGACAAACAGCCGCTGGTGGCCGATGCTACTGGGCGTCAGCCTGCTGGCCTTCGGCTTGTGGCTGCTCAGCTTCATCCCGTACCTGGGTGGCCTCGCCGACCTGATTATCACCATCCTGGGCCTGGGGGCGCTGGTCGTCGCCGTCTGGAACCGCTGGCGGCCAATGGTGGCCGCCCCGACGCCCACAGCCGTCACGCCCGTTGGCTAGGCGCCGCTCGCGGCCAAAGCCCGAAGAGGTTCCCAACCCCTTCGGGCCTTTCGTCATCTTGCGCTGCGTCAATTCTATGGTAGAATAGCGGCCAGTGCGGCGGCCTACGTCCATATTGTCGCGTCACCGCCACGGAGGATTCGCATGAGCCATTGGGATGAAACGTGGGCGGTTGCTCGGTCGGCCGAGGAAATTGACGAGGCGATCCAGATGCTGGGCCGCGAAATCTCTCTGGATTATGTTGGCAAAGGCCCCATTCTGCTGCTCACCACCGCCCGCCTATCGTCAGTATTGTATTTTTTCGGGGCGCTAGGGCGCGCTATCAACCCCGACCTGCCGGTGCAGATGGGGCTGGTCGACATCGTCGAGACGGACGGTGACCGGCGGGTGGCTTACCTCGACGGCGTGGGCGACCTGGTGCCCAACGCTCACGTCATCCTCGCCCGCCCGCTGATGTCCACCGGCGAGACGATGGCCTTCCTCAAGCAGCAACTCCTGACCGACGGCGCAAAGAGCGTCAAGACGTGTGTCCTGCTTGACAAGGCCTGGCGTAAGTCCATCGTCGACGCTGATTACATCGGCTTCCGCGTCACGTCGTCCGTCTTTCTGGCAGGCTACGGCTTCGACGATGGAACCGGCCGCGGCCGCCTCCTCGACCACCTCGTGAAGAGCGAACGCCCCAAGAACTAGCGGCGCTACGCTGGCCAAAGACAAAGGACCAAAGAGCTAAACTCTCTGGTCCTTCGCCATCCTAGCGCCGCTTACTCTTGCCGTCCTTGCCGTCGCGGCGCGGTGGGGGCGCGCCACGCGCCGCACTCGGCGCGCCGGCCGGCTGTGCCATCGCCGCCAGCGCGGTCTGGCCGCGCTTCTGCAGCAAAGCCACCAGTTCCGCCTCACGGCCCATGTGGCACTGCTTGAACTTCTTGCCGCTGCCGCATGGACACGGGTCGTTACGACCAAGCTCGCCGCCAGTCGCCTTGCGCGACGGCGCTGTCTGCGTCGTGGTCTGCCCGCCTGCGCCCTGGTAGCGTGTCGCGCGGGGCATGGCTGCTCGTCGCGCGGGCGGCTGGCTCGTCTCTGGTGCAACGTGCAGCATAAGCCGCGCCACGTCCTCCTGGATGAAGTCGGTCAGCTGGCCGAACATGGCGAAGGCCTCGCGGCGGTAGGTGACCACGGGGTCTTGCTGGGCATAGGCGCGCAGGCCGATGCCCTGGCGCAGCTCATCCAGGGCCGTCAGATGGTGAATCCAGCGATTGTCGACGGCCCGCAGCAAGACCGCGCGCTCGATTTCGCGCATCATCTCCGGGCCGAACTCCTGCTCGCGTAGATCGTAGGTTTGCTCGGCCAGGTCGACCAGGGAGTCCTTGATCTGCTCAGGATACAGTTGCCCCCACTCGGCCGGCGGCGTGGTGTTGCTGATGGGTATGACCCGCTGCACGTCGCGCAGCAGCCCCTCCATGTCCCACTCGCTGCGGTCGCCCTGGGTATGCTGGTCGACGAGGGCGTCGAGTTCCTTCTCGATCATGCCCATGATGGTCGGGCGGAGCGTCGTCTTGCCCAGGGCGTCGGTACGCTGCTGGTAGATAAAGGCGCGCTGCTGGTTGATGACATCATCGTACTGGAGCAGGTGCTTGCGCAGGTCGAAGTTGTAGCCTTCGACCTTGACCTGGGAGTTCTCCAGCGCACCGCTCACCATGCGATGCTCGATCGGCACGTCCTCTTCCAGGCCCAGGCGGTCCATCAACCCCGCCACGCTCTGGCCGCCGAAGCGCACCATTAGCTCGTCGTCCAGGGCCACGTAAAAGCGCGACGAGCCAGGGTCACCCTGGCGGCCGGCGCGACCACGCAACTGGTTATCGATGCGGCGCGCCTCGTGGCGCTCCGTGCCGATAATGTGCAGGCCGCCCAGTTCGATCACTTGCGCCCGATCGCGCTCGACCTCGCGCCTCGCTTGCTCGTAGGCAGCCTCCCACACCCCCGGCTCCAGATTCGCCAGGTCCAACCCCTGCTGGCGCAGCCGCTCGCGGGCGATACCCTCCGGGTTGCCGCCCAACAAGATGTCGACGCCGCGGCCGGCCATGTTCGTGGCGATGGTGACGGCTCCCGGCCGACCCGCCTGGGCGATGATACCCGCTTCCTGCTCGTGGAGCTTGGCGTTCAGTACCTGATGCTTGACGCCCCGGCGGCGCAGCATATCGGAGATCAGCTCCGACTTCTCCACCGACGTGGTGCCGACCAGCACTGGGCGACCCAGTTTGTGCATCTCCTCGATCTCGCGCACCATCGCCTTGTACTTGGAGCCGCCGCCCTTATAGACCTGGTCGGGCGCATCCTCGCGAATCATAGGCCGATGGGTCGGGATGGGAATGACATCCAGGTTGTAGATGCGCTGGAACTCCTCTTCCTCGGTCTTGGCCGTACCCGTCATGCCCGCCAGCTTACGGTACATGCGGAAGTAGTTCTGGAAAGTGATGGTCGCCAGGGTCAGGTTCTCGCGCTGGACCTCGACGCCTTCCTTCGCCTCGATGGCCTGGTGCAGGCCCTCCGAGAAGCGGCGGCCGTGCATCAGGCGGCCCGTGAACTCGTCGACGATGATGACCTCGCCGTCCTTGACGATGTACTCCTTATCCAGGTGGAACAGCGTCTCGGCCTTCAAGGCATTCTCAAAGTACGGCGTCATCTCGTAGTACTCAGGGTCGTACAGCGACTTACCCGCCGGGATGTTCAGATAGCCTTCGATCTTCTCGATACCCGCCTCGGTCGGCGTCACGACACGCTGCTTCTGGTCGATGGTATAGTCATCACCCTCGCGCAGGCGGCGCACCAGCTGGGCGAAGGTGGCGTAGTACGACGCAGACTCCTCAGCGGGGCCGGAGATGATGAGCGGCGTGCGCGCTTCGTCAATGAGGATGTTGTCCACCTCGTCGACGATGGCAAAGAACAGTTCGCGCTGTACCCGGTCGCCTGCCCGCGTGACCATGTTATCGCGTAGATAGTCGAAGCCGAACTCGTTATTCGTCCCATACACGATATCGGCGCGGTACGCCTCGGCGCGCGGGACGGGCCGCAGATGCTGATAGCGGTCATCGGCCGACTGGTAGTCGGGGTCGTAGACATAGCTGGGCTGATACTCGGCAGCGTTCGCCTGGCTCTGGATGACAGCCACGCTCTGGCCGAGGAACGTATACACCGGCCCCATCCACTGCGCGCCGACCTTCGACAGATAGTCGTTCGGCGTCACCAGGTGGACGCCGCGCCCGGTCAGCGAGTTCAGGTACAGGGGTAGGGTGGCGACGAGCGTCTTGCCTTCGCCCGTCTTCATCTCGGCAACATTCCCCAGGTGGATGACCATGCCGCCTATCATCTGCACATCGTAGTGCCGCTGCCCAATCGTGCGGTGCGCCGCCTCGCGCACGGTGGCGAAAGCCTCCTCGAGGATGTCGTCCATCACCTCGGCCTCGGCCTCATACAGCGCCTTCTTGGCCGCCTTGAGGCGGTCCTCAGCCTGTCGCCGCTCGTCGCCCGTTAGCTCGTCAAACTCCCGCTGCGCCTGGGCCACCTCCTCGCGCAGGTCCAGCGCCGCCTCGTCCAGCGCGGCCTTGAACTTGTGGGTTTGGGCACGCAGGTCGTCGTCGCTCATCGCCTTGAGCGTCGGCTCCAGCGCATTGGCGCGCTCGACCCGCTGCCGCAACTGTTTGACCAGCTTCTCGGCCGGGTCGCCCGTGATCTTCGTGATGAAATTCTTCAACATAAACCTCAACCTCACTCTACGCCGAAAATGGCCGTCCCCCAATTATAGCATGGACCGCCATTGAGGAACGAATGTGCAGGCCGCGCGGTTCCCGGAACACACGTCAGACCTGACAGGTCTTCAGAAACCTGTCAGGTCTGACGGAGAGCCAGAGGACTTGCCGCTGCCTGCGCTTGTCCGGGTTCGTCTGCGTCCAATTCCGCTTCAAGCCAGAGAGGCGCGAGACCTGCCCCTACATCTGCCGTCGGCTGAGACTGCGGAAGAGAAGCAGCGCACCGATGGCAATCAAGATGGTGGGCCAGGCGTAGCCCGCCAACTTCCAGAACGACTCTGACAACACACCCAGACTAGTCGCGGCCAGGAGCGTACCGGCAATGCCGGTACCAAGGGCAGCCCACAACGCCCCAACAGGCGACGGCGGGGTGTACAGCCGGTCAATCACATAGATGGCAATGAAGCCACCGGCCAGGCCAAGCAGAATGGCTGCGCCCTGCATCATTCCGTCCCACCGCAACGCCAGCCCTGCCCAGACGCCCAACCCCAAACCGGTCAGGATACCCGCCGGCCACAACAGCCCATCCAGCCGCGTGACCAGATAAGCCACAAGAAAGCCGAGGCCGAGGATGATGAGCACCCAATTGCCAATGGGGAAGGCCATACCCAGCAGGAACACAAGCCCCAGGCCAATCAGTATCAGCCCGGCGACAAGACCCGGCGGAAGCGCCGGGCGGGGATGTAGAGTATCCATTACGGCCCCCTTTACTACTCGTCGAACATGGCTCCTACCGACAGGCCGAGGTGAATACGCCGGATAACCTCACCCAACAACGGCCCTATAGATAAGACGGTCATGTTCGGCAGCAGCTTACGCTCCGGGATAGGCACGGTGTTGGTGACGACAATCTCGGCGATGGGCGCGTTGCGCAGCCGCTCCGTGGCGGGGTCCGACAAGACCGGGTGCGTCGCGACGACCTTGATACTCCGCGCGCCCGCCTGCGACAGGAAGTTCGCCGCCTCAGTGACAGTGCCGGCCGTATCAATCTCGTCGTCGTGGATAATGGCGTCGCGCCCTTCGATGTCGCCGATGAGGTTGAGGGCGCGCGCCTTCGACACCCCCACCCCCGACTGGCTACGTCGCTTCTCGATGAGGGCCAGGGGCACGCCCAGCGTCTCGGCGAAGTCGCGGGTACGTTTCGCCCCGCCCAGGTCGGCAGCCACAACGGTCGTGTTCGACAGGTCGCCTTTGCTCAGGTGCTGTACCAGGATATGGCGCGCACTCACATCGTCGACGGGGATCTTGAAGAACCCCTGAATCTGCCCCGCGTGCAGGTCCATCATCAGGCAGCGGTCAGCGCCCGCCACCGTGATAAGGTCGGCCACCAGGCGGGCGGTGATGGGCACGCGCGGCTGGTCCTTCTTGTCGGTGCGGCCGTAGCCGTAGTAGGGCACGACCGCCGTCACCCGCCCCGCCGAATCCCGCTTCATCGTGTCGATGTAGATGAGCAGTTGCATGATGTTCGTGTTCACCGGCGGGCAGGTCGGCTGGATGATGAACACGTCACGGGAGCGCACCGAACCGTGCAGCCGAATAAAGATGTTGTCGTTGGGGAACTTGAAGACGTCCGAGCCAGACAACTCCACCCCCAACGCCTGCGCCACCTCGCGGGCCAGCTCCGGGCTGGCCGTTCCCGTATACAGCGCGATGTCCCCATACATGCTCGGCATCAGGCGCTCCTCTTCAGGGCCGCTGAGCGGCGCGGTTACGTATCTCGCGTCGCCATCAGCTGGGTGGCAGCCGTATATGGGTCGATGTCGCGCTCCGCCACGGCCTCGGCCGCGCGTGTCAGCCCTCCGTCGGTCAGGCCCGCCAGCAGATCGCGCAGCAACCACGCGCGCAGGATGTCGCGCAGTTGGTACTCGGCGCGCTCACGCTCAATAGCCGCCCGCAGCCCACTTGCGTCCAGGAAGGCGGCATGCTCCTGAACGCGATCCACAAGGTCCGCGACGCCCCGCCGGTCAGCGGCGACAGTCTCCTGGATGGGCAAGGTCCACGTGGGTGCGCCTGGCGCCCGCTGCCAGCGGTCTCGTTCCCGCGCGCCCAGCATCAGCATCCCGCGCAGCGCCGCCACCGCCTGGTCCGCGCCGGGCAGGTCGGCCTTGTTGACCACGAAGATGTCGGCAATCTCCAGGATGCCCGCTTTGATGGCCTGGATGTCGTCCCCCAGCCCCGGCACGAGCACCACGAGCGTCGTATGAGCGGCGTCGGCAATGTCCACCTCCGACTGTCCGGCTCCGACGGTCTCGACCAGGATGGGGTCGAAGCCCGCCGCGTCCATGACCCGCACCGCGTCGGTGGTCGCCACAGCCAGCCCGCCCAGGTGGCCGCGTGTCGCCATGCTGCGGATAAACACGTTGGCGTCGCCGTGGTGGCCCTGCATCCGGATGCGGTCGCCCAGGATAGCGCCGCCGGTGTACGGGCTAGTCGGGTCCACGGCAATGACACCCACCTTGCGGCCCCGCCGCCGATACTCGGCCGCGAGCGCGTTGACCAGGGTACTCTTGCCCGTGCCGGGTGCGCCGGTCACGCCAATGATATGCGCGCTCCCGGTGGCTGGGTGCAGCTGACCCAGCAGCGCCTGGGCATCGGGGCCACCGGTCTCCACCATCGTCAAGGCCCGCGCCACGGCCCGCCGTTCGCCACGCCGGACACGCTCGGCCAGGTCAGTCCACATCGCAACTAGCTCAGCCATGGCGTCAACCTCAGAATGACGAAGAAGAATACCGCTCCCACCGCCACGAACTCCATCACCACGCGGCGGCTGAGGCGATCCTGGAGCGCGTGCTGCGACAGGCCGGTCATGATGTAGAAGGCCAGCAGCAGGAGCGCCGCCATGCCAATCGCCCCGATGTCCCAATAGTTCAACGCCCAGGCCATCTCACCGACCACCAGCCCCGACGCCACCGCATACACCCACGCTGACCGCCACTGGGCCGCTGCGCCGCGCAGCAGGGTCAGGGCCAGGACCACCGTGACCAACAGAATCACCAGGGCCGACACCACCCAGCGCACCCCCGCCGCCGAGACCGCCGCGTACAGGAAGAAGGCCGAACCGTAAGCGATGAGGGTGATGAGCAGGCGCGCCCTATCATAGTAGCTCGCACCAGGGTCGATGCCCTGGTATTGCACGATGAGCACAGTCGCCAGACCGATGAAGGTCAGAATCAGCCCTACGATCCAGACCGGCCGACCATACAGGGCTGGCACCAGCAGGGCCGCCCCTAACGTCACAAAGGCGGGCAGCGGCCAAAAGATAGCCGTATACGCCAGGGGCGCCGCCTGCAACCAGGGGTGGGTGCGCACCATGGCCTCAACGCCCACACACGTCAGCACGACCAGCAGCCCGATGATGAGCGTCGCACCCGACAGTCCCACCATCACCGGCGAGCCCATGAACGCGAATTCGAGTTGGCCCGCAGGTCGCACATTCAGCGAGGCAAGAGCCAGGCCAAGCAGCACTACCGTCACCAGGCGGCCGGCCAGGGGGAGAGCAGACGACATGCCAGTTCCTTCCGAGTATAACGCGACGCGGCGCGGAGTAACCCTGGCCGCCGTATCGCCGCGCCGATTCTAGCGACGCCGACGCCCTTTGTCAACCATTTCCACACCCGCCACGCTCTCGCGCGCCCCCCCCCACACATCGCTTGCACGCCTCAACGTGTCACGCTATACTCCGCTCGTGCTTCACTCGTACTTCATCCGCCTTTCTCGTCCTACCGCAAAGGAGATGTCGCATGTGCTGTTGGCTGATTATCCTTGTCTTCCTCGGTCCTCGCGTTGCCGACATCCTCTGGTAGCTCGTCCAGCCCGCACGATGGGAGATCGTCTTCCGCGGCTGGCCCATCACCTGGTGGCTGTGGCCCCTGCTGGGCATCATCTTCGTGCCCTGGATGACCATGATGTTCGTCCTGGTCGGCGTGGACGGCCTCCAGGGTCTGGACTGGCTGTGGGTCGGCCTGGGCCTGCTGGCCGACATCGCCCAATACGCGGGCGGCGCTGGACGCCGCCGCCTGCCCAACTACGAGGGCGCATAGCCCGGCGCCGACCGCACAACCGCATAGCTACCACGCGCCGACCTGGAGCCAGGTCGGCGCGTTATGTTCCCATGCTTGACCCGATCCTCGATGCGTGCTAGACTACCGAACACCTGTTCCTATCCAGGGAGGCGAGCGTATGGGTCGGCTGGTCACGATTGATGGTACGGGGACGGAGCGGAACCGCCTGCGGCGCACGATTGCCGAGGCGCTGCGCCTGCTAGGCCAGAAGGCTGAGCTTGACGACGAGGCCCGCGATTTAACCGCGCTCATCGTCTTCTCGCTGCGGCAGATCGCCGCCGGCGTGGAGACCAGCGCGGCCGCCTGGGAAAAGCGGGACTACTACATGAAAGCTGATCGATTCAGGCGCGAGTGGGCCTGGGTGGAACTGAGCGCGGGCGAGCTGGAAAAGATTCTGCGCCAGGGCCGCTGGGCTGCCCTGCCCGCTGCGTTGGCGCGACTGCTGCCCCGCTTCAGCGACATCAAGCTGAGTAAGATGACCCGCACTCCCGACCTGTGGGCCGGCTGCTACGCGCGACTCCTGCTGGAGGACAAGCCCAGGGCCGTCGCGCCTTCAGCGCCCTAAACTCGCGCGACCGCCCGGCCCTGACTATGTCGAAGTCGGGCCGTCCTCGGCGCCACCCCGCACCGGCAACGTCGCGCCCGTGACGGCGGTTGCCCGCGGCCCCGCCAGAAAGCTCACCGCCTCGGCGATGTCGTCAGCCCGTGCTCGCGCGCCCGCCGCCACGCGGTTGACCCGCACGCCATCAGGCGCGCGGCTCGGCCAGGCCGCGCTCTCGACCCCGTCATCCACCAGGACCAGGCTACCACCCAACCCTTGCGCCTGCCACAGTCGAGCCGCTACGGGCAGCGCGGCGGCCAGCCCCCCCTTCTCGATCACAACAAGAATGTCCAGCCCACCGTAGGCCTCGACGACTCGCTCGAACGCGACGGCCACAGCATCCGCCTTGCCCAGGTCACAGGCGAGCGCCAGCCCGCGCCGCGCCCCGTACTGGGTGATCAGGGCATCGGCGAGGGCCTGCGTCGCGCCATCGTCGTCATCGAGGATGACGACGTGCGCGCTGTCCTGGGCCAGACGGCGCGCGGCCGCCTGGGCCACCTCGCCCCCGCCCACCACCACGGCAACCCGGCCCGCCAGCTCGCGCGGCGTGGGCCGCAGGCTCAGCCGATAGTGCTCCAGGGGCCAGTACTCGATGTAGTAGGACTCCTCCGGGGTGAGACTGACATAGCCACCCAGGACCGTGCTGCCTTCAATAACGGTCATGGTCTGACGGTACATCTGGTGGGTGACATCGGCCGCGGCGGCGTCCGGTCCCGCTGTCGCTAGGCCCAGGCCGGGCACGAGGACGACGCGCGGATAGGGTGTCAGCATCGCATCGCCGGATGCCTTGTATGCATCAAAGTAGCGATGGTAGGCTACCACGTAGTCCGCCACGGCCTGCCGTGCCCTGGCAGCCAACGTATCGGTCCCCTCGCTCGATTGCCAGTCGATGAGCAGCGGTAGCCGCCGCGTGTGAATCAGCTGATCGGGGGTAGCCGCACCGACCTGGGAGTAGGCGGCCACGTCCCCTCCATTGACAAACGCCAACGCCGCCTCGCCGTCATCGACCTGCAAGATGGTCGGGCGTTGCGCGCTCAGCGCGCCGCGCAGGACAGGCAACAGCGCGAGCCAGGCGCGACGACGCTCATCGGCGGGCAGCGGCACGGCAGCGTTGGCGAAGACCCGGCGATCGCGGCGGCGGTCCTGGGTGAACGCCTCCGCCTCCTGGATGACGCGGATCGTCTGCTCGTAGCAGGCGCGGCTCGTGTCGCCCCAGACCGTCAGGCCGTGCTTGCCCATGATGACCACGTCGGCGCGCGGGTTGGCGCGCACGCCGTCAGCAATCCACTTCGCCAGCGGGAAGCCGGGTCGCACGTAGTCCACCCACACCATGCGCTCGCCCCACAATTCGCGGCACAACTCGCGGCCATTGGCGGCACAGGCCAGACTGATAATGACGTCGGGGTGGGTATGGTCGATGTGGCGCGCGCCTACTGAGGCGTGGAGCAGGGTCTCGATGGACGAGCGGGGGCGGTCGGGGGCGAAGACGCAGCGGGCCAGGTAGCTCACCATCTCCTCGTCGCTCAGGCTATCGCGGCCCATCACAGGCAGGATTTCGGCCAGGCGCAGGCCCGCGAAACCCTGCTCGGTAATGGTCGCCACGTCCCAACCGGAACCCTTGACCCATAGCACGTCGATGGGACAGCCCAGGGGGTCAGTCTCAGTAAGCTTGGCGCTGGTGTTACCACCGTAAATGTTGACGATGCTGCGGTCGCGGCCCAGGAGGTTGCTGCGATAGACGAGGCCGTCCAGGGCAGGCAGAGCCGCCGCCTCGGCGGCGTTCCATTGAGATTGAATCATGGTGCGCCCCCAGCTCAGTTTTGGCGAATCCTGGTCAGCCCGCTCGCGCTGATACGGGCTACGAAGCTTACCAGCTATTCTACACCCGCCCCGGCCCAGGAGCGAGCGGGCGCGTCCGTGGAGGTTTCTTATCGGCGGATGGAGGGGCTTTTTCTAGATTGAGGACGAATCGGCAGTATCATGTCAACGTGGGAGCGTATGCGGGCGCCCGGCGCTGGGGCCGCCGCCCGCCCTCCCCGTCATCAACCCACAAGGCGCCTGGCGCCTGATCGCGCCAAAGGAGTCGCGATGCGAGGAACAATTCGTATCGACGCGAATCGCTGCAAGGGCTGCGAGTTATGCGTCGGCATCTGCCCCAAGAAGGTCATCGGGATCGCCGACACCTTCACCCCAAAGGGCTATCGGCCCGCTATTCTGGTCGACCCGGACGGCCTATGCACCGGGTGCCTGCTCTGCTCTACTATCTGCCCCGACGTCGCCATTACTGTCTATCGCGAAGCCGTCAGTCGAACGCCGGCCCAGAAGCATGCCGCCGCGGCCTGAGACTGGCGGCTCGTCCTGCATCAGGACGAATCGCCCCAGGGCTGCCACGGGGAGGACGTGTATGAACCGTGAACTATGGGAGGGCAACCAGGCGATTGCCGAGGCTGCTGTGCGCGGTGGGCTAGACGCCTACTTCGGCTATCCGATCACCCCCCAGACCGAGTTGCTTGAATATCTCGCGAAGCGCATGCCCGAACTGGGTCGCGCCTTCGTTCAGGCTGAGAGCGAACTGGCCGCCATCAATATGGTCTACGGCGCGGCCGTCGCGGGCGCGCGGACGATGACCTCGTCGTCCAGCCCTGGCGTGTCCCTCATGCAAGAGGGTCTGTCGTATATCGCCGGCTCGGAAGTGCCCTGTGTCATCGTCGATATGATGCGCGGCGGCCCTGGCCTGGGTAACATCTCCCCCGGGCAGGCCGACTACAACCAACTGGTGCGCGGCGGCGGCCACGGCGACTACCATAGCATCGTCCTGGCCCCCTCCACCATCCAGGAGGCGGTGACCCTCACCTACAACGCCTTCGACCTGGCCGAGAAGTATCGAGGCATCGTGATCATCGCCGCCGATGGCAACATCGGTCAGATGATGGAGCCGGTGGTCATGCCGCCCATGCGCCAGATCAGCCACGCCGACCGGGGGTGGGAACTGTCTGGCGCGACGGACCGACCCAGGCGCATCATCTCATCCATCGGCCTCGACCCTGAGGTCATGGAGAGAATCAACGCCCGCCTCCAGGCTCGCTACCGCGAGATCGAGGCGCACGAGGTGCGCTTCGCCGAGCGCCAGACCGAGGACGCCGATCTACTTGTCGTCGCCTTCGGTTCGGCGGCCCGCATCGCCCAGACTGCCATCCGCGAGGCCCGCGCCCGTGGCATCCGTGTCGGCCTGTTTCGCCCCATCACTCTCTGGCCCTTCCCCTATCAGCGGCTGGCCGAACTGGCGCAGCGCATCCCGCGCCTTCTGGTCGTGGAGATGAACGCGGGGCAGATGCTCAGCGATGTACGTCTGGCGGTCGGCCCGCAGGCGGTCGTTAGCTTCTATGGCCGGACAGGCGGCCAGGTTCCTATGCCCGAAGAGATTCTGGCCCAGATTGGGGCCATGGCCCCCACGCCGTCAACCAACGGCGCGCGGGCGATGGCGCTGCTGTAGGCGGCAGGGAGAGTAACTATGCTAGCAGAAACCATGACCGTCGTCTACGAGCGTCCCGAGACCCTGCTGCCGGTCGTCAGCCACTACTGCCCCGGTTGCAGCCACGGCATCATCCACCGCCTGGTGGCCGAGGTCATCGACGAGCTAGGTGTTCGCGAGCAGACCATCGGCGTCGCCTCGGTCGGCTGCTCGGTGTTCTCGTATAACTATCTGGACTACGACTTCGCCCAGGCCCCCCACGGCCGCGCCCCGGCCATGGCGACCGGGATCAAGCGCTATCGCCCCGATCACGTAGTCTTCACCTACCAGGGCGACGGCGACCTGGCGTCCATCGGCGCCGCCGAGATTATCCACGCCGCCGCCCGTGGCGAAAACATCACCGTCATCTTCGTCAACAACGCCGTCTTCGGCATGACCGGCGGCCAGATGGCGCCCACAACGCTGCCGCACATGAAGACAACGTCCTCGCCCCTGGGCCGTGACGTGGCGACCATGGGCTTTCCCATCCGCGTCTCCGAGATGCTCGCCACCCTGGACGGCCCGTCCTACATCGTGCGGCGCGCCGTCAGCGACCCGGCCGCCATCAACCGTACCAAGAAGGCCATCCGCACCGCCTTCCAGGCGCAGTTGCATGGCCTGGGCTTCTCGATGGTGGAAATCCTCGCCGCCTGCCCCATCAACTGGGACATGCAGCCGGAGGACGCCCTGCGACACATCAAGGACGCCATGATTCCCTACTACCCGCTGGGCGACTACAAAGTCGTCGATGCTGTCAAGGCGCTGGCCTAGGCCCGGGAGGACACCGTGCACGAAGAGATTATCATTGCCGGCTTCGGCGGCCAGGGCGTGCTGTTCGCGGGCCAGCTACTGGCCCACGCGGGCATGAACGAGGGCCGCCACGTCACCTGGATTCCCTCCTACGGGCCTGAGATGCGGGGCGGCACCGCCAACTGTACCACGATCATCTCCGACGAGGAGATTGGCGCGCCCGTCGTGCGCCGCCCATCGACGGCCATCGTCCTCAACCCGCCATCCATGGACAGGTACGCGCCTCTGGTCAAGCCGCACGGCCTGCTCATCGTCGACTCCTCCCTCATCACGCAGCGAGCGGGCCGCGCCGACATCCACGAGATTGCCATCCCCGCCAAGGACATCGCCGCCGACGTGGGGCTGGCCAAGGCGGCCAACGTCGTCGCCATCGGCGCCCTCATCGCCGCGACAGGCATCGTCCAGTTCGAGACGGTGGTCGAGCTGCTGATCCGCAAGTTCGGCCAGCGCAGCCAGGAGATTCTCGCCGCCAACAAGCATGCGCTGCGCCTCGGCGCCGACTACGTGCTCAAGCTGCCGGCCTAGCTACCCGTCCCCGGCCCGAAACGCACTAACCGCCGGCAATGCACCGGCGGTTAGTCTATTGACACCTGATTCCTTACTGCCGCAAGCTGCTATCCCGCCCACTATACAGCCACGCGGGTCTGTCACGTCCCATTTTGGCGAGCCGCCAGATGGCTCGCCGTCACCCCCTGACGCAGGAAGAAAGCCGCAGCGGCGGAGATGTATTCATCGACGCCTAAACTTCGCTTAATGCGCGCTTAATGGAGGCCGACTATTATAGAGACAACAACGGTGGCTGACCTCCCACCGAAACCTCTCAGAGACAACGGCCTGCGGACGGCGTGAGCAACCGTCATCAGGCCGTTGTTTCTGTTTTGGTGCGTCCGGCCCTCGCCGCGACTCACGGCGTCAGTCGGTTGAGGTCACGCGGGAACAGGGTCGCCAGGCGCACGTTGCCCGCCCCCGTCAACTGGGTCAGCAGCCGCTCCAGGCCGATGGCGAAGCCGCCGTGGGGCGGCATACCGTGGCGGAACGCCTCCAGGTACCACTCGAACGGCTCGCGAGACAGCCCGCCGCGTTCGAGCGCCACCAGGTAGTCCTCGTAGCGGTGCAGCCGTTGGCCGCCCGTAACCAACTCTGTGCCCCGGAACAACAGGTCGAAGCTGTTAGAGTAGCGCGCGTCGGCCGGGTTAGGGTGAGTGTAGAAGGGCCGCTTGCTCATCGGGTAGCCCGTCACGAACAGGAAGTCGCTGCCGTGCGCCTCCCGCGCCCACTCGCCGAGCCAGCGCTCATCCTGGGGTGACAGATCCGGCTCGCCCCGCACGTCCACGCCGTGGCGCTGGTAGATAAGCTCCTGCGCTTCGGGGAAGAAGAGGCCCGGAAATACCTCCGGCGCGGCTGGCATGACCACCTCCCAGCGCGCCAGGTCCTCGGCGTGGCGCTCGGCAAGCGCGGTCAGGATGCCCCGTATCACCTTCGTCAGCAGCGCCATCACCGTGTGGTGGTCCTCGATGAAGGCCATCTCCACGTCGAGGCTGACGTACTCGCTCAGGTGGCGCGTCGTGTCGTGGGGTTCAGCGCGGAAGACCGGCCCGACCTCGAACACCCGCTCGAAGACCCCCGTCAACACCTGCTTGTACAGCTGCGGACTCTGGGCCAGATACGCCGGTCGCCCGAAGTAGTCCAGCTTGAAGACATTGGCGCCGCTCTCCGTAGCCGACGCGACGAGCTTGGGCGTCTGAACCTCGGTGAAGCCTTCGACGGTCAGCGTTTCGCGGAAGGCGCGCATCACGCCCGCGCTCAGGCAGAATAGGCTGCGCTGGCGCGGATTGCGCGCGGCCAGGACGCCGTGGTCCAGTTGCACCGGCAGCCCGACCTTGAGCGTCGGCTTGTTGAGAGGGAAGGGCGGCGGTTCGGTCACGGGCGTAATGACCTCGACGCCCGGCTCGCGCAGTTCGATACCGCCCGGCGCCTGCGGCTCGGCGGCCGCCAGGCCCTCGACGGCGATGACGGTCTCCACCTGTAAGCCTTCCAGTGCGGCGAAGGCCTCGGGCGACTGGCTGACGACCTGGAGCAGGCCGTAGCCATCGCGCACCACCAGGAAGGTGATGCCACCCAGGCGGCGCAGGGTGTGTAGCCAACCCTGGACGCGGACACGCTCGCCGATATGGCGGGCAACTTCAGTGGTCAGAACGCGCTGCTGGAGCGCGGGGGGTGTGGCAACGGTCATGGTGTCTCTCCCTGTGGCCCACACGGCGGTGGGTACGGTTCAGTGAATGGCGAGCATTATCGTTATCGTCATCGCCGTCGGCGTCCACGCCCACCACCCCCCCTCCAACACAAAAAGCCCCCGTCCCTAAAGGACGAGGACCTGAGCCATCGTGGTGCCACCTTCATTTGCCGCCGCGCCCTGTAGGGCGAGCAGCCTCCATCGACCCTTGGCGGGCCGCGCCGCGATAACGGGGGCGGGCCGGAGGTGGCTACACCAGAGACTGGCGATCAGTGATTCGGAGATTGCTGGCTACAATCTCTAGTCCCCAATCTCGAGTCTCGTCTCTCGCCACCCCACTCAGGAGTGTCGTTCGGCGGGTCCGATTCCGGCTACCTCTCACCGTGGGCCATCAACCCCGTAGCTCGCTGGACAGTGGTCACCCGCGTACTCTTCTCCGTCAACGCGTTGCGTCTCGATTGTGGCCCAATTGTACCCTAGCCATAGCGGTGGGTCAATCCACCATTCGGGGGATAGGGGCCGTTAGCCGCTCACGTCGGCCCGCTCGCGCAGGTAGACGAAGAAGTCGAGGTTGCCAGGCGACACGCCCATCTCGGTCAGCATGGCGGCCACCTCGCTGCGGTGCTGCGTGCCGTGGTTGAGCATCTGGGCGAGAATCTGCCACACCGGCTGGCTCCACGTCTGCCCGCTCATCGTCCGATAGGTGACTGCGCGGTCCAGGTCGGCGTCGGTCAGGGTGGTAAGGTAGGCGCGCATGGCCGCTTCCTCCTCGGCCCAGCGTTGGACCAGGTCCTCGAAGGTGGCGATGTCTGCGATCTGAGGCAGGCTCGTGGGCGACTCGCCCTGTCGCCGCTGCCGCCACAGCCATTCCGTGCCAACCAGATGTGTCAGGGTCGCGTGAATCGAGTCGATGGCGAAGGGGCGAGCGTGCCGCTGCTCCTCCGTCAGGCGCGCCGCCGCGTCGGCGATACGATGGTTCGCCCACTCCTGGTAATCGAAGAGCGTCACAAAGTGTGCGACAGACATACGAGCCTCCTACGCAATACCGCTGTCATGTCTTGGGCATGTTGCACGTTTCACGCCTCACGCCCCGGGTCGCCCTCGCCAGTAGACAATCATGTCCAGGTCGCCAGGGGACGCGCCTAGCTCAGTAAGCATGGCGGCCACCTCGCTGCGATGCTGGGTGCTGTGGTTCAGCACGTGGGCCAGCAGCAGCCAGCGGTTGGCGCGCCCTTCGTGGCCGCCCAGGGTGCGATAGTCGACATCAGCCGCCAGGTCGGCGGCGGTCAGTCCCGCGACGAAGGTCCGCATCGCCGGCTCCTCCTCGTCCCACAGGGCGCGTAACGCCTCAAAGTCGCCACTCCGTACCGTGTCGGGCAGCGCGACAGGCGACCCTTCCCCACTCAGCCGCCGCCGCCATAGCCACTCAGCGCCGAGGGTGTGGGCCAGCGTGTCATGCACGCTGCCGATGGCAAACACGGGCGCGCGACGCTGGGCATCGGTCACGCGCGCCGCCGTCTCAAGCAGGCGGCGATGCGCCCAGTAGTTATAGTCGTAGAGGGTGCGAAGGAACTCAGCGGGCATGACCGGCAGGGTCGTATCGCCCGTCGCAGGCGACCAATGCGCGTCGTCGAGGTCCAGGTCGCCGGGCGAGTAAGCCAGCTCGGTCAACATGGCCGCTACCTCGCTACGGTGCTGCGTGCCGTGGTTGTGCAGATGCGCCAGAATCAGCCACAGCGGATTGCTCCAGTCACGCCCGCCTGTCGTGCGATAGTGGACGTCTCGAGTCAGGTCGGCAGCCGTCAGGGTGGCGAGGTAGGCGCGCCAGGCCGCCTCCTCCTCGCCCCAGCGCGCCAGCAGCGCGTCGAGGGTCGGCAGGTCGGCTTCCTGGAGTAGCGTGGGCGGCGATACGCCGTACTCAACCCGTTGCCGCCACGTCCACTCCGCGCCCAACATGTGGACCAGGGTCTTGTGAATCGCGCCGATAGCGAAGGGCGTTTCGTGGCGCTGGTCCTCGGTGAGGCGGGCCGCCGTCTCGGTGATGCGGCGGTTGGCCCAGGTATTGTACTCGTAGAGGGTGGTGAGATAGGCGACAGGCATGGTTGCCTCCATCCCAGGCGGCCACGGATGTGACCATCTGCGACAAGCGGGTAGCGCGGCTAGTCCTGCGGGCGACGCCCCTTGACGGCCGAGGCCACACCCGCCCATTCCTTGACCGGCGCGTCCAGGCCCAGGCGCGCCAGGACGCGACTCACCGTGTCATTCACGATGTCATCGGCGGTCTGAGGGCGATTGTAAAAGGCGGGCAGAGGTGGGAAGAGAACCGCACCGTTCTCTGTGGCCTGCAACATGGCCTTGATGTGCCCCGCGTGCAGTGGTGTCTCGCGGAACATCAACACCACGGGCCGCCCCTCCTTGAGATGGACATCCGCGGCGCGGCTGATAAGGTCGTCGGTCAAACCATAGGCGATGGCCGACATGGTCTTCACCGAACACGGCGCGACCACCATACCGCGCGTGGCGAAGGAGCCACTGGCGATCGTCGCCCCCACCTCGCGGTGGCCATGGACCACGTCGGCCAGGGCGGCAACATCTTTGTATTCGAAATCTGTCTCGCTCTGGATAGTCTGGCGGGCGGCGGGGCTGACGATCAGGTGAACCTCCAGCCCACCCAGGACGCGCACCGCCTGAAGCAGGCGGATACCGTAGATCGCGCCACTCGCCCCCGACATGCCGACGATGATGCGCCCTGGCGGACTCATGCCTTCTCTCCGATGTGCAGGGCCACCGTATTGAGCATCAACTTGGTATAGCGCACTTCCTGGAAGCCCACCTCGGTCATCAGCCGCTGCAACTCATCGGCGCTCACGAAACGCTCTACGGACTGGGGGAGATAGGTGTAGGCGTCGGGCGCGCCCGCGATGAGGCCGCCCAGGCGTGGCACGACACGGCGAAAGTACACGCGGAATACGTCGCCCCAGACTGGCGTTTCCACCGGCGTGATCTCCAGCACGACCGCCCGCGCGCCGGGCTTGAGGACCCGTCGCATCTCCGCCAGGGCCTGGCGCAGGTCGGCGACGTTGCGCAACAGGAAGCCGTTCACCAGGCCATCGAAGCTGTCGTCAGGAAAGGGCAACCGGAGCGCATCGCCCTGGACATAGGCGGCGCGCCCGTCGGCTTCGACCAGCTTGGCGCGCCCGGCGTCCATCATCTCATACGTCAGGTCTACACCCACCGCGCGGACGTCGGGGGCGGCGTGTGTCAGCAGGGGTAGAAAATCGCCCGTGCCCGTGCCCACGTCGAGGATGACACCGCCGGGAGGCGCAGCGACGGCCGTCACCGCCAGCCGCCGCCAGGACTGGTCCTGGTAGCCAGTCATCAGGCGATTCATCACGTCATAGCGCTCGGCGATCGCGCCGAACATGTTGCGGACGTAGCGGGCCTTCGCCTCGCCAGTCAGGGCAGTCATCGCGTCGGCTCGAAGCGGACCAGGGTCAGCGGCTGGTTGACGCTTCCGTCAGGGTTGAGGGGTGGCTCGATGCCCAATCGCCGCATAAAGTCGTACATCACCCGCGCATCCCACACGTCGAAGCGGTCGCCGGGGTGAACGCGGGCGTCCTTGTCCAACAACTCCAGCGCCCGGTCGACGACATCGTACTCCTCGCCCTGGTCAGGCGGCCAGACCTCAGAGCGCGTGAGATAGGGCGCCAGGTCCATGGCGTCGACGCCTAGCTCGGCGGCCAACGCCCGTGGGTCACCCGCCGACTCGGTCATCTCGGCCGTCGAGCTATCCTCCCATAGGGCAGGCTCCGAGTCGAAGTGATCCACCTGGCGACCGTTCACGAAAAGCCAGTACAGCCAGGACCCGCCCTCGTGCAGATGAAACATGAAGGCCGGCGCGCCCAGCAGCCGCGACAGATCGGCCGCCAGCGTCTCGAAAGGCTCCGGCGCGATGATGGTCAGCCAGCCGTTGGCCGGACCCAGGCCAAACTCCCGATCCCCCAGCGGGGGATGAAGCGACCCCGTCAGCACATCCGCCAGGCGCACATGGCCCTGCTGCGTCATCAGATGGACAAGGGCCCCCAGCGCGGTGGCGTTGGTGACGCCGCGCAGCGATATGAGGGTAACAAAATCGGACATGGCCGCTCCGCTCAGCCCGTAAACATCCAGGGCGCGAGACGCCGCTCCAGACGGTCCAGCGATACATACAGCAGCAGGCCCAGCATGCTCATGGCGATTACGCCGGCATATAGCTCGCGGTAAGCCAGCCTGGAGTTGGCGTCAGTGATGATATAGTAGCCCAGCCCGGTGCGGGTGGCGACCGTCTCGGCGAAGAACAGCACGGCGACGGCCGTGCCTACGCTGATACGCAGCGCCGTGATGGCCGCCGGAACCGTGGCCGGCAGATACACATAGCGAAAGAGGGCACGACGGCCCGCGCCCAACGACTTGACGGAGGCTAGCAGCTCAGGCCGCAGCGCGCTCGCGCTGTCGCGCACCACCACCAGCACCTGGAAGACCAGGATGATGAAGATGATGAAGACCTTCGACCCTTCCCCAATGCCCAGGAACAGCAGGATGATGGGCAGGAAGACGATCTTCGGGATGGGATACAGCAGGTAGATGACCGGCCCCAGGATGCGGTTTGCCAGTCGGCTCTGCCCCAACGCCAGGCCGAGCGGCACGGCGACGATCACCGACAGCAGCAGGGCAGCCACCACGCGGGCTGTGCTGACCCAGAAATGGCAGGCCAGCCCCGGCGTCGCGGCCTGGCAGACCGGATCGCGCGCAATCTGCTGCGTGAAGGTCGCCAGCACCTCGGTCGGCGCGGGCAGGATGTCGCGCTGCAAGAGCATCGCCGCGAGCTGCCACAGCAGGAGTACGACCAACGCCGCCAGGAGGACGTCACGCGTGCGCACGGCTCACCTCGGGGTCACCCAGCGCCGCGCGCAGCTCGACCGTCTTGTCGTGAAAGGCCGCCGAGTTGCGGAAGCCTGCCTGGCCCATGCCTGGGTTGTCGATCACCTGCGCTGCGCGGTTGGGCGCAGTCCCCAGGACCAGGATGCGCCGGCCCAGATAGACCGCCTCTTCGATGTTGTGGGTTACCAGCACCGTGGTCACGCCCGTCTCTGCGTGCAGGTCCCGCGTCAGTCGCTGCATGTCCTCGCGGGTCAGTGCATCCAGGGCCGAGAACGGCTCGTCGAGGAGCAGCACATCCGGGTCCAGCGTCAGCGTGCGCGCCAGGGCTGCCCGTTGGCGCTGACCGCCCGACACCTGGTTAGGGTACTTGTCGCGATGCTCGGCCAGCCCCACCCGTTCCAGCCAGAACGTCGTGCGCCCGGCGTCAAGGGGGGCGCCTGAGTCCTGACCGTAGAAGTGGCGAATGCGCAAGCCAAGCAGCGCGTTCTCCCGAATCGTGGCCCACGGCAACAAGCCATACTCCTGGAGCACCAGCCCGGTTTTGCCCCGCTGCTTCTTGCGTGGCACCATCTCGCCCGCCACTGTCACTGTTCCCGCCTGGGGGCGGTGCAGGCCGGCGATCAGGTACAAGAGCGTGCTCTTGCCCGATCCAGACGGGCCAATGATGGACCACGTCTCCCCCGCGCCTACCTGCCAGTTGAAGCCATCGAACAGCAGGGTGTGGCCGGGGTAGCCGAAGGTGAGGCTGTGAATCTCGATCATAACTCGGCAGTCGGCCTGCTACAGACTGCGTGAAACGTGAACCCCATTCAGCGGTTTCAGGCTTCACGTTTCACGGATCACGTTCCGCGTCTCACTTCACGAATCCTGGATTCACCGACTGGCCGTAGTTCACCGGCGCCTTGAGAATCCCCTTCTGTACAGCCCAGTCGGACACGTCCTTTAGCTCGGCCTCGCTCGTCACAGCCGGATCGGGGAAGAGGGGAATCGGCAGCGTATCCTTGATCTGCTCCGGCACGCGGCCCTTTTCGACGAGCAGGGCGCGGAACTCGGCCGGGTTGGCTCGCAGGTCGGCCACGGCCTTGTCCCAGGCCTGGGTGAACTTGCGGATATCCTCGGCGTTAGATTGGACATAGGGCGTGCGGAAGGCCAGCACGCTCTGCCCCAACTCGGGATACTTCGTATCGTCGGCAATGACCTTCGCCCCCTGCAACATGGCGAGGGACGCCAGCGGGTCAGGCAGAACGCCCGCCTTCAGTTGCCCCTGGCCCAGGAGTTGGGCGCGCTGCACGATGTTCGGCACGGCCTGCGTCTTGATGTCGGCCTTCGCCAAGCCTTCCTTCTCCAGCACCCGGTCGGTCCAGTAAGCGATGACGGAGTTGTCGGAGATGCCGATGTCCACGCCCTTGAGGCCCTGAACGTTGGCGATGCCGCTATCCTTGCCCGCCAGCAGGCGGAACTGGGGCGCATTGGGGAAGGCCTGGCGCGCCTTGCGGACAACTTGCAAGCGCGGCTGCTCAGCGTTGAACAGCACGATATTGATGAGGTCGGTCAGGACGCCATCCGCCTGGCCGCTTTGCACAACCTGGTCACGCTCGGCGGCGCTGGCAACCGGAATGAGCTGCACATTCAGGCCGGCGTCCTTGAAGTAGCCCTTCTGCTCGGCCACGTAGACCGGCAGCACATCGGTGATGGGCAGCACCGCAAAGCGAAGCGTTTTGCCATCGGCGGCGGGGGCGGCAGCCTTCGGCGCATCGGTGGCTTTCGTCGCCGGGACAGTGGTTGGGACGACCGCCTCCGACTTGGGTTGAGCCGCCGGGGCGGCGGGCTGGCAGGCTGCGACAAAGAGCGCAATCAAGCCAGGCAGTAGGAACAACAGAGTTCGTCGCACGGCAGCAGCGTTCCTTTCGTTTAGAATGCCGTAAACGTTGGCCCTCAGATTGTAGCCGAAATAGGCTCAGACAGCCAACTAGCCGCGTAGCGCGACGCCCAGCCAGGCGGCAACGAACATGATAACGCTGATGTAGCCGTTGATGTTGAAGAAGGCGATGTCCAGGCGGGATAGGTCCGTCGGATGAACGAGGCTATTCTCGTAGCTGAGCAAGGCCGCGGCGACCGCCAGCCCCACCCAGTAGGGCCAGGCCAGACCCAGCACGACGCCGGTCACCCCTAGCAGCGCGACCGTCAGCACGTGACAAACTCGCGCCGCCGTGAGCGACGCAGCAATGCCAAAGCGCGCCGGGAAGGAGTGCAGCCCCGCCTGGCGGTCGAAGGCTACGTCCTGGCAGGCGTAGATGAGGTCGAAGCCCGCGATCCAGAAGGTCACGGCCGCCCATAGCAGGAAGGCTGGCGCAGCCAGGGTCGCCGTGACGGCCGCCCAGCCACCTGCCGCCGCCGCGCCGTCGACGAGGCCCAACACCCAATGCGAGAGCCAGGTGAAACGCTTGGTGTAGCTATAGCCGACAAGGCCCAGCACGGCCAGAGGCGCAAGCGCAAAGACCAGCCAGTTGAGCATCGCCGCGCTCACGAACAAGAGCAGCGCGGCGGCAAGGGCCACGCCCCACACGAAGCGCGGCGAGAGCAGGCCGCGCGGCAGCGCGCGCATCGCCGTGCGCGGATTCTGCGCGTCGTAGCGGCGGTCGGCCACCCGATTGACGGCCATCGCCAGGGTGCGCGCGCTCACCATCGCCAGCGTGATCCAGAGGAAGGTCGCAAGACCCGGCCACCCCCCTGCGGCCAGCACCATTCCCATGTAGGCGAAGGGTAGCGCGAAGATGGTATGCTCGAACTTGATCATCTCCAGGAAGACGCGCATCGGGTGGGTGCGGGTCTCGGCTGTCGTCTGCATCGAGCGTTCCTCGGCGGGGAGAGTCTACAGGGCCGGCCGCAGGACCAGGGCCGTCCAATCCTGCTCGGTGAGGGTCTCGGTCAGGCTGAGGCCACGCGCCTTGAAGCCCTCGACGACCTCGGCCACCCGCGTATCCAGGATACCAGACAGAACCAGCACGCCGCCGGGCGACACACTCGCGGCCAGCGCGTCGGCCATGTCCAGCAGAATGTGGGGGAGGATATTGGCGACCACGACATCCCAGGTTCCGTAGCCGGCCGGCGAGGCCGCCTCGATGATGCGCACCGAATCCCCAACAGCGTTCCGCTCGACATTCTCCTGCGCCGCGACCACGGCTACCGGGTCAATCTCGGTGCCGAGCGCGACCGCTGCGCCCAGCCGCGCGGCGGCGATCGCCAGAATCGCCGAGCCTGTGCCCACGTCCAGAACACGCAGGCCCGGCTGCACCAGCGTCTCCAGCGCCTGGGCGCACAAGCGCGTCGTAGGATGCAGGCCCGTACCGAAGGCCATGCCCGGCTCCAGGCGGATGATCAGGTCGCCGGGTTGTGGGTCGTACTCCTCCCAATCAGGGACGATGACCAGACGCTGACCGAGGCGCAGCGTGTGATAGTCGCGCTGCCAGGCCGTCGCCCAATCGTCCTCCGTCATCTCGCGCACCTCCGGCTCAGGCATGGGCAGGATAAGCCGTAACCGCCAGAGGGCATCGAGCAGCGACTGGAGGCGCTCGCCACCCGCTTCCACCGGCAGGTAGGCCTTGATGCGCGTCTCCGGTGTGCCGTACTCGCGGTCCGATACGCCACGAATCAGCGTCGTCTCCACCGCCACACCGTCCGGCGCGTAGCGATGCATCACCTCGCTGACTGCCTCAGCGGCCTCCCCGTCAGCAAGGACGGCAATCTCCCAAATATTCATGGCGCGCTACGCCTTGAAGGCGTCCTTGAGCCGGTCGAAGAAGCCCTTGCCGCCCTGCGGCACAATCTCGACGTCGTTGTTAAGGGTTCGGCCCAGTTGGGCGAACAGCTCGCGCTGCTCGTCGGTCAGTCGTCTGGGGACATCAACAATCAGGCTGATGACCTCGTCGCCGCGTCCCGACCGCTTCAGAACGGGAATGCCCTTGCCCCGCAAGCGCAGCGAATCGCCCGTCTGGGTGCCAGCGGGGATGGTCACGCGCTCCTCGCCATCCAGGGTCGGCACGGCAATCTCATCGCCGAGAGCAGCCTGCGCCACGTTGACGTGCAGTTCCAGGTGAACGTCGTCGCCCATCCGACGGAACAAGGAATGGGGCCGAACGTGGAGCTGAACGTAGACATTACCCGGCGGGCCGCCGCGCGCGCCCGGCTCGCCTTCATTTGCCAGTCGAATCTGCATACCATCATCGACGCCGGCCGGCACCTCAACGATGAGCGTTCGCGTTCGCTGCACCGTCTTCTGCCCCTTGCATTCAGGGCAGGGCGTGCTGATGACCTCGCCCTCGCCCTGGCACTGGGGGCAGACCGTGACATTGACGAACTGGCCTAGAATCGACTGCTGAACGCGGCGGACCTGCCCCGACCCCTGACACATGGAACAGCGAATCGGGGTCGTCCCCGGCGCGGACCCGTTGCCGTAGCAGGTCGGGCACGTCTCACGGCGGGGAACCTCGATCGGCTTCTCCACCCCAAACGCGGCTTCCTCGAAGGCGACCGAGAGATCAACCCGAATGTCGGCGCCGCGCTGAGGCCCGGTGCGGTTTGTGCGGGCGCGCTGGCCGAAGCCGGTGAAGAATTGCTCGAAGATGTCCTCGAACCCCGAGATGTCCGGGCCGCCGCCCGCTCCCCCGAAAGGGCTGCTGCCGCCTGTGTACCCGAAGCGGTCGTAGGTCGCCCGCTTCTGAGGGTCGCTGAGGACTTCGTAAGCCTCGTTGATCTCCTTGAAGCGCGCCTCAGCATCCGGCGCGTCGTTGGTGTCGGGGTGGTACTGCTTCGCCAATCGGCGATAGGCGCGCTTCACGGCCTCGCTGTCGGCGTCGCGGGGGAGGCCGAGAATATCGTAGTAGTCGCGCTTGGCGCTCATGTTGCTACTGTCCCTGTCGCTCGCCTTCGGTGGTCTCCGCCTCGGGGCTACCGTCGGGCGAGTCGTTGCCCGAACCGGGCGTCTCCTGGGTTGATGGGGCTGGCTCGGCGGCGGCGGCCGCCTGGTAAGCCGCGCTAGCCACACTCTGCGTCATGCCCTGCAATTCCTGGCTGGCGAGGCGAACCGCATCGGTGTCATCGCCACCCAGGGTAGCGCGCGTCTTGGCGATTTTGTCTTGTAGCTCGGTACGCATCGCCGCCGGTGCGCGTTCGCCCACGTCCCGCAGCGTGCGCTCGGCCACGTAGATCGCCGACTCCGCCTGGTTGCGGGTGTCGATCTCGTCGCGACGGGACTGGTCGGCCGCGCGGTGAATCTCCGCCTCGCGCACCATGTCGGCGATTTCGTCCTTCGACAGGCCTGACGACGCCGTGATGGTGATGTGCTGCGAGCGACTCGTCGCCTTGTCTTTGGCCGACACCTTGAGGATACCGTTGGTGTCGATGTCGAACGTCACCTCGATCTGCGGCACGCCGCGCGGGGCGGGCGGAATGCCGTCCAGGATGAACTTACCCAGGCTCTTGTTATCGCGCGACAGAGGCCGCTCGCCCTGCGTGACGTGAACTTCGACCTTGTCCTGGCTGTCCGAGGCCGTCGAGAACATCTGCGTACGTGACGTAGGGATAGTCGTGTTGCGCTCAATCATGGGCGTTGCCACGCCGCCATACGTCTCAATCGCCAGAGTCAGCGGGGTCACGTCCAGCAGCAGGATGTCCTTCACCTCGCCGCTCAACACGCCGGCCTGGACCGCCGCCCCAACCGCCACCACCTCGTCCGGGTTGACCGTCTTGTTCGGCTCTTTGCCGAACAGGCGCTTCACTTCGTCCTGCACCTTGGGCATGCGCGTCTGGCCGCCGACCATGACCACCTCGTCCACCTGATTGGAGGTCAGCTTGGCGTCGGTCAGCGCCTGGCGCACCGGGGCCAGGCTACGCTCCACCAGGTCACCGGTCAGAATCTCGAGCTTGCTGCGGGTCAGCGTCAGGTTCAGGTGCTTGGGACCGCTGGCGTCGGCGGTGATGAACGGGATATTCAGTTCGGTCTGGCCGACGCTCGACAGCTCGATCTTGGCCTTCTCGGCGGCCTCCTTCAGGCGCTGCAACGCCTGGCGGTCCTTGCGCAGGTCGATGCCCTCGCCCTGCAGAAACTCGGTGGCCGCCCAGTCGATGACACGCTGGTCGAAGTCATCGCCGCCCAGATACGTATCGCCGTTGGTCGACCGAACCTCGAACACGCCCTCGCCGAGGTCCAGGATCGAGATATCGAACGTCCCGCCACCCAGATCGTAGACAGCGATGCGCTCGTCGTGCTTCTTGTCGAGGCCGTACGCCAGCGCCGAGGCCGTAGGCTCATTGATGATACGCAGCACCTCCAGGCCGGCGATCTGGCCGGCGTCCTTAGTAGCCTGGCGCTGCGCATCGTTGAAATACGCGGGTACGGTGATGACCGCCTGGGTCACCGGCTCGCCCAGGAAGGCCTCGGCGTCGGCCTTGAGCTTGCCCAGAATCATCGCCGATACCTCAGGTGGCGAATACTCGCGTCCGCCCATCAGCACACGCACATCGCCGTTAGCCGCAGCGGTCACCTTGTAGGGCACGTGCTGCAAGGCTTTCTGCACCTCAGCGTCACTGAACTTGCGACCCATGAAGCGCTTGATGGAATAGATGGTATTCTCCGCGTTGGTAATAGCCTGCCGCTTGGCGACAGCGCCCACCAGCCGCTCCCCATTCTTGTTGATGGCGACAATCGACGGGGTGAGGCGGCTGCCCTCGGCGTTGGGAATCACCACTGGCTCGCCACCTTCCATCACCGCCACCACCGAGTTGGTCGTCCCCAGGTCTATGCCGATAATCTTCATTCACGTCTTCCTTCAGCGTGTTTCCAACTGCGCGACGCCAGTCGCGCCCCTATCGAACCCCACCTATCCTCGTCACGCCGACGAACCGTCTTCACCGTCCGCCGTCGAGCCTGGGCCACTACTGACCGCCACCATGGCCGGCCGCAGGAGCTGGTCACCGTACATGTAGCCACGCTGCAACTCGGAGACCACCGTACCCTCGGGGTACTGCGTCGATGGCTCCTGCAGAATCGCGTCGTGCACCTTCGGGTCGAAGGGGCGGCCGACGGCATCGATGGGCGTCGCGCCCTCGCCCTCCACGACCATCTGCAACTTGCGGTAGATCTGGCCCACCCCCTGAATCCACGTGAGATTACGCAGATCGGGCGGCAGGGTTTCAAAGGCGCGTTCAAGATCATCCAGCACAGGTAGCAGCCGCATCAACAGGCGCGCGTTGGCGGTCGTCGTCAGCGTGGCGCGCTCGGCATCAGTGCGGCGGCGATAGTTAGCCAGTTCGGCGCGGGCGCGCTGCCACCCGTCCAGGTACTCGTCGGCCTTTACCTGCGCCTGCGCCAGTTGGGCCTTCGTCTCATCCAGTTCGGCCTTGAGTTGAGCCGCCTCGTCGGTGGTTCGTTCCGACGCGGCCTCTGGCAGCGCCTCCGCCTCACTCACGGTCGACTGCGTCACATTCGACTCGGTCACAGTTCCTCTCCTGCTCCTCACGAGGCCCGACAGGCCTCGGCGGCCTATCAGACCTGTGACACCTAATATCCGTACAATTCGCGAATCAAGGTGCTCATGATGCGCGACACATAGCGCACCGTGGACACGGCGCGGTCGTAGGGCATGCGCACCGGGCCGAGGACGCTAATCACGCCCTCCACCTGGTCCGGCTCCCCATAGCGCGCCGCCACCAGCCCCATGTCGGCCGTCATACCGTGGCGCTCACCAATCATCACCTGGACGCCCCCTGACGGCAGTTGCATCTCTGACAGGAGCCTCTCCAGGGCGTTACCTTCCAGGAGGCGCAGTACATCGGGCGCCTGCTCGGCGAACTCTGGCGCGCTGAGGACGTTGTTGACACCCTCGCGGTACACCTCACCGTGGCTCTGATCGGCCTCACGCATGACCGCAATCATGTGGGCCACCGCCTGAGCCTCGGTCACCGATAGCTCCTGAGTCGCCAGGGCGCTCGTGATCTCCTGGCGGGTCAGCCCGGCAAATGAGGCATTGAGGCGGTTGGAGAGACGGCTCCACTCCTCCTGCGGCAACCCGGCCTCAACGGCAAGCATCTGCTGCTTGACCGTGCCATCCTGCATGACCAGGATCAGCAGCACCAGGGCCTCACGGATGCCGATGAACTCGGTATGCTTGAGGCGACCTTCGTGTGCCTTGGGTGCGGTGACCAGGCTCGCCGCCCGTGCCGTATGGGCCAGCACGGCCGCCGACAGACGCAGCCACTCCTCCAACTCCTGATTCGCCTGGTGAAACTGGTGCTGGATGCGTCGCTGGTCGTCGAGGGGCAGCTCCGTATCATCCATGAGCTGCTCGACGAAGTAGCGATAGCCCTTGATGGTAGGCACGCGGCCAGCCGAGGTGTGCGGGTGGGTGAGATAGCCCATCTCTTCCAGCACCGCCATCTCGTTGCGAACAGTCGCCGGGCTGACGCCGAGGGGAAAATTCTCGACGATGCTCTTGGAGCCGACCGGGGCCGCGCCCTTCACATAGCTGCGTATGATGATGCCCAGAATGGCACGTTGACGTTCGCTGAGTCCTTCTGACACTCGCCTCTCGCCCCTGTCAAGAAGATTAGCACTCCATCGTGCGGAGTGCTAAACGCCATTCCCTATATCATAGCGAGATTGCTGGCGTGAGTCAACTTCAGTAGGCCGCGCGGTCGCGGAAGAACAGCGGCACGGTCTTGAGCATGATCTTGAAGTCGAGCCAAATGGACCAGTTCTCGATGTAATAGATATCGTACTTGGTGCGTTCCGCGATGGAGGTATCGCCGCGCAGCCCGTTGACCTGCGCCCAACCGGTGATACCCGCCTTCTCGCGGTGGCGCTCCATGTAGCGCGGGAACTGGCGGCGGAACTGCTCGACGAAGGTCGGCTGCTCCGGACGTGGCCCAACGATGCTCATGTCACCGAGCAGCACATTGATGAACTGCGGCAACTCGTCGAGGGATGTTCGCCGCAACAGGCGACCCATCCGGGTGCGTCGTGGGTCGTGGGCAACCGTCCAGCCCGGTTGGTCTGACCCCGACGTGTGCACCATCGTGCGAAACTTGATGACGGGGAAGGTGCGCCCATCCAGGCCGATGCGCTCCTGGGTGTAGAAGGCAGGACCGCGCGAGTCGAGCTTGATGAGGGCGGCAAGGAGCAGCATCAGAGGCGAGAGAATGACCAGCAAAAAGGTACTGAAGGTCAGGTCGACGCCGCGCTTGAGGGTACGCTTCCAACCTTGTAGCGCGCTGTCACGCACCGTGACCAGGGGTAGCCCGTCCAGGTGGCCGATGCTAACCTCTGACGCCATGATCTGGAACACGTCGGGAAAGACTTTGATGCTCGTGCGGCCGGTATGGCAGCGGGCGATGATGTCGAGCATCTCCTCATGGGTGGCGTTGGGCAACGCGATGATGATCTCGTCGATGCCCTCGCGCTCGATGATGCGCTCCAGGTCGTCGGTACCGCCCAGAATGGGCACGTCAGGGCGGCCAGTTCGGTCGGCGCGGTCTTCGACGAAGCCGACGAGTTGATAGCCCAGCTCCGGCGAGCGCAGTACCCGGTCGGCCACGACGCGACCGGAATCGCCCGCGCCGACGATGAGCAACCGATCCACGCCGATGCGCTGCCGGTGGAGGTAGGAGCCAAGCCCCGCCAGGGCCATGCGCTCCACGCTCAGGAGAAGCAGGGTGAGAAGCCACGTCAAGACGATGATCCAGCGCGAGTAGTCGAGGCCGGGGAACAGCAACGTGGTGAAGGCCACCGTCAAGACGACGCCAATGGAGCCTGCGCCAATGATGCGCGTCACCTCGTCCAGGGTAGACTGGCTGCGCGACTGGTGATACAGGCGGGCGAAAAAGAAGACAACGACGATGGTAACCGCGTTCAGCGCTGCCATCGGCATGTAGTTCTGAAAGGGGGGTGACCCAGGGCGGAAGCGCAGGTAGGCCTGATAGGCCAGAAAGAAGGCCAGCCAGGCCATAGCGGCATCCAGCAGCGCCGTCAGGACATTCGCCAGGGTTTCGTTACGTCGCGTCATGGTGTTCTCTCGCGCTTCCCACCCTCGGCCGGGGGCGTATGGAGCGCCTCACGTAGGAGGCGAGGGCCGCCGCGTACCGCGAAACCGACCATCACGAGCCAGTGCAGCCACACGGGGGTCTCGGCTTCATAGTGCTTGTGGTAGAAGAGCCACTCGGCGCGCTTGAACTCGCGCTGCGCGCGCGCGCTCTGCTTGCTCGACTGCCGCTTGTAGTGGCGAACGATGACACTCGGATTATACCATACCTGCCAGCCGGCCGCTCGGATGCGCCTGGCCCAGTCCAGGTCCTCGCCATACATGAAGAAGCGCTCGTCCATCAGCCCAACCTGCTCAATAGCCTCGCGGCGGGTCAGCATGAACGCCCCGACGACGGAATCCACCAGCGCCAGCTGGTCTTCGGGAAGGTAGGTCATGTTGTAGCGGCCAAAGCGCGCGCTCTTGGGGAACAGCCGCGCCAGCCGCGTGAAGCGGTAGAAGCTGACTGCCGGTGTCGGCTCGCCCCGTCGACAGGCCAGATCGAGCGTCCCGTCGGCGAGGACGAGGCGCGGGCCGGCCGCACCGGCGCGGGGATGAGCATCCATGAAGGCCAGCATGTCGCGCAAGGCCGTCGGTGGCAGCAGCGTATCCGGATTGAGGAGCAGCGCGTAGCGTGCCAGCGGCACGGTGGGGGCGCCGGGCGCGCTGTGCGCCGCCGACGTGGCAGCCTCGTCGGCGACGGCGCGGAAGCCAAAGGCGCGCAGTCCGAGGTTGTTCGCGTAGGGATAGCCGCCGTTGACCGGTGCGCGAATCAACTCTATCGCCGGGAACTCGGCCGCCACCATGTCCGCACTGCCGTCGGTCGAGCAGTTGTCAACGACGCACACCGCACAGGTCACGCCCTCGCTGGCGAGAACCGAGCGCAGGCAATCCCGCAACAGGTCGCGCACGTTGTACTGAACGATGACAATGGCTACGTCGATCATCGGCGTCTATGCCTCACACGCCACGCAACCCCGACCGGGTAGCCCAGCATCTTGGCGACGTCGCCTGTCACGCGTATCACCGGCGTCCAGATCGCCGCCGCCAGGCGCGCCCGCCAGGGCCAGCCTCGCGTCAGGCGCGCGAGGCGCTTGTAGGGGGTAAACACCATGGCGCCCAGGCCCAGCGCCAGCGCGAGCCAGGCCATTCGGCGCCGTGCGCCCAGCGTCAGCAGCAGAGGCGCGGCGACCAGGTAGGTCGCGTACCGAATCGCGTGCCGTCGCGGCCACAGCCCGGCCTTGCCGTCGCCGCGCGCATACAGGTAATACTGACGGGCGAAGGCGCGCAGCGACGAGCGGGGCCGAAAGTGGGCAACGGCAGTGGGCGCCCAGCCAAAATGCGGCGTGCGCGCCCGCAGATCGAGGTCGAAGATGACGTCCTCGCAGTAGTCGAGCCACTCTGGGTAGCCGCCGATGGCCTGCCAGGCTTGCCGGCGAAAAGCGACCGAGCGGCTGGACGGAATGAAGCGGTCGGGTCGGACGTCCTCGACGGCGGGCAGGGTCGTCGCGCCCAGGGCCGTCTCGAACACGCCATGGGGATCCGGCACAAAGAAGCCGCTAACTACGTCGAGGCCCGGATCGATCAGGGGGGCGACCAGATCGGCCAGCCAGTTCGGTTCCAGCCACACGCCCGCGTCGGTAGATGCAATGACATCACCCGTCGCCGCGCGAATGGCGACGTTGCGCCCGGCGGCGATGTTGGTCCCTGGCGCGACGATGACGCGCAGCGGCCAGGGCGCGCGCCCGGCATAGGCATGCAGAAGCTCCGCTGTACCGTCAGTGGAACCGCCGTCGGCGATGACCACCTCGTCCGGTGGCCGCGTCTGGGCCAGCAGGCTGTCGAGCAGGCGGGGCAGGTTGGCCGCCTCGTTTTTCACAGTGCAGATCACGGTAACTTGCATGACACCTCATTATAAAGCGGTCGGCGGAGCACGCCAAAAAACACCCCAGGCCGGCGCAGGAGAGCCACATGCTGCGCTCTGGGGCGTCGGATGTGACCTTCCGTCGCGAGCGATGGCGAGGCAACACCGCTGGCGCGCTGCCTTCACAAGGGCTAGACTTAGCACCCCAAACGGGCTATAATCCTCCCGAATGTCCAGTAGTTGAGGAAGGCGATGATTGCGTCGGTAGATGGCATCCTGTTGGCGACAGATGAGAGCAGCGTGGTGGTCGGCGTCGGCGGCATCGGGCTACGGATTCGCGTCCCGACCACCGTTGTGGACAACGCCGGGTCGGTGGGCAGCCCCATCCACCTGACGACGCACCTGCACGTGCGCGAGAACGAGATAGCCCTATACGGCTTCAGCTCTGAGACTGAACTGGAGCTGTTCAACCAACTCTTGACGGTCAAGGGCGTCGGGCCACGTATGGCGCTGGCCATCCTGTCGCGCATCAACCCTGATACGCTCCAGGCCGCCATCGCCGCCGGGCAGGTCGACGTGCTGACCCAGGTGCCGGGCGTCGGTCGGCGCACGGCGCAGCAGATGATCGTCGATCTCAAGGGCAAGCTCGACCTGGCAAGCGTTGGCCTCGCGCCCGCGCCGACGGGGTTGGGCTTCGCTGATACCGAGGTCATCGAGGCCCTTACCGGTCTCGGCTATAGCGTCGCGGAGGCACAGGCCGCCTTGCGGGGGCTGCCGACCGACCAACCTTTGACAACCGAAGAGAAGGTCTTCCTCGCCCTCCAGTCCTTTGGTGGGGGACGATGATGCGCCATGCGGCTCGCTCACTCGTCGCCGCCTGTGTGCTGCTCATTGCCCTACTGGGGGCGAAGACTGCCTCGGCCGACGACCCCACCGACCTCTACGCGCCCCCTGGCGCCGTCCAGTTGCTGCCACAACCACCGGCGGCGGGTGACGTCCTCAGCCTCAAGGTCACGGCGCGCAACGGATCGCCTCGGCCGGTGTTCAACGTCCAGGCGCGGGTGTTCCTGCGCCGTAACGGCCAGGATACTCGACTCGCCGACCTGAAGCTGGGGACGATCGGAGCGCGGGGATCCGCCTCCGGCACGGCGGAATGGGCGTGGGATACACAGGGCTTGAGCGGTCAACAGACTCTCATCGTCCAGATCGATCCCGACGACCGTATCCAGGCCGGCGATGAGAACGCGACCAACAACGTCGCTCAGGTGACGGTCGCCCTGGCGCCACCGCCCGCCGACGAGCAGGACGTCCGATGGCAGTCTGTGGACACCCGCTGCTGCACGCTGCACTACATGTCGGGGACGGCGGCAGCGCGTGACATTGATGCGCTACGGGTCGAGGCCGACGACGCAGCCGACTACGTGGCGCAACAGTTAGGCGTGTCGCTGGCGCGTCGCCTGGATATCTACCTCGTGCCGCGCACGATTGGCCACGGCGGCTACGCTTCGGGGTATCTGGTGGTCTCGACCCATGACCGCCACTACCCGGCCGGCCGCCTGCGCGAGGTGCTACGCCACGAGATCACCCATGCCGTTCAGGACACGTGGGCGCCGGGCGGCTCCATCACAATGATGGCCGAAGGGCTGGCGGTATGGGTAACGGGCGGCCACTTCAAGCCGGAGCCGGTGCGCGAGCGCGCGGCGGCCCTGCTGCGCCTCAACCGCTACACGCCTTTCGCCCGGCTGGTCAACGACTTCTACCAGAAGCAGCACGAACTGGGCTATCTGGAAGCCGCGGGTTTCGTCCAGTACATCCATGACACCTATGGCCTGGACAGTCTACGCCAGGTGTTCGGCGCGCTGCGGCGCCAGCGAACCGCCAACGACCTGACGGCCCTCAACGCCGCGCTGACGCAGGTTCTCGGCAAGGGGGTCGATGCCCTGGAAGCGGAGTACCGCGCCTGGCTGGAAGCGACTCCCCGCGATGCGATTCAGGAGCGCGACCTGGCTCTCACGGCCGACTTCTTCGATACCGTGCGCCGCTACCAGCAGGCGCTTGACCCGACGGCCTACTTTCTGACGCCGTGGTTGCCCAACATCCAGGAGGCTCAGCGTCGCGGCGTCGCGGCCGATTACATGCGCCATCCGGAAGGCGACGTGAATCTGGCAATGGAGACCCTGCTCCTGTCGGCCGCCGAGGCGCAGTACGTAGGTGACTACGACGGCATGGCAGAGCGGTTGCGCGTGGTCAAGGATATCCTGGCCCAGCGCGCCAGCCTACCTGACACACCCTGGCCTGACTTATTCGGGCATCCTCTGGCAAGCGCGCATCTCCAGATTGCCCGCCTGCTCACGGCTCGCGGCTACGAGGCCCAACGTATCGAGGTCGAGGGCGACTCGGCAACGATTTGGGCGACGCGAGGTCGCGAGGATATGCTCTATCGCCTGTCCGCGCATCGCGCCGACGAGGGCTGGCGGCTATGGGAGTGGGTGCATCGCGGCGTGCCGGATGCTGTGTGAGGCGAGGAGGTCCGATGGCAGGCCCACGGGTGAGAGACTGGATGACGAGGCGACCGGTGACGATTCGACGCGGCACTTCAATTCTTGCGACGCGCGGCGTGATGGACGACGAGCAGGTGCGAAGGCTACTCGTCGTCGATGACGACGGCTCGCTCATCGGCGTGGTCACGTCGGGCGACCTACGCGAGGCCTGGCCATCGCCGGTGTCGAGCCTGGAGCCTTTCGAGCGCAAGGCGGCTCTGTCCGAGATTCCCATCGAGGACATGATCGATGCTGACCCCATCACCATTCAACCCGACGCCACGATACAAGAGGCGGCCGATCTTATGTTCCAGCACAAGATCGGGGGCCTGCCGGTGGTAGAGGATAACGATCACCTGATTGGCGTCATCACTCAATCGGATCTCATTCGCGGCCTTGTGCGTATGCTCGACGAGCAGGAACGCGCCGCGCGCCGACGCAAGGAGTAAGCCCCATGCACTGGACCCCACGCGCCGAGCAGACCCTCGACGAGCTGGTGGCGCAGGCTCCGGCGGACTATCAGGACCGTGTCCGCGCCACAGTCCGCCGCGCCGCCCGATTGCAGGCGACACAAATTGGCAACCCCGCCGTGGACATCGACGAGGTCGTCATGGGCTATCTGCAAGCTGCCCCGGCCCATCTCCGTCCCGACCTTCTGCCCATCTTCCAGGCGGCCGGCATCGATACGCGCCGCTACCGAAAATACCTGAACTGAGGATTGCCCATGCTGAACACGGCCCCAGCGGCCCTGGTCGAGCTTGACCTGGCCCATCTGATTCACCCCCAGCACAACCGCACCATGCACCTGGACTTCGGCCCGGTCATTATCACCGAGGGGCGCGGCGCGGTGCTCAAGGATATCGACGGCAAGCGCTATATCGATGGCCTGGCCGGGTTGTGGAACGTGACCGTCGGTCACGGGCGCGTCGAGCTGGCCGATGCGGCGGCTGAACAAATGAAGAAGCTCGCCTACTTCTCCGCCTACACCGGCATGTCCAATATCCCCGCTATCGAACTGGCGGCGAAGATGGCCGAGATCGGCCCCGCCAACCTCAACGCCATCTACTTCACCACGGGCGGAGCCGAGTCCAACGAGGGCGCTATCAAGACAGCGCGCTTCTACTGGAAGCAGCTGGGTTACCCTAACAAGACCAGCATCATCTCCCGCCGCTTCGCCTACCACGGCGTCACCACCGCCGCCTCCCAGGCGACGGGTATGCCGGCCTTCTGGAAGGGCTTCGAGCCTCACGCGCCAGGCTTCGTCCACGTCGCGCCGCCCTATCCGCTGCGTTTCACGGACCCCCTCAACGGCCGCACCATCGGCGAGGCAGCGGCGGACGCCATCGAGCAGGCCATCCTGGCCGAGGGGCCGGAGCATGTGGCCGCCTTCATTGGCGAGCCGATCATGGGCGCTGGCGGGGTCATCATCCCGCCCGACGACTATTGGCCCCGCGTGCGCGCTATCTGCGACAAGTACGACGTGCTGCTCATCGCCGACGAGATCATCACGGGCTTCGGCCGCACCGGCACGATGTGGGGCCTGTCGAACTGGAATGTACTGCCGGACATGATGACCCTCGCCAAGGGTATCACTAGTGGCTACCTGCCGCTGGGCGGCGTGATGATGTCCGACGCCATCGCGGGCCTCATCAATAGTCTGGAAAAACCTGCCCAGTGGATGCACGCCGCCACCTACTCGGCCCACCCGACGTGTTGCGCCGTGGCGCTGGCCAACCTCGACATCATCGAGCGCGAGGGGCTGGTCGAGCGGGCTGCCACGATGGGCGAACGAATGCAGGCCCACATCCGCCGCCTGGCCGACCACCCGCTGGTAGGCGAAGGACGCGGCATGGGCATGGTCGGTGCGCTGGAGCTGGTCAAGGACAAGGCAACCAATGCCCTGTTCGACCCGGAGGGGAGGACGGCGGCCCGCGTCCGCGACGTGGCCCAGCGCAAGGGTCTCATCCTGCGCGCCGTGCGCGACATCCTGTGCCTGGCCCCGCCGCTGGTCATCCACGAGTCGGAACTGGAGGAGATGTTCGACATCCTGGCATCATCGCTGGATACTGTGTACGAAGAGGTCGGGGCGGTGGCCTCATAAGGAGACGATAGCATGGCAAAGATTCCCCCGAGCCACCGTGACCTCTTCGAGAAGCGTGCCTTCGCCCACCTGGCAACGGTCATGCCCGACGGCAGCCCGCAAGTGACGCCGGTCTGGGTGGACTTCGACGGTCAATATGTGCTGGTCAACACCGCGTGCGGCCGCCAGAAGAGTCGCAACGTCGAGCGCGCCGCGAAGGTGGCTCTGGATATGCTCGACCCTGATAACCCGTACCGTTGGCTGGCGGTTCGCGGCACGGTGGTCGATGTTACCACGGAAGGCGCGGACGCCCACATCGACAAGATGGCCCAGAAGTACCTGGGCGAGGAGCAGTACCCCTTCCGCCGCTCCGGCGAGCAGCGCATGATCATCAGAATCGCGCCGCAGAAGGTCGCCACCGGCGGCTGAGCAAGCCGGACAATTGGCCGCAGACGAGCGCGGACGAGCGCGGGCTAGAAGAGGTCTCTTCTCTTCATCCGCGTCCATCCGCGCTCGTCCGCATCCCGATGTTTCCCGCCGCGCTGCGCCATTCGCCGCCTCGCCCTGTGGTATAATCAGGCCTGGACAATCACACTACCCACAAGGAGACGTCCTCCATGTCCGACCTCGATACCAGCTTCAAGACCGCCGCCGCCGAGGCCCAGACTCTCGCCAAGCGCCCTGACAACGACACCATGCTCCAACTGTACGCCCTGTACAAGCAAGCGACGACGGGTGACAACACTGGCAAGCGCCCCGGCTTTACTGACCCCGTAGGCCGCGCCAAGTTCGACGCCTGGGCCAAAATGAAGGGTGTCAAGAGCGATGCCGCCAAGCAGCAATACATAGACCTGGTCGAGCGCCTCAAGACGGCATAGTAGCGGCGCGGCAAGTTGGCTCGCCTGTACCTCTCGTGATGGAAGCGCCGGACTACGCGGGCTGGGAGACGCGCATCAGAGCCTGGGCCGAGACCCGCCCCGACCTGCGCGCCATCCTGGTCGTGGGCTCGCGGGCGCGGGCGCAGCCGCCGCCGGATGCCTGGGCTGACCTGGATCTGATTCTCTACACCATCGCGACCGAGTTCTACCAATCTGGCGCAGACTGGCTGGTAGGCCTGAGCGAGGTGTGGGCCGCCACCCTGGGAGCGACGAGCCACGATCCCGAGTGGCTTGTCCTGTTCGGTGACGGAGCAAAGATCGACTTTGTGATCGCAGGCGTGCCCGAAAACGTGGCGACCGTGCAGGACATCGTGGATAGCTCCCCTTACCAGGCTGTTCTGGGCGATGGGGTGCGCGTCCTCGCCGACAAACTGCAGCGGTCGGCGGCGGCGCTCCAGTTACCGGTAGCGCAACCCCTCAGCCCGCCAACGTCTCGTGAGTTCTGCCACGTCGTTCACGCTGGATGGCTGGAGGCAGCCCGCGCCGCCCACTACCTTGCCCGCCATGATCTGTGGCGGGCACAGGCAACGCTCAATGGCGCGCTCCGCTCGCACCTGCTGACCCTGCTGACGTGGCACGCCGTCAGCCAGGAACGGCGACCGTGGCCAGGCGGGCGTCGACTGGCTGATTGGGCCGACCCGCTGGCCCTCGCCGCGTTACCTGAAACCTTCGCCGGCTACGACAGTGCAGCCATGTGGCGCGCGCTCCTGGCGACGGTGGACCTGTCCACCCGACTCGCCGATGAGATAGCGTCCCGCCTCATGTATGTGTGCGATGACCAAAGCACAGCAGTGCGCGCGTGGCTGGCGGAGATGTGGAACGCGGCGGTCAGCGCCGCCGACCCCTGAGGCCCAGGGCCAGAGTCTACTATGGCGACGGTCGTGTTCACAGGTTTCAGGGTGTGTCGCCAACGCCGGGAGGAAGCGACAGCCATGACTCAGGCCGACGAGTTCTTCGAAGCTATCAAGACCGGCGACCGCATCAAGGTGGAGCAGATGCTGGCCGCCGAGCCAGACCTGGCCCGAGCCACGATAGCCAGCGGCCTGTCGGTCGTGCTGCTGGCGGCCTATTACCAGGAGCCAGTCATCGCTGCGCGACTGGCCGCTGAGCGCGATGATCTGACCATTTTCGAGGCCTCCGCCGTGGGTCGCGAGCGGCGGGTGGAAGCGATCCTTGACGCTGACCCCGCCCAGCTCGACGCCGTGGCCGACGACGGTTTCACGCCGCTGGGCCTGGCAGCCTTCTTCGGCCAACCCGAGGTCGTCGACCTGCTACTGGCGCACGGCGCGAACGTCAACCTTGCTTCGCACAACCCCATGCGCGTCGCACCCCTCCACTCAGCCGTCGCCCAGCGCCGCATCGACATCGCACGGCGGTTGATTGCCCACGGGGCGGACGTCAACGCCGCCCAGGCGGACGACTTCACGCCCCTCCACGGCGCGGCCCAGAATAGACAGGCGGAGATGGTCGAGTTGCTGCTCATGCACGGCGCGCACGTCAATGCCCGCCAGGGCGGCGGCCAGACCGCCCTGACCCTGGCCCGCGCCGCGCGGGCCGACGACGTGATCGCGCTCCTCGAAGCCGCCGGAGCCATCGAGTAAGGCCAGGAGACCGTCATGCCCAGGCTGCCTATCATCGACACCGATATCCATCCCGTCGTCGATGCCAATCGCGTCGCCGACTTTCTGGCCGAGCCGTGGCGCACCCGCTGGCGGAGCGGCAACCGCGGCGCGCTGCCGCTGGGTTACTGGAACCCCAATGGCGTGCGTCGCGTCGATGCCGTGACCGACGATGGCGACGCCATCGCCAGCGATCCACAACTCCTGTCGCGGTTGTTTTTCGACGTCTACGACATCGAGTATGGCGTCCTGGTCATCGACCACCAGCAGATCGCCCTGACGCCTGACATGGATTACGCCTCGGCGGCGTGCGCGGCCATCAACGATGTCATCGTCAACGACTGGCTGCCCGTTGACCCGCGCTTTCGGGCTGCCATCTACGTCTCGCCTCTCGACCCGGAGGCGGCCGCCCGCGAGATTCACCGCCTCGGCGATCACCCTGGCGTAGTGCAGGTGTTCATGCCGAGCGGGGCGCGTATGCCCTACGGCCAGCGGTTCTACCATCCCATCTACGCTGCCGCCGTGGCGCACGGCTTGCCCGTCGCCATTCACCCCGGCACCGAGGGCGTGGGCGTGGCGGGCGCGCCGACCACCACCGGCTACCCAACCAGCTACCTGGAATGGCACACCGACCTGGTGACCGGCTACATCTCGCACCTGGTGTCCCTCGTCTGCGAGGGAGCGTTCCAGAAGTTTCCTGACCTTCGCTTCGTCATGATTGAGGGTGGTGTATCCTGGCTGCCGCCGCTGCTGTGGCGCTTCGACAAGAACTGGAAGGCGCTACGACAACTCGCCCCCTGGCTGACGCAACCGCCCAGCGAGATTGTCACCGAGCACATCCGCCTGACGACGCAGCCCATCGAGGAGCCGGACCGGCACGAGCACTTCACGGCTATGATGGACATGTTCGACGCCGCCCACATGCTCATGTTCTCCAGCGACTATCCCCACTGGGATGGCGACACACCCGACTTCGTCGGCGGCGCGTTCCGCCCCGAGCTGCGCCCGCGCATCCTGAGCGAAACCGCCCGCGAGCTGTATCGCCTGCCGGAGGCCGCCCATGCCCCCGCGTGATCGCACCCGCCGCCGCTGGCCGGTCGCCCGCGTCGGCGAAGTGGCGCCGGGTCAGCGCAAGCTGGTCGAGGTGGAGGGCCGGTCCATCGGGCTGTTCAACGTCAAGGGTAAGCTCGTCGCGGTGCTGAACGTTTGCCCGCATGAACTAGCCCCCGTGTGCCTGGGGCGCGTCGGCGGCACGACCCTGCCGTCACCGCCGGGCGAGTTCCGCTGGGGCCGCGACGGGGAGATCCTCGCCTGCCCGTGGCACGGCTGGGAGTTCGACCTGCTGACGGGCGCGGCCCTGGCCGACCACCGCCGCCTCCGCCTCTACGAGGTCACCGTGGAGGGCGACACCGTCTATGTGACCGTGTGAGAGCTGAGCAGCGACGCTCGCGGCGTCCCCGTTTGGCAACTTGCCCCCCTACCGCCTATAATCACCCTACAGCGCCACGCCCCCGTGCCGCGGCGTGCGCTGGTCTCCCTCACCCTGCCTTCCCCGCCCGAGTGTAAAGGAGTTCGCATGTTCGAGTCAGTGGCGGACGTCAAGGAACGTCTGCGCCAGGCGCGTTATCTGTGTAGCGATGAGATGGCTACCGTCGTATTCCTCGCCGATAGGCTCGGTAAGCCCCTCCTCATCGAGGGTCCCGCTGGCGTCGGCAAGACGGAGCTAGCCAAAGCGCTTGCCCAGGCGCTGGACACCGAGCTGATTCGCCTCCAATGCTACGAGGGCCTCGACGAAGCCAAGGCCCTTTACGAGTGGCAATACGCCAAGCAGATGCTCTACGCGCAGGTCCTGCGCGATCGCGTCAGCCAGACCCTGAGCGACACCGAAACCCTGCACGAGGCCTTCCACCGCATCGCCGACGAGGAGGATTTCTTCTTCTCGGAGCGCTTCCTCCTGCCGCGCCCTCTGCTGCGCGCCCTCCTCGCTGAGCGGCAGCCCGTCCTCCTCATCGACGAGGTTGACAAGAGCGACCCCGAGTTCGAGGCGTTCCTACTGGAGATCCTCAGCGATTACCAGGTCAGTGTCCCGGAGCTAGGAACAATCACTGCCCGCCAGCAGCCCTGGGTCGTCCTCACCTCCAACCAGGCTCGCGACCTGTCCGACGCCCTCAAGCGCCGTTGCCTGCACCTGTTCATCAACTTCCCCACCCTCGAAGAGGAGCTGCGTGTCGTGCGCGTCCGCGTCCCCGAAGCCTCCGACCAGCTCGCCGCGCAGGTCGTGGCCTTCGTCCAGGAGGCCCGCCGACTGGCCCTGAAGAAGGTACCCGGGGTCTCGGAGACCATCGACTGGGCGCGCTCCCTCGCCCTCCTCAACGTCACCGTTCTCGGCCCCGAGGAGATCGAACGCACCCTGGGCGTCCTCGTGAAATACGAGGATGACGCCGCCCGCCTGCGCGGCGCTGTCCCCGACATCAGCCGCCGCCTCCAGCGGCGCATGCTGGGCCGTGGCGACGACCGTCCCTATCGGGGTAACTGAGAGGAGGCCCTGCGTGGACGAGGTTCTGGTTCGCTTCGTACAGACCCTGCGCGCCGCTGGCCTGCGCGTCTCCAGCAGTGAAGCCCTCGACGCGATGCAGGGCGCTCACACCGTCGGCCTCAACGACCGCGCCGCCCTCAAGTCTGCCCTGCGCGCCACCCTGGTCAAGCGTACCGACGACATCCCCACCTTCGACCCGCTCTTCGACCAGTTCTTCGGCGGCGACGGCCAGGACCCCCAGGGCGGCCAGGGGCAGGGGCAGGGACAAGGCCAGGGCAACCCTCTCTGGCAGCAGGACATGGACCTGGAAACAGCCCTGCGCATGGCCCTCGAAGAAATGGCCCGCCAGGGGAAGCGCCCGCCCGGTCAGCTCTCCCAGGCCGTGCTCAAGGGCGACATGTCCGCCGTCATGGCCCTGATGGCGATGCTGGGCCTGCTCGGCGACCCACGCACGGGCCAGTCAGGGCAGCCGGGTCAACAAGGGCAACTGGGTCAACAAGGCCAGCCCGGTCAGCAAGGTCAACGCAGTCAGACGCCCGGTCGCGGTGGTCGCGGCCAGGGCAGCGCTATGTCCGCCTGGCAGATGCTCGAGCAAATGGGGTGGGAGCAGGCGCGCCAGGAGATGATGAAGATGGCGGATGCGCTGGACAAGCTGGGCGAGCGAGAGTTGGCCCGCCTGCTGCGCCAGCGCATCCGCGAGGTCGATGAGCTGTTCCCGCGCTGGGTGGCCGCCGAGGCCGCCGAGCAGCGTGAGCGTGACCGGCAGAACCAGGGCGGCAGCGGCGGCGAAGGCCCCAACGTCGAGGGCGTCCCGCCCAGCGGCCCGGCCCTCACCCAGAAGGACTTCTCCCAGTTCACGCCCGACGAAGTGCGCGCCATGTATGGCGTCGTCCAACAGCTGGCCAAGAAGCTCAGCCAGGATATGTCGCGGCGGCGCAAGCCGGGCGGGACCCGACGCCTCGACTTCAGCCGCACCATGCGCGCCAGCATGAGCACCAATGGCGTGCCCATGGAGTTATGGTTCAAGCAGCCACGCCGCAACCGCCTGCGCATCGTCGTCCTGTGCGATGTGTCATCGTCGGTGCGCAACGCTTCGCGCTTCATGCTCCAGTTGCTCTACAGCTTGCAGCACCAGCGAGGTCGGGTGCGCTCCTTCGTCTTCATCAGTGACCTGACCGAGGTAACAGCATTCTTCAAGTCCCACTCCCTCGACGAGGCCGTCCAGATGGCGACCTCCGAGGCCAACATCCAGTACTGGTCGCACAGCGACTTCGGGCGCGCCTTCCGCCTCTTTCTCGACAACTACCCCGACGCCCTCACCACACGCACCGTCGTCATCATCCTGGGCGACGGCCGCAGTAACTTCTACGACCCGCAGCTCGACGCCCTGGCCACCATCCACCGGCAGGTCAGGCGTGTCATCTGGCTCAACCCCGAGTCGCGCTGGGGTTGGGGCAGCGGCGACAGCATCATCGACGTCTACGCCACCGAGACCGATGTCCTCGACGAGTGCCGCAACCTCGAACAACTCGCCGAGATGATGCGACTCCTCGCCGACTGAGGAAGTTCGACCATCTCCGGTGGGCACGCCGCCGCGCACCCATCACGCATCGGTCGTGTCACCAAATGGCGACCTAAACCGACATCCAGACCCATTGACAGCGCGTCCCAATTCGTGGTATACTGGTCTGTACCCCCCCTAGCGCTCTCGCGGCGATAACCGAAGATTCACCCAGGAGGCATCGATGACCGTGCGCCAACGATGGATGTGGTCTGCGCTTGCACTGTTGCTCGTCATGCTCGTCGCCCTCGCCCCAACGGCCCTCGCCGACGAGGGCAAGATGACCGTGGTTGCCCGCGGCCTCAATAATCCCCGTGGCCTCGACTTCGGCCCGAGTGGCCTGCTCTACGTCGCCGAGGCCGGCATGGGTGGCAACGACATGTGCGTGCCCGGCCCCGAAGGGGGCCAGGTCTGCCTGGGCCTGTCTGGCTCGCTCAGCCGCATCGACCTGTGGCGCGGCATCCAGGAGCGCATCGTGACCGACCTGCCTTCCCTCGCCTCTCCCGACGGCAGCGGGGCGATCGGTCCCGTTGACGTGTCACTGTTCAACGAGGCGCAAATCAACGTCATCATCGGCCTGGGCGCCGACCCTGCCGCGCGCGCCCAGCTCGGACAGAACGGGCAGTGGCTGGGGCGGCTCCTCCAGGGCCGTGCTTACAAGGGCTTCAATGCCACGGCCGACGTGGCCGCCTACGAAGGCGTCGCAAACCCTGACGGTACTCAGCCGCCCGACAGCAACCCCTACAGTGTCCTGGCCGTGCCGGACAAGCAAATTGTCGCCGATGCTGGCGGTAATGACCTCGTTCAGATTGACGCGAAGGGCCTCATAACCACCCTGGCCGTCTTCCCCGACCGGCTGGTCGAGGCGCCGCCCTTCCTCGGCATGCCCCCCGGCGCGACCATTCCCATGCAAGCCGTGCCCACCTCGGTTGTCATGGGGCCGGACGGCGCGTACTACGTAGGGCAACTGACCGGCTTCCCCTTCCCCGTTGGCGCCGCGAATGTCTACCGCGTTCCGGCGGGCGGCGGCGCACCCACCGTCTACGCCAGTGGCTTCACCAACATCGTTGATGTGGCCTTCGGCAAGGACGGCTCGCTGTATGTGCTGGAAATCGCCAAGGAGGGTCTGCTGGCTGGGGGAGAGGGCCTCCCGGTCGGCGCTCTGATCCGGGTCGCCCCCGACGGCACACACACGGAGATCGCCAGCGAGGGCCTGCTCGCCCCCGGCGGCGTGACCGTCGGCCCCGACGGCGCGCTGTACGTCACCAATATGAGCATCTTGCCTGGCGCGGGCGAAGTCCTCCGCATCCAGCCCTAACCCCGCCTGGCCCCACACCCAGGCACGCAGTTGGGTGAAGAGCTGACAAACGACGAGGACCAAGGGGACGCCCCCCTTGGTCCTTCGCATTGTCCACGCCACCGCCCTCGCCGGGAGCGCGGCGCCACTCAGTTGAACACGGGCACGCGCAGCGGTAGCAACTCAAACTCCAGATGCCGCATATCCAGCGCCAGAACCTCCCCATCGGCCTGCACCGGCAGCGGCTTGTTGGAATCCACCGTCAGCCACGGTGTACGCACGACCGTCACCGGGTCTTCACTGATGTGCTTGCCCTGGTACACCTTCGGCAACAGTCGCAGAATCTCCCCCCGCCCCATTGCATCGGCAATCACCACGTCGAACAACCCATCGCGCGCGTCGGCGTCGGGGGCGAAGAGCATCCCCCCGCCCGCGCGGTGACCGTTCGCGACCGACACCATCAGCATCTCGCGCTCGGCCTCACCGCCCTCCCAGTGCAACCGCAGCCGGGGCAGCCTGTACGACCCCAGCGAGCGGAAGATGGCGATCAGGTAGATCAGCGGCCCCACAGGAGCCGTCACCTTGCGGCTTTCCGCCGTCACGTAGGCCTCGAAGGCCAGGCCCACCTCGTTGGCGAAATACTCGCTGTTCACCCGCCCCACATCCACCAGGCCCGGCTCGCCCTGGGCGATGCGCTCGACGCACTTCTCGATGGAGTGGGCGGGCAGCCGCAGATGGTTGGCGAAGTCATCCCCCGACCCGATGGGTACGATGCCCAGCGGCCGCGTCACCCCGCCGCCTGACGCGGCGAGCAGCCCATTGACCACCTCGTGGACTGTGCCATCGCCACCCACCGCCACCACAATGTCGTAGCTGTCGGCCGCCTCGTGGGCCAGCTCCAGCGCATGGCGCGGCCGGGCTGTGAGCGTCACGCGATAGTCGAGACCCTGGGCCGTGGCCGCTTGCATGACACGCTGAATGACCCTGGCGCCCGTCCCGCGCCCCGCCCACGGATTGAGGATGAATAGATAGCGGGACATCCACGCTCCACGCGCTACGCCCTACGCCGGCGCAACACAACCCGCTCTACCGGCCGCTTGGCCTGGATGAACCACGGCTCGTGTCTGGCATAGCGATCGACCAGGATCGTGTACAGCCCCAGCCGCCGCCCCGCCCACACGTCGGTAAAGATCTGATCGCCCACCATCGCGGCCTCCTCCGGGCGCAGGTCCAGCACGGCCAGCGCCTGCCGCAGGCCGCCGCGGCGCGGCTTGCCCGACCTGGCAATGCCAGGCACGCCCAGCTCCGCCGACAGCGTTACGATGCGCTCCGGCGGGCTGTTGGAGGCAATCGCGACCTTGAAGCCCTGCGCCAGCGCTCCCTTGATCCAGAGCGTGACAAAGGGATCAAAGTGATCGCCGTGGTGCTCCATCAGCGTGTTGTCCAGGTCGAACAGCAGACCGCGTATACCTCGCGCCGCCAGGTGCTGAAGGGGAATCTCCTGCACCGAGCGAACAACGAGATCGGGGGTGAGCTGGCTCAGCATATTGGTCATATCCTATGTCAACTCCACGTCGTGAGGGCCGCTCTCCTTGACTCCGGCCTGGGTGATGCGCACAAAGCGCGCGTTGGCCTGCAATTCCCGGATGCTCCGCGCGCCAGCGTAGCTCAGCCCTGAGCGCAGCCCCCCCACCATCTGACCCAGTACCTCGCCCACATCGCCCCGGTACGGCACAACGGCCTCCACGCCCTCCGCCACCACAGCCTGCCAGTCCACCTCCTCGGGCAGCTTGTCCTCCGGCTCGACCCCCTGGCGGCTGATGTTGGCGGCCAGCGACGCCATCCCCCGGCTGACCTTGTACTTGCGCCCACGGCGCATGATGGTCAGGCCCGGACTCTCTGTCGTCCCCGCCAGCAGGCTACCAATCATCACCGTCTGCGCCCCGGCCGCCAGCGCCTTTACCAGATCGCCCGACGCTCGGATGCCACCGTCGGCGATGATCGGCACGCCCAGCCGTCGCCCAGCCGCGGCGCACTCGAGGATCGCCGACAGTTGCGGCACGCCGAAGCCCGTCACGATGCGCGTGATGCAGATGGAGCCGGGACCAACCCCCACTTTCACGGCGTCCGCCCCCGCCTCGACCAGGTCCTCCACTCCCTCGGCCGTCGCCACGTTGCCGGCGATGATCTCCACCGCCGAGCCCAACTCGCGCCGTAGCGCGCGCGTAGCGTCGATGGCATTCTCCGAGTGGCCGTGGGCGATGTCAACCACGATAACATCCACCCCCGCCTTGAGCAGCGCCTCGGCCCGCGCCATATAGCCGGGCCGCACGCCCACCGCCGCCCCAACCCGTAACCGTCCCTTGCGATCCTTCGTCGCCAGTGGGTGCTGCTGCCGCTGTACGATGTCCTTGGATGTGATGACCCCGTGCAGCTTGCCCTGCTCATCGAGCAGGGGCAGCTTCTCGATCTTGTGGCGATGCAGGATCGCCTTCGCCTCGTCCACCGACGTCTTGGGAGGTGCGACGATGAGTTGCGCGCGAGGTGTCATCACCTCGGCGATCGATCGCTGTGGGTCGTCCTCGAAGAGCAAGTCGCGCTCGGTCAGGATGCCAACGAGCGCCTCACCATCCATGACCAGCAGACCGCCGGTATCCCACATGCGCATGAGCGCCCGCGCCTCGGCGACCGTCGCCTCCGTGCCGATGGTGTAGGGACTCTCGACGACGTAGCTCTCGGCCCGCTTGACCTTCGCCACCTCCGCCGCCTGGCGATCTGGCATATTGAAGCGGTGAATGATGCCGATGCCGCCCGCCCGCGCCAGGGCAATCGCCATCGCCGACTCGGTGACGGTGTCCATATTGGCGCTCACAATGGGGATATTGAGGGTGATACGCCGCGTCAGGGGCGTCGCCGTGCTGACATCGCCCCGCGAGCGGATGCTCGATCGTCGGGGGACCAGCAGCACGTCGTCGAAGGTCAGGCCCAGGGGAAACGCTGTCTGCCCCAGGTCGTCAGACTCGCCCATTGCCGCGATGGATGACACGGGAGCAGCCATGTCTTTCTCCTTCAAACGCAAGGGTAGGTTTTCGTGCCCACTTCTGTCTTCGCCCGCGAATTATACACCGTTTGCGCCCGGCATGCGCTTCTTCTGGCCGTCCGGACGCTCACATCGATTCGGGGGCGGAGCAGTGGCCTGGCGTGTGGCAGCCATGCGGCCGCCGCGGGAGCGCAGCCCCCGCACACCAGGCAGAGTCGCGGCCCGAAATCTGCAACGCACCGCCACTTGCGACGTATGCTATAATGGATAGTGGTAAGCCAGGTCAGACATAGCCCCCGAACCATGCCTGGCCTAGAAACGAATGGCAGGTTGTATGTTCCACTTCAAGCGGTTCAGGCTCCCCGTTGCGCTGGCGTTGGCTGCCCTGCTGGCCGTCTTCCTCGTGGGCGTCGGCTACGCCCAGGGTGACATCGTCACCTACCCCCGCTACGACATGGACTTCCAGATCCAGAAGGACGGCTCGGTGCTGACCACCGAGACCCAGACCGTCGACTTCAAGGGCACATCCCGTAAGCGCGGCTTCACCGACATCCCGCTCGTCAACGTCGGCAGCATCACCGATGTCTCCGTCAGCGAGCCGGGCGGCCAACCGTACCGCAGTTCCAGTAGTGGCGACCCCGGCACTTTCACCGCCACCCGCGAACGCGCGGCCAACGGCGACTCGGTGATGCGCATCACCCTCAACTTCCAGCCGACGGCGGGCCAGAAGACCTTTATCATCAAGTACCGCCTCAACGACGCCCTGCGCATTGCCGACGCCGGCGACCAGTTCTACTGGACGGCCCTCCGCAGCGGGCGTGTCGGCCCCATTGAGAACAGCCGGGTAACCGTAACCCTACCCGAGGCGGTCGATTCGTCCCAGATTCGCGCCGAGGGCAGTGTTGACGGCCGCACCTCCATCCAGGGGACCGTCCGCAACGGGCAGACCATCGAGTACAACGTCCGCAACCTGCCTTCGAGCGCGCAATTCGAGACCCGCGTCCAGTTCCCCCACGGGATCGTCAATGCCCGCCCACCCGCCTGGCAATCACAGGTCGAGCAGTCGGAGCTGGCCGCCGAGTACGCGGCCGACCGGGCAGCGAGCATCAACCTCGCCGGCATCGTCCTGGGCGGCCTGATTATCGTTGGCGGCGGCCTGGGCCTGCTGCTGGCCTACTACAGCCGCGGCCGCGACCCTCAGACCACCGCCGCCAGCGAGGTCAAGATCGTGCGCGAGCCACCCTCGGACCTGCGCCCCGCCGTCGTCGGCACACTGCTGGACGAGCAGGCCGCGCCCCAGGACGTGGTCTCTACCCTGGTGGACCTGGCCAACCGCAACGTCCTCAACATTGAGGAGACCCGCAACGACAAGCTCGTCGGCTCCGATCTCGACTTCAAGTTCAAGATCGAGGACCGCAAGGCCATCGACAGCCTGCTGCCCTACGAGAAGACGCTGATGAACGCCTTGTTCGGCGAAAGCGACGAGTTCAAGATGTCGGAGCTAAAGGGCCGCTTCTACTCTGGCATGCCCGCCTGGCAATCCGACCTCTACGATGAGGTTGCTCGCCAGCGCCTCTTCGTCGCCAACCCTGAGCAGGTTCGCCAGCGTTACCGTCGCTGGGGCGGCGTGCTGATGGGCCTGGGCTTCGTCGTCGGCTTCCTCGGCATGTGCGTCGGCCTGTTCGCGGGGGCGCTGGCCTTCCTGCCCGGCCTGTCGCTGTTCATCATCGGCGGGATCATGATGGCGGCCGCCTCGGCCATGCCCAAGCGCACTGTCGAGGGTGTGCGCCAGACGGTGGTGTGGCGCGCCTTCCGCGACTACCTGGCCAACATCGAGCAGTACGAGCCAGTCGAGCGCGCCAAGCAAGTCTTCCAGGCCTATCTACCCTACGCCGTCGCCATGGGTATCGACCAGACGTGGGTACGCAAGTTCGCCCAGGTCGGCACGCCCATGCCAGAGTGGTACAAGGGCATGGGCATCCCGCAGGGCTTCCCCATGCCAACGGGCGGCCCCGTCATCTTCCCCGGTGGTGGCTGGGGCTACCCCGGCCGCCACGGCGGCCCGATTATCATCGCCGGCAGTGGTGGGGGCGACAGCCCATCAGGTCAGGGGGGCAGCACCATGCCGGCCACCCCCGACCAGGTGAGCGGAGGTCTCGCCGACATGCTCGACCGCGCCTCGCGCTCCCTGGCGAGTGGCGGTTGGGGCGGCGGTGGCGGCGGTGGCGGCGGCTGGTCTAGCGGTGGTGGCGGCTGGGGTGGTGGTGGCGGCGGCGGCGGCGGCGCCAGTAGCGGCTGGAGCTAATACACGTGCGGAGGGTCGCATGCAGAGTCAGTCGGGAATGACCGGCAATCTCCTCATCATCGCTGCCGCCATTCTGGGCGTCGGCACCGTCGGCTGGCTGGCCGTTGCCTCGCCAACCGCCGGCGGCGCACTGCTATGCCTGATACCGGCGGCGATTGTCGTCATCGGTCTGGTGATGAGCGGCCTGCTCCTCAACAGCCAGGGCAAGGCCGCCGCCGTCGAGACGGCAACGATGGAGCAGCAGTGGGCGTGGCGTGATGAGGAGCGTCGCGCCCGCACCTACGTCGCCGACCGCCTGTCGCGCTCTAGCGAGCGCCTCAAGGCCGACGGCTCGGTCTCCAAGCCTCTTCTCGCTGAGATGGAGAGCCTGGAAGACCAGTTGCGTCACCCCAGCTACGACCAGGGCGTACCGCCCTCCATGACCGAGACGACCTTCCAGACCCTCCAGAGCATCGACCGGGGCCTGATGGCGAAGGCTGACGAGCTAGACAAGGCCACCGACGGCGTACTGCGCGGCCACCCCGAAGACCTCACCGACGACCTGGCTCAGCTTCGCGTCATGGTTGACCGCCGCAACGAGGCCGTCCTGGGTGACGCGCGCCTCAAGAGCGCACGCGAGGTCCTCGCCGCCGACGCCCCATCCATCACTCCCCGCGCCAGTATCGGCGACATGAAGCTCAACGACGCGGTGTCGGCCAACGGCGTCGACTACTCGATCACTGGCCGCCTGCACTTCGACGACCGGGGCACAGTCTTCGACCGCTATCAACTGCGCGGCGGCGGCCAGGAGCGCTGGCTCCTCGTCCTCAACGGCGGCCTTGACGGCTTCTGGCTCACCCCCCGCGCCGTCCCCGACACTCTATTCGATACTGCCGACTGGGGCGCGGACCAGGGCTATACCCTGCGCGGGCGTGGCATCGCCGAGGCCAGTATCGAGGGCATGGGCGGCGCGCGGCGCGGCCTGCTCATCGACTACCGCCGCCTCAGCGGTCGCGAGGATAGCCTGCTCTGGGCGGAACGCTGGCCCGACAACCAGCGTTTCGCCTTCAACGGCGAGCGCGTCGGTAAGTACGAGCTTGAGGTCTTCCCCGGCAAGCCGGACGCTACGTGATACGCGAGAAGAGGCCTATCATCGTCGCGCGTAGCCTTGTTGTGGACCAACACAAAGGTCACACAGGCGCGAAGCGAGATGTGTGGGCCTCCCTTGCATGCCTTTGTGCCAGCTGAGGGCTGAACAACTTCCAGCGTAGTTTACGCTCCACGCATCACCCCAGGAGGTTCCTGCATGGGCATCTTTGACCGCATGAATCTGTTGCTGCGCGCCAACATCAACGACCTGCTGAACCGCGCCGAAGACCCCGCCAAGATGCTGGATCAGATTCTGCGCGACATGGAGGCCGCCCTCACCGATGTCCGCGCCCAGGTCGCTGAGTTGGTCGCCCAGCAGCGCGCCATCGAGGCCGATCTCCAGCGCGCCACAGCCTTGCGCGACGAGGCGGACGCCAGGGCCCGCGCCGCTGTTCAGGCCGGCAACGATGACCTGGCCCGCCAGGCCTTGCGCAACAAGGCCGAGTATCAGAAGAGCGTCGCTGCCTATACCGAGCAGTTGAAGACGCAGCAAGAATTGGTGAACCGTCTCAAGGCCGACCTGGCCGAACTGGAGCGCAAGCACGACGAGGCCAGCCGCCGCCGCGACGAACTGATTGCCCGCGCCCGCCGCGCTCAGGCCCAACAGAAAGCCGCCGAAGCGGGGCAGAAGATCGACGGTTTCGATCCCACCTCGCCCCTATCCCAGTTGGAGGATCAGGTACGCAGCCAGGAAGCGAAGGCCGAGGCGATGGAGGAGGTTCAGAAGGGCAGCCTCGATGCCCAGTTCGAGGAACTTGAAGCCAACGCGGGCGTGGAAGACGAACTGGCCGCGCTCAAGGAGCAGGTCAAGAACACGCCCAAGCCAAAGACCTCCGACGACAAGAAAGGCTTCGACGCTTACCCGCAATGAATTGAGGGGAGCCGGTTGCAGGTTGAAGATTGAGACCCGGAGCGCGGCATGGCCCCGGGTCTCAGCTTTCAACTTGCAACCGGCTCCCCCCCGCGCTACACTTGCCCCTGCATCTGACACCGGGAGGACGGATGTCTGAGTTGCTCGACTTCACGGCCCGCCACAGCGAGGCGATGGTCAATCTGTTGCGCGATCTCGCCGAGCAAGAATCACCCACCGCCCACACCGCCGATGAGAAGGCCGCTTGCGACCGACTGGCGACCTACCTGGCTGGCGTTTTCGTGTCCCACGGCGCTCATGTCGAGCGCGTCGCCCAGAACGTGCGCGGCGACCACCTCATCGCCCGCTGGGGTAGTGGTGACCGCCCGGCCCTCATTCTCGCCCACTACGACACCGTCTGGCCCCTGGGCACCCTCGCCAGCATGCCCGTCTATGCCGTCGACGACCGTCTCCACGGCCCCGGCGTCTTCGACATGAAGGGTGGCCTCGTCCTGAGCCTGTATGCCATCCACGCCCTACGCGAGTTGGGCCGCCTGCGCGGCCCCGTGACTCTCCTGGTCAACAGCGATGAGGAGGTCGGTAGCCTGACCAGCCGCGCCCTCATCGAGGCCGAGGCCCGCCGCTCTCGCGCTGCCCTCGTCGTCGAACCCGCCCAACCCCCCAATGCCGCCCTCAAGACCAGCCGCAAAGGCGTCGGCCGCTTCCAGGTCAGGGTTGTCGGCAAGCCCGCCCACAGCGGCTGGGTTGCCGAGCAAGGCGCCAGCGCCATCGAGGAACTCGCTCGCCAGATCGTCGACCTGTACGCCCTGGCCGATGTCCCACGCGGCACGACAGTCAACGTCGGCGTCATTCACGGCGGCACCCGCGCCAACGTCGTCGCCGCCGAGGCCGCCGCCGATGTCGACGTCCGCGTGACAAGTCACGCCGAGGCCGAACGCCTCAGCCACGCCATCCTGAGCCGTCAACCCCACAACAAGGACACCCGCCTGGAGATTAGCGGTGGCCTGAACCGCCCACCGATGGAACGCACGACGGGCACCGCCGCCCTGTACCGAGTCGCGCAGCGCGTCGGCGCAGAGCTGGGCATTGCGGTGGCCGAGAGCGGCAGCGGCGGCGGCAGCGATGGCAACTTCACCTCCGCAATCGGCGTGCCGACCCTGGACGGCCTGGGCGTCGTCGGCGCGGGCGCTCACGGCCACGATGAGCATGTCCTGCTCTCCTCCATGGCCCCCCGCGCTGCGTTGCTGGCGGGCATCATCGAGGCGATCAGCACGGCTGAGGCAGGCGCGGCATGGGCTGGCTGAATCGCCTGAGGGGTCGCAAGGCCGAGCCAAGCGTCGAGGTGCAAGCCGTGCTCGACCAGCTCACCGCGTGGCTCGCTACGCCGACCGTGGGCTACGAGAAGCGAGTGGGCAAGGTCATGGAGGAGCTGGCGAAGGCCTGGGGCGTGCCCGTGCGCGAGGAGTCGGCCAAAGGTGTGGTGCGCTTCTTCACCGAACGACTGGCCCAACTCCAGGCCGGCACCACCGGCCTCATCCTGGAAGCAGATCACGATACGGCCTGGTGGGACACCCCGTCGGGCTACGTCTTCAGTCTCCAGGCGCGCTTCGACCGCCAGGAGGTTGAAGACCAGCTGCTGAGTGGCCGCATGTATCAGGTTGGCCGCATCGGCGCCAACCGTTACATCATTGTCGGCCGCTAACTGGCTCGATGCGCGCAGCGCATGGTCACATCTGCCGCACGCCGACAGATAGGGACGCGGGATGTGACCATCCCGCGCGAGGCAATCAGCGGATAGGTTCTAGCCATTCGTCGGCCACCCACCCCACCCCACTGTTAGCTCGCACCCGCCACCACACGAAGGCGTCGGCCTGCCGAGGCCCATCGAGAATGCTCACCGTGGTGCCGTCGGGAAACCGGGTGATCTCTGGCGCGCCCACCGTGGGCTGAGTTCGCACCCGCAGACCATTGCCCAACGTGCCCACCACCAACGCCTGCCCCCCAACGCGCACCCCCACGCCCGATGGCTGAGGCGGCGGCGCGCTGCGAGACACCTCCATACCCGGCGTCACCCCTGTCACGTAGCTGAGGGGCGGCAGCCAGCCCAGGTCGGATGCGGCAGCCCAGCCGACACCAACCAGCATGCCGATGACCAGCGCGCCGGCCGCCGCGGAAAAAGGGCGTGTGTTGGCCACGGCCAGAAAGTCGCGCACCGCCAGGACAACCGCCCCCGCCGCCACCAGCCATACCAGCCAACGTGACCAGGCGGGGCCAACGAGGGGGATGATGAGCATGCCCAGGCTCACCAGCAGGGCGGCCAGAGTAATCCACAGGCCCGCGCGGAGCACCAGCCCCATCACCGCTACGCGAGGCGGCGCGGCTGGTGGCGGGGGCGCAACCTCGGTCACGGTGAATGGAGCGGGTGGATGATCGGAGGCGATTGGAGGCGGGGCGGCAATAGGCGCGACCGAACGGGGCGCGGCGCGGTTGAGCAGCGCGCCAACCAGCCGCACGGCCTGCTCGGCGTCCATCGCATCAACGTCGCCAGCCACAACGGCTCGCTCGGAAACACCCGCCAGGCGCGTGAGCTGTACCGCGTCGCGGCGGTCGAGCCAGCCGGGCGGCGCGGCAGCGATGAGCGCGGCCACATCGCGCCCATCTGGCGGCGTGCCCTGGCGCAACAGCGTCTCGACCGCCACGAGGGCTGCCGCCAACTGCGCCTCGGGGGTGGCGGCGGCGGTCGCCTGGGCAAGGTAGTAGCGGGCATCACCCACGGCGGTCATTTCCACGCGACGTGCGACTCCTGCTCGACTGGGGTCAGCTAGCCTCAGGGCATGCCTGGGGCCAGCGGGATATCGTTTCGCAGATAGGCGTGCAGCTTGCTGTCGCCCAGGCTGGTGGCGAAGTAGTAGCGTGACGCCAGAATCTCACCCACGCCCGGCTTCATCAGCTTGTCTCCCCACATGATGATGATGGGCGGATCGTACCGGGTAGCGTCGGGACCTGCCCATCGTTCTCGTAGGGCCGCGCGAGCAGCAGCGTCTGGTCCATCGCTATCACATGCGGGTTGACCCCGTGTATAGTCGGTCCAGATGGGATCGTACAAGGCGTAGCCGTCAGCCATCAGTCGCGCCTGCCATGGCCGTCGATTATACTCGGCTTCGGCTCAGTTGGAGAACTCCTGGCTGAACATGAGACCCCGCAGACCGCCATCCATCGCCCCGATGCCGACACGGCGGAACGACGGCGACAGGATGTTGGCGCGGTGGCCCGGACTATTCATCAGGCCGCGATGGGCCATGTCGAGGCTCGGCGCGAGGGCCAGGTTCTCACCCGCCGCCAGGAAACCAATGCCCGCCGCCTTGAGACGGTCGAAGGGTGAGGTCTGTTCCGGCGTATAGTGGGAGAAATAGCCACGCTGGAACATGTCCCGCGCGTGGTCGCGGGCCACGACGCGCAGCCGCTCGTCCATCACCAGGGGCGCGAGGCCGGCCGTCGCGCGCTCCTGGTTCACCAGCGCGAGCATCTTCTCTTCTAGATTCGGCGCGGCACGGGGATCCGCGACCCGATAAGGCAACGCGACGAATTCGTCAGACTCGGGCCGCACCGTCATGAAGTTGAGGGTCTCAGCAATGGCGTCGCCGAACACCGGCTGGAGTTGTCGCTCGAAGCCCGTCGTCCAGCTAACCAGCCGCTCGCCCAGGGCCGAGGCGTCGACCCGCGCCGCTGTGTTGATGCCAAAGGGGGACAGGCTCAGAAAGCTCACGACCAGGGCAGCCACCAGCAGCCCCGCCACCACTCCAGGAATGAGACCCAGGAGGCGCACCGCCCAATTGTGGTGGACACTGGCGGGCAGGCGACCGAAGGCCAGGGACGCCAGAACCCACCAGAGACTGGCCGCGACAATGCCCGCCACCAGAAAGCCGAAGGCCGCGCTGAAGGACGGCGGAATCTCGGACGTCGCCGCCAGCCACTCGCCGAGCGGGCGATAGAAACGCAAGCCCGCCCAGGCGATGAGGGCCAGGCCGACCACGTCCACCCCGACGCGGATGAGGCCTTCACGCCAACCCCGCCACAGATAGAAGGCGACAATCACGACGACGAGCAGGTCAATCCAGTTGAACATGCCCGAAATCCTAGCATCGAGGCCCAACCCGGTCAAAGTGCAGAAAATCCATGGTGGACGACCTGCCAGATAGTGGTATAATGGTTCCAGGAGGGTGTCGCGAATCGTTCAGTCTGGCGGAGATCCCATTAAGGAGGATCACCATGGGTCCCATCTTCAGCTTCATCATCTGGCTTATCGTCGCCGCTCTTGTCATCTGGCTTGTCGCTCGCATGAATATCGGCCTCGAGGTACGCGGTTTCGGGGCGGCTGCGATTGCCGCTCTGGTCATTGCCGCCATCAGCGCCGTCGCCGTCTGGCTGCTAAGCCTGTTCGGCCTGGGCGCCATGACGGGCATTCTCGGCGCGATTATCAGCATCATCGTTGCCGCGCTCGTGCTCATGTTCGCGGGCGCTATCCTACCCGGCTTGAAGGTCAACGGGTTCAACGGCGCCATCGTCGCCGCCATCGCCATCGGCGTGGTTGGCTGGCTGATCACCTGGGCGCTGGGTCTGTTCGGCGTCAATGTAGCCATGTAGCCTCGGCTACACCTGGGCGGTCGTCGCCCAACCCGACACTCCTCCGACAAGTGAGGCCGACGCTGGCGCGTCGGCCTCGGCTCGTTCCCACCCCCAACCGGTACGCCTAACGCACGTCCACCATCACCGACGCCTCGCGGCCGTTGACAGGTAGCTCGCGCTGCTCCAGGGCGGTCAGGCTACCCACCTGCGTGCGCCCCGTAGCCTCAGCCGTCTCCGGTGTCGTGATCAGCCGCACGCCGCGCTTGCCCAGGATGTAGTTATAGCCCCAGTTGATGAGCACCATGACGCGGTTGCGGAAGCCAATCAACTGCACCAGGTGGACCCCCAACCAGGCGGCCCAGGCGGGAAAGCCCGTCAGCTCAAGCCCCGCTACCTGCGCCACCGCCGCGTTACGCCCAATCGTCGCCATGCTGCCCTTGTCTTTGTAGACGAAGCGCTCGAGCGTCTCACCGCGCGCCAGACGCTCAAGGTTAGCCGCCACCAGATCGCCCTGCTGAATCGCCACCGGCGCCACCTGCGGCAACGCCTGACCGTCCTGCTCAAAGTAGGCCATGTCGCCGATGACGAAGACATCGGGCGCGTTGGACAGTTGCAGCGTCGGTAGGACAGGAACCCGGCCCCCGCGCGCCTGGGGCACGCCCAGCTGCCCCGCCAGATCCGCCGCGCGCACGCCCGCCGCCCAAATCAGGGTGTGGCTGGGAATCGATGTTCCATCCTTGAGGGCCACTGCCTCCGGCGTCGCTGTCGCTACTGCCGCATTGAGCCGCACTTCGACGCCCATCTGGCCCAGGCGGCGCAGAGTCGCCTCGCGGAGCGACGGCTCGAAGGCCAGCAGCAAGGATGAGGAAGCCTCAAGCAGGATGACCTTGACGCGGTTGAAATCCAGGTAGGGGTAGTCCTCCGCCAGATCATCGTAGATCAGCTCCGACAAGGCTCCGGCCAGCTCGACGCCCGTCGGTCCGCCGCCCACGATGGTGAACGTCAGCAGCGCATCGCGCTTTGCCATGTCCGGCTCGGCGCTGGCCCGCTCGAACGCAGTCAGTACGTGATTGCGCAGCGTCTCCGCCTCCCACAAGTCCTTCAGGCCGTGGGCGACCGCCTCGATCTCCTTCTGGCCAAAGAAATTGGTGACACTGCCCGCGGCCAGTACGAGATAGTCGTAGTCAAGAATCCCCCGTGTCGTCTGGAGCGTCTTCGCCGCCAGGTCTACCGAGTCCACTCGCGCCATCAGGAAGCGGATGCTGCGCGTGTCGAAGATTCCCCGCACGGGGTAGATAATCTGCTCCGGCTCAAGGGCCGCCGTAGCCACCTGATACAGGAGCGGCATGAACGTGTGGTAGTTGTGCTGGTCAACGACGACGACCGCGAAGCCTTTGCCGCGCAGCCCCTTCGCCACGCGCAGCCCGCCAAAGCCCGCGCCGACAACGACCACCCTCGGCTTCTTGTGCCCCGCCATGCAAACCTCCCACGCTGGTTTTGTGCCCGTATCTCCGAGTGCTACAATTGCGTTCGAATTAGTTGTGACGCAGTTGGTCATCTTTCTGAGCCGCTGAGCCCCATCATCCTTACCGCGAGCCTTTTTATGTCATCATCCCCCCTCCTCGGTTCCATCCGTGTTGCCTTTGAGCTTGGGCCGTGGCGCTCCCCACACAATCGCGGCTGGCAGGCCGCCTACGACAGCATAGTCGAACCCCTCGCCGACGCCCAATTGCCCCTGTATGGAGTCCTGGAGGCAGACCTGGCGGGGGGCGACGTTGGCAGCGCGAAGTGGTACACCCAATACGTGGCCAACGCCGCCAGCGTCATCGCGCGCTACCGCGACCGCATTCCCACCTTTGAGGTCTTGCCCGGCCCCAATCGGCGCGATGCGTCGGGTAAACCTGCCCTTTCCCCGGCCGCCTTCGCGCGCGCCCTGGCCCTGGTCTATGAAGAGATCAAGGCCGAGGGTCAGGCGCGGCAGATCGTTCTGGCAGCGGGTGCGATGGTGGTGGCGGACGATGGCCCCGCTTACCTCGCCCAGACCCTGACTTTCGGCATCGGCTCGACCGCCTGGGAGGCCGTGCGTACGGCGACCAACTCGGCCGCCCCCTTCGACGGCGTTGCCCTCTGGCCCGCCCTGCCTGAGACCAGCGGCCCTATTCCGGCCAATGTCCTCCCCGACCAGGTTGACCGCATCCAGGCCGCGCTGGCCGCCTTCCCACCTGTGAGCGACAAGCCCCTGTATCTGTCGGGCTTCACCTGGGCGGGACAGGGCGGCGGCCCCGAGGCCGACGAGATCGAGGCCGCCCTGCTGCGGCTCGCTCGCGCCGAGCCGGGCCTGCGCTTCGGCGTCCGTGACACGACCCTCGCGGGACCGGCGGTCATGGGCGCCGCGCCATCATTGATTGGCGGCTTCGCCATCGCCGGCCCCAGCGCAACCGACGCCGTCGAAGTCGCCGCGCCAATCACGGTGGTCGACGGCTTCGACTTCCCGGTCGGGCCGCGCGACGCCATCGAACCGCCGCCAGGCTACTACTCGGCCGTCGGCCTCGCCGACGATGACTACTATCGCACCTTTCGCGCCTGGCATACCGGCGATGACTGGAACGGCCCCGGCCCAGGCGACGCCGACCTGGGTCTGCCCGTATACGCCACAGCCAACGGTACGGTCGTCGCATCCGGTTACTACACGCCATCCTGGGGCAACATCGTCCTGATTCAGCACACTCTACCCAACGGCGCGACCTTGTGGACCCAGTACGCCCACCTCAAGGAGCGGCTGGTCGAGGTGGGGCAAACCGTCGAGCGCGGCCAGCCCATCGGGAGCATCGGCAAGGGCGCGAACAACATCTGGCCCGCCCACCTGCACTACGAGGTGCGCCAGTGCGACCTGCCGCCCGACAACTGGCAGCCATTCGTGAGCGACCGCGCTCGGGTGCTGGCGTGCTATTTCCCGACTATCCCGTTCACGCGGCAGCACCGCCCCCCCCAGTTCCAGGCGCCGGGCATTATCGTCGACAGTGAGCCGAGCGAGCAGCTTTTCGGTACCTTCATTCGCTCCGACACCCCGCACTGGTACCCGTCCATGTACGGCTGGAACGGCTCCTCCCTGTACACCTACGCCAGCCCGCGCCTGACGGAGTGGGGAGAATGGCGACCGCGCCTGGGCGCGCCTGGCCGCTACGAGGTACAGGCGTTCATCCCTGGCGTCCGCGCCACCACCCTCAACGCCCAGTATCTCATCAGCCACGAGGAGGGCCAGACCAGCGTCTCCGTCGATCAGAGCCGCTACTTCGACGAGTGGGTGTCCCTCGGCGTGTACCCCTTTCCAGCCGAGGGCGCGAGCATCCGCCTCACGGACCAGACTGGCGAGCCGGATGCCGCACGCCGCGAGGTCAATTTCGACGCCATTCGCTGGCTCAAGGATAGTTAGGTCGGCCAGCCTTGCGGCTGATGGTTGGAGAAATGCATGTTTGACCTGGCATCGTCCCGCCCCCAGAAGCCTGTTGTTGTCATCAGCGATACCCACTTCGGTGAAGACATGGCCACTCTGGGCGCGACCACCCATGACGTGACACGCCGCGCGCCGGCCGCCGCCACCCTGGCCTATCTGTTCCGCGCCCTGGAACAGCTCGGCCCCCTCGATGAGATCGTCCTACTGGGGGATATCTGGGAGATGTGGGGCGCGCCCTTCGCCCTCGCGCGCCGCGAGGCTGCCCCCTTTCTGGCGCGGTTGTCGTCGCTGCCTGTCGAGCGCATCACCTACGTACCGGGTAACCACGACTATCACCTTCTGATTCAGCATATCGAGCAAGACCAGACCGCGTATCTCCGGCGTGGCGAGCAGCCGCCGCGCCGCTACCGCCCCGACTACACCTATACCGACTCATTCCTGGTCGGCCTGGTGGGGCCACAGGTCCGCGACCGTTTCGTGGTCAAGTACCCCGACTACGTGCGTACCGTTGGCGGGCGACGGGTCGTATTTCACCACGGTCATCATCTGGCGACTCTCAAGGGCGGCGACCTGTTTGCCAGTTTCCCCATGCTGATTCTCAAGCGGCTAGAGGGCGTCGGCCTGTCAACCCTGACCCGCGAGGACCTTGAGCGCGGCATCAGCATCTTCTACGAGATGGTCTACGCTGGCTCCCTGGGTGACCGCACCCCTGACCGCTTGCAGGCCTACTGGCAGCAGGTGCAGGGCTGGAAGACGTGGTGGGGTTGGACCCTGCTGGCGCGCATCCGCGACCTCCTCCGCTCTTCCAGCTCAATGCGCGAGCGCGGCACGCCGGAGGTAGACGTCGAACGCTTCGCCGACTCGGCCCACTGGCTGCTGCGCCTCATGGCCGCCGAGGCCGGCCCCGACTTCGTTGCCCCGGAGATCCTGGTGTTCGGCCACAGCCACCGCTCCGGCCTTGCGTCCGTCGCGCTGCCCAGCGGCGAGACTCTACACTTGCTCAACTCTGGCTGCTGGTTCGTCGAGCCGCACAAGCGCAACACCGACCATGTCAATACTCTGGCAATCCTGGACGCGGAGCACGCCGGGGTCTATAAGCTCGACGGCGACCGGCTGGTCCTGCGCGAGGCGATTCCCCTCACCCGCCCCGAGGTTGCCCAGGCATGGCCCTGATCATCGGCGCGTGCAGCATCGAAATGCGTATCTACGGGGCGGCCACGCTGAAGGATAAGCGCAGTGTCCTGCGCCCCATCCTGACCGCCCTGCGGCGGGAGTTCCTCGTCTCCGCCGCTGAGATTGACCTCCTCGACGCGCCCGGCATGACCATCATCGGCCTGGCTGTCGCCGCCAACGAGGCCGGTCATGCCCACGCCATCCTCGAAAAGTGCATCGACTGGCTGGAGCGTGAGCGTCTCGACGTGGAACTGGTCACCTACGAGATCGAGATCTTATAGCTTTCCTCCTTCGCGCCTTCGTGCCTTCGTGTCCTCCGTACCGCCGCCGCATTGCCCGCCGTGGGCAGCTTCAGCGGTCGGTGGTCCGTGGTCGACATTCGTAAGACCCCGCTCCTTTACGCAACCAAATAGGGAGGGACTTCCCGGCGCCAGCGCGGCGCGACGCTTCCCGTGGAGCACGAAGAGGCCTATGCCAGCCCTACGTCAAGTCGGCGACCGCCTGATCGTTGAGACTGAGCAGTACCGCCTAATTCTGAACGCGAATGATGGTACGTGGGCCGACCTGTCGCGGGATAGCGCCCCCGTCGCCCGCCTGTTTCTGCCCGGCGCCGTCGACAGCGTAGAAGGCCCTGACGTCACCCTGAGTGTCGCCGCGCCTATCGCCAAGGAAAAGCCGGGCCGCGTCGTCTTCATCGTCCGTAGCCAATCGAGCCTCTGGGGGCAGCGTGTCACCAAGCTGCGCTGCCGCGATGAGATGGTCGAACTGGATATTCGTGTCGAGGGTGATGACCTCGTCGAGAATGTCCACCTCTTCGGTGGTTGGACGCCCACCGGCCCCGCCCGCTCCACGGCCCACTTCAACCGCGTCTTCGATCCCAGCCCCAACGCCCAGCTCAAGCAGAACTTCGCCCCCGACGCTCGCGCCATCATCAGCGTCCGCGACCACACCGACTGGCTGAATGGCGCGTGGTTCTTTACGCCTGCGCCCCTCGCCTTCTGTCTGCGCGCCGCCACCGCCAACTGGCTGGCGGCCGCTGTCGCAGCCAGGCCGGGCGCCCACACCTTTGAGGACTTCAGCTACGAGGGCGACGGAGGCTTTGAGTTCCGCCTCAACTATGCCGCCCACACCGCCACCGGAGGCGAGTGGACCAGCCCGCGCATCGCCCTGCTGGGCGCCGCCGACGAGTACGACGCGCTGGCGGCGGCCAGTGCGTGGCGCGCCATGTACGGAGCCACTCCCCAACACGCCACCCCCTCCGCGCTGTGGTGGCGGTCGCCTATCTTCTGCGGTTGGGGTGAGCAGGTCGCCCTGTCGAACCGCAACGGCAAGCCTCCCTCAGCCTTCGCCACACAGGCCAATTACGAGCGCTGGCTGAACACCCTGGCCGCCCATGATCTTCACCCTGGCATCATCGTCATCGACGACAAGTGGCAAGGCCGCTATGGCGACCCGCGCCCTGACCCGGCCAAGTGGCCCGACATGCGCGGCTTCATCCGCCGCCAGCACGAGATGGGCCGGCGCGTGATCTTGTGGTGGAAAGCGTGGGATGCGGAGGGTGTACCTGTCGAGGAACAGGTGAGCCATAGCCCCTGGCCCGAAGGCAGCGTTGACCCGACCAGCGCCGCCTATCGCGAGCGTCTGTCCCGGGCAGTCGCCCGTCTTATCGGCGACCTGGACGCCGACGGCTTCAAGATCGACTTCGCTCATCGCACACCCTATGGGCGCGCTGCCCAGGTCCAGGGGCGCTCGTGGGGCATCGAGCTGCTGCGTGACCTCATCGCTCAATTGTCTGACGCCGCCAAGAGTATCAAGCCCGACGCCCTCATCGTCAGCCAGACACCCGACCCCTACTTCTGCAACATCGTCGACATGATTCGGCTCAACAATACCGTGCGCATGGATATGGCCGATCAGTTCACCACTGCCGACATCCTCACCAACATGACCCACCGCGCCCGCGTGGCTCGCGCCGCCAGCGCTGACTGGCTCATCGACACCAACAGCTGGCCCAGCCTCGATCGCGCCCAGTGGCTCAGCTACGTCCAGCGCCAGGTCTACCTGGGCAACCCATCCCTCTATTACGCCACCGCCATCGACCGCACCGGCGAACCGCTGCGTCCCGAAGATTACGCCGTGGTGAGTCAGGCCTGGAAGACCTACCTCCGCCGCCGCCAACGCTAGCCGACCCGCCGCCCCATGACCGACCGCTACGATGTCGCCGTCGTCGGCGCTGGCCCTGGCGGCTCCTCGGCGGCCAGCTTCCTGGCCCGGGCCGGTCGGCGTGTTCTGCTCCTCGACAAGTTCGACTTTCCCCGTGACAAGACCTGCGGCGACGGCCTCAGCCCTCGCGCCCTGGGCGTCCTGCGCGCCCTGGGCTGCCTCGCTACCGTCGCCAGCCTGGGCCACGCCACACCCAACATGCGCGTCGTCGCCCCCTGGGGCTGGGCCGTCGGCGCGCGACTGCCCCAGGTCGCCGACTGGCCTGACCACGCGATGGTTGTGCCGCGCCTGGTCCTGGACGACGCCCTCCGCCGCTGCGCCGTCACGGCCGGCGCCGACTTCCGGCCCCGCGTGACGGTCAAGGCCATCGGCGCCGACGAGCAGGGCGTGAGCCTGGTCGGCGATACGGCCGACGGCCCGCAAACCTACCGCGCGCGCGCCGCCATCGTCGCCGTAGGCGCGGCGACGCGCCTGCTACTGACAATGGGTGTCCTGAACGCGCCGCCGCCCGTGATGCTCGCTGCCCGCGCCTACTTCGAAGATGTGTCCGGCCTGCGCGACGCGGTCGAGTTCCGCTTCGACCACGTGCCCCTGCCTGGCTACGGCTGGGTCTTCCCCACCTCCCCCACCAGCGCGAACGTCGGCGCGGGCTTCTTCCGCACGCCCGCCAACGCCCACCGCATGCCCGACACGGCCAGAGCCGCCTATGACCATTTCGTCGCCAGCCCACCCCTGCGCGCCCTACTGACTGGCGCGCGCCAGGTCGGCCCGGTCAAGGGCTATCCTCTGCGCACCGATTTCGCCACCTCGCCCACCTACGCCCCACGTACCCTGCTGGTTGGCGAGGCAGCTGGGCTGGTCAATCCCTTGACCGGCGAAGGCATCGACTACGCCCTGGAGACGGGCCGCACCGCCGCCCGCCACCTTGAGGCTATGCTCGCCGACGACGACCTGTCCGCAGCGCGGCTGCAAGCCTACGACGCCGAGCTTCGCGCCCGCTACCAGGGCCTGTTCCTCTTCTGCCATCGCGTCCAGGTGCGCTACATGAACACCCTGTCCATGAACGTCCTCGTCGCCGCCGCCAATCTCCGCCCAAAGCTCAAGAATCGCCTCGTCCGCGCTGTTCTCGGCCTGAGTCAGTCTGCCTTCGAGCCTAGCGCGTGACCACGACCGCCGGCGATGGCCCGGCGTTGCAATTCAGCTCAATCGCACGTCATGGAGCGGTGACATCGATGTCCATGCGGCGCACGTCGCCGAGCGTGAGCGCATAGCGCCCCGGCGGCAGGTCCGCGGGGAGGGTGAGGAGATGGACGGCGCGCACGACCTCGCCCGCCCGCCACTGGTCCAGCGGGTAGGTCGCGCCGGGCGTGGCGTCGACGCCAGCGACGGCATCGCCCAGGGCGAGAGTCAGATCGCCGGCCGGTGGGCGCGGGGCATCGCGGCCCGCCTGCCAGTAGAGGGTGACTTGCAGCTCGTCACCGGGGTGAATCGGCGTGTCGGGGGCGTGGTCGAAACCGCGCCTGAACGCGCTCAGGCCGAGCAACGTCAGGTCGCCGAAAGGCGCATCGCTACGTACGGGCAGATTGAAGACCTCCACCGGGGGCGTGGTGGCCGGCCGACGCACCTCCACAGGACCGAGGCTCACATAGTCGCCACCGCCCGCCACGGGCAATCGCTGGCCGGTGGCCGCATCGTACAGGCCAACACGCAACTCGGCGGGGCCGGGCGGCGCTCCAAACGGGACGAAGACGCCGTGGTTATCGTCGCGGCTCTCACTGGCGGGCCAACCCGTCGTGGGCTTGCCGGCCGGAGCGGCATCGCGCTGGGCGAGGATGACGCCGTTGGGTGCGACGAGATGCACGAACACGGTCACGTTCTTGTCGATGGCTTGCAGGGCCGTCCAGCGCAGCGACAGGGGCAGTACGTCGCCCGCCTCGACGCTCGTCGCCGCCAGTCGCGCCGCGTCCAGCGTGAACTGGTCACCCAGCCGCGCGCCGATGGGGCGCGCTTCGCCACTCGTGGTGGGCAAGGCGTACATGGTAAGGCGGAGGTTGCCCCACCAGCTATCGGCGGCCTTGTAGGCGTGACTGTTGAGCCAGCCCTCGACGATGCCCTGCGGATCGCTTTCGTTGGTGGCCCAGAAGATACCGAACAATCGCTGGTGGTCGCGGGCCAGTTCGGCCAGGGTCGCCTCGGTAGCGGCGCGGTCGGGTGGGCGCTGTCGGGGTAGCGGGTAGACAGGCAGGTTGCCGCTGTCGTATAAGCCGAACACCTCGGCCTGGGCAGGGGCGTTGAGAAGGACGGCGTCGCCCGGACGGCCCGCCGCGGCCAGATAGTGGGCAATCCCCCGGTAGTCGTCGCGCGCCTGGCGCGGGTCGAAGTAGTAACCGCGCAGGCCCATAAGCGAGATGCCCACCACACCCAACAGCAGCAGCGTGGAGGCAACCGCCCCCGCGCGTGGCCACCAGCGAGCGGGCAGCAGCGCGCCCCGCGCCACCAGCAGCGCGAAGGGCGGCAGGACTACCAGCAGGAACTTGGGGTTGTACATCGGGCGGCCGAGGGACAGAATGAACATGACCAGCAGCGGCGCGGCCAGATAGACGGTCACAGCGTAGCGTGCGAAGCCGTCACTCAGGGTTTCGGTGGCGGGAACGGCCAGCGGCTCCCGCTTCGGCGCAGGCAGCAGCGCGCCAGCGACAAGCAGCACGGCGAAGAGCAGCGCCCAGGGCGACCATTCCGTCCCGCGCCCCAGGCTGAACACGCGCAGGCTATCCTGCACCAGGAAGGGAATCGTGAAAGGCGCGCTGACGGCAGGCCAGGCGCGGATGCCCGGCAGGGCGCGCCACAGCCAGGGCAGAAACACGGCGGCAATGAGCAGGTTCGCGCCAACCCACACTGCCAGGCTGCGCCAGGCGCGCCGTTGCGCAGCCCACACCAGGACAATGAGGCTGGCGGCCAGGGGCGCGGTGAACGCGAAGTAGTGGCTATACAGCGCGCCGAGGGTGGCGGCGACGTAGCCCCCTAGAGCCAGCGGCCACCAGCCACGCCCCGCCTGCCAGCCCTGGATAAGATACACCGCCGCCAGGACACTGGCCGCGCCAAGCAGGGCCGCCAGGGTGTACATGCGCGTCTCCTGGGCGTAGTACACGGCCACCGGCGATACAGCGGCCAGCAGCGCAGCGGCCAGCGCCGTCCAGACGCCCAAGAGTCGTCGGCCCAGCAGCCAGGTCACGCCGACCAGCAGCACACCCAGCACAACCGACAGGCTGCGCGCGGCGACCTCGCTCATGCCGAAGGCGGCGGTCCAGTAGTGGAGCAGAAAGTAGTACAGAGGCGGGTGGATGTCAGCGGCGGCATCGCGGGCGATGGTGGGTAGATCACGGCCGGCCAGGACGACCGACGTGCCCTCGTCGTACCAGAAGCTCTGGCCGTCGAGGCGGTACAGGCGCAGGCCGAACGCCAGCAGGAGCACGACCAGCGCCAGCCCCAGCAGGAGGGCCGCGAGGCGTCGGTTGGGAGTGGTTAGGGTGGGTTGGGCAGACATTGCCTGCAAATTGTACTCAGGCGCTTGGGGCGCTCCAAGAAGAGGCAGATGGTGGTGTCCGCCGCCAACGGGGGCACGGTTCCCGCACTCCAGGAAACAGGAGCGCGTGTATAATTGCGGCTATGTCCGTCACCCCACCTGCCACCCGCCGTGCCGGTCTCTGGCTCGGCGTGGCCCTCGCCGTGGTACTTGCGGTCGGCCTCGCCCTGCGGCTGGCGCAACTCGGCTCGTTGCCCCTCGGCCTGCATCACGACGAGGGCTACAACGCCATCGATGCCCTGGCTATTCTCCGCGGGGCGCGACCGGTCTTCCTGCCCGGCAATTTCGGGCGCGAGCCGCTGTTCATCTATCTGCAAGCCCTGACCATCGACGTCTTCGGCCTGACGCCGTGGGCCGTCCGCCTGCCCGCTGCGCTGGCGGGCGCGCTGACGGTCCTGGCTCAGTACATATTCGTCCAGTCGCTGCCCCTGCCTCGCCCGCGCCTGACAGCGTTGCTCAGCGCGACGCTGCTCGCCGTCACCTTCTGGCCCGTCGCCAAGGCGCACCAGGGGCTGCGGGCGGGGGCGCTGGCGCTGTGGGTGACTCTGGCGCTCTGGGCATGGTGGCAAGCCCTCGGCGACAGGCGCGCCCGGCCGTGGCAGCCGTGGGTCTGGGCTGCGTTGTCGGGCGTCTTTGTCGCCGCTGGCCTGTACACCCACACCAACGGCCGCCTCACACCGGTCATCCTGGCCCTGTCCGCGCTGTGGGTAGCCGTGGCGACCCGGTCGTGGCGGCCTTTGGGGCGGCTGGTCGTGGCCCTCGGCGTGACGGGCGTTCTCGGCTTGCCACTCCTGGCCTACTTCCGCGACAACCCGACGCTGCTTGGCCTGCGGGCGGGACAGGTCTCCATCCTCAACCCTGACGTCAACGGCGGCAACCTCGTTGGCGCGCTGGCAAGCAACGCCGCCAGGCTGGCCATGATGCCTATCGTGCGCGGGACCGAATCGGGCTGGGAGAACCTACCGGGTCGGCCGGTGTTCGACCCCGTCATGGCCGTGTTCCTTGTGGTCGGACTGACGCTGCTGGGGGGCGACTTGCTCGGCCGGCGCGGGCGGGTTGCGCGGTCGGCGGCGGTGTTGGTGGCCGTGGCCTTCGTCGTGATGCTTGCCCCATCGTGGCTGAGCGACGGCACACCCCACTACGGCCGGCTGACTGGCATCTGGCCAACCCTGTTCCTGCTGCCCGCCTGGGGACTGGTGTGGGTGGGCGACTGGCTGCAAGGCCGCGTCACATCCTGGCTCGCCTGGGGCTTGGTGGCCGTGGCCGTTATCGTCAGTGGCGCGTGGTCGATCCGGGACGTGTTTGGCCCCTACGCCACCTCGCCGGAGATTCACGATGTCTACCGTGGGGCGGCTATCCAGCGCGGCGAGCAGGTGGCGTCGCTGACGGCCCTCGGACCGACGTACGTGACGCCAGGCGTGTGGGGCCAGACGCCGGTGCGGATGGCGAACGACGAACGCCCGCCGCACAGCTTCGATCCGCGCCACGGCCTCGTTGTGCCCGCCAACGGCGACACCCGCTATGTGTTCGAGACGTGGGAGGCGAAGGACGCTGAGCAGTTCGCCGCCCGCTGGCCGGGCATGCAGCGCGAGTCGATGGCCGCGCCCTCGGCGGAGGCGCAGCTGGTCGTCTACCGCCTGCCAGTGGCTGCCCGGCCCCCTGTTGTCGGCGCGCTGGCGACTCCCCCGACCTTCGGCGACGCCGTTCGCCTGCAAGGGGTGATGGTCGCGCCCACCATCGCCCGCCCCGGCCAGAGTGTCGACGTGACCCTGGACTGGCTGGCCCTGCAACCGACAACCACCGACGCCAACTTCTTCGTTCATCTCGTCGCCGACGACGGTCGCCTGGTCGGCCAGTTTGACGGCCCCCCCCTCGGCGGCAGCTACCCGACCACCGGCTGGCAGCCGGGCGAGCGCATCATCCAGCGGGTGAGCGTGCCCATCGCCCCCGACGCCCCACCGGGCGACCTGGCGGTGCGCGTCGGCTGGTACGACTGGCGCGACGGCCAGCGCCTCCCGGCCCCTGGCGCGCCCGACAACGCGGCGGAGGTCGCCGCACTGCGGGTGATCCGCTAGCCCACCGCGCAGCAACGACGGGATTCACAGGCCCTGTCAATCCTGCCTCGAGGCCTTATCGTGGGGTAGGCAGATCGAAGGCGCGGAGGACGACCCAGACGGGGTCGTCGCGCTCGTAATCGTACTCCCCGCAGAAGTATTCCAGCTTGCCGTTGACGCGCAGCTGGCCGTAGGCGTACTGCCAGAGCAGATAGCCATCTACCCCCGCGTCGAAGGAACGGGCGAGATCGCGGCGTATGGTGCGAGCGCGTCGACGCACGGCATCGTCGGGCAACTCCTGGCAACCGCCGTCGTAGGCCTTCTCGTAGATCTCGCCCCACACCAGCGGCATCGCCTTCTCCAGCACGACCCCCATGTGCCGCTTGAGCAAGTCATCGAAGTCGCCCCCCGCCGCGCGGTGCAGCGTCATGGTGTCGACACCCGGAATGTGAGCCATGCGAGCGAAGTGCTCCTCCTGCACCGCGTCGGGAACCCAGATACCCAGCAGCCCGACGGCCAGCGGCCGGCATGAGTCCTGCGACCGCACCAGCTTCGCCCCCGCCTCGGCCCACGCCACCATGCGCGCCCGACACTCCGCGCTCATGCCCTCTGGCCCGCATGATGGCTCGTTCATCAACTGCCACATGAAGACCTCAGGTCGGTCCTTGAGGCGACTCACCACGCGCTGCAGGTGGGCTTCGTAGGTCTGGCGATAGGCCTCACCGAACAGGGGCTGACCACGGTCGATGTGCCAGAAATCGTCGAAGGTGACGACGAAGCGCAGGCCGTGCTTGCGACCCAACGCCAGAGCCGAATCCAGGTGGTCCAGGTCATGGCCCGGCAGAATCCAGGTCCGCACGACGGTCACGCCGTCGGCAGCCAGGGCGGCGAAGGCCTCGTCGATGGCGTCCAGGGGCAGCTTCGACAGATACGATAGATTCGTACCGACGAAGGTCCACGGCCGGCCGTCACGCCAGAACCCACCGTCACGCGCAACGATCAGGCCCGCGCAGTCGCGGCCGAGACTGATGGCGGTGGGCAGCGGCCTGGGGGCGCGCGGGTCCAGGGTCGGCGCGGGTGTCGGTGTCCGCGCAGCGGTCGGGGCGGCGGGCAGCACGGGCAGAAACACCTGCGCGGTGAGGGCGGGCGTGGCTGAGGGTGTCGCCGTGGGTGGCGCAGCGGTTGGGGGAGTGGTCGGCGCAGGCGACGTCGCGGTGGGCGTCGGCGGGGGGGTCGGCGCGCACGCGGCCACCAGGGATAGTAGCAGGATAGCTGCAACGCGGTACGGGAGCTGTTCTGCCCTGATACAGCGCCAGGGACACCAGGACCACACAGACACGCAGCCGAGAGACAAGGCCCTTCGTTCGCGCCTTTGTGCCTTCGTGTCCCTCGCGCTAACGACGGAACTGATACTCGCGACCGTCATCATCCGCCGCTGTCGATGCGCGCGCCAGGCCCACCACGCCACGCCCAGGAGCGCCGCCACACTCGCGAGGCTGATCGCCAGTCCCAGCCGCCACGTCGTCGGCTCGAACACAAGCTCGACGCGATGCGTACCCGGCGGGACACGCACGGCACGGAAGGCGAAGTTGGCGCGCTCGATGGGCACGGGTACACCATCCACCATCGCCTGCCAGCCGGGGTAGGCTACCTCCGAGAAGACTACATAGCCATCGGCCGCGGCATCCACATCGACAATGATACGCTCCGGCTGGTAGTCGGCGAAGGTCACACCATTGCCAGCATTCGGCCCCGCCAGAGCCTCGCCGCCGCCGAGGATAACTTCCTGCGCAGGGTCGAAGCCAGGAGCGCGCAGGGCGGCGAACTGGCCCGCGCTGTCGGGAATCACGCGGCTGCGATACACCACCTGGGCGCGGGGTAGTGCGGCCCGGTTGAGATAGATGTTCACTTCGGGGTCGGCGTCGAAGACAGGCGCGAACCTGTCCCACGGCAGCGCGAAATCCTTGGGGCCGATGACATACTTGGCGTTCAGAAAGTCGTAGAGGCGGGTGGCGCGGTCGGTCAGGCTCTCGAAGTACAGCTGGTAGTCGGCCACCTGGAGCGGGTTATAGATGCCGCCCACGTCCTCGATGCCCCGTAACAGGCTCAGGTTGGGCGGCCACGCCCCCCAACTTTCCGACCGCACCTCGATGCGATACTGGGAAGCGTCACTCTTCAGAAACTCGATAGCCGCCGGGTGGGCGTAGTTGGCCGTCGGGTCGGCCGTCCCCACATCCACGCCGTAGCCCTGGGCGAGCAAGTCCACCGCCAGTAAAGCAACCGCCAGCCCACCCAACCATGCCCCCCGCAGCCTGCCCCACGCCGCGAGGGCAATCAAGGCGACGCTCGCGCCGAGGAGCAACGCAGCCTGCCACAGGCCGCGTTGGGCCGTGGCGAGTTGCGCCAGGGTGGGACGGCCCAGCGCGGGCAGCCCTTGCCAGGCGACGAGCAGCCAAAGGCCGAGAGCGACGGCCACCGCCGCCGCCAGCCAGGCGTGGACGCGGCGTGGCGCGCGCAACAGGGTGTCGAGACCGAGCGCGGCTAGAGCAGCCAGGCCGATGTCTACCAGGAGAATGAGGCGGGCGGGGGCGCGCAGTTGGGCCATGCCAGGCACGAAGCGGTAGAACCACTCATGGAGCGGTGTCGCCGGCCCCAGGGCCAGCAGCAGGCCAAGTGCACCCAGTAGCGCCCAGAACGTGGCCCGTCGCCCCCGCGTCAGGCCAACCGCCGCCAGCAGCAGCGTCAGCACGCCAACATAGCCAACCTCGACGCGGGGCCAGTCGGCCCAGAAGCCGGCCGGGCCGCGCCCATGCAAGTGGGGGGCGACCAGTCCAATGACCCCCTGAACCGGCAACGAGTACAGCGCCGCATCCGCGTAGGTGAAGCTCGCCCGCCGCGTCAGGCCGGTCAGTTCGTAGGCAGGCGCCAGGGTCAACGCAGCCAGCCCCAGCCCCAGTGCGGTGATCCCCAGCAGCGTGACGAGGGTCAGCCGCGCCGACTGGCCCGGAGTCGTCGGCGCATCGGGCAGGCCCCAGTCGACCAGACCCTCGGCCCCGCGCTTGCGCCAGGCGGCCCAGGCGGCGACGGCCAACGCGAAGACGCCATACAGAGCCAGGGCCAGCAGGCTATGCAGCACGGGTTGGGTATGCCCCGCCAGCGCGCTGAGAGCCAGCGCCGTCGCGCCAATGAGGATGCCGGGGCCGCCACCGAGACGCGCCCCCAGCAGGATCAGGGGCAGCCAGGCCGCACTGGCGATGAGGTTGAGGTTGCCAAAGTGGGTAAAAAACAGGTCGGACAGGGCGAAGGCGACCGCACCTGGCAGGGCCGCCCAGCGCGACAGGGCCGGGCGGAACCACACCCGCAACAGGGCGTACATGAGCGCGCCCGCCAGCCAGAAATGAAAGATGCTCAGCATCTCTAGCCGACGGTAGTCAACCGCGCCCGGCAGGAGGACCTGCGCCAGCGTTAGCGGATAGAACGTTGCCGTCTGGATGTCGGCCAGGAAGGGTGAGCCGCTATAGAGGAAGGGATTCCACAGGGGGATGCGCCCCGCCCGTAGCGAGTCGACGGTATAGTTGTACAGGGGGTACAGGAAACCAGCCAGGTCGCCGCCGCCCTCGGGCATGCTGCGGCCCTGAAACAGTACCGGCGCGAAGAACACGCCGAGCACGAGCGCCAGCACGCCCAACGCCGCCGCGTCTGGCCACCACCGCCGCCAGCCCGCTACGTTCTGTTCGCCCGCCCTCCCTGTCAGCGCCGCCTGGCTCAACCACCCTCCCTGGCGGGCAGGGCCACCCTGCCCCTACGCGCCATCTGCTCGTGGCGAGCAGCCACATCCGTCGCTGCGGTCAGAGCCGCCTGGCTCAACCACCCTCCCTGGCGGGCGGGGCCACCCCCGACAGGCCAGGGTGAGAATCAACGACGGTCATTGTACTCGGAACCTGGCAAGCACGTAATTCTCGCCCTCACCTGTCGGCGCGAAATACCCCAGAGCATACGAGAGGACACACAGTCAGGGCACTGTACCCACGGTGTGGGCCTTGTACCCTTCGTGTCCCTGGTGACTCGCAGAGCGCGAGGCCATCTCGCTTGCCCTGGCCGCGATTCCGCGTATAGTCCAGCCACGTCATTGCCCTTCAGGAGGCCGCCATGATCCCCGACCCCGTGACCCTCGCTGGCCAGTGGGTCACCCTGGAACCGCTGGAACCGCGCCACACCACGGACCTGTTTGCCGTAGCCCAGGACGAGGACATCTGGCGCTATCTCCCCGCCGCCATGCCACGCACTCTGGCCGAGATGGAGGTCTGGACCGCCAACGCCCTGGCCGTCCGCGACGCCGGGCAGATGCTGCCCTTCGCCATCGTCACCCGCGCCTCGGGTCGCGCCGCGGGCAGCACCCGCTACCTCGACTACTCGGCCCTTGACCGCCACATCGAGATCGGCTGGACGTGGCTCGGCCGCGAATGGTGGCGCACGCCCCTCAACACGGAATGCAAGTACCTGCTATTGCGCCACGCCTTCGAGGCGCTGGGCTGTATTCGCGTCCAGCTCAAGACCGACCTGCGCAACGAGCGCTCGCAGCGCGCCATCGAGCGCATCGGCGGCGTGCGCGAGGGCGTCTTGCGCAAGGCGGTCATCGTTCCCAAGGATGGCCACCAGCGCTGGTCCGCCTACTACAGCCTCCTCGACGACGAGTGGCCCGCCGTCAAGGCGCGCCTCGAGCACCGAATGAGCGCCGAATCCTGACGCCTTCACCGCCCCGTGTCCCTACCCGCCACTGACGTGGCGGTAGGCCCGGAAGCGGGGCCGTGTGTGCGTGTGTTCTTTGCGCCCCTGGCGCGGAATCAGTGCGGGTGAGCCTGGCTCACGGAGTCGATTCCGGGAGGAGATGTCACGGGACGCAGGAGGGCCACAGGGGTAGAGCAGCTACGCAAGACTGGCCTTACTGGCCGCGCCTCGCGAACCATGCGGTTCCCCCTGTGGCGAAAGAGGATTGAGGGTGGCTCAGAGGTCCAGCCAGCCCGAACGCAGCCAGGCCAGATATTCTGTCAGGCCGTCGAGGAGGGAGTACCTCGGCACGAAGCCCACGTCGTCGCGCAGCCGCGACAGGTCCAGCGTGCCGCGCTCCGAAGCGGGCAGCGCCACCACATCGGCATCCCGCTGCTCGCTCTCGCTCCAGCCGAAGTTGGGCGCAAGGGTGCGCAGTGTGTCGCACACCTCGCCCACCGTCGCCGCCCGCTCCCCGGCCACGTTGTAGACGTCATGGCGCAGCGTGTCGGCCAGGGTCAGGCGCGCGAAGGCCTCGGCCACATCGGCGATATAGCAGAAGTCAAGGCTGCGATTCGCGCCAAACAGCGCGATGTGCTCGCCGCGCGCCGCCGCGTGGGCCAGATGGTAAATGACGGACATCCCGCTCCGCGAGAGGGTCGTGCGCTCCATGGGGCCATAGGCGTTGCCAAGCCGGCCGGAGACGGTCGAAAGGTCGAACAGGGTCGCATAGCGGCGGCACAGCGCCTCGCCGGTCTGTTTGGCGATGGTGTACAGGCTGGTGATCGTCAGGGGCGCGCTCTCACGGATAGCGAGCGACGGGTCGGCCGGCGTACCATACACCGCCGTGGAGCTAATGAACACGAAGCGCCGTGCGCCGCAAATGCGCGCCGCTTCGAGGGCATTGACCGTACCGCCGATATTGATATCCAGCACCATCGTCGGGTCGCCCATCTCGATATGCCGCGGCGCTGTGACCGTCGCGGCATGGATGATGACTTTGACGCGGGCATTCGCCGCCAGGTCGATCAGGGCGCTGCGGTTGCGCACGTCGACCGTAGCCCAGCGAACCCGCTCGCCCAGCGGGCCGAGGAAACGGAGTGCGGCATCGTCGGGCGCGCGGCGCGCCATCGCAATGACGCTCTGCCCATTAGCCGCCAGATGTCGAACCAGGTTCAGGCCCACGAACCCGGCCGCCCCGGTAACAAGAATGCTCATGCCAGCCCCTTTGCTCGTAGCTGCTCTGGATGCGTTACATACTCGCTCACTAGTAGCGACTCGCGGTGAAGCGCAGGCTCATCGCCAGATTACCGCCCCCTGCCGCCTGCCGTACCTGCCAAGCCTGCACCAGCCGCTATGGCAGGTCAAGTTCAGAGCAGGGCCTCGAAGAGGCCCCTGTGTCGGGGCCATACTCGACCACGGCAGCCTATCGCGGCATACTGTCGACAATCCACTGTGGACCGCATCATAGCGCGAGTGCGAGCGGATGTCAACTGTGAAGAAGCTCACCAAGGAGTCGCCATGGACAAACAGGTCGTGATGCGGCGCGCAACGGTCGCGGACGAGGCGTTCCTGTGGCGGATGCTGTACTACGCATCGCACATGGACCGCCAGCCGGATCGCGCCCCCGACGACGCCAAGCGCGATCCGTACCTGGCGACCTACGTCGCGGGCTGGGGGCGAGCGGGCGACCTGGGCTGCATCGCAGTCGCACCCGGCACCGGCCAGCCAGTCGGCGCGGCATGGCTGCGGGTACTCCCCAAGCCCATCGGACCTGAGGTCGAGGGGCTGCCCGAGGTGGCGACCGCTGTCCTGCCTGGCTACGAAGGGCGCGGCCTCGGCACACGGCTGCTCACCTGTCTGGTGGATGCGGCGCGAGGTGTGTACCCGGCCCTGGCGCTCAGCGTGCGCCACGACAATCCGGCGCTACGATTGTACCAACGGTTGGGGTTCGTGACTGTGGGCGAGGTGGTCAACCGCGTCGGCGGCCGATCGTACGTGATGCGGCTGGATATCGGGCTGTAGCGGGCCAAGCGTTGGCAAACACGACGACAGCCAGAGGCCGGGGGCTTGCGTCCCCCGACCTGGCGCATACCCACGATGATTTTCTGCCCTAATGGGTCGTCTCTACCACCTCGACATTCGCCTTGCCGCCGTAGAAATCCCACCACGGCTGAGCGCCCTTGGCCAGGACCGCGTTCAGCGCCTCGATATTCTGGACACCCCGGTCCCGCAGCCAGGCTCGCAAGGCATCCGCGCCTCCGGAGCCGTAGGCAGGAATCCCGTCCTGCCAGGTGGCCCGCCCGCACAGCACACCGGAGAAGGGCGTACCCGCCTCCGCGGCCAGTTCCAGCGTCTCGCGGAACACCTCATCGGTCACGCCCGCGCTCAGGTAGATGAAGGGCACCCGCGCCACGGCGGCTGCCGAGCGGAAGAGGGACTTGGCCTCTTCGCGGCTGTAAGCTACCTGCCCATCAGTGTTTGCCGCCGAGCCTTCGACGTATCGCACATTGACCGGGACTTCGACCTTGAGCACATCCACGCCGTACTGGGGCTGCGAGAACTCCCGCATGTACGCTGTCACCTTGGCGGGCTTGGCGCGCGCGAAGGCCAGGCTCTTCTCGTCGCCGATGGCGTCACTGTAACAGATTGGCTCCAAGAAGAAGGGAATATCGTGAGCGCGACACTCGGCCCCGACGCGCTCGATGAAGGCGTGCTTGACAGTGTTAATGCGGGTGTCATCGTCGGGGTCGTAGTAAAGCAGAATCTTGATGACATCGGCCCCCGCCGCCTTCAGCCGCCCCACCGACCATTCCGGCAGTAGATCGGGCAGCCGCCCCTTGACCGTCGCATCGTAGCCTGTCTTCTCGTAGGCCAGGAGGACCCCTGCCTCCGGCGCGCGCCGTCCCACCGCCGGCAGCCCATACTCAGGGTCCAGCAGGATGGCGCTGGCATAGGGAGTCAGCACCTCAGAGACGAGAGACTTGAACTCACTCAACTCCGCATCACTGGCTGGGGCGCCCTTTGCTTTCGCAATCGCCTTCTGCAGCGACCCGCGCTGGTCGATAGCCAGCGCCGCAATGACGCCACGCTCATCCGCTACGGCATTGATGCCGTCCACCTTACCCTTACTCAACCTGACCTTCGCCATTGGAGTGCCTCCTCATCAGCCACTGGTCACACATAGCCTCACGTCCTCGCGGCGCACAGGCGTCTTGGGGCAACGCCGCGCACTGCGTCGGGCGGGCATCGTCTCATAACGCCACCACTGGCAACCATCGGAGCCAACAAGATAGCACAAGCCGCAACAAAGAGCAATGCGCGGGGCAGGTCGGCCAGTCCCCCGCGGCCGAGGCAGCCGCTAGCTGAGGCACGCTGGATAGCGGCGCGCCTGCTGCAACTTGACGGGCACATCGCAGCCTGCTACCCTGAAGATGTTGACAACGGCTGTAGCGGGGGGACCAACATGCTTGCTAAGGTTCAAAGCTGTGCGCTTGTCGGCCTGGAGGGCCATCTCGTCGCCGTCGAGGTAGATATTGCGGCCGGCATGACCTCCTTCGTCATCGTCGGCCTGCCCGACGCGGCCGTCAACGAGAGCAAGGAGCGGGTACGGGCAGCCATCGCCAACAACGGCCTCATCTTCCCTCGCGGCCGGATGACCGTCAACCTCGCCCCGGCCGACGTGCGCAAGGAAGGCCCCGCCTACGACCTGCCCATCGCCGTCGGCCTTCTCATGGCGACCGAGCAACTCTGGCCTGTCGATAACGCCGCCTTCCTGGGCGAGCTATCCCTCGACGGGGCCGTCCGGCACACCGACGGCGTATTGCCTATGGCCGTCGTCGCCCGCGACCACGGCATCCAGACTCTCTACGTCCCCGCCGCCGACGCCGCCGAGGCAGCTCTGGTCGAGGGCCTCAATGTCTACGGTATAGCGACGCTGCCGGAGCTTGCCTCCCACCTCCAGGGCCTGCGCCGCCTGCAGCCCACGAAGCCCCGATTCGACCTGGACGACAGCGAGCCGCCTTACGCCACCGACTACATGCACATCAGAGGCCAGATATAGACTCAAACGGGCGCGCATCACCGTAATTGTATGTACCCTTGATCACCCCTTCGAGTCTAAACCACTTATCCGCGGTGTCAATGACCACCCTGTCGATGAGCATGCTCATCAGGCGACGTTTGGCCTTGAAGGGCATGTCGCGAGCGAATCCCCCCGCCCGAATCCGTTCTAGCTGCTGGCGGACAATCTCTTGCTTCCGCTCAATCTCGCGCGCGTCTTCTACTTTCTGTTGTAGCGCTGCCCGCTCCCCCACGAGCATCTCCAGACGCTGGCGCACATTCCCCTTCTTGGCCTTATACTCATCCAAAGTTAGAATCTCACCGGCGAAGGCGCGATCCCACTGGTGATCTTCTCGTTCACAGGCGGCGATCTGCCGATCGACGTAGGCGAGATGATCCGACGGTCCGCTGCTAGCATCGTCCTGAACCTTCTCTTGAAGATAGCTGGTGACCAGGTCAGGGTCAGTGATGATCTGGCAGACGGCATCCCACACATGATGATCGATGTTCTCAGCCCGAATGTAGGGCGAGCGACAACAGACCGATTCACGGAGAGTTGGCGGCAGTGACCAGGTACGACAGATGTAGCCCCCTTTGGTCTTCTTGCCATCAACGTGAGGTCCTGTCATGGCGCCACCCGTGAAGGCCGAGCCGCAGCGAGCGCAGCGGAGGAAGCCGAGCAGAAGGCACTCTACCTGAGCATTCCGCGACGAGTGCCTGTAGTTCCGCCTGAGAGCATCGTGTGTTGCTTCCCAGAGATCCGGGGTGACTATCGCGGGCACAGGAACGATAATCCACTCGTACTTAGGGCGCTGGCGCTGGCGCAGGACCATGCGCTGCGCTCTCTCGCTCCACTCTTTCTGGGTATAATAGCGGTTAGCCACGAATTCGCCCTTGTAGACAGGGTTGTATAGAAGTTTACTCATGTGACTGGTGAACCAGTTACGAGCCCCTTTGGCTGGAGGGACCTGTCGCTTGATCAAATCCTCTACCACCTCATATAGTGACTCGCCTCTCAAGCCGATTCGCTCATAGACCTCGCGCATGATCGCAGCTTCGTCAGGCTGAATGGCATAGTGGGTGTTCTTGCGGAAGTCCGACGATGGATCAGTGGCTGGACGTCCCTCTGAATCGACAAACTGATAGCCGTAAGCTGGTCTCTTGGACGTGATGCGCCCTGTCTCCGCCTTATGCCGCGTACCCTGGACCATCCGCTCGATTTCCTGGCGCATCCCTTGCTCGCTAATGGCCCCCATGACGGCACGCTCTATCTCGGAGTTGAAAGCCCGCCAGAAGTGCACTTGGACGTTCTGACTAGCGAACAAGTCCAGGAGATAACCTTGATGCCATCGCGCGTTGCGAGACAGGCGATCGAGGTACTCGATAACCAGATGATGGGCGGGGCGCCTCGGTTGCCGGATCTCTGCAAGGAGTCTCTGCAAGCCGGGACGCGTCTCGAACTCAAAGCCTGAATGGTCATCGGAGTACACCAGCGACGCGGGAACCGCCAAGTGCGTCTCCTGTGCCCTCTCGTGGATGTGTGCCAACTGACGAGGCAACCCCGAGCGTCCTTCCTCGGCCTGGCCGGATGAGGAAACGCGGACATAGGCGAAAGAGGGTTCTCCACGCGGATCGCCAAGGACGGTGGTCGGTGAGCCTGTGATACCCGTTACCAACTGTGTGATCAACTCGGTGAGACTGGTGGAGCGATCCAATGCAGGCTCCTTTCACTGTCAGGGAGACACGATCGACCTCGAGCACTTCCCTACTGATTATAGGTCTTCGGAATATAAAGTCAAATCAAGTAAAATAAGGTACCGCCGTGAGTGAGCACAAGTCCCCCTCCCAGACGTGGTTCAATGTCCAGGAAGCCTGTGACTATTTGCGCATCTCGAAACCGACTCTGTACGAACTTGTTCGCAAGGGTCATTTGAGGTCGTACACACTACAGGGCGCCAAAGCGCGGCGCTTTCGCCGAGAGGACTTAGATGCCTTGTTGACGCCCGATCCGTCCGGGGAGCCGGATGATGATGAGGCCTGATTCATCTCAGTAGCCTCTGCCTCGAGTTCGGGCAGCATCTCCAGGATGAAGTCCAGGGCGGCGGACAGGCGACCCCGCTCGCGCGGCGTTAGCTCAGTGGCGATTTCGACGAAGGTCATTTCTCTGCTCCTCTGGCTACTGGTGAGTAAGCCATTCCACCCGACTAAGCTCCGCTTGCAGCCAGCCTGGTTGCACACCAACACGATTCGAGACAGCTCCCGCCGCACGGGCGACATGTTCTCGCTTCGGAACACTTACGCCAAGAGCATCGCTCTGCTTCATCGTTCCGTTACCGCTTTGCAAGAGGTTCATCTAGCCTTCGACTGAGGTGAGGCCGAGATCATGTCATTGGCCAGGGCCGTCTTCCTGCGGAAGCCTGTTCCTCGTGGGCCGCACGCCAGATGGGGGCGAGCAGGCCGTCGGACTGGCGCGGGTCGTCCAGCCGCCACTGGCGTGTGACCAGGACCGGCAGGCGCGTGGCGCGAGTCCTACCCACCTGCCCCAGGGCCTCGAGAATGCACGCCTCGGCCCGCTCCGTCGTTGTGACCACCAGGATGGTGGGCATTCCCTGGTAGTCCCGCTCGAACAGACGTCGTTCGAGGTAGGTGTGATAGGCAGCGAACTTGCGCCAGTACTGGCGGCGCTTCATCGTGCCCCGGTCATACTCCAGGAAGAAGCCGAAGAGGCGCCCGTCGCAGCGGTAGACGCCGTAGCCGTCGGGCCGGATCAGCCGAGTGGCGCACGCAGCGGCGCTACGCCACTCCACCAGGGCATCGTCGTGGCCCCGCTCTCGGCGACGAAGAGCGGCGCGGGAGGCGTCCAGGAAGAAGCGGTTGACGCCCAGGGTGTGGTCGAGGGTCTGGACCAGCTTGGCGCGTAGGCCGACGGGCTTCTCCGGCCCACCACCCGCTAGCCCTTCGACGGTAACGGCGCTGGCGAAGGGCAGCCCGTGATGGGCCGCAACGACGGCTACGCCTACGAGCGACGCTTCGAGGAGACTCAGGGCGGCCTTCTCCTCGCCCACCTCGTCGGCGGTCAGCCCTCGCAGCAGTCCGAGGTGGTCCAGGCGGGCGACCCGCTGCCGCGTCCAGCGCGGCGCCCAGCCCAGCAGAAGGGTGAGGTCCGCGGCGGTCAGAAACGGATGGTGGGCCACCACGTCCAGGAGAGTGTAATCCTGGGGCGCCAGGGCGAGAGCCGCCGCCCCCAGGCGGGCGCGGGCGGCGCGAGGCGCGTGGTGGGCGCGGAGGTCACCGACCAGGCGGGGCAGCCGCTGGGAGGGCGGCGGCAGTGCGAGGGGCTGGGCGTGAAGCCACTGCGTCAGGCGCGCCGCCTCGGATGGCGTTCGCAGGGGCAGGTCCCCCAGCGGCGCCAGGTCTTCTCGCAAGGCAGCCCACGTGGAGATGACAGCTGGCAGGGAGGCGGCATGGCGACGAGCGCAGACCCTAGCCAGAGCCTCGCGCCACAACACAGCGCGTTCGACGCTCGAAGCCGCCACAACCAGGATGGGCGGTTCGCGACGTACCCGGCTCCAGAGGGCCAGGCGGTCCAGCAGGCGATGGTACACCGCCAGCGGGAAGGTTGCCAGGTCGGGCACGAGCCACACCTTCAGACAGCCCGTCGCCCACCCCAGCGCCGCGTAGGCGGGAACGTGCACCTTCGCCTCCGCCCTCCGCCCCGGCAGGCGCACCTGACCCCGCCAGGGCTGCAGCCAGGCCAGCAGGCTGGGCGGCCCAGGGCGCGAGCCGGCCACAGCCCCGAGCAGCTCATAGGCCGCCAGCCGGTGGCGTAGGTCTGGCGCGCGGGCCAGCAGGCCGTCCCGGTCGAGCCGCAGCCGCATCGCCACCTCGCGTACGTTCAGGTCCACCTCCAGGGCCAGGACGGCCAGCCCCAGGTCGGTCAGGTAGTGCAGGGCGGTGACGTCCCGTGGGCGCAAGGTGTGGCGCAGGCCGCCGACGAGGCCCGCCGCGCGCAGCCGCGCCAGGTGGCGGCGGATCTCATGGCCCGAGCGGCCCACCAGGGGCGCCGCCAGGTCCGCCGACAGCCAGGGCAGGCGGGCCAGCAGCCGCACCAGGTTCCTGTCCAGCGGCGACAGGCGGTCGCGCTGCGCCAACGCCTCCCCCCACGTCGCGCGGCTCACGCGGCGCCCCCTGCCCCTTCGGCCTCATCGTCCGCCTCGGCCGGCGGTTGGCCGCCTTCGTCAGGGGTTGTTGACGAGGGGGAGAGGCCCAGCCCGGCCTGGTGCGACCCCGTCTCCCCTTTTCGGGGGCGGTTCTCATTGCGCGCCGACCCCTTCTTGGACTTCTTGCCCGGTTTGGGCCCCTTGTTCGCATCGGGCGGGGTGGGCAGGCTCGACGGCCTCCCCTCGCGAGGCTCGCCCTGCCCCTGGCCCGGTGGGTGGACCGTCTTCGCCTCCGCCTCCCGCGCCGCCTCCACCACCTGGAGCCGCCCCAGCAACTCCTGCTCGACGCTGAGGGCCGACCGCCCGTAGCGCTGGCGCGACTGCGCCGCCAGGGTCTCGGCCAGGGCCGGATCGGAGGCGGGCGGCTTGGCCAGGCTCAGCGAGAAGGGCGGCTGCCGCTCCCCCCCCAGCGTCAGGGCGGCGTAGCAGGTGTAGTGGGGCAGGCCGATCAGGTCCTCGACCTCCACCCCGCTGCCCAGCTCCGCCGCCAGGTACTCGGCATCCTCGGCGCTCGTCTGGAAGGCGAACAACCCATCCAGGTTGGCGAAGAGCACGGCCCGCAGGCTCGGCCCCCCCTCGCTCGAGTTGGCCTCCAGACGGGCCAGGCTCTGGGTCGCCAGCACCAGGTTCGCCCCGTACTTGGCCTGCTCCGACAGGATCGCTTCGTAGTCCACGCTGCGCAGGGTGTGGAACTCGTCGACGATGAGGGTGGTGTGGCGGCGCGAGGCGGGAGGCAAGGCCGCCTGGGCGCCAATAGCCAGGCTGACCAGGTTGAGGAGCGTGCCGCCAATGAGGGCCGCCGTATCCTCCCCCACCACCCCCTTGGCCGTGTTGACGATGACGATGGCCCCCTCTCGCAGCCATCCCGCCGGATCGATGGTCGAGACGGGCTGCCCGACGATGAGGCGCGCCACGCGGCTGCCGACGAAGCGCTGCACCTTGGTCTGCACCGGGTTGATGATCTCCGTCCGCAGGCGCTGGTCGAGGCTCTCGAAGTAGCTCTGCCAGTAGGCGCTCAGAAGGGGGTCGTCGGCGAGGGTCAGGACGTGGCGGCGGAAGCGGTCCTCGGCGAGCACCGTTGGGGCGTCGAGGATGGTGTACTGGCGGGCGCGGCCCAGTGGGTCGATGGCGACCAGGGCCTCGTTGGCCGCGTACAGGGTCAGCAGGGCGAAGCGGAAGGCGTCCTCCATGCGCGGCCCCCAGAAGCGGTCGAACTCGCGGCGGAACACCCGCAGCACGTTACCGACCGCCTGATCCCGGTCCCAGCCCAGCCCCACGTCCAGGAGGTTGAGGCCGAAGGGTCGGTGGATCTCGGCCACGTCCAGGTAGACGACCCGGTCGTGGCGGTCGGGGGGCACGAGCCCCAGGGCCGCCTGGGCCAGGTCCTGGTGGGGATCGACCATGACGAGACCACGGGGGAGCGACCGAGGCGAGGCGGTCATCAGGCAGCGAGCCAGATGAAGGAGGAGGGACGACTTGCCGCGGCGGGTCTTGGCCACCAGGAGCAGGTGGCGCTGGAGCAGGTCGTCGGATAGGGCGACGGGGACGCTGCGCCCCTGGTGGGTCGATACCCCGACCTGGCAGCCGCGCGAGACGGGGGGGGGGCAGGGGCAGCCAGCGGCGGGCGGCGGTGCGCTCGACCAGGGGCAGGTCGGTCTCGACGCGGGGGATGTGCCACAACCCGGCCAGCTCCCGCACGTTGAGCAGGGTGCGCTGATGCGACGCGCCGATGAAGCGCGCCTGATCCAGCCTCAGGTCCCGGTCGGGTAGCCAGCGGGCCTGGAAGCGGTTGCCGCTGGGGCGGTGGAAGGGGCGGTAGGCGACCACCAGGCGCGCCAGGTGGGCCTCGACCTGCTGAGGCGGGGCGTCCTTGGGCGCGAAGACGGCCAGGCGCAGCTGACAGCGGAAGGCCGGATAGGCGATCTTGTCCCCCACCAGCTGGGGGTCGTAGACGGGCTTGTGGAGCAGGCGGCGCGCCAGGCGCACGGCGGGCCACAGGAGCAGGGCCACCAGGAGCAAGGCGCCCGCCAGGGACAGCCAGGCGCCGTCGAGAACCTGCTGATAGGTCCACACGCCGAACGCAAGCAGGAGCATGGCCCCGGCCAGCAGGAAGACCGGGGTGAGGGAGGTGTCGGCCTGGGACGACTGGCGCTGAAGGGAAGGAGGTGGGGTCAGGGCCAGGGTCTTGTAGGGGGCCGCCCACGTCTCGGGGGCCGGGGCGAGGACGATCTGGCTGACAGCGCGCCAGCCGTCGGGCAGGCTGCCTAGAGCCGCCAGAACCCCCACCAGGGGATCCAGGCTACGCCCCACGTCGCCCCGCCCGTCCTCGAAGATGCGAAGGGGCAGGTAGGGCGGCTCCTCCAGGACCAGCTCGCAGGCTCGCACCTGCTCTTCAGCCCGTAGGACAGCCGGGTCGAGCCGCGGGCGCTGGGCCAGGTCCAGGACGCGCAGCTCGGCCTGGGGGTAGGCGGCCCCCAGGGCGCTGGTGAGATGCGCGTGCGCCAGGTCGGTATGGGCGCGGGCCAGGAACCAGCGGCGGCGGGACGTGCCCCACAGCTCCAGGCTGACCGGCTCGGCCAGGGCGATCCCGGCCAGGCAGGTCTGCATGGCGGAGAGGGGCGCGGCGTTGACGCGCGGGGTGACGATCTCCGCCAGGAAGGGCGGGGTCAGATCGGGGAACTTACGCAGGAAACCCATACTCACCTCCTTGTGGCTCGCCGTGGCGGCGCTGCTTGGCCGCCAGGACGTCCAGGATCATCAGGTACTCGTCGAGCACGGCCAGGAACTCCGGGGCGCGGCAGCGATGCCAGGGGCAGCCGGTGAGGGCCTCGGTGAACTGGATAATCTGCGGGGTGGGCCAGCCGAGGCGGTCGCCGTAGATCAGGACAGCGGCCCGCAGCTCAACACGGTCATGCTCGGTGGACACGGCGGCCCTCCTCTCCGGCAGGAGCCTGAGGTTCGCCCACGAGCTCCAGCTGCCAGGGTTGGGTCTCACCGTCGACGTCCGGCGTCCTGGTCGCTCCGCCTGGCGCACCCTCTCGCGGAGCGACCTCGCGTTCGGCCAGCTCGCGGGGCGCGGTGGTGACCAGGCGGTGCTCCTGAGGACTGGCCTCCACCTGGAGGGCCACGTGGCTGCCGCGGGCGAAGAACAGCCCCTCGCCCTTGGCTGCGCCTAGCAGAAACTGGCGCTCCTCGACCGACAGGCCGAAGGCCGCCACGACCGGCTCGACCGTCGTGCTGTCCTGCTTCATTAGGAGCTTGAGGGCGGCGTTGGACAGGACCGTCCGCCCATGCTCGGCGCCCAGGAAGTCGGCCACGTCCTGGGTGATGGTCACCAATCCCAGGTAGTACTTGCGCGCCCGCCGCGCCATGGTGGCCAGGAAGGCCCCGCCCTCCGCGTACTGCATCAGCGTCCAGGCCTCGTCGACCACCAGCAGACGCGGGCGGCGGACCCGCTGCGCCTGGCCCCAGACGAAGCCCGCGATGAGGTGGATGGCCAGGGGGCGCAGCTCGGTCTCCAGGGCCTGGATGTTGAACACGGTCAGGCGACGGTCGAGGTGGACGTTGGTCGGGCCGTCGAACAGGCCGGCCAGGGAGCCGTCCACGTAGCGCCGCAGGCGGGCGGCCAGGCTCTGGCTCTCGGCGTCGGGGCCGCTGGGAAAGTACCCGGTGTAGGTCGCGCAGCAGGGGGGCGGGGCGGGTATGCGTGGCCGGGTCGGGGGTGATGCCCGCCTGGGCGTAGGTGGCGTAGACGGCGTGGTCGAGGACGGCGCGCTCCCCGACGCTCACGGTCCCGCCCCGCTCAGCCAGCATCAGGTCGAGGAGGCTGAGCAGCGAGGCCACCTGCTCAGCCAGCCCATCGCGGGCGCCGGCGCCCTGATCAGGGGGCGGCAGATCGAAGGGGTTGAGGCGGTGGTCGGACGCGGCCGAAAGGCGCACCATCTGGCCGCCCACCGCCTGGCACACCCGCGCGTACTCGTCCTCGGGGTCGATGACCAGGCAGTCCACGTCCCGCAGCAGGCTGCGCAGGAGGACGAGCTTGGTGAAGTAGCTCTTGCCCGCCCCCGACTTGGCGAAGACCACCAGGTTGGCATTCTCCAGGCTCGGGTCGAAGGGGTCGACGATGACCGGCGAGTGGTTGTGGCGGGCGATACCCAGCAGGACGCCCTGGTCCATGGCTAGTGAGCTGGAGGCGAAGGGGAATAGGGTCGCCAGGGAC
>DAOUDG010000108.1:0-4917 GCA_034431435.1 Anaerolineae bacterium | reverse complement strand
TCATCGCTGATAACACCACCAATCAGCCGCCCTACCTATTCTGGGACGCGGGCCTGGGCTTGTGGCGCGGCGCGTCCGGCGGCCCCAACCCATATCGCGCCAACGGCGGCTTCGTCCTGCCAGACAGCGAGGAGGGGTACGCGGTAGGAGCCAACAACTCCATCTGGAGGTACAGGGGCGAGGGCCAGTGGTTCACAGACAATTTCAGCGGCAACGGCTTCAGCCGTCTTGCCAACCTTAATGGCGTCCACATCGCCCGCTGGGCCTCCGATGCGGCGCCGGCCGGCTGGCTAGTCGGCAACGGGCGTATGCTGGCCTACCTGACCGCCACCGGCTGCGGTCAGTTGGAACGCTGCTGGAAGGAGGCCACCATCGGCATGGTGGATGCCGCCGTGCCCAACGTGGACCTGTTCGACGTCCACGTGAGCGGGCCGAGCCGCGCCTGGGCCGTCGGCGACCAGGGGGCGATCATCAGCTGGAATGGGGAGCGCTGGTTCCGCGACGCATCGCTGGGCGGCGGCGCGCTGCGCAACATCTACATGCTGAGTGATATCGAGGGCTGGGCCATCGGGGCGGGCGGGCGTATCGTGCGCTACCGCGTGCCGAACGCCGCGCCCATCGCCACGCCCACCGCCGGGCCTAGCCCGACGCTGCCCCGGTCGACGCCTCTGGTGACACCTACGCCGCTGCCGACGGACACCCCGACAGCCACGGCCACGGCTGTCTTCACCGCCACGCCGACCCGCACGCCGACCGTCACCAACACCCCCGGCCCCGGCCCAAGCGCGACGCCCACCGCCACCACGGGCGCACCAGGCGGCGGTGGGACGTGGGCGCGCTTCACCTCACCCATCACTACCAACCTCAACGGCGTCAGCTTTGTCGACCTCAACAACGGCTGGGCGGTCGGCGACGGCGGGACGATCCTGCGCTATCAGAACGGCGCATGGAGCGTCGTGCCCGAGGTTCCTACCACGGAGCGGCTGAACGGCATCGCCATGACCAGCCTCACCGAAGGCTTCGCCGTCGGCGACAACTTCACCATCATGCGCTGGAATGGCGTCAAGTGGCAGCGGGAAAGCGACATATTCTTCCGCAACAACAACGTCTGCCGCACTATCGTCAGCATCAGCATGCTTAAGCAGCCGTCCATCTACGCCCCCAGCATGCGCGGCGTGGCTGTCGCCCACGAGGGTGCAACCCTCTGGTATAACAATGGGACCTGGACATGCGCATGGGACAAGACGCTCATGTTTGGCGCGAACGCCGTATCGCTGGCCCCGGACGGCGGCTTCGGCACGGCCGTGACCGACGGCGGCATGATCTACACCACGGTCTTCCAACCCAACGGCGAGGTCGAGTTCAACAACCCGAAGAACCCCGGCCTGCAGAACCAGTACGGTCTGCACGTCATCAGCGACCCTGGCGGCATCCTGGCCCCGTATTTCGGCTTCACCGTCGGCAAGACCTCGGACTTCTTCATGTACATGACCGACCCCAACGGCCAGGGCTGCGGAGGCCCGGGGTCCTCACGCCAGCCGCCGTGCTGGGCGACGACAGTCACCGGCTTGCAGATGGTAGGCGACCTGTACTATCGCTCGGTGTCGCTGCTGACCCGCAACGACGGCTGGATCGTCGGTGACGCCATGGCGATTGCCCACTGGAACGGCCAGCAGTGGAACGAGTACCCCGAAGGGCACATCCCCTTCGCCATGCCGGGCGTGCCCAACCTGACCAGCGTCTCCATGGTGGACAGCCGCAACGGCTGGGCCGTCGGCAGCGGCGGCGCGATCGTGCGCTATACAGCGCCTTAGCTCTTTCCTGCGCGCGGGCGCTCGCCAACGCTGCGGCGTTGACAAGCGCCCGCCTTCCCGCCGAGTATTGGATTCGTGATGCGTACCCCAATCCCCCAACGTCCCGCGCGCTGGCTTGGCCTCTCCAGTCTTGTCCTGGCTGCGATCCTGCTCGTTCTCGCCCTCGCGCCGCGCGAGGCGGCCGGCCGGCCCGACGGCCCCGCCTGGCTGACCCTCGCCAACGGCGACGACGTGCGCCGCCTGACCCGCGCCGGCGATACGATCTGGGCCGCCACCTACGCGGGCGGCGCGGTGCACTGGGACGCCCGCGGGGGCTACCGCCAATACCTCTACCCCCAGGAGGGCCTGGCGTCGAACGACGTGCGGGCAGTAGCCGTCCACGACGGGCACACCTGGTTCGCCACCACACGCGGCCTCAGCGCGCTGAGCGCCAGCGGCCAGTGGACCACCTACACCACCGCCAGCACCGCCGGCGGCCTGCCGTCCAACGACGTGACCGCCCTCGCCAGCGCGCCCGACGGCAGCCTGTGGGTTGGCGCGCAGCAGCAATGGGACGGCCGCGCCTGGGGCGGCGGGGGCGTCGCGCGTCTGAAAGACGGCGCGTGGCAGGCATACACGCCCAGCGAGGGCCTGGCGACGACTAACGTGACCGATGTGGCCGTGACACCCAGCGGTCAGGTGTGGGTCGTGGGGCAGCCGTACCGCGTCTGGGTTCCGCCGACCGATGTAGCGCCTGGCTACTGGCAGGCCAACGGCGGCGGGGCCAGTGTCTTCGACGGTCAGCGCTGGATCGCCTTCCAGCGGCAGGACGATGATCCCTCCGCCCTGCCCAACACCAACGTCGTCTGGGCCGTGTCCGTGGACACCGCCGGCCGCGCCTGGTTCGCCACCTCGGCCGGGCTGCTGATGCTCGGCCCTCAGGGCTGGCGGTCGTGGCGCGTGACCGGCGGCGCGCCCGCCGCGAACCCGGTGACGGCCGTCGCGGCCGCCCCCGACGGCCGCGTCTGGATGGCGGTCACGGACCCCAGCGGCATCGGCCTCAGCCTGACCATCCTGGACCCGCGCGGCACGCCCGACGATCCCGCCGACGACAGTCTCATCAACATCCCCTCCACCCAGTTCCCGGCTCGCACGGTGCAGGCGATTCTGCCCGTCGAGGCGGGCGGCGACGGCGGGGCATGGCTCGGGCTGCGCGACGCCAGCGGCAACGGCGGCGGCGTGGTCCGCGTCGATGCCTCGGGCGCGGTGCGCGAGACCCGCCAGACCGTGGGCCTGCGCTCGAACTACATCAGCGCGTTGGGGGCAGGCCCCGACGGCTCGCTGTGGGTGGGCACGGGCGCGGTCGAACAGCGCGGCAAGGGGCGCGGCCTGAGCATCCTCGGCCCCGACGGCAGCTGGTCCCACTACGACTCGACTGGCTACCTGAACCCACCAGTCGCCACCCTCAGCCGGGCGGGCAGTCGCGGCGACACGTTCCTGTACGTACCCTGGACGGACGAGGCCAGCGTGCAGGCTGCCCTGCCCTCGCAGCGTTTCGTGGTCGGCGCCGCCGTCACCCAGTACACCTACTCGGCCTTCTACCCCTTGGGCAACGAGGGCCTGCTGGTTATCTCGCCGTCGCTGGCCGCCGACACGCCGGCCGGCGCAGCCCTGACACCGGTCGTCCAGACCGTAGGCAGCAACGACATCGCCGCGATCACCTTCGACCGTGACGGGGCCGCGTGGGTGGCGGCGCGTGGCGGGCGCCTCAAGCCCGACCTGAGTGACTACGCCGACGGCGGCCTGAGCCGCTACACCCTGAGCAGCGGCGGCCCCATCGGCTACCCGCGCGAGAACTGGAAGCTGTACCGCGCCCAGCCCCAGGGTCTCGTGACCAATGACCTGTCGGCCGTGGCGGCCGCGCCCGACGGTCGTATCTGGGCAGGCACGGGCAGCCTGCGCGACGGCATCGGTCAGGGTCTGGCCGTGCTCGACCCGCGCTCAGGCGTCTGGTCCCACTATGGCGCGCTCGACGGCCTGGGGTCCAATGTCGTCACCGGCGTGGTCGCGGCTCCTGAGGGCGACGTGTGGATCGCCACCGGCCCCTACTGGCTGGAGGGTGACCGCTATCCGGGCGGCGTAGCCCTATGGCGCAACGGCGCATGGATGACCTGGCGGTCGGACGACTCGCGCCTGCTGGCCGACTACGGCGACGTGCGGACCATCGGCCGCGACCGGCGCGGCGGCATCTGGGTTGGCGCGTGGCACTACGACGGCCCCGACCTGCTCGCCGACTGGCCCGCCGTGTCCGCCACCGCCAACCGCTTCGCCGGCGGCGAGTGGGCGCCCTGGAGTCTGCCCCGCGACGGCTGGGTCAGCGCCATCGCCAGCGGCCCCGATGGGCGGCTCTGGTTGGGCACGAGTCGCGGCGGCGCGGATCCCGACCTGGCCGTGGGTGGCGTGTGGGTGTGGAACAACGGCGACTGGCTGCGCCTGAGCATCGAGGCCGGCCTCACCGACCAGGACATCCAGTCCATCACGGTCGATGCCGACGGGACGGTGTGGATTGGGACGTTCGACCACGGCATCACCCGCTACAGCCCCAGCGGCGCGCCGCTGCCGACGCCGACGCCATCGCCGACGGTCACCGCGACCGCCACCCCGACCGCCACTCTCACCGCGACCGCCACCCCGACCGCCACCTCGACCGCCACCCCGACGGTCACGCCCACCATCGGGCCGCGCAACGAGCGGGTGTATCTGCCCAGCCTCAGCCGCGGCGGGCCGCCGCCTACCCCACTGCCCACCCCGTAGCGGTGGATTCCACCCTTGTTACTGCTACCCTAATCGTTAGGAGACGCTGGAATGTTGAGCGCTTTGCTCGCCAGGCGAGCCATGTTGGTTGCTCTGTTGATGAGTCTCGGTCTGCTCGCCGTTGGCGCGGGCGCGACCACCGCCGCCCCTGCTGGCACAGCCCAGTGGACGACATACGCGAATGGGGACGACATCTGGGACCTGGCCTTCGAGGGCGACACCATCGTCTGGGCCGCCACCCGCGGCGGCGGCGTCATCCGCTGGGACCTCGCCGACCTCGCCCGCCCCACCCCCATCCAGTTCCTCGCCC
>DAOUDG010000107.1:0-26849 GCA_034431435.1 Anaerolineae bacterium | reverse complement strand
CAGCCGTGGGCGCGGCCGCCTGCGGGGCCGGGGCCGCCGCGGGCTGCGCGCAGGCGGCGGCGATGATCACCAAAGCCGCCAGCAGCGCCAGAATCAGAACCTTACTTTTCATGGGATGCTCTCCTCCTTCAAAGAGCAGCATGGTGGAAGAACGCTGACAAGGGGCGACGGAACGCCGGGTAGGCATTCGTCTCGCCGCCCCCTGGTCAGTGACGTTGAGCACGGACGGCCACCGCGACCAGCGCGAGAAGCAGCACACCTATCAGCGCCGCGAAGACCGTCACGACAAACTCCGCGCTGCTGCGATCCAGAAATGGCAATAGCAGCAGCGACATGGAGAGAATCATCGCTCCAATGGCGAAAATAGCCTTACCCAGCTCGGCGGCAATCACGCCGCGCGCTCCCTCGCCACCACCTGGCCGGTTGCCACATGGCACGCCACCGAATGATTCTCGCCGATGGGCAACAGCGCCGGCTCCACCACATCGCACTGCCCTTCCACGAACAAGGGACAGCGCGGATGGAAGGTGCAGCCGCTGGGTAGCGCCGTCAGGTTGGGAATGTCCTGGCTACGCAGGGCCAGGCGCTGCTTCTCGCGGGTCAGCAGCGGGTCGGCCTCCGGCACAGCCGACAGCAGGGCGCGGGTATAGGGATGCTCTGGCTCGTTGATAACCTTGGGAGTCAGCCCCGTCTCCACGACGCGCCCGACGTACATGACGGCGATGCGCCCGCGCCAGGCGAAATACTTCGCCACGGCGAGATCGTGGGTGATGAACAGGAACCCCACTCCCAGCCGGTCGCGGAGGCCGCCCAGCATCTGTAGCAGCGACACGCGAATCGACACGTCCACCATCGACACCGACTCGTCGGCGACGATGAAGCTGGGATTGACAGTCAGCGCGCGCGCCACCGATAGACGCTGGCGCTGTCCGCCGCTCAGCTGGTGCGGGTGCTTGTCATAGAAATCATCGACCGGCGACAGGTCCACCGTGTCCAGCAGTTCACAGATACGCTGGCGCAGATCATGACGCGACCGCACCAGGCCGTGGCGCTTGAGCGGTGAGGCCAGAATCTGTGACACTGTCTGGACCGGGTTCAGCGAGGCATAGGGATCCTGATGGATGAGCTGCACGGCGTGGCGGTACTCCGTCCACTGCTGCTTGTCCATCTTCCAGATGTCCTTGCCCTGATACAGCATGCGGCCACTGGTCGGTGGACGCAGCCCCACCACCATCTTGCCCACGGTCGTCTTGCCGCAGCCGCTCTCGCCGACCAGGCACAGCGTCTCGCCCTCGCCGACCCTCAGCGACACGCCATCAACGGCACGGACGGGCTTATCCTTCCACTTGAAGACCTGGCTTACATTCTCCAGCTCAATGAGAGGGGCGGTCATATGGCCTTCCTATGCGCTTCTGCCGCGCGCTCGGGCTGCAAGAGACCTCTGGCCAGCAAGTCGGCGCGCACCTCATCCGTAAAGTGGCAGGCAGCCAGGTGTCGCTGGCCCACCGTGCGCAGAGGCGGCTCCACTTCACGGCATATATCGGCGGCGTAGGCGCAACGCGGGCTGAACTTACAGCCGGGCGGCGGCTCGATCAAATCCGGTGGCGAGCCTTCGACCGACGTTAGCTCCGTGTATGCGCCCGTGACCGTCGGCACGGCGTGAATCAACCCCGCCGAGTAGGGGTGGCCGGGATGATAGAAGATATCGTGCACCGACCCTAGCTCAATAATCCGTCCCGCATACATGGTCGCGATGCGGTCGGCCAATTCGGCCGCGACCGACAGGTCGTGAGTGATGAAGATCATCGAGAAGCCGAGTTCCGTCTTGAGGCGACGTAGCACGTCGATGATGGTGCGTTGGGTGATGACGTCCAGCGCCGTCGTCGGCTCGTCAAGAATGAGGATTTGGGGTTTGAGCAGCAGGCTCATAGCGATCAGGACACGCTGGCGCATGCCGCCCGACAACTCGTGGGGGAAAGCATCGATGACGCGCTGCGGGTCCAGCTGTACCAGCTTCAGCAACTCGATGCCACGCTCGCGGACTTCACGGGCGTTGGCCGGGCCGTGGGCGCGCACCGTGTCGTACATCTGATCAGAGATGCGCAGCACGGGGTTGAAGGCGTTCTGCGCGCCCTGGAAGACCATGGCGCACTCCGCCCAGCGATACTGGCGCATCTCCTCCGACCCTAGCTCCACCACATCCATCTTCTTTTCGCCGCGCTGGTAGTAGATATGACCGGCGCGGATGGTGGCCTGCTTGACCAGCAGGCGCACCAGACTCAGGCCGAGGGTCGTCTTGCCGCAGCCGCTCTCCCCTACCAGAGCGATGCTCTCGGCGTTGTGCAGGTCGAAACTGACGTCGTTCACAGCTTTGACTGTGCCACGTCGCGCCTGATAATCGACAGAAAGGCCACGCACAGCCAGACAGACATTATCGGAGAGTTCGGGCCAGGCTCCATTGGCGGGTGTAGGTGACATAGGCGCCTCTTGGGTTAGTAGCCAGTCGTCAGATGAGCGGCGTGTAACGTGATGCGCGAGTCCCTGCCGAATGCTCTTACGTTTCGCGCCTCACGCTGCACGTTTCACGAGCGCAGCCGCGGATTGAAGACTTCCGCCACACCTCGCTCCAGGGCGACCAGGCTCAGCTGGAAGAGGGAGATAGCCAGCACGGGGGCCATAATATACCAGAAGCTATCGCGCGCGAAGATGGCCCCGCGCGTGTAAGCGAAGCGCAGCATGATGCCCCAGTTCGTGCCGGCCAGCGGAACCAGGCCCAGGAAGACCAGGGCCGTCTGGAAGTACATGGCCGACGTGATCGCCAGAATGAAGTTGATAGTCAGGTAGCTGACCATGTTGGGCAGCACCTCGCGGGTGACGATATGGGTCGTGCCCAGGTCCAGCACGCGCGCCGCCTCCACAAAGTCACGCTGCTTGATGGACAGCACCTGGGCGCGGACGGCGCGCGTCAGGCTGGCCCAACTGAGGAAGCCAATGATGAGAATCAACGTCGCCGGGCCGCTGACCCGAATGAACGCCGCCATCACGATGAGGAGCGGCAGTTGCGGAATGGTCAGCCAGACATCGGTTAGCAGCATCAGCGACGAGTCCGCCCGGCCGCCCATGACGCCGCTGAAGCCACCCAGAGCCGTGCCGATGAGGGTTGACACAACAGCCGCCCCCAGGGCCACGGCGATCAGCTCGCGACCGCCATGAACAATCTGCGAGAACACGTCCTTGCCCTGGCTGTCGTAGCCGAAGGGGTGCGTCAGGCTGGGCGGCGCATAGATCAAGTCCACCTTGACCGTCTCATCGAGGGGGATGAAGAACGGCAGCACCAGAACCAGAATCAGATAGAACGCCACCCCTATCATCCCGATCAGGCTGACTCGGTTGCGAGCCAGAAGCCGCAGAGTAGCCCATATCGTGCCCAACACGCTCAGTGGCGCACTAAGCGGGGATGGCCCTGGAACGTCGGCAGTGGTCGTCGTCATGGTTATTCTCCCCCGCTGATGCGGATGCGCGGGTCGAGCAGGCCATAGCTCAGGTCGGTGATCAGGTTCGCCATCACCACCGCCACCGTAAACACGAGGAACACGCCCTGCATCACGGGGTAGTCGCGCTGGAAGACCGACTGCACCAGCACCGACCCGATACCCTGATAGCGGAACAGTTCCTCGATTACCGCTGCACCACCGACGATGGACGCCACGGCCAGCGCAAAGGCCGTCACCAGTGGCAGCGAGGCATTGCGCCCGACGTAGTGAAGGGCGATGCGGTTGTCGGACAGGCCCCGCGCACGGGCCACCGTGACATAGTCCTCACCCAGCGTCGCCAGGGTGCTGTTGCGCATGCTCAGCATCCAGAACCCCACCGTCGTAATGACGTAGGTCGCAATGGGCAGCGCAGCGTGATACAGCGCGTCCTGGAAAAAGGTTGTATTGAACCCCACCGCGACACCCGGCGACAGCGAGCCGCGGATGGCAGCGAAGTTCACCCAATTCCAGCGAACTGCGACGAAGACGATGATCAGAATGCCGACGATGTAGTTAGGGATACTCGTGGTGGCTGAGGCGAAAACCGACAGCCCATTGTCGGTCCAGGTATCACGACGGTAGGCCATCAAAATACCGAGCAGAATGCCGATCGTGACGCTGATCAGAAGCGCCGTGCCCACGCTGAATAGCGTCCAGGGTAGGAACTGCGCAATGATTGACGTCACCGGCGTGCCCGGGCTGCGCAGCGACATTCCGAGGTCGCCGTGCATGACACCGCTCAGGTAGGTTAGATATTGCTTCCACAGAGGGGCGGTCAGGTCGATGGCGAACAGCGCCGCCGCCTGGCTCATCGCGTCCTGGTAGGGTATGCCGTACTGGGAGATCAACTCCTGGACGTAGATCTCCAGTGGGTTCGACGGCATCAGCCGAACCAGGAAAAAGAGGAGGGTCGTCACAAACCAGATTGTAAATATGGCCTTGAGAATGCGCCGGAACAGATAGCTGTCCCACAACCTGCGCAACCCCTGGCCCAGACTCATGTTGCCGCGCGATCCGGTCTGGGGAGTCGCTACTGAAGCCACAATGCCTCCTCACATCACGGTGAGCCACTATCGCGTGCGACACGTACCCGCTGGAGCCATAGACGAGCAAGCAAAGCAGCATGACCCCAGCCTGCTTCCGGTCGCAATGGCCTCTACGGTTAGGCGGGATTATACACGAATGAAAAACCGTGTCAAACGCACTTTCGCCCTTCGGATTTGGCGGCGTGCCGTTTTCGTGGTATTACCCGGCTATCCTGCCCCAAGGCGTACCCCCATGACCTCCAAGACCAGCCTCCGTCCCTTCATCCGGTTCTTCATTGCCTACTACTTCGCTATTGGCGCGATTGCCCCCTTCCTGTCTCTCTACCTCCAGGCGCAAGGCTTCGACGGTGTTCAGATCGGCCTCATCTTTGGCCTGACGCCCATCGTCTCGCTGCTGGCGCAACCGTGGTGGGGGGTCACCGCCGACGCCTTCGCCATACGACGACGCCTGCTGATGCTGGTACTCGTCATCTCTGGCGCGATTAGCCTCGTCCTGCCCCTCGCCCAGGGTTTCGTGGCCGTCACGCTGGTGTTGATGGCGTTGACCCTGTTTCGCACGCCGAGCCTGCCCATCGCCAATGCCATCACTCTCGAAGCCCTCGCCCCGCACCGCGAGCGTTACCCCCAGATTCGCGCCTGGGGATCGGCCAGTTTCGCCATCACCTCGCTACTCATCGGCTGGCTGGTAATCGACCGCGCCCTGGTCGGCGCGATCTATCTCTCGGCGCTCGGGCTGTTCATCGCTGCCCTCATCAGCCGCCTCCTCCCCGACGGCCACGCCCCCATCGCCGCCCGCTGGTGGGACGGCTGGACCATGACGCGCCACAATCGGCCCTTCCTGCTCTTCCTCCTGGCGATGGTGGCGCTCCAGTTCACCCACCCGCTGGCGGTCGCCTACCTGCCCCTGTATCTCAAAGACATCGGTGCGCCGGGCTGGGTAATCGGGGCGGCCTGGGGCATTGCCGCCGGCATGGAGGTCCCCCTCATGGCCCTGACGCCGCGCCTGATCCGCAGGTACGGGGCGAAGCGCGTGCTGGTCGGCTTCACGGCGGCTGTCCCGCTGCGCTGGGCCTTGTACAGCGTCATCACCATGCCCCTGCTCATCCTGCCCCTGCAATTCCTGCACGCCATGGCGGCCACCGCCTACTACGCCGCCGCCATTACATACGTCGATGGGCTGGTCCCCGCCCAGTGGCGGGCTACGGGCCAGGGCTTCTACGGTGCGCTGAGTGACAGTCTCGGCATCGGCCTCGGCTCGCTCTTCTTCGGCTGGGTCTATCAGACCTGGGGCATCACGCAGGCTTTCATCGTCGGCGCGGGCGTCGCCCTGGCCGGCTGGCTGATGCTCGTGGCGCTGGTTCGCCCGCGCGCCGCGCCGGCCGGCCATCAGCCACCAACCACCGCATAGAAGGAATGCCGCGAATGGTAGTTGGCGGTCAGTGGTCAGCGGGCGGGACCCGGTCAAGAACGCGCACGAAAGGCTGTCCGTCGGCACGACCGTCGTTATCGGGTCCAGCCCACAGCGCGCCGTCCGCCGTCAGCGCCAGCCCCTCAATCTTTGGAAAATCGCCCAGACCCAGCGTGTCAGCCAGCAGTGTCTTGGCGATGATGCGACCCGTCAAGTCGCTGCGCTTCTTGACGATGCCCGCGAAGGGCACAACTCCATCCAGGCGAAACATGTAGACTCGCTTGATGCGCGCCCGCTTGCCCTCCTCATTGTCGCGCTCGATGACGGCGAAGCGATCGCCACCCAGGTTGATCAGCTCCGACAGGCCGACAAAAGTCCCCTCCTTGCGACCCACATCCAGTGGATAGAGAAAGAACTCCCAGGCGCGTTGGGTCAGGTCATAGCGCGCGATGCGGGTGAAGTGCCCCTGGGCATCACTGTCATCGCGAAACGCCCCCTGGATGGCGGCCAGGACATAGCGGCCATCGCTGGAAACAGTGACGCCCTCCAACCCATACTTGCTGACCAGGCCGCCGAGCGGCGAGTCGACCTCTTCGGGCAGCCGCACCTCCTGGAGCACGCGGCCGCGCCCATCGATCTGGACGAGCATATTGGGCAGATAATCGTCGTGGTCGAAGCGTCCGTTGCCTTCGGACGCCAGCCAGAAGCCCGGCTCGGTCGGGGCCTGCACCGACGTGTCATGGGTGATGCCTTCCAGGTCGTAGTAGGCCTGGCGGCCCTCGTGGGTAATGTCGGCCACGACGACGGATTCCAGCGGCACGCCCTCCGGCGAGATGCGGATGCGTATCACCCGCGAGGCGTAGGCATCGTCCGGCACGGCGTACAGCGCCAGGGCATCGCTCGGATCGGCGACCAGGCCCGACAGAGCGCCCCACTCTTGATTGTCGACACTCCAGGGAACCTGCGCCATATCCCCTCCGCAGTTCACCCGGCGACAGCCTGCTAGAGGCCCACTTCGCGGCGACGGCGTACGATGTCCAGGCCGAGGGCCACTGCGATTCCGATAGCGCCGAGCAGAATTAGCAGGGCCGCCCTATCCTGGGGATCATCCGATCCCGTCGGCGGCAGCGGCGGAGTGGGTGTCTGCGTAGGGGGCGGCGTGGCCGTCGGCGGGCGGGTCGGTGTCCCCGTGACGGTCGGCGTGGGGCTGGGGAAGTAGACAATCATATCCTGATTGGCGGGCGGCGCATTGAGTCGCAGGCCCTGGGACAGCCACATGGTAACGGGCGCGCCCGTCGTATTGGTGATGGTGATGTTGCCAGCGCCGAGCCACGGCGGGTTGGAATCGGGCAGCCCGGCTGTGATGGGCCGCCAGTCCGAGTAGCTGACCGTCACTACACCCGCCCGCATGGCATCCAGCAGCGTCAGCCCGCCGGGCGCGGGCGGAGCCTGGTTGGCATTGGCGATAATCTCCGACCCAATGACGTGCGGGTTGTTCACCCAACGCCCCGTCGCGTCGTACCACAGCGCCAGCTGAACCTGATAGGGGGCGGTAGCAGGATAGCCACGACTCAGCGAGTAGCGCAGAATATCCGTCTGCCGAGGCGATGCCTGCCCCCCAATCGGGGGAAAGACACGGGGAAAGAGCTTGTTGTATTCGAGGCAGAAGGCACGAATGGACACGGTCTGGCTTTGACCGGCATCCAGGGTAAGTGGAGGTACATCGGCCGGCCCTTGCGCCTGCACAACCGACGTAAACGCCGCCAACGCGAGCAAGAGTAGGCCGCCGACTGTCGCGGCCAGCCTTCGACGCCCGTACACCCAAGCGAGTGAACATGACATGGCAGGAATCCCCTCGATGCTGGAGCCATCATGAGTACAGGTCAGGTTGTGCCGATTATACCTGACCGTCCCGCGACTGTCTAGGCCAACATTTGTGGCGTCATGACTCGCGCCTTCAAGGGGCAGGTGCTATAATGCCCGGCGCGTCAGCAGGTAGCGATTGTTAGCTGCGCGCGCTGCCTGCCAGGGCTACCTGCCAGCAGGGGGGCAGGGTCATCGCCCTACCCAGCTCGTCCATTCCAGAAAGGACTTCCGTCATGCCCGACGATCCGCGCGTGACCGTTTGGAACGAATATCGCCATGAGCGCGACAGCCCCGCTATTGGCGCAATCTACCCCAAAGGCATCCACGGCGCGATTGCCGACGGCCTGCGCCCCTATGGCTACCAGGTACGCACCGCGACCCTCGACGAGCCTGAGCATGGCCTGCCCGCCGATGTCCTCGACGCCACGGACGTGCTCATCTGGTGGGGCCACATGGCCCATGACCAGGTCGACGACGTCATCGTGGAGCGCGTTCATCAACGCGTGCTGGGTGGCATGGGCCTCATCGTGCTTCATTCGGGGCACTTCTCCAAGATTTTCAAGCGCCTGATGGGTACAACGTGTGACCTGAAGTGGCGCGAAGGCAACGACCACGAGCGGCTATGGGTCGTCGCGCCGGGCCATCCCATCGCCGATGGCCTGGGCGAGACCATCGAGATCGACCACGAGGAAATGTACGGCGAGCACTTCGACATCCCCGCTCCCGAGACGCTCGTCTTCATCAGCTGGTTCAACGGCGGCGAGGTCTTCCGCAGCGGCTGCTGCTACAGCCGTGGCGCGGGCAAGATTTTCTACTTCCGCCCCGGCCACGAATCCTGCCCCACCTATTTCCATCCCGACGTGCAGCTGGTCATCGCCAACGCTGTTCGCTGGGCCGCCCCTGTGGTGGGACCGCGTCGCAGCTTCGGCAACCGCCAACCGCTGGAGAAGGGCTGAGGCATCCCCATGCCTGAACAGCCTGTACGGCGCGCGGGCGTCAATCGCCGCGCCCAACTACCTGCACGCCACAGGCAAACGACCACGGACCAATGGAGGGTCCCCCATTGGTCCGTGGTCGTTGGTCCTTCGTCTGTCGTCGTCCGCCGTCAGTTGCTTGACGCGGGCTGGCTCTTGAATACCTCGTCGAACAGGAGGCGGATCTTAGCCCGGTCGGGCAGGAGCACCTGCGCCCCATCGGGCCGCACCCAGGGATAGATCATGTCCACGTCGATGGCGCGTCGCTCAATGCTGGCCGCGTCGATATCTTTGGCGACATTCGCCAGCGCCAGCATCTCAAGGAGGGACATATCCGTCTTGACCAGGCCGCGTATCTGCGAGGTCAGGGCGGGCAGCTTGGGTAGCACGTCCGGCTGCAAGGCGCGGCGGCGGATCGCCAGTAACACCTGCTGCTGGCGAGAGCCTCGGTCGAAGTCACTGGTCGTGTGCCGCGAGCGCGCGTACGCCAGGGCATCCTCGCCGCTCATGCGATATGTGCCAGGCTTGAAGTCGATAGTCCGCACGCGGCAATCGTCCGTGGGATACTCGTTGTCGTACAGCCGCTCCTTGACCTCAACGTCCACACCACCTAGCAGATCTACGATTTCCCGCAGACCGTCGAAGTTCACCATGGCATAGTAGTGGATGGGTTGGCCGAAGTTCTTTTCTATAGTATCCCGCACCAGCTTCACCCCGCCGCCGGGGAACCGATTGATCTCGCCAAACGTGTAGGCGGTATTGATGCGCTGCTCGGTAGGGATACCGTTGATACCGCGACCGGGAATCTCGACCCACAGGTCGCGCGGGATGGACACCATGAACGCCTTCTTCGCCTCGGTGTCCACGCTGACCAGAATCAGGGTATCGGTGCGGGGCACGCCGCTGTCACACGTGCGCCCATCGTCGGTCCCCATGAGCAGGATGTTGACACGACCCTTGCGATTCCAGACCGGCCCGCTGGCCGACGATGGGGGAGCGACGGTCGGAGGCGGTGGCGGAGTCGGCGTCGGAACCGCCGCCCGTGCAACGCCAGACGGCGCTGGCCGCGTCGGCACAATCACCGGCTCGGGGAGACTGTAGTAGGCGGTCACATCGCGCACGGTCTGGTAGAACAGGTAGCCAAAATAGAGGCCCCCCAGTACGAACAGGCCGAACAGGACCGCCAGAAGCGGCGTGACCCAGCCGGGGCGACCCGGCGACGGTGTTGCGGGCACAGGGGGGACATCGGGCGGCGCGACCGGGGGCGCGGCCGCCGCCACGATGGGCGGCACGGCCAGCGGCGTAACTGGCGGCTCGATAGCCTGGGTGGTGGTCGGCGCAGCGTCAGCAGCCGCTGGAGCCACATCCTCGGCCAGGGGCGTAACCGGCGGCTCGATGGCCTGGGTGGTGGTCGGCGCAGCGTCAGTAGCCGCTGGAGCCACATCCTCGGCCAGCGGCGCGGGCAAGTCAGCATCCTCCGCGGCCGTCGCGGAGGGACCTTCGGCCAGCGACGGCTGGTCCTCTGCCGGCGGCGCGTCGAGGCGCGCTTCTGGGTCCGATTCGGATTTTGGCACAGCGTTTTCCACACAGCCTCCCATGAACACGACGCCCTATTATAGCCCGCACCGACCGGTCGGCAAGTCTTGAGTTGCGCGCATGTCTACGACACCAACGCTGCCTAACCTGGAACGGTTCCCGCGCCTACACCTGGGTGGCCTTCCCACCGACCTGGACCCGATGCCGCGCCTGGCTGCCGAGCTGGGCGGACCGCACCTATGGGTGAAGCGCGACGACCTGGCCGGGCTAGGCGGCGGCAACAAGGCGCGCCCCCTGGAGTATCTCATGGCCGACGCCCAGGCGCGAGGGGCGCGGCGCGTCGTCACCTTCGCGGGTAGCGAGCAGTCGAACCATCTGCGCGCCACCGCCATCGCCGCGCGACGATTGGGTATGGAACCGATTCTTGTCGTGTTCGACGCGCCGCCCAGCGGCCCTGTCCAGGGCAATGCGCTGCTTACTCGGGTCTTGGGCGCACGTGTGCTATACTTGGGCTGGCTCGGCAAACCCGATCCCGCTCGTACCATTGAGGCGTCCATTCGACTCATGGCTATGCTCGCCACTACCTACCCCCCGCTCACGGGTCGCCACCGTTATGTTATCCCTGTCGGGAGCTTCAGCCCCCTGGGCGCGTTGGGCTACGCCACCGCCGCGGCTGAACTCGCCTCCCAGGCCGATGCCCTCCACATTTCCTTAGATTATGTCGTTACCGCCGCCGGAACTGGGACGACGGCGGCCGGACTCCTGGCCGGCTTCCGCGCTCTCGGCCGCCCCACGCGCGTCATTGCCATCGATGTCGGCCGGCTATGGAAAAGCTTCGCGGCGTCCATCGTCGGCCTGGCCAATCGCACCCTCCGCCTGCTCGACCAGCCCCCCACGCTGACCCTCAACGACCTGGGGTTTCATACGAACTTCGTAGGGACGGGCTACGGCGAGCCGACGCGGGCTGGCCTGGACGCCCTACGGCAGGCGGCCCGCACCGAAGGTCTGATCCTGGAGCCTGTCTACACGTCCAAAGCCCTGGCCGGACTTGTCGCCCTGAGTCGCGCCGGCCACTTCCAACCATCGCATAATGTCGTCTTTCTGCACACGGGCGGCGCACCCGCCCTGTACGCCTATCATGATTTCCTGCAAAGCTGAGGGGCGGTCGTGCCCCCGTATCCTTTGCCCTGGTCGGACGTATGTCTGAAAGGGAAGCTACCACTTCCACCACCCTGGCGGTCACCGCTCTGGCATTGAGCGAGACCGCGCTAGTGCAGTTGATTCAGAGCGCCCAGACCTACGATGCGGCCGCTTTTGATCGCCTGTACGAACTGTATGCTCAGCCGATCTTCCGCTACCTGTATCACCGCCTCGGTGATCGCGAAATGGCTGAAGACCTGACTGGGGAGGCTTTTCTGCGCCTGATGGAGAACATCCAGTCGTATCGCATCGGGCCGCGCGACCAGAAGTCGATCTTCTCGGCCTGGTTCTATCGTATCGCGCATAATCTGATGATCGACCACATCCGACGCCAGAGCCGACAGACCGAGATGCTGCCCGACGACCATACCACGGGCGACGATCAGCCCCTGACTGTCATGGAGCAGGGCCTGACCCAATCGCGCCTTCAGGCAGCGCTACGCGAGCTGACACCCGACCAGCAGGATGTAGTCATCCTGCGCTTCTTCGATGAGTTGAGTAACGCGGAGGTCGCGCAGGTGATGGGTCGGAGCGAGGGAGCTGTCAAGGCGCTGCAACACCGCGCCCTGGCGGCGCTCCAGAAGGCGCTCACGGGAGACGCCACGGCATGAGTGGTTTTGACGAGGCCCTCGAACAAGCCATCAACGCGCTTCACCAGGGCGTGCCCATGGATGACTGCCTGGCGCGCACCCCCGAGCACGCCGAGCAGCTCAGGCCGCTGCTGGCGCTGGCTGCGGCCTTGTACGCCACGCCAACGGCGACCATGTCGCCCCAGGCCTTCGAGGCTCAGCGCGAGCGGCTGCGGGCGCGAGCAAGGGGGCGAGCCGCGTCGGCTTCGCCCCTGGCCTGGCGTGACCACTGGACGCGCGCGCTGGCTTCGCATCGCCTGGCTCTGCTGGCGGCTGCCCTGCTGGTAGCCATTGTCCTGGGCCTGAGCGGCGCTACTCTCGCCAGCGCAAAGGTCGTTCCGAGCGAGCCGCTGTACCCTGTCAAGCGCGCCGTGGAGGCCCTGGTCCTCATCCTGCCCGGATCCGGACAGACTCGCGCGACCCGCGCCCTCGACTCCGCCGAGAGCCGCCTGGCGGAGAGCAGCGCTGTGTGCGCCACCGACCCAGCGCGCGCCACGGCGCTCCGGGCCGAGATGCATGGGCAACGAGACGCGGCGTTGCGATGGCTCGCCGGTCTGACCGGCCCCGACGCGGATGCCTTGCGCGAGCGCGCCACCCTGCTCACCCAACGCGAATTGGATGTCGCAGCCACTTGTGCCCGCCACATCGAGCAGCTGGCTCCCCCCGCCCTGCCAACCGCGACGACCGCGCCAACGCGGGCAGCGACCCTCACCGCAACCCTCACGACTACCGCGACGCCAAGCGCAACGAGCGCGCCGGCTCGCCTGCCCACCCATACCGTCGCCGCGTCGCCGACGCCTGAGGAGGCAACAGCCACACTGCCAGCGCCGCCGACGGCCACAGAAGCGCCCCCCGCGCAGCGTAGCGAGACCTCAGCAACCGACACGCCCGCCCGCGCCCCGACACGCGATGCGTCGTCGCGCCCCACCGACCCGCCCGCTGCGCCGGTAATCACCGCTGCGCCGCCACCAACGGCCACCCCGCCGCCACCACCACCAACGGCGACCCAGCCACCACCGCCACCGACGGTAATCCCGCCGCCACCGCCCACGCCCACCGTGCAGGTCGTCGAGGTTACCAAACCGCCCAGCCGGCCCACTGCCACGCCCGCGCCGCGACCCAACAGCGCCACGGTCACGCCGAAGCGCCCCTAGCCGACACTATAGCACGGCGGGCATCCCCCATGAGGGTGGGATGCCCGCCGTGCCTGTTATGGGGCCACGCGCGCGGCGATGTGGGCATCCGCCGCGCGTCGCGGTTGGTTCAGTCGGCGCGCCACTCCGCTAGGGCGGTGCGCAGTGCGCCAGCCATGAAGTGTAGATCGGTACTCATCAGCAGCAGCCGACAGCCCTGATTGCGCCAGTAGCGCGCAGTCGCGGCATCGGCGCTGTAGATGCCGACCGGCATATGAGCCGCGCGCGTCTGTTCAATAATACGCTCCGTGACCATGCGCACCGCCGGCAGATCCACCTGGCCCGGGTAGCCCAGACTCTGCGAAAGGTCCAGTGGGCCAATCAGCACGGCGTCAACGCCAGGCACCCCCAGAATCGATGGCAGATGCTCGACGGCATCCCGCGTCTCAACCTGGACGATCAGCAACGTTTCGTTGTTCGCCAGTGTGTAGTAATCTTCGAGGCCGGCGATCCCGAAGCCCGCCGCGCGGCCCTGGGCCATCCCGCGCCGGCCAAGCGGATGATACTTGGCCGCCTGCGCCGCGTAGTGAGCATCCGCCGCTGAGTGGATCTGGGGCACGATAATGCCCCCTGCCCCGGAATCCAGCGCGCGCGTAATCGTCGCGCGATTTAGCTCCGACACGCGCACGACCGGCGTGATGCCCGCGCTTTCGGCGGCGCGAATCAGATGCTCCGTCTGGTCCAAGGCAATCGCCGTGTGCTCGTTGTCGATCACCACATAGTCGAAGCCCAGGTGGCCGATGATCTCGATGGCCGAGGTGGACCGGCTCCAGGCGAATGTTCCAATGACCGGTCGATTGTCGGCCAGAGCCGCGCGAACAGGGTTCGGGCGAATCACCATGCGCTCCTGACTACCACCGCTAGCCGATGTAGTTGAACGGATTGCGAGCAATGCCGTTCACGATGACTTCAAAGTGAAGGTGCGGCCCACTGGAACGGCCCGTACTGCCGACGCGACCGATCTGCTCGCCCTTCTGGACGTAGGCCCCGTAGTTGGGGAAGATCCAACTCATGTGGGCATAGCGCGTGCGGATACCATTGCCGTGGTCGATAAGGACGGTATAGCCGTAGCCCGTGTTGTCCCAGCCGGAGTACACCACACGCCCGCCATCTGCCGCGTAGATGGGCGTCCCGATGGGCGCCGCCAGGTCGATACCGGTATGGTAGGCCCAGAAATACTGGGTGATCGTGTATCCGTACAGCGGCGTGCGCAGCGAACCCGATCCCCACACCGGAGCGGCTGAATTGCTGCCGCTATTGGTGGTGTTGTTGCTGGCCGCCGCGTTCGAGCGCGGCTGCAAGACACTGGCCAGGGTGTTGGTCTTCGGCTTCGGCTTGGCGATCTCGTAGGTGCCATCGGGCACAAACAGCCACTGGTCGGGGAACAGGTCGTCGTCAGACGTCACCCGATTCGGCTTGTAGTCCACCAGACTCTTGGCCTCAACCTGATACGTCTGGGCGATGGATTCGAGGCTATCGCCGTACTTGACGACGTGGATGACGCCGCCGGGCGGCGGAATCAAGAACTCATCGCCAGGGTGGAACATGGTGCTCAACCCGTTGGTCAACCACAGATTCGCCGACAGGATCGCCTCCAGGGACACATCCTGCTTATAGGCAATCCCCAACAGGGTGTCGCCGTTCTCGGCCACATACGTCTTTATCAGCTTATCGAGCGTTTCAGTCGCCGAGGCGCCCGGTGGCCGGGTGGGTCGGGCGGGGCGCTCGGCCCGAAGGTCGTCGTTCCCCGGACCGACACCCACCGCCAGTGGCTCGGTTGGCCAGGACGACGGCGGGGGAGATACGGAGCGATCGCCGGCCGTTGCCAGGATGCGCACGGCCGATGTCGTGCGCGGCACAACGGCGCGCTGAAGGAATGTTTCCGAGTCGGGAGGAGCAGCGGCCAGATCGCCACCGCGATTCGATGAGGCCGCAGCCGCCATCGGGCCGGGCAGAGTGGGGAGACGTAAATCGCCAACTCGCAGGTGGCTCAAACCGAGGGCCACGGTGATGGCAACGAGCACGACAGCGTGAGCTGAGTAACGGACTAGCGCGTCCGGGTTCGTGCGCTGCCAGTGGCGCAGGGACCGGGTCCAGGTGCTCGATTGCTGGCGGGTGGCGTCAGAAACGTGTGTAAGGCGGGCCACCCAGGGTGTTGAACGGCGGACAGCATCGGGGCGCGAGGCCCAGCTACTGGAAGGCTCCTCGCCTGCGCGGGGCGAGCGGCCCTTGCGGCGGAAGGTCTTGTTCACAGGGTTCCCCCGGATATTTGGTACAGCCTTCGACGAATGGCCTGGCGGTCGAATGCCCCCGGCGCCATCTGGGCCCCACCCCGCGCGCCTAGAAATCGCCCTTGCTAAGCGTCTCCAGGAAATCGCGGTTGCTCTGGGTCTTGGCCATGCGGGACAGGACCGCCTCAGCCGCCTCCGAGCCGCCGCCAATCGCGTCAATCATGCGGCGAACGGTCCACACCCGCTGCAGGGTGGGTCCGTCGAGGAGCAACTCCTCGCGGCGCGTGCCCGAGCGCTCAATATCGATGGCAGGGAAGATGCGGCGCTCAGCCAGCTTGCGGTTGAGGTGCAACTCCATATTGCCTGTGCCCTTGAACTCCTCGTAAATGGCGTCGTCCATGCGGCTGTTGGTCTCAACGAGACATGTCGCCAGGATGGTCAGGCTGCCCCCTTCCTCCAGGTTGCGAGCCGCGCCAAAGAAGTGCTTGGGTGGGTATAGAGCGGCCGGGTCCAGGCCGCCCGAAAGTGTACGCCCACTCGGCGGGACGGTCAAGTTATAGGCGCGCGCCAGGCGGGTGATGCTGTCGAGCAGAATCACCACATCCTTGCCACTCTCCACCAGACGCTTGGCGCGAGCCAGCGACAGCTCGGCAACGCGCACGTGATCGGTCACGGGATCGTCGAAGGTCGAGCTGAAGACCTCGGCCTCCACCGACCGATCCATGTCGGTCACTTCCTCGGGCCGTTCGCCAATGAGGACAACCATCAGGTGCAGGTCGGTATAGTTCTGGGAGACACCGTTCGCAATCTGCTTGAGAACCGTCGTCTTGCCCGCCTTAGGCGGCGAGACGATCAAGCCGCGCTGCCCGCGGCCGATGGGCGACAGCAGGTCAATGAGGCGGTTGGCGAGAACCCGACCGCCGATCTCGAGCTTCAGTTGTTCGTTGGGGAAGATGGGCGTGAGCTTGTCGAAGTCGGGCCGCTGCTTGGCGATATCCGGCTCCTGCCCATTGACCGACTCGACCCTTAGCAGGCCATAGTATTTCTCGGTGTCCTTCGGGGGCCGAATCTGGCCGATGACCATGTCACCCGTGCGCAGCCCGAAACGGCGAATCTGCGACTGGGACACGTACACGTCGTCTGGCCCCGGCAACAGGTTGTCGGAACGCAGGAACCCGATACCTTCGGGGATGATCTCCAGGATACCGCCGCCGAAGATGTAGCCTTGTTCCTCGCCCGCCTGACGCAGCAGGCGCAGAACCAGGTCATTCTTCTTCATACGGCCAACGCCGGGCACGTCGCGCCCGCGCGCGATATCTTGAAGCTCGCCGACACTCTTGGCTTCTAGCTGAGCAATGTCCACGACCGGGGATAGTCCTTGGCTGGTGTAGGGAGGGCGCGCCGCGCAACAGGGTAGCACACGCCACCGCAGGCCCCAATGCTGTCGCAAAGCGGCGGGCAGCCCTCTATAGAGATATCAGAGCGGGGCAAGTTCGGAACAAGGGTGGGGAAATCTCTGCCACAGATGTCTACACTTCAAATCGTGGCTTTATTATAGTCGCAATGGCCGCTCTTGTCAACTGCCAGATTCGTGTTGAGGTGGTCAGAAACAGGGCGGCGAGCCTCAACTCCCACCGCCCCGCTGCCGCGCGTCGCGCTATGCCTCAGTCGAAGGGCAACTGACTGATCTGCATCAGCTTCTGCCAGCGATGCCGCGCCTCGATGAGGCGCATCGTGCCCGATTTGCTGCGCACCACCATGGAGTGCGTGGTCGCGCCCCCCGCATAGTATCGCACCCCCTTGAGCAACTCGCCGTCCGTGATGCCGGTGGCCGCGAAGAACACGTCATCACTCTCGACCAGCTCGTCGTTTATCAGCACCCGATTCAGGACATAGCCCATGTCGCGCGCCAGGCGCGCCTCTTCGTCGTTGCGCGGCCAGAGGCGGCCCTGAATCTCGCCGCCCAGGCCCTTGAGCGCGCACGCCGAGACCACCCCCTCGGGCGTGCCACCGATGCCCAGCAGCACGTCTACGCCTGTATCCGGGAGAGCGGTCATAATGGAGCCAGCCACGTCGCCGTCGGTAATGAGGCGGATTCGGGCGCCTGTCTGCCGCACCTCTCGAATGAGTTGCTCGTGGCGGGGGCGATCCAGAATGACCGCCGTGATATCCTCCACATCCGTACCCTTGGCGCGGGCAATGTTGCGCAGGTTCACCGCGACGGGGGCGTTGATATCGATGTGGCCGCGCGCGACCGCGCCGACGGCAATCTTCTCCATGTACATCACCGGGCCGGGATTGAACATCGTGCCGCGCGGAGCCAGCGCAACCACGGCCAGGGCATTGGAACGCCCTTGCGACAGCAGTCGCGTGCCGTCAATCGGATCAACGGCGATATCCACTTCGGGTGGGCGTCCAGTACCGATGCGCTCCCCGTTGAAGAGCATGGGAGCCTCATCCTTCTCGCCCTCGCCAATGACAATGATACCGTCCATCTCGATACTATTCAGAATGAGGCGCATGGCGTCGACGGCCGCCTGATCTGAGCCATTCTTGTCGCCACGCCCCATCCAACGCCCCGCCGCCATGGCGGCCGCCTCCGTCACCCGGACCAGTTCCATGCCCAAGTTTCGTTCGGGTTGATTAGCCATTTATCCCTCCTCGTTGAGAGACTGACACGAGAGCAGCGATTCGAGATTAGAGAGCTGGGGGTAGCAACGTGAGGTTAGGATTGCACAGGCTAAGGCTAGAGTCAAGCCAGCAAACGGCCACCACCTTCAACCGACATCACGAACTGAATTCATCCCCAATCTCCAATCCCTGATCTCGGCTCGTCCCACTCCCCTTCTACAGCCCGCTGGCCCGCTGGCCGAGCGCAGCATCGAGGCTGTCGCCGTTCTTGACCGTATAGGTGGGGATGCCGCTCGCTATCAACCCGCTCAGCACCGTCAACGCAGACGGCGACGGGCCGAAGGTGCTGGCCTCGATCAGCACCGCCACACTATGCGCGCCGCGTCGCCGAAGATCGCGCAGGATCGGCACCCACGGCTCGAAGGTCGACGGGGTGATGACGATGACGATGCTGTTACGCCCAAAGAGGCGCTCCTCGGCCGTCAGCACCTGTTCCAGCGGCGCGCGCCCCACGGCGCGAATCACAGCCAGCGTCTCCAGAATCTTGTTGAGCTGGCGCTCACCCCGGTCTAACTGGACCACCTCGCGGTCCTGGCCGTAGGTGATCAACCCCACCGCGCGGTTCTGGGTCAGGAAGTGGCGCGCAATCGACGCCGCCACGGCTACGCCATGCTCCTCGGTCGTTGGGGCCAGCACGGTGCGCGGCTGGCGATTCTCCAGCAGGGCCGGCATGGCCTCATCGAGCACATCGTCGGTCGCCAGCTCTCCCACCTGTACGTCGCGCTGCATGTCGAGAATCAGCCAGATGTCCGCTGTCGGGTCAATGTCGAACTGCTTGACGAGCAAGCGATCCTTACGCGCCGTGGACGGCCAGTGAATGCGGTTGAAGGAGTCGCCCGGTACATAGTCGCGGATGCCCGCGACATTCGTCGTCACAACCTGGGTGCGCAGCCGCAAGGCTTCGCCACCGACCAGCTGACCGATAGGCGGCTCGAAGCGCGGCAGGTCGATGGTCGCCGGATAGACCACCATGCTCGATGTGGCGGGCAGCAGCTTCTCGAAGCGGTACAGGCCCAGTGGGTCGCCGCTGGACAGAGTGATTGGCCCTAGCGTATAGCGGCCGCGCCGCCGGGCGAAGGTGCGTACTTGCCAGCCGCGCTGCCGCTTGCCCCCGAGCGCGCTAACGACGCGGCTCGCCTGGTGGCCGGGCAACGTCGACTCGTCGCGCACCTCCAGCCACAGTTTGGGGATGCGGCTGGTGTTACGGACGATGAAGCGCTCGTCGGTATACTGGCCCACTTGAGCGCGCCGGGCGCGCGTCTGCCGCACGATTTGCACGTTGCGCAGGTTGAGCCGCGCCCATAACGCGCCCAGGAGTAGCAGCGCGCCGATAAGGTAGGTCAATCGCCCCAGCAACTCGCTCTTGGTAGCCAGATTGACGATGACGATTAGGACGAAGACCGGCAGCAGAATGCGAGCGTTACGCACGCGCCGGCTCCGGCCGCGCCCGCGCGCCCGGCACCGGCACGGTGCGCAGCAAGTCCTCCACTATGGTTCGCGAGTCCACGCTCTTGATGCGCGCCGACGGGCTGACGATGATGCGGTGGGCCAGCGTGACCTCGGCCAGCGCCTTCACGTCGTCGGGAATTACGTAATCGCGTCCCAGGAGCGCCGCGCGGGCCTGACTGGTGCGGTACAGGGCCAGTGAACCGCGTGGGCTGGCCCCCAGATATGTATCGGGGTGCTGCCGCGAGGCCGTCACGATAGCGACGATATACTCCTTGATCAGGTCGCTGACGTGGGCTTCCTTGATCAGGCTCTGCGCCCGCAGCAACTCCTCCGCGCTCACCACCTGTTCCAGACTCGATAGCGGGTGCGACACCCGCTGCTCGTCCAGGATACGCAACTCGGACTCGCGATCCGGATAGCCCAACGACAGCCGAATCAAGAAGCGGTCTAGCTGCGCCTCAGGCAGGGGGAAGGTACCCTCGTACTCAATGGGGTTCTGCGTCGCCAGCACCAGGAACGGGTCTTCCATGGGGTAGGTCTGGCCGTCCACCGTTACCTGCCGCTCTTCCATCGCTTCGAGCAGCGCTGACTGCGTCTTGGGTGTGGCGCGGTTGATCTCGTCACCCAGCACAATCTGGGCGAAAATCGGCCCCTGGCGGAACTCGAACTCCCGCTCCTTCTGGTTGAAGATGGACACGCCCGTGATATCGCTCGGCAGCATGTCCGGCGTGAATTGGATACGGCGGAAGGTGCAGCCGAGGGAGCGCGCCAACGCCCGCGCCAACATCGTCTTGCCGACGCCCGGCACATCCTCGATCAGCACATGGCCGCGACACAGCATCGCGATCAGGGCCAACTGAACTTCATCGTGCTTCCCGACGATCACCCTCTGCACATTGTCGCTTACCCGCTTGGAGATGGTCTGAACCTCTTGCATTAGAAGCGTAAACTCCTTCGAAGGGACAAATAATGGGGCAACCCCACGCACTAGCCAGGTTGGACACTGGGGCGCTCGCCCACCGTGTCAATTATAGCCAAGTCGCCGCCAACAAACAACGCCCCGCGCGGGTCGCAGTTTCCCCGCCGCCCACATATAATTAGTAACATCACCCTCGGTGGGTTGGCTCTACGATGCCAGATTCTCCCGGGGCCGCTCGCTTCGACCCACAGTTTCTTATGGTATAATGCGCCTATGATGTCCTCATCCCAACTGACCGACTACAACCTCGCCTATCTGCTCGACCTCTACGATCGCTATCTAGAGGATCCGGGCGCGGTCGATGCCGCCACACGCGCTTTCTTCGCCACGTGGACGCCGCCGCAAGAGGTCACCGACCACGGCCCACCGGCCCCCCCACCGACGACCGACGGCCAGCGACCATCAACGACGACCCGCGCAGCAACACCGCGCCGCTCGGTGGTCGCCACGCCCAAGCCCCTGCGCGCGCGGCCAGCGCCACGCGCCGAAGCGCTGCCCCTGCCCACTCCCGCTTCCACCCCGCGCGAAGAGGAAGCCGCCCGGCAACTGGTGGCCTTCGTCAAGCTGGCCCAGAACATCCGCGCCTTTGGCCACGCCGCCTCCGACCTGGACCCCCTCGGCGCTCCTCGCGAGGGTGATTCGACTCTCACCCTGGAATACTATGGCTTGACCGAAGACGAGTTGCGCACCCTGGATGATGACATCATCGGCGGGCCGGTCACCCGCGAAGCTCGCAATGCCCGCGAGGCGCTGCACGCCCTGCGGCGTGTCTACCAGGGCACGACCGGCCACGAGTATCTGCAGATCCGAGTCCAGGAAGAGCGCGATTGGTTGCGCGACATGGTGGAGACGGAGCAGTTCTGCCCACCCCAGGCCCCGATCCACGAGATCGATCTTCTCCAGCGCCTGACCCAGGTTGAAGCCTTCGAGCGCTTCCTCGGCCGCACCTTCCCCGGCAAGACTCGCTTCTCCATCGAGGGCGTGGACATCATGGTGCCGATGCTGGACGAGCTGATCGGCGCGTCCGCCGACGAAGGCACGCGCTACGTCGTGGTCGGCATGGCCCACCGGGGCCGCCTCAACATCCTGGCCCACATCATGGGCAAGTCCTACGCCGATATCCTGGCCGAGTTCCAGGACCTGGGCCGTCACCCCCACAGCGACGCCGCCGACAGCGCAGACGAGGGTTGGTCCGGCGACGTGAAGTATCACCTCGGCGGCGTCTATACCCCGCCCGAGGCGCGCCGCCGTGCGGGTAGCGACCAGGTGGAGATGAAGGTCAAGCTCGTCCCCAATCCCAGCCACCTCGAATTTGTCAATCCCGTCGTCGAGGGTATGGCCCGCGCCGCCCAGACGGCCAACACCCTGCCGGGCGCGCCGCTCCTCAATGTCGACGCCGCGCTGCCCATCCTCATCCACGGCGACGCCGCCTTTCCCGGTCAGGGCATCGTCGCCGAGACCCTCAACATGTATCGCCTGCCAGGCTACACCACCGGCGGCACGCTGCACCTCATCGCCAATAACCAGATCGGCTTCACCACCCCCGCCCTGCGCGGCCGCTCGACCACCTACGCCAGCGACCTGGCGAAAGGCTTCCGCGTGCCCATCGTCCACGTCAACGCCGATGATCCGGTCGCCTGTATCGCAGCAGCGCGACTGGCCCATGCCTATCGCGCCAAGTTCCAGAAGGATTTCGTCATCGACCTCATCGGCTATCGCCGTTGGGGCCACAACGAGGGCGACGAGCCAACCTTCACCCAACCGCGCATGTACGAGCGCATCGCCCAACATCCGACCGTCCGCGCCCTGTGGGCCAGGCAACTCGTCGAGCGGGGCATCATTACTGAGACGCGCGCCGACGAGATGCTGCAGGAGGCGATGGATGAGTTGCGCCGCATCTACGACTCGGTTACGTCCCAGCCCTACGAGGGTAGCGAAGCCATTCCCGCGCCCCGCCGCGCCGGCCACATCGAGACCGCCGTCGCTGCCGATCGTCTGGCGCGTCTCAACGCCGACCTGACCCGCCTGCCTGACACCTTCCACCTCAACCCCAAGCTCCGACGGGTGATGGACCGCCGCCATTCAGCCTTCGAGGCGGGCGCCGAGGGCGGCATCGACTGGGGGCATGCGGAGGCGTTAGCCTTCGCCAGCATCCTCGCCGATGCCACGCCCATTCGCCTCAGCGGCCAGGACGTGGGCCGCGCCACGTTCAGCCAGCGCCACGCCGCCCTGCACGACGCCGAGACGGGCAGTAGCTACGTCCCCCTCCAGCATCTGCGCGAGGCTCGCGCCGCCTTCGAGATTCACGACAGCCCCCTGTCCGAGAATGGCGTGCTGGGCTTCGAGTACGGCTACACCATTCAATCGCCCGATACCCTGGTGCTGTGGGAAGCTCAGTACGGCGACTTCGTCAACGGCGCGCAGGTCATCGTGGACCAGTTCATCGCCTCGGCGAAGGTCAAGTGGGGCGACACGTCCGGGCTGGTTCTGCTCTTGCCCCACGGCTACGAGGGGGCGGGACCCGAGCATTCCAGCGCACGCCTCGAACGCTTCCTGGAGCTTGCCGCCGAAAACAATCTACGCATCGCCTATCCCACTACCTCGGCTCAATATTTCCACCTGCTGCGCCGCCAGGCCGCCCTGCTGCGTAGCGATCCGCGCCCGCTGGTGGTGATGACCCCTAAGAGCCTGCTGCGCCACCCCCTGGCCGCGTCAGCCATCGCCGCCTTCAGCCAGGGCGCATTCCAGATGGTCATCGACGACGATATCCACGACCGCAATCGCATCGAGCGCGTGCTGCTATGCGCCGGTAAAGTTTATGTTGATCTGGCCACCAGCAAGCTCCGCGCCGACGCCCACGCCGTCGCCGTCGTCCGCGTCGAGCAGCTGTATCCTTTCCCCGCCGCCGAAATCCGCGCCATCCTGGACCGTTACCCGAACGTCCGCGACGTGGCCTGGGTGCAGGAGGAACCGGCCAACATGGGCGGCTGGCGCTACATGGCCCCCCGCCTGCACGAGGTCCTCGACGGACTGAGCGATCTCATCCAGCGACCGCTGCCCTTGCGCTACATCGGCCGCCGAGAGCGCGCCAGCCCGGCCGAAGGTTCGGCGGCGTGGCACACCGCCGAGCAGCGCCGTATCGTCGAGACCGCGTTGGCGCCGCTAACGGAAGCTCAACCCCGCGAGGTGCAGCATGGCGACTGAGATCAAGGTTCCGGCCCTGGGCGAGTCGATTGTCGAGGCGACGGTTGGTCGCTGGCTCAAGCACGAGGGCGACACCGTCCGCGCCGGCGAGGCCCTGGTGGAGCTAGAGACGGAGAAGGTGAACCTGGAGGTCGCCGCCGACCAGGACGGCGTCCTGACGCACATCATCCGCCGCGAGGGCGAGAATGTCGCCATCGGCGATGTGCTGGGGACGCTGGGGGCAACGACCGAGGCCGCGCCCGGCCCGCCGTCTCCGTCGGTGGTCAGTGGTCGGTCGACAGCGGTCGATTCCCCGCTCGTCAGTGGCCCGTCGCCGGTCGTCGCAGCGCCCGACGACACGCGAGCGACGCCGGTCGCCCGTCGGTATGCGGCGGAGCATGGCCTGGATGTGGCCCAGATTCCGGGGAGCGGGCCGGGCGGGCGTGTCACGAAAGAGGATGTGGTTCGCGCGGCAGAGACCGCCGCCCCCGCCCCCCGTCTACGGGGGGAGCCGGAGGGGGGACCAACGACCGACGACCGACGACCGACGACCGAGAGCGCCCCAACCCTGCCGTCTCCGACGATGGTCGGTGGTCCGCCGTCAGTGGTCGCGCCCACCGAGCGGTCGGAGGAGCGGGTGCGCATGACGCGCCGTCGCCAGACCATCGCCCGCCGCCTGGTCGAGGCGCAGCAAACGACGGCCATGCTGACGACCTTCAACGAGATCGACATGGGACCGGTGATGGAATTGCGCAAGCGGCGGCGCGAGTGGTTCCAGCAGCGCTATGGCGTAAAGCTCGGCTTCATGTCCTTTTTTGTCAAGGCCTCGGTCGCTGCCCTCAAGGCTTTTCCCGAACTGAACGCGGAGATTCAGGGCGACGAGATTCTGCTCAAGAAATACTACGACATCGGCATCGCCGTGGGCGCGCCGGGCGGCCTGGTTGTGCCTGTCGTCCGCGACGCCGACCGCCTGTCCTTCGCCGAGATCGAGAAGCAAATCGAGGCCCACAGCCAGAGGGCGACCGAGGGCGCCCTGTCCATCGCCGACCTGACAGGGGGCACGTTCACCATCACCAACGGTGGCGTCTTCGGTTCACTGATGTCGACGCCCATCCTCAACCCGCCCCAGGTGGGCATCCTGGGGATGCACAAGATTCAGGAGCGACCCATCGCCCGCGACGGCCAGGTACTCATCCAGCCCATGATGTACGTCGCCCTCAGCTACGACCACCGCATCGTCGACGGCCGCGAGGCTGTCCAGTTCCTCGTCCGCATCAAGGAGCAGCTCGAAGACCCGGAAATCCTGCTGTTCGAGGGCTGAAGCAGACCTGACAGGTTTTCAGAAACCTGTCAGGTCTGTCTTCTCGGCTTTTTCGTCAAAGGGGGCGGGGGACGAACTCGCCCAGTCGCTCCCGCACCACGTCGGCGACGGTGGGCGTCGACAGCTCGCGCAGCTCGTAGCGGACGCGGGCGGCGGGCACGCTCAACGAGACCACGCGCCGCAGGTCGATGGGCGTGCCGATGACCACGGCGTCGACCGGCATGGCGGCCAGCGTCGCCGACAGGTCGGCCACCTGGGCCGCGCCATAGCCCATAGCGGGCAGGACACCAGTGGCGTGGGGATAGGCGGCGAAGGTAGCCGCGATGGAGCCGACGGCGTAGGGCGCGGGCGACACGATGTCCGCCGCTCCGTATTGCCGCGCCGCCACCAGCCCCGCCCCGTAGGCCATCTCGCCGTGGGTCACCGTCGGCCCATCCTCGACCACCACCACCCGCTTGCCGCGAATCAGGTCGGGCGCGTCGACCGTGATCTCCGACGCCGCATCGATGACCACGGCCCCCGGGTTGACTGTCCGCACCGCCTGCCGCACCGCCTCGATACCCTCGGCGGTGGCCGTGTTCTCCTTGTTGATGACGACAGCATCGGCCAGGCGTAGGTTCGTCTCGCCGGGATGATAGCGCGTCTCATGGCCGGGCCGCAGCGGGTCGGCCACGGTGAAGTACAGGTCGGGCTTGAAGAAGGGCAGGTCATTATTCCCGCCGTCCCAGACCACCACGTCGGCTTCGGTCTCGGCCGCGCGCAGTACCCGCTCGTAGTCGGCGCCTGCATACACCACCACCCCTGTGTCCAGGTGTGGCTCGTACTCTTCGCGCTCTTCCAGGGTACAGTGGTTGCGGTCCAGGTCGGCGTAGTCGGCGTAGCGCTGGACAGCCTGGGCGGCCAGGTCGCCGTAGGGCATGGGGTGACGCACCACCACCACCCGCCGCCCCATCTCACGCAGAGCCGCCACCACGCGGCGCGTCGTCTGGCTCTTGCCGCAGCCGGTACGCACCGCGCACACCGCCACGACGGGTTTCTGTGAGCGCAGCATCGTCGCGTCCGGGCCGAGCAGCCAGAAGTCAGCGCCCGCCGCCAGCGCCTCCGACGCCTTGTGCATGACGGTCTCGTGGGTCACGTCGCTGTAGGCGAAGACGACGCGCTCGACCTGCTGCTCACGGATGAGACGTGTCAGGTCGCGCTCAGGGTAGATGGGGATGCCGTCGGGGTAGAGAGGACCCGCCAGGGCGGCCGGGTAGCGACGGTCGGCGATGCCGGGGATCTGGGTGGCCGTAAAGGCGACAACGTCGTAGGCAGGGTCGGCGCGGAACACCACGTTGAAGTTGTGGAAGTCGCGGCCGGCCGCGCCCATGATGAGGATTCGGGTCTTGGGCATACAGGGCACTCCTTTGTGCCGATAGATGGCGAAAGGGCCACGGGCTTGCGCCAGTTCGTGGCCCTTTCGGTCAGCGGAGGGGGAGGGATTTGAACCCTCGAGGGCGGTATAATCCACCCTAGGCGCTTAGCAGGCGCCCGCACTCGACCTGGCTATGCGACCCCCCCAGGCAGTGAGTAGGCGTATTATAGCCCATTTCGGCGCTATGTCAAACGCC
>DAOUDG010000106.1:0-4269 GCA_034431435.1 Anaerolineae bacterium | reverse complement strand
GCCGCAGTGGGCGCGGCCGCCTTCGCCGCTGGCGCGGCGGTCGGCGCGGCGGTCGGCGCGGCGGCTTGCTGGCCACCGCACTGGGCCGCGACGAGAGTCAGGACCAGAAGCATGAGCAGGATGCCGATACGTTTCACGGGTTTTCTCCTCCTTGGACAAGACAGAGACATGTGTGCGCCGCGCGTAGGGGCGCGGTCAACGTCACCGCTATCATACCCCAACCGGGACCAGAAGGCAATACCAAATAGGAACCATCAGCGCGGGGGCGTCAATCGGTTCGGCATCGCGGCCACGGCTGCCTGACGCCTGATAGCGGACGCGGATGTGCTGAAACAAGGGACACGGGGGCTATCTGCTCCCCCGTGCCCCTTCATTGTCATGGCCCCTGGCTACACGGCGTCGTGGCGGGCGGCGAGGATACCGTAGCAGGCTCAGCTCTGGGTGCGGCGCGGGTCGAGGGCGTCGCGCAGGCCATCGCCCATAAAGTTGATGCTCAGCACGGTGATAGAGATGAGCAGGCCGGGGAAGATCGCCAGGTAGGGGAACATCTCGATGTAGTCGCGGGAGTCGAACAGCAGGCGGCCCCAGGTGGGCATGTCGGGCGGGAAACCGACGCCCAGGAACGACAGGGTCGACTCCAGCAGGATGGCCGCGCCAACGGCCAGCGTGGCGGCGACGATGATGGGGCTCATGGAGTTGGGCAGGATGTGCTTGAACATCACCGAGCCAGTGCGCGTGCCCACGGAATGGGCGGCTTCGATGAACTCCTTCTGTTTCAGCGACATGAACGAGGCGCGCACCAGGCGCGAGACGCCCATCCACGTCAACATGCCGATGACGACGACCGTCAGGATGAAGATGCCGACGTTGATACCGAATGCGGCGCGCAGCGGGTCGCGGAACAGGTAGATCACCAGCAGCAGCACCGGCAGCGTTGGCAGCGCCAGGAACAGGTCGGTCACCCATACCAGGAAGTTGTCCGTGCGGCCGCCGAAGAAGCCGGAGATGGCCCCCACGATGGTCCCCACCAGGATAGCGACGAGCATGGCGGCGACACCCACGGCGATGGACACCCGCCCCCCGTATAGCAGCATCGCTAGCAGGTCGCGCCCCAGCGGGTCCGTGCCGAAGGGATGTTCTGGCGACGGCGGCTGGAAGGCGTTGGCGAAGTTGCCAACCTCGGACAGGTCCATGGGGCGCAGCATCGGGCCAATCGTGACCGCCAGTATCAGGCCCAGAAACACCATCGTGCCAACCATCGCCAGGCGGTGCCGACGATAGGCGCGAAACGTATCGCCCCATAAGGAGCGCGGCTTGCGGAGATTGGCGGCCAGAACGGCGGGCGGTTTCTCGGCGGTGGGTGGGCCTTGCAGGCCGATAGCGTCAGTCATACTTGATCCTCGGGTCCAGGAAGCCATAGACGATGTCGACCAGGAAGTTGCAGACCACGACCAGTATCGCCGAGATGAACACGATACCCATCACGACGGGGGTGTCACTGTTGAAGATCGAGTTGATGAGCAGATCGCCGATGCCAGGCACGCGAAAAATCTGCTCGGTGACGATGGCGCCGGTAAAGATGGCCGGCAGACTGAGGGCGATGAGGGTCACGACCGGGATGAGGCTGTTGCGCAGGACGTGGCCGACGACCACTGTATGCTCGCCCAGGCCCTTGGCGCGGGCTGTGCGCACGTAGTCCATGGGCAAGTTGTCGAGCATCGAGGCGCGGGTGAAGCGCATCAGCGTCGCCATCTGGAACAGGCACAGCACCGCAATGGGCATGATGCTCATCTTCAGAAACTCGATGAGCGACTGGAGGTTGGTGACCTTGAGGGTCGAGTCGTAGATGAAGGGCAACCAGCCCAGCTTGACGCTAAAGATGATGATGAACAGGGTGCCGGTGAAGAAGGTCGGGACGGAGAACCCGATGAAGGCGAAGGTCGTCGCGGACTGGTCGAACAGCGAGTATTTTCGGTAGGCAGAGATGACGCCGATGGGAATCGCCAGAATCACCGCCAGGAAATAGGCGGTTCCGACGATCCACAGGGTCGTCGGCAGGCGCTGCTTGATCAGGCTGGTGACGGGGATGCGGCTGGCGAAGGAGTAGCCCAGGTCGCCGCGCACGGCGCTGCTGAGCCAGCGCACGTAGCGCACCGGCACGGGCTGGTCGAGGCCTAGCGAGCGCTTGATGTTCTCACGAACTTCCGTCGGCACGGCCGGGTTGGCGGCAAATTGCGAGAGAGGGTCGCCTGGCGCCAGCGCCAGCACCATGAACAGGATGAAGCTCATCGCAATCAGAGTCGGGATGGCGATCAGCAGGCGACGTAGGACGTAGCGTGTCATAGGCGACTCCGCGTCTCAACCCTCGGCACGATGCCGAGATTTTAGGCTTGTCCGATACCCGTGTCAAAGAGCGCGTTTCCGCCTGGGGTGCGGGAGCCGTGCGGCCGCACGCCAAGAAGATGGGGGCGCACGTCGTTGTGCGCCCCCATAGATGAATGTTACGGCTTCCTGTACCAGTCGGCGATGTTGTACAGTTCCGCCGACCAGGGATCGAGCGAGGGACCTACCAGATTCTTGGCCTTGGCGGCGGTGGGTTGGGTGCGCGCTACCAGTGGGATGATCACGACATCGTTGACCAGCATGTCGTTAGCCTTGATGATCAGGTCCTTGCGCTTGGCCGGGTCAAGCTCCTGGCGGATCTGGTCGATGAGCTTATCGTAGTCGGCATTCGACCAGCGACCGTAGTTGGCGCCGCGCCACTCGTTGGACTTCTGGGTGATTTCCTTGGTCGTCCAGCCATCGAGGTAGTTGATGAAGGCCGGGTCCGAGGAGTTGTTGGTGAACATCTCGACGTCGGTGTAGAACTTGGCCGCTGTGTCGGGGTTGCCGGCGTCGCTGGAGAAGAAGACGCCCGCCTGGACCGACTTCAGCTCGGTGTCGACGCCAATCTTCTGCCAGGCGGCCTTGACCAGGTCCTGGGTGGCCTGGCGGACCGGGTTGACCGTCGTCTGGTAGACGACCTTGAGCTTCTTGCCGTCCTTCTCGCGGATACCGTCGGCGCCCTTCTTCCAGCCGGCCTCGTCGAGGAGCTTCTCGGCGGCGGCGGGATCAGGGTCGCACTTGGTGTTCTTCGACTCTAGCTCGGGTACGCCGACCACGATGTTGCAGGTGGCCACGCCGGCCGGCCCGTAGAGCTGGGTAGCGATCTGCTTGCGGTCGATGGCGAGGGACAGGGCCTGGCGCACCTTCAGGTCACTCAGGAACGGGTGCTTGGTGGTTGGCTCGGAACGCGCGCCGTTGACCTCGGTGTTGGGGTCGGCGAAGTTCATGAGGATGCGCTCGACGCTGGAGCTGGGCGCGACGACCATCTCGCCCTTGCTGGCCGGGTTGCTGGCCAGCGGGTTGATGACAGCGGCAGGAACCTGGAGGTTCCAGCCGTAGTCAGCCTCGCCGGTCTGGAGGACGGCGCGGGCGGCCGAGGTGGCGTCGCCGCCGCCCTTCATCTGAACTTCACTGAAGAAGGGCTTGTTAGGCTCGCGGAAGTTGGGGTTGGGGGCGTAGGTCACCACGTCGCCGGGCTTGAAGTCGGTGACAATGTAGGGGCCGGTGCCGATGGGCTTGAGGTTGCCGGGGGCATCCTTAGCCTTCTCGCCCATGTAGTCCTGGAACTGCTTCTTCTGCAGAATCAGGCTCAGCTCGTTGGTGAAGATCTGGTACGGATAGGGGTTAGGCTCCGCAAAGGTGACCTTGATCGTCAGGGGGTCGAGAGCCTCGACCTTCGTCACGCCCTTGGTGACGGAGGCGTTGGTGGACGCAGTCTTGGGGTCAGCGAGGTACTGGTAGGTGAAGACCACGTCGTCGGCGGTGAAGTCGCTGCCGTCGGACCACTTGACGCCCGGCTTGAGCTTCCAGGTGATGGTCTTGCCGTCGGCGGAGATGCCGCCGTTCTGCAGGGTCGGGATGTCAGCGGCCAGAACGGGGGCGGGCTTGCCATCGGCGCCGATATAGGCCAGCGATTCGAGGACGAGCTGGGCCGCATTGTAGTCCTTGGTGCCCTGGGCCAGGTTAGAGTTCAGGATGGTGGGCGCTTGCCACCAGAGCAACTTCAACTGGCCGCCGGAGCCACGGGTGGCGTTGGCCGGGTACGTGCTGGCGCCGGCGGCGGGGGCGGCGGCCTTGGGGGCCTCGGTCGCCTTCGGCGCGGCGGCGGCGGCCACGGTGGGCGCGGCGGCCTTGGGGGCCTCCGTCGGGGCGGCGGCCTTCGGC
>DAOUDG010000105.1:0-12895 GCA_034431435.1 Anaerolineae bacterium | reverse complement strand
TAGCGCGGGCGGCGAAGTCCCGCGCGGTGTCGCGAACCATGAGTTGCTCAGGCGTGAACTGGAAATCCACGATGACCTCCGAATTCAGGTGGCCGTCCGAATTTGGGTAATGTTGGCTGGGGCAATTGGCATTGATTATAGCACGCATCAGGCGGCTGACAAGCGCGCACGCAGCGCTGGGTAAGATTGCCGTGCCCACGGGCGTCGGTAACGGTGTAGGTTTAGAGGGGTGGGTCTAGCGATGCGCGCCGCGGGGCGCGGCGTAAAGGAGTGATGATGGCGAAGCCAGTGGCGGTTACGGATGCGACGTTCGAGGCGGAGGTACTGAAGTCGGACAAGCCGGTGCTGACCGACTTCTGGGCGGCGTGGTGCGGGCCGTGCAAGCGCATCGCCCCCGTGCTCGAGGAGATGGCGAACGACATGGGCGACCAGTTGAAGATCGCCAAGGTCGATGTGGACGAGAATCAGCGCACAATGATGGCCTATAACATTATGGCAATCCCCACCCTGCTGCTGTTCAAGGACGGCAAGGTGGTCGAGCAGATTGTCGGCTTCCAGGGCAAGGATGCGCTGCTGCGCAAGGTTCAGGCTCATCTGGCTCAGCCCACGGTCTGATCTTCATACGATATTGAAGGCCCCCGCACGCGCGGGGGCCTTTTTTTGCATCGCCAGCAGTCGCCGGTTGATGGCTACTTCTTGTCGGCGAGGGCCGCGACACCGGGCAGCGTCTTGCCTTCCATGAACTCCAGGGACGCGCCGCCACCCGTCGAGATGTGGCTCATCTTGTTGGCGACGCCCGCCTCATGCACGGCGGCCACCGAGTCGCCGCCGCCGATGATGGTCGTCGCGCCCTCGAGCCTGGCGAGCGCGCGCGCGATGGCGAACGTGCCCACCGCGAAGGGTTCCATCTCGAACACACCCATCGGACCGTTCCAGAAGACAGTCTTCGCGCCGCGCAGGATGCCCTCGAACTCGGCGACAGTCTTGGGGCCGATGTCAAGGATGCGCCAGCCGTCAGGCACGGCGTCGGCGGCAACTGGCTTATGCTGGGCGTCGGCAGCGAACCTGTCGGCGATGACGACGTCGGTCGGCAGCACGAGCTTGCCGCCGCCCTCGGCCATCAACTCGTTGGCTGTGGCGAGGGAGTCGTTCTCGACCAGCGAGTCGCCGATATTGTAGCCCTGGGCCTTGAGGAAGGTGTTGGCCATGCCACCGCCGATGAGCAGCTTATCGGTCGTGCTCAGCAGGCTGCGGATGACCTCGATCTTATCGCTAACCTTCGCCCCGCCGAGGACGGCGACGAAGGGACGTGCAGGGTTGCTCAAGGCGCGGCCCAGGTAATCTAGCTCCTTCTGCATCAGGAAGCCGGACACGGCGGGCAGGGTGTGGGCGATGCCCTCAGTGGAGCTGTGGGCGCGGTGCGCGCTGCCGAAGGCGTCGTTGACGAACACATCGCCCAGGGCGGCGAATTGCTTCGCCAGCTCGGGGTCGTTCTTTTCCTCGCCAGCGTGGAAGCGCGTGTTCTCCAGGAGAGCTACGTCACCGGGCTTCAGCGCCCTGACCTGCGCGGGCGCAGCGGCCAGGTCGGGCAGGAACAGCACGGGCTTACCGAGCATGCCGGGCAGGTACTCGGCCACGGGCGCGAGGCTGAAATCAGGGTTGACCTTGCCCTTAGGGCGGCCCAGATGCGACATAAGCACTACGCGCGCACCGTGGTCCATCAGGTAACGAATTGTGGGCAGAGATTCGCGGATGCGGGTATCGTCGTTGACTTTGCCATTCTCGAGGGGGACGTTGAAATCGACGCGCACGACGGCGGTCTTATCTTTCCAGTCCACGTCCTGGACCGTTTGCTTGGTCATGGGGTCTCCTTCACACTGTGCGTGGTTGGGGGACATGGCGACGCGGGGCCTGGCATTGCGCTGGGTCCCCGCGTCGCTTCTATCATGCTACGTCGGCGGTCAGGCCGGCTGCCGCATCGCGTTTGCTACGCCCTTGGGTAGCGGGATGATGTTGGCGCCGGTGCGGGCCGCCATGTAGGCGATCAGGTCGGACACGCGGCAGGCATAGCCCCACTCGTTGTCGTACCAGGTGACGGCCTTGATGAAGTTGCCACCCAGCGCCAGGGTATCCGGGGCCGAGAAGGTGGTCGAGTACTGGGACCCCTTGAGGTCGATGGAGACCAGCAGTTCCTCGGTGTACTCCATGATGCCCTGCAGCGGGCCGGCCGCCGCTTCCTTCATGACCGCGTTGATCTCCTCGACCGACGTGTTCTTGTTGAGGATGGCGGTGAAGTCGACCACGGAGACCGTGGAGGTGGGGACGCGGAAGGCCATGCCGGTGAACTTGCCCGACAGGGCGGGGATGACCAGGCCAACGGCCTTGGCGGCGCCGGTGGACGACGGCACGATGTTCAAGGCGGCGGCGCGGGCGTCGCGCAGGTCGCCCTTGGCCTCGAGGTCGAGCAGGCGCTGGGTGTTGGTGTAGGCGTGCACCGTGGTCAGGATGCCCTTGTCGATGCCGAACTTGTCGTTGAGTACCTTGGCGACGGGGGCCAGGCCGTTGGTGGTGCATGAGGCGTTGGAGACGATGGGATGCTTATCGGGGTCGTACATGCCCTCGTTGACGCCGAGGACGACCGTCAGCAGGTCGCCCTTGCCGGGCGCGCTGATGATGACGCGCTTGGCGCCGCCGCTCAGGTGAGCCTGGGCCTTCTCGGCCGAGGTGAACAGGCCGGTGGACTCGACAACAATGTCCACGCCCAGGTCGCCCCAGGGAATCTGGGCCGGGTCGCGGTTGACGAGCACCTTGACCTTGTCACCGTCGGCGACGAAGCCTTCATCGGTCATCTCGACGACGCCCGGATAGCGACCATAGTTGGAGTCGTACTTCAGCAGGTGGACCATCGAGGGCTTGTCGCCGATGTCGTTGATCGCGACCACGTCGATGGCATCCCCATAGCGCTCGCGGATAGCCTTGTAGGTCTGGCGGCCAATGCGACCGAAACCATTAATGCCAACTCGGACAGCCATAGCGAGACTCCTTTCAAATCAAAGCCGATTGTCGGATTGTGCGTGCTGACGTGGCAAATTGCCTGCCCTACGTTGGGCAGGCACACTTGCCAATAGCAATTATAGGGCGATATGAAGCGAGGGCAAGTCGCTTATTTGAAGAAGTCGGCGTTGATGGCGATGAAGTTGTGCCACTTCTCGGGGGTTTCGGCCTCCGGGAAAATCGCCTCGACCGGGCATACCGGCATGCACGCGCCGCAGTCGATGCACTCGTCGGGGTGAATATAGAGCATATCCTCCCCCTCGTAGATGCAGTCGACGGGACACACGTCCACGCACGCCTGGTCCTTTACGCCGATGCACGGCTCGGCAATAATGTACGCCATGGAAAGTCCTCCTTGTGCCTGCCGATGGTGTGGCAGACGCGGTGATCGAAGAGCCTCTCATAGTTTAATCAGGGTGAAAGACTCTCACCATGACGCACGTCATATTTTTCGGTAGAGAAGCGACCACCGGATGTGGCGTAACGGCAACGCGTGGGCAGGGAATAGAGAATAGAGCTTGGCGATTGCAATCTCTATTCGCCAAGCTCTCTTCTCGCCAGGGCCTCCAGCGCGCCGGGGTCGGCAATGACGATGCGACCGTTGTCTTCGCGCACGAGGCCGGTTCGCTTCCACTTGCTCAGCACGCGGATGGCCGTCTCGACGGTCGTGCCGGCCAGCTCGGCCAGGTTCTGGCGGGTGATGGCGGGCAAGACGATGCCCGGCGTGACGCGCGCGCCGCCTCGGCCAGCCAGCTGCAACAGGGTGTAGGCCAGGCGTGGCTCGACCGGCTCCAGGGCCAGGCGACGTATCATCTCGTGGGCCTCGATGAGCTGCACGGTCAGTCCCTCGATGACCTGCTGCGCGACGGCCGGGTAGCGGGCCATGAGCTGGGCAAAGTCTTCGCCGCGAATATCCATGATGACCGACGGCTCCAGGGCTTGCGCGCTGTAGGGATGGGCGCGCCGGCCGAAGGCAGCCACGCCGCCGAACCAGTCACCCGGCTCGACCAGGCGCAGGATGACGTCCTTGCCCTCGGAGGTGCGCGTCAGCTTGATACGGCCCTTCAGCAGGATGACGAGACGTTCGGGGGGATCACCTTCGAGGAACAGGTAGCCATTCTTGGCGACGGCCCGCTTGCGGAACAGGTGACGCTCGCGAGTCAACTGCTCGTCGGTCAGCGAGGACAACAGGGGGATAGACCGCAGCGTGTTCAGGTCGGAAACGTTCCGATCATCGGGTTGCGATGCACGAGGGAGACGCGACATGGTGGCATCGATTATATCATAGTCGGCGTCTCGCCCTCGTCGATGACGCCCGGTTGATTGATGGCGCTGAAGTCGATCGCGCCGCGCTTGGGGTCGCGCACGCCCCAACGGACGATGACGAAGGCGACGGCGCAACAGCCCGCTGTGATGGCGAATAGCAGGTCGTAGGAGCCACTGGCCGCCACGATGCTCGCGCCAACGATGGGGGCTAGAACCGATGGGATGCCTACCAGGCTGGCGGTCAGGCCGATGTAGGTGGGCCGCTCCTCGACAGTGCAGAAGTCGAACACCCCGCTGAGGTTGGAGACAATGGCCGCCGCCGACGAGACGCCAAAGAGGGCATAGACGCCGAAGAACCACATCGCGCTGGGGGCAAGCCACGCCAGCAGGGCCATCGCGACGCCCGACACGGCGGCGATCTCCATGACGCGGCGGTGGCCGAAACGGTCGCCGAGCCAGCCTGCCGTCGGGTAGGTGATGGTCTGGGCAAGCATCATGACGAAGGTCATCTCGCCTGCCTGCGCCGCGGTCATGCCGAGATCGTTGACGACGTGGACGGTGAAGAAGGCCACGCCCATGCCGCCGAACAGGAACATGGCGCGGTAGAGCAGAAAGTTGCGATAGGGGCGATTGCTGTGGACGATGGCCGGCAGCGATGCCCAGAACTCGCGGCCCCGTGGGCGGCTGCTGGCGGGGGTGCGGGCTGGCTCCCGGGTCAGGCCCAGGAACACGTAGGACAGCATGACCATGATGAAGGCAATCAGGAAGCTGATGGCGAAGTTTTGGGAGTAGGGGACGCGGTCGATGAGCAGACCCGCCGCGATGGCGCCGCCCGCGCCCAATAGCCCGCCGAAACCCTGCTGAAGGCCGAAGAACGCGCCGAGCCGACGCCCCGGGATGACCTTGCCCACCATGTCCTGCCAGGCCGTGGCGGTGAAACCCGCCGAGAAGCAGCGCAGGGTATGGAGCGCGAAGAAGACCGCCAGCGCCACACTGGCGGCTATCGACTGGACGAAGAAGGCCAGGAAGGCCATAGCCAGGAACGGCCAGCGTTCAAAGAGCGTCAGCCCCATGACGTAGGGCTTCTTGCGCGCCAGGCGTTCCACGTGCTGCGCGGTCAGGAGTTGGGGAATTAGCCAACCCATGGTCGGGATGGCTGGAATCAGGCCGATGAGGTACGGGTTGTCCGTCAGCTGGCTGACGAACAGGGGCATGATGGTCACGACGGAGGCGAAACTCATGCCCAGGAAGAAGAAGCCGCCGTCGAGAATGCCGACGGTGAAGTTGCGCGGTACGGCGCGCTGAATCTCAATGTCGATGGGGTCGATGGGTGTGGCTGCCATGCTGCTCAATCCGTCGTCAGGTAACACAAAGCCGGCAACTCGCCGGCTCGCGCGCACTTCATTATAGGCGCGGCGGGCGGGTCACGCCAATTTCCGTGCGAGGCGACCTTGGTCCATCAGTGGGCGGGTTTTGACAAGGGGGGGCGGGCGGGGTATGATAACGGGTTGTAGGACGTCGCCCGCGGGGAGGAGTAGCTCGGCCGCCAGGTGTCATCGACGCACCCGGGGGCCTTGCTTTATGTCCGCCCGCCGGGCACAGTAGCGCCCCAGTAGAAGGAGAGTCAGTATCCATGCAAGAGCGCAAACAGGGTGTGGTGAAGTGGTTCAACAGCGCCAAAGGCTTCGGCTTCATCCAGCAGGAGGAGGGGCCGGACGTCTTCGTGCACTACTCGTCGATCCAGGGCAACGGCTATCGTAACCTGGAGCAAGGACAGGCGGTCGAGTTCACCCTGAGCGACGGTCCCAAGGGGCCGCTGGCCTCGGAAGTAGTGGCGCTCTAGCCCCTGCTTGCCCACACATACGAAACCCCGCGCGCCCTGTGGCCGCGGGGTTTTTGAGTCTGAACCGGCCGCCACCCAGTCTGCCCGCGCTCGTCTGCGGCCAGGGCGGCGCCAGGCGGTCAAGCCGCATCCCGTAGGGGCAGGCCCCCGTGCCTGCCCTCTTAGCGCCTGTGGATCGGCAACGGCGAACGACGCCGCCAGTCGCCGCCTATGGTCCGCCGAGCGCCGCCCGGTACACGTCCGCTATCGCCGCCGCGTGGTCGTCGAGGCGACGCGGCGGGCGCACGCCCGCCCGTAACGACGCAAGCGCGCCGGCGTCGGCGGTCAACCCGCCCAGGACGGCGGCCAGCGCAGCCACATCGCCGGGCGGCACGAGCCGCCCATCGACGCCGTCACGTACCCGGTCGGCCAGCGCGCCTACCCGCGACGCCACCACCGGCGCGCCCGCCGCGAAGGCCTCCTGCGCCACGAGGTTGGATGTCTCCGGCCATAGCGAGGGCACAACGACCAGGTCCAGGTCGGCCATCACCTCGGCGCGGCGATTGGCGGCGAATGGCCCCAGGAAGCGGATGCGCGGATGGCGGGCCAGGCCTGTCAGGCGGCGCGCGTAGTCGGGGAAGGGGCGCGGGTCGCCGTAGATCACCAGGTCGGCCGCGTCGTCGGGCAGGCGATTGAACGCTTCGATGAGCACGTCGACGCCCTTCTGCCAGGCCAGCCCCCCCACGTAGCCGAGGCGGGGGCGCGGGTGGGCAGGGCGCGGCGGGGGCGGCTCGTAGACGATGCCGTGCTCCACGACGCGGATACGTTCGGCCGGCGCGCCCTGCTGGATGAAGCGGTCGCGGACGAAGGGTGTTGGCGCGATGAGGATGTTCGCCTGCCGCAGGGCTGCGTCCAGCAGGCGCGCGCGATAGGCGAACAGGCTCGCCACGGCCGGCGCGGCAGCCAGCGCGACGCCCCCTTGCAGCGGGTCCAACGCCATGCCGCCGTGGTGGGCGGCGCAGTCGGCGCAGTTCAGCCACAGCCGCGGCCCGCCACACAGGCGGCCAGTGTGGCGCACCAGTTGCGCGTTGCCGCAGAAGGCCCACCAGTCGTGCAATGTCCAGACGACGGGAACGCCGCGCGCCTGCGCCACACCAACGAGCCGCGCCGATAGCCCCTTGAGATGCTGGACGTGGACCACGTCGGGCCGCTGCGTGTCGAGCAAGGCGGCAAAGGCGGTATCGATGGCCGAATTGTGAAACGAGCGGATGAAGAGTTCCAGGGGGTGGTGGGCCGGCCGCGAGTGCGGCGCGAAGACGGCCACATTCGAGGGCAGGCCGTCGGCGCGGGGCAGGATGGGCGGCTCGCTGACCCGGTCGGCCCAGCCGTGTAGCACGCTCACGGCGTGCCCCTGGTCCGCCTGATAGGCGGCCAGCGTCGCGGTGTAGGTTTCCACGCCGCCGCGCCGGTCGGGGGGATACTGATGGCTGACGTGCAGGATGCGCATGCTCTACTCGAAGCCGAGCCAGTCCACGAGGACACCCAGCCGCCGAGGGTCCGCGCCACCCGGCGTGAAGGTCGGGCTGAGCAGCCGCACCTCCACCGTGGCCGCCAGGGCCAGGTCGGCCGGGAGGGGCAGCGTATACTCAGCCAGGTCAGGCTGCACGTCGAGGCGGCCCACCGCCCGACCATCGACGGTGATGTCCAGCGGCGTCGCCCGCCCCGGCGGCCCTGCCAGCCGTAGCCGCAGCCGTGTGGCGTCTGGCGGCGGCGCGACGCGCACCACGGCGTCGCCGTTCGTCCAGCGGACGCCGGCGTTGCCCGTCTCCTCGCGCCCATACCAGCCCGACACCACGGCCAGATTGTCCACGCCCCCCACATCCACGCGCCCGCCCGGCGAGCCACCGAGGCGGTACAGACTTGCTGATGGCCGGAAGGTCTGCCAGCGCGCCGGGGCTGCGTCCAGCGTCATCTCCAGGGTTGCCAGGTCCGCGCCCACCCGCGCCACGCCCGCGAGGGCCAGCCCGTCCCCACCGGGCAACGTTGCCCCCTCGCTCAGAAGCAGATACACGGGTCGCCCCTGGGCGGCCCAGGCAGCGAAGGCGCGGCGGTAGCGGGCGGGGTCGCTCGTGTCGTATAGGCTCACGGCGTCGCGGTCAAAGATGAACTGGAGGGGCGTGCCGAGGAAGGCCCCGACCCCGACCGGATCGGCATCGCGGAAGACGAGCACGGCGTTGGGTTCGATGCGCGCAGCGAGCGCGCCCAATTGATCGACAGCGCCCCCCATCTCGCGACTAGCAGCGACGCGCCAGGTGACAGGCGTCATCACCGCCAGCGCCGCCACTCCCAGGGCCACGGCGGCGGCGGGCCGCCAGACGCGGGCCGCGCCGCTGAGCGGGCGACCGAGGGGCTGCGCCTCTTTGAGCCAGCCACCGAGCCAGGCCAGGGCGTACCCGGCGAAGAGCGCGAAGGCGGGCAGGACGACAGGCACATAGCGACGCATGACGTAGATGTGGCGTGGGTTGTTGATGGGATTCGCCAGGTACAGCAGGGAGAAGAACAGCGCGACGGCCAGCAGCAACCATACCCGCGGCCAGGGCGCACGCCACGCCGCCAGGGCGGCCCCTGTCACGGCCAGCGCGACGCCGACCGGCGACAGATACCATCCCAGTTGGACGAGGCTAAGCTGAGGCGAGTACGTCACGGTTCCGCCATACCACGTGCTCCATGTCGCGCCGGCCGTCACCAGGGGGCGGATGAAGTAGGCCCATACGCCGAGGCCGATGATGGCAACGCCGAGGACAGCGCGGCCGCGGTCTAGAGCGGTAACGACCTCTGGCGCGGTGAGTCGCAGCCGGCGCCGGCGCAGGACCAGCCCAACGCCGCCGACCGCGACCATGGTCAGCACGCCCAGCGCCAGCAGGGGCCGCAGCAGGGGTAGCACGCCGGCCGTATTGCGCACGTAGGGCCAGGCGAACTGCGTGGCGTAGACGGCGGTCAGCGCGCCGAGGACAACGACCGGCGTGAAAAAGGCGGCCAGGTTTCCCCGCTGCCCAGCCCAGCGCGGATGACGCCGCGATAGGAGGTATGCCACGGCCAGGCCGGCCGGCAGCGCCAGCAGGAACGGGGTGTCGATACGGGTGAGCAGCACGCCACCGAGGGCCAGACCGCCCAGCGCGCCCAGACGCGCCGGGAAGCCGTCGCGTACATAGATGGCGAAGGCGGCCAGCAAGGCCCAGACGAGCGCCTGGGTAAGCGCCTCTGACGTGGTGTAGCGGCTGAACCAGACCTGGGGCGCGAGCAGGATCAACCCGACCGCGCCGAGCGCGGCAGGCACGGAACCAAGCGCCCAGCGCCCCGCGACATACACGCCCAGCGTGCCCAACGCGCCCCACAGGGCAACGGAGGCCAGGGCCGTCCCCAGGCCACCGAGACTGTAGAAGATGGCGAGCCACACGGCGTGCAGCGGGAAGAACTGGGGCAGACTCACGCCGTTGGTCACGTCGACGGCGTAGAAGCCGGGGAAGCGTAGCGGCAGGTCGCTGCCGTCGGGAAAGGTCAGGGTAAAGGCGGACGCCACCTCTGGCCCCAGGTCGGCCAGCAGCGGCTCGCGCACTACCAGGCCCCCGCTGTGGCTCAGGTGCGCGGCGATGGACATGTACACCCCGGCGTCACCACCGCCGATGATGGTCTCGTGGGGATGGGCGAACACGACCAGGGCGGCCACGAACACGGCCAGGGGAACCGCATCATCGCGCGTGGGACCGCGCCAGATGGAGGTGAGCCGCATCGCCGCCGGGCCACGCCACTGCCCGACCAGCCACGCCGCCGCGCTGAAGGCTGCGACACCCAGAATCAGCCAGGTCAACCGGAAGGCTCCCGCCATCGCCAGAACCAGGGCTAACGCCCCCGTGATGACCGTCGAGGCGATGACGGCCCGCCACGTGGCTTCGACCAGGCCACTGGCGCGGGCGGATGGCGGGGGCGGCGGGAGGGCGGCCAGCAGGCTGGCGCCGGGGACGAGCAGGAGGAAGGGGAGCAGCAGGGCCAGCCGTAGCAGCGTAGCGGCATCTACGGCCATGTCACGTCCTGGCCGGGAGCGTATCGCTCACGCCGCTCCGCGTTCCACACGCTCACGCTGCCGCTTCCCACCGCCTGAGCCTTGCCGTCGGCCAGGACGAGCGCCGCGTTGCGGTCGACACCCAGCAAGCTCAGCCCAGGCGGCAGTGATTGCCAGGCGGCGCTGAGCATGCCGCTCGGCATCTCGTCGAAGTGGGGGACGATGACCCCGCCCGGCACGCGCCCAAAGCCCGGCCGCCAGTCTGTCGCGCCGCGCAGGCTGCGGAACTGCTCGCCCCAGATCATCGCGCCCGCGCTGCACCCGGCCACGACGCCGCCGCCGTCGAGGACGGCCAGGATGGCGGCCAGGACGGGCGTCCCGGCCAGGGTGTCGTACAGGTAGTCGGGCTTGCCCCCCGACAGATACACGAATTGAGCGTGGCGGATGCGGGCGGCGTGGTCCTCATCCTCGGCCGCCTCGCGATCCGCGATGGGCAGCGCCTCGGCGCGCACGCCGAGGCGGCGAAAGTGCGCCACGCCCAGGTCCATCCAGTAGCGGATGCGCGCGTCGCCCTCAGTCCCCGCCGCCGTGGGCAGGCACACCACGTGGGCGTTCGCCGGCAGGCGAGCCAGCAGCCAGTGGTCGACGCTGTCCATAGGCGGCAGGTACTCGCCTGCGCCCACCAGGGCCAGCGCGCCGCTCATCGGTAGCTCCCGGCGGTCGTCCGCCGTGTGGAGAGGCGAAGGCGCGAGTTGGCGCAGGCGTGAAGGAGAGGTATGACCGTCATCAAGGGCATGGGCAGTCTCAAGCGGCGCAGGATGGGGCAATTCTACTCGCAATGCGGGGCGAGGTGAACTTCCCAGGCCCTTGACCATGCCCTGGAAGACGCTATCATTCGGGCGACTGGAGTAGCCCGATGATGTTGCCGTCGGCGTCCTTGACGGTGGCGATGAGCTTGCCCCCGCCGACATCGGTGATTGCTTGCTGCGTCGCCGCGCCGCTCTCGAGGAGCGTCTGCAGGGCACGCTGAATATCGTCGACGTGCCAGTAGCCGATAGGCCCAGTCATGCCCTTGTTGTGGCCGTAGGGGTCCAGCCCTATTTCCTGGTCACCCAGGCTGAAGCCAACGTAGTATGCCTCATCCATGTAAGGCGTCACGCCCAACAGGCGGCCGTAAATCGCTTTCGCGCGCGCCAGGTCCTTGACCGGATAGATCATGGTCCTGATTTCCTTTGTCATGAAGGATACCTCCTCTTGCTGTGTCACATCAGGCGAGTCTGGTTCGTCACTCTTATGACGAAGCACGGCGGAGGAATGTGACCGATGACTGACCACACCTGGCTGGTGGCGGGATTTGAGGCGAACCGCGCCCACTTGCGGGCGGTGGCCTATCGCATGCTTGGCGCGCTGCCTGAGGCCGACGACGCCGTCCAGGAAACCTGGCTGCGTCTCAGCCGCGCCGACGCCGCCGGTATCGAGAACCTCGGCGGCTGGCTGACGACCGTCGTGGCGCGGGTATGCCTGGACATGCTACGCTCGCGCGCGGCGAGGGCCGAGGCGACGCTGGACGCCCACGCGCCCGACACGAGCGCGAGCGGCCGCGACGAGCCGACTCCAGAGCACGAGCTTCTGCTAGCCGACTCGGTCGGTCTCGCGCTGCTGGTCGTCCTCGACACGCTATCGCCGACTGAGCGGCTTGCCTTCGTGCTGCACGACCTGTTCGGCGTGCCCTTCGACGAGATTGCGCCCATCGTCGGGCGCTCACCAACCGCCGCACGGCAGCTCGCGAGCCGCGCCCGCCGCCGCGTGCGGGGAGCCGCCAACGCTTCTGACGGCGATCTCGCTCGCCAGCGCGCGGTGGTCGAGGCGTTTCTCGCTGCCTCGCGCGACGGCGACTTCGCCGCGCTCCTGGCGCTCCTCGATCCCGACGTCGTGCTGCGCGCCGATGAGGCCGCCGTGCAGATGGGGGCATCAAGGGAGGTGCGCGGCGCCGCCGCCGTCGCTACGACCTTCGCGGGCCGGGCGCGCTACGCCCAGGTGGCGCTGGTGGATGGCGCGTGGGGGGCGGTGTGGGCGGCGGGCGGGAAGCCGCGAGTCGTCTTCGGCTTCGCGATCACCAACGGGAGAATTGTCGGGATGGAACTGATTGCCGACCCTGAGCGCCTGCGTCAGTTCAATCTGACGCTTCTCGGCGAGGGCTGGCGTGGCGGTCAGGCATAGCCAAAGAACGGAGGGCCGCTTCGGATGAGTTGGCAGGACCTGGAGAAGGGGCAGCCTGATCTGGCCGCTTTTGGCGCCGAACGCTTTCAGCAATACGGCGTCGCCTACCTGGCGACAATACGCGCCGATGGCGCGCCGCGCGTGCATCCGGTGACACCCATTGTCGGCCAGGGGCGGCTGTTCCTGTTCATGGAACCCACCTCGCCCAAAGGCCACGATCTGCGCCGCGACCCTCGCTACGCCCTGCACGGCTCGGTCAGCAACTCCAGCGGCGAGAGCGGCGAGTTCTTCATCTCTGGTCGGGCCACGGTCACTGATGACCCCGCGACTCGTCGTCTGGCGGCGGAACTTGCCTCGTATGCCCCCGCCGATCGCTACATCCTGTTCGAGTTGGGTGTCGAGCGCGCCGCTTCCACCGTCTACGTCGATGGGCAGCCCGTGCGCGAGCGCTGGCAAGTCGAGGCGACGTAGCC
>DAOUDG010000104.1:0-7834 GCA_034431435.1 Anaerolineae bacterium | reverse complement strand
CGTGGGGCGCGGAGCGTGGGGCGTGGAGCGTGGGGTGCGGGGCGCGGGGCGCGGGGCGTGGGGCGTGGAGCGTGGGGCGCGGGGCGTGGAGCGCGGGGCGTGGGGCGTGGGGCGCGGAGCGTGGAGCGCGGGGCGCGGAGCGTGGAGCGTGGGGCGTGGAGCGTGGAGCGTGGGGCGTGGAGCGTGGGGCGAAGACCAGAGAGTAGAGAAGGGGAATTGGAGGCGGTGGTCTGGGAAGAGGTGGTGGATGCGCGGGTCGCGGCGGGGGGGCTGTGGCTGCGGGGACGGCTTCCCGGTGAGAGTTTTGCGCCGCTGGGTATGGGTGGGCGGCATCGGAGCCTGCACGACTTCATGATCGACCGCCGTGTGCCGCGCCACGTGCGCGACCGCGTCCCCCTGCTGGTCAACGCCGAGGGGGTGGTGTGGGTCGTCGGCCTGCGCCTGGACGAGCGGGCGCGGGTGACGGCCGACACAGCGAGTGTCCTGCACCTGCGCATCGCGAGGAACACCGCCGCATGATCGGAGAAGCCGCCCAGTCCCGCGCCGAGTCGCACCTGGCGCGAGGCTACGCCCTGGCCCTGACCGGCACCTTCGTCTGGTCGGCCACCGGCCCGATGATCGCCTACCTGCTGGCGTCCACCACATTGTTGCCCGTGACGCTGGCGGCGTGGCGCGATCTGCTGACGGCGGGCGTGCTGGCCCTGCTGCTGGCCGCCTTCGCCCGCCACCGCCTGCGGCTGCCGCGCCGCCACTGGGGCTTCCTGGCCGCCTACGGCGCGACGCTGGCCCTGACCAACGCCGTGTGGACGTGGTCGGTGCAGCCCAACGGTGCGGCCATCAGCACGGTGCTGGTGTACACCTCGCCCGCCCTGGTCGCCCTGGGTTCGCGCTGGCTGTTTGGCGAGAAGCTTAGCCGCGTCATCGGTGTGTCGCTGGTGTTGAGCATTGTCGGCGTGGCCCTCGTCGCGGGCCTATACGACCCACTGACCCTGGCCGCCAACCCGGCTGGGACGATTCTCGGCATTGGGTCGGGGGCGTTGTTCGCCGCCTACAGCCTGTTCGGCAAGGGCGCGGCGCGGCGCGGCCTGCACGCTACAACCATCATGGTCTACACCTTTGGCGTGGCCGGGGCCTTGCTCTTCCTGGCCGCCGGGCGCGACGCAGTGCCCACCATCCCGCCGAGCGCGTGGCTCGGCCTACTCATCCTGGCCGCCGGGCCGACGCTGGGCGGCTACGGCCTGTTCACGGCCAGCCTGGCCTACCTGCCCGCCGCCAACGCCAGCCTGATCACCGTCCTGGAACCGGCCCTGACAGCGTGCCTGGCCTGGGTCTTCCTGGGCGAGACGATGACGCCGCTGCAACTGCTCGGCGGCGCGCTCATTGTCAGCAGCGTGGTGGCGCTAGCCCTGGGCGAGCGCCGCTCGGAATAGAGGCTGCCATGTCGGATTTTCGCGTTACCCTCAAGCCAGGCAAGGATAAGCCGGTGCGCTTCGGCCACCCGTGGGTCTTCTCTGGGGCCATCGGCCGCATCGAAGGCGAGCCACCCAACGGCGCAGTCGTCGACGTGGTCAACGCCCAGGGCGAGTTCCTGGCGCGCGGCCTCCTCAATCGCCGCTCGCAGCTCGCAGTGCGCCTGTTCACCTGGGTCGAAGGCGAGGCCTTCGACCACGACCTCTTGCGCCGTCGCCTGGCCCGCGCCGCCCAGTGGCGCCACCGCGCCGTCACCACCGACACGACCGCCTATCGTGTCGTGTTCAGCGAGGCCGACGGTCTGCCGGGCCTGGTAGTCGACCGCTACGGTGACGCCCTGGCGATCCAGATATCGACACTGGGGATGGAGCAGCGCAAGGCCGACGTGGTGGAAGCGCTGGTGGACCTGTTCCAGCCGACGACCATCGTCGAGCGCGCCGACAGCGAGATGCGCGATCGCGAGGGGCTGAGGGCGGCCGACGGGGCGCTGTACGGGATGCCGCCGGACACGGTGGAGATTGTCGAGCATGGCCTGCGCTTCCTGGTGGACTTGCAGGGCGGCCAGAAGACGGGCTTCTACCTGGACCAACGCGAGAACCGCCGGCGCGTGGCGGCCTGGGCGGGCGGGGCGCGGGTGCTCAACGCCTTCGCCTACACGGGGGCCTTCGCCGTGCACGCGGCGCGAGCGGGGGCGGCCGAGATCGTCAACATTGACACGTCGGCCGAGGCGCTGCGGGTCGCCGAGGCGCACATGGTCCTCAACGGCTTCGACCGCCCCCAGGACCAGTACCTGGTCGGTGACGTGTTCCAGGTACTGCGCACGCTGCGCAACCGGGGCGAGACCTTCGACCTCATCATCCTCGACCCGCCCAAGTTCGCCCACTCGGCGGCCCAGGTGGACCGCGCCACCCACGGCTACAAGGACATCAACCTCCAGGCGCTGCGGCTGCTGCGGCCGGAGGGCATCCTGGCGACGTTCTCGTGCTCTGGGCTGATCTCGGCCGACCTGTTCCAGAAGGTGGTGTTTGGCGCGGCGGTGGATGCGCGCCGCGAGACGCAGATCGTGGAGCGGTTGACCCAGGCCCCCGACCACCCGGTGCTGCTGACCTTCCCGGAGAGCGAGTACCTCAAGGGGCTGATCTGCCGGGTGGGGTGAGGCGTGACGGGGACGAAACCTGTCAGGTGTGTATCGATTTCAGTGAGGCATTCATGAATTCGCTGTTCCAAAATATCGCGCTGCTCATCGTCTTCGGCATCGTCCTCAGTATCCCGCTACTGCTGATTGTGCTCGCCAACCTGGGCGAGAAGTACCAGTCGGCGCGCTACGTCACCATCGGCATCATGGTCCTCATCGGCCTGTTGCTCATCGCCTGCGCGCCGCTGATGGCGCTGGGGGCGGTGGTCACGCCGCCAGACACGGGGACGCCCGCGCCGCCGATGATGATGGACCCGCTGCTGGCGGCCTTCATGGCGCTGGTGCTCGCCGCCACGGGTGTCGTCTCGCTGCTACCCCTGATTCCCGCCGTGCGCCGCGTGCTGGCCCATATCATCCCCATCCGCCCCGAGTCCATCGTCAACGGCGTGGCCCTGGCGCTGGCGATTCTGGTAGCGGGCTTCAGCGTCGCCAGTCTGCCCAGCGCGTTCACCATCGCCGAGCCGACGGCCGAGACGCAGCTTGCCCTGGAGAGCTTCAACACGCTGCCCCTGGTGTGGCTACAGAACATCTTCTTCGTGCTGTATGGCTTCGTCGGCGTGGGTATCGCGCTACGGCGGCCGTTCTGGGAGGCGATGGGTCGCCTGGGCCTGGGGCCGCTGACCTGGCGGCGAGTGTCCATCGCCATCGGCGCGTGGCTGGGGTTGCTGCTGATGGACCAGATGGTGAGCCTGGTGTGGCGAACGCTGTCGCCCCTCCAGTATCAGGAGTTCGGCAACCTGACCGACGCCCTGTTCGGCTCGTTTATCTCCATCCCTGGCGCGTTGACCATTGGCCTGGCGGCGGGCATCGGCGAGGAAATTCTGTTTCGCGGCGCGCTTCAGCCGCGACTAGGCATCATCCTGACATCGCTACTGTTCATGATCGTCCACGCCCAGTACGGCCTGACGCCCGCCCTGGTGCAGATTTTCATCGTCGGCATCGTCCTGGGTCTCATCCGCAAGTACGAGAACACGACGACGACCATCCTCATCCACGCCCTGTTCAATGCGTCGAGCGTGCTGCTGGCGCTGTACTTCCCGAACTTCCCGTGAGTTAGAACACCATGATCTGCTCGTACAGCAGGTCGAGGCTGAGGTCGGAGCGCACGGTCTCGTGGGTCTGGAGGGTGAGGGCGGCGGCCGATGCGCCCAGGCGGACCGCCTCGTCGAGGGGCACGTTGTTCAGCAGGCCGAACATGACGCCCGCCGTGAGGGCGGCGCCCGCCCCTGTCGTGTCCACCACCTCGTCGATGGGGAAGGCGGGGATCCAGCCGCTCTCGTCGGACGTGGCGAAGGCGATACCCTCCGCACCCAGTGTCACCACCGCCGTGCCGACGCCCCGCTGGACCACGGCGCGCGCCATGCCAATCGCCGCCTCGCGGCCGCCCACCTCGCGCGGGCAGTAGACCTGCGCCTCGGCAGCGTTGAGTACCAGGATGTCGATGTCGCCCAGCAAGGCCGCCAGTCTGGGGGCGAGAATCGCCGACGCGGGGTCGGCGCACAGGGGAATACCCTGCTCGCGGGACAGGTCCACCACCGCCGCCAGGGTCGCCTCAGGCAGATTCGCATCGACGAAGATCATGTCGGCGGCGTAGAACAGCGGCTCGTAGGCGACGATGCAGTCGGGGACAAGCTCGGCCAGCGCCGCCATGTCGTCCAGCGCGAACAGGACACGCCCCTCGGCGTCGGATAGCGTCAGGTACGCGCCCGTATGGGACTCGGCGGCGATGAGCGTCGGCGCGACGTTGACGCCCGCCGCCACGGTGTGATCGAGAATCGCCTGGCCGATGGGGTCGTCGCCTACCACCGTCATCAGCGTTGTCTCGATGCCCAGGCGGGCGAGGTTCTCGGCGACGTTGCGCGCCACGCCGCCCACCCCCAGACGCACATCGCCAGGGTTCGAGGTGAGCGCGCGCAAGCCCGCCTGGGCGCGCCCCTTGATGTCGATGCTGGCAGCGCCCAGCACGATGACGCGGCCGGTTGATTCCATCATCGGCCTCCTGGGGACAGGGCAGATCAGGGCTAGGGGATTGGAGACTGGAGACTAGAGGGTTGAGCCGTCCTGGCAATCCCTGATTCTCCAGTCGCCAATCCCTCGTTCACACCAGCTTGTGACGCACGTAGGAACTGGCGTAGTCCATGGCCATGACGACGGCCACGATCATCCACAAGGCAACCGCCGCCTGCCGCCACAGCAACAGATTCATGAACTGGATGAGGATGAAGCCGATGCCGCCACCGCCGACAAGACCGATGACCGTCGCCATGCGCACGTTGATATCCCAGCGGTAGAAGGTGAAGGACACGAAGGCCGGTACCACCTGGGGCAGAACGGCGTACATCACCATTTGCAGGTTGTTCGCGCCCGTCGCACGCACCGCCTCAATCGGGCCGTTGTCGATGCCTTCGATGGCCTCCGAGTACAGCTTGCCCAGCGCGCCGATGCCGTGGACAGCGATGGCCAGGACACCGGCGAAGGAGCCGATGCCCACGATCACCGCCATGATCACGACCACGATGAGGGTCTCGATGGAGCGGAGAATGTTGAAGAAGGAACGGGTGAAGTAATAGACTGTTTCGGTGGACTTGCTACCGCTCATGATATTGCGCGCGCCGAGGAAGCTCAGCGGGGCCGCCACGATGACGGAGAAGGTCGTGCCCATCAGCGCCAGGAAAATGGTCTCAATGATGGCGACGAAGGAGATGCGCGCGGCCTCCGACCAGGTGTATTTCTGAAAGCCGAGCGGGCCGACGACGGGGGCGGCGAACTTGACGTTGAGGAACTGGACGCCGCGCGCGTCGGTGGTGGGCATGGTGACGCTCTCGCTGAACGCGCCTTCGGCGTTGGTGGTCACGCTGGCGATCGGGTCGTCGTTGTAGGAAACGACGCCGTCGGCGTTGGGGGGCCAGCCCGTGCCCGAGATCTGAATCGTCTCGCCCGATGTGACAACCCGCGACGACAGCTCGACCTGCGCGCCGGGCTTCGGCTGCCGATCGGGGACCGGCGGCGTAAAGTCTCGACTGGCCATGACAATCGAGATCGAGTCTTCCTCAATGCTCATCTCCGGATTGAGGAAATTAGGTGTCAGCAGTTGAACGACAATGTGGCGAGCTTTGGGCAGGTTGGTGACCAGGTCCACAATGCTGATGTCCGTCATGCGCCAGCCGATGACGTAGGCGGTCAAGCCCAGCACGGCCAGGGCAACGAAGCGCCACGAGGCCCAGAACGGGCGCGGCTCCTGAATCGGGATGGGCGGCGGCGCGGCAGCGCGGCCCAGGGGAGTGGTTTGTTGCGCCATCAGGCAATCTCCACTTCTATCGCGTCTTCACCATAGATCTGGCGGAACCGCTGCGGGGTGATCTCGGTGGGCAGGCCGTCAAAGGCGATGGCGCCGCCCTTGAGGGCGATGACACGGGTAGCGTAGCGCCGCGCCAGCGACAGGAAGTGCAGGCTGCATACCACCGTGATGCCCTCTTCCTTGTTTAGCTCTTCTAGATAGCGCAGCACCGAGTGGGACGTGGCCGGGTCGAGACTGGCGACTGGCTCGTCGGCCAGCATCAGCTTCGGCTCTTGCATCAAGGCGCGGGCGATGGCGACGCGCTGCTGCTGGCCGCCGGACAGGGTGTCGGCGCGCACGTAAGCCTTGTCGGCGATGCCCACCCGGTCCAGGTTGCGGATGGCCTGTTCGACGTCAGGGCGGGCAAAGTGGTTCATCAGCGACCAGGCGGGGTTGGTGTAGCCGAGCCGACCGGCCAGGACGTTGTTGATGACGGTGGAACGCTTGACGAGGTTGAACTGCTGGAAGATCATGCCGATGCTGCGGCGAATCTGGCGCAGCTCTTCGGGCGACGCTGCTGTGATATCCACGCCATCCAGGATGATGCTGCCGCTACTCGGTTCGATGAGGCGATTGATGCAGCGCAACAGGGTGGACTTGCCCGACCCCGACAGCCCGATAAGCGCCACAAACTCGCCGTCGCGAACGGTCAGGTCCAGGTTGTCCAGCGCTTTCAGGTTGTTCGACTCGTAGACCTTGGTCAGATGCTGGATTTCGAGCACACCCGTCTCCTACGCCAGAGGGGACAACACGAGGGCGAGGCGGTCGATGCGCCTCGCCCTGCGGATGCGTTGCGTTACGGCTTGGCCGTGGCTGCCGGCGTCGCGCCACCGGCGGGCGCGGCGGTGGCCGGCGCGCGGGTGGGCGGCGGGGCGATGGCTGCGCCCAGGTCGATATTGGCGGCCTTGGCGGCCTCCAGGATGGGCGCGTAGTCGGCCGGGTTACCCACGTCGAGGCCATTGATCTGGTACAGGCCCTGCAGTTCCTTGATGCCATCCTCGGTCTTGGCGACGGCGAGCAGGCCATCGCGGATCTTCGTCTTCAGGTCGGCCGCCAGGTCCTTGCGCACGCTGACCGTGTCGTTGGGGATCATGGCGTTGACGCTCTCGCTGTTGAGCAGGACGCGCGTCTTCTGCATGACGTCAGGAATCGTGCCCTTGACGCGGTCGCGGGCATCGGGCGTGCCCTTGTACTCGCCGAAGACGACGGCGGCGTCCACCTGGCCGTTGACCAGGGCGATGATGGACTTGTCGTGACCGCCGGAGTACACCCACTGGACGTCCTTATTGGGGTCAATACCCTGGGAGACCAGGTAAGCGCGCGGGTAGAGGTTGCCCGAAGTCGATAGCGGGTCGGCGCCGGCGATCTTCTTGCCCTTGAGGTCGGCGACCGTCTTGATAGGCGAGTCGGCGCCGACGATGATGGAGAAGGGGAAGACCTTGGAGCCGTTGCGCATGGTGGTGAGCAGCAGCTCGACGCCATAGCGGTTGTTGGCAGCAACGTAGGACGTGGGCGCGAGCCAGGCGACGTCGACCTGGCCGGCGTTCATCGCCTCGACCACGGCGGCGTAGCTGGTCGGCACGGATACCTTGAAGCTCAGGCCAGTCTGCTTCTCCAGCATCTGGCCGATCTTCTCGCCACTCAGCAGAATCTTGGCCGAGTCGCTGGACGGCACGAAAGCCATCTTGATGGGGTTGGCGGCGGTGCCGAGGGCGCCGCTGGCGCTCTTGGCGGCCGCGGCGGCCGTCGGGGCCGTTGTCGCGGCGGCGGCCTTGGGGGCCTCGGTCGCCTTCGGCGCGGCGGGGGCCACCGTGGGCGGGACGGCCGCCGCA
>DAOUDG010000103.1:0-39628 GCA_034431435.1 Anaerolineae bacterium | reverse complement strand
CAAACAAGGGCTGGTCCGCGCCCTTGGCGACCAGGTGGTTGCCCACCACAAACAGGCGCTGGCCGCCCACCTCGAACTCGCCCACCAGCGGCTTGCGGCTGTTCTGGAAGGCCGGGTTCTGCGGGTCGATGCGGCCGGGGCTGGCTGACAGATACGCGCCGCGCTCGTCGGTCACCAGGTCCACGGGGGTGGTGGCGTTCCCACCGGGCCGGTCGATGAAGGTCACGCCGCGGTCGGCACGGAACAGAAAGCCCTGGCGGATGTTGCCGCCTGGCTCGCCGCCATCCTGGTCATCCAGCGGGTCGATCTGTCGATACGCGTAGGTCGGCCCGCCCGCCGCCTGGATGGCCTCGGCCAACCGCGCCCAGGTGCGGCTGGCGTCCACGATGCGGTCGTCGTACTTGCCGTTGTTGTCCTGTATCTCCTCCACGGCCAGGATATCCGGCGACTTGAGGTTCTGGACTACCAGGGCTGCCAGCGCCTCGAAACGTCCCACGTCGGTTGGGTCGAGGTTCTGTACGTTGAACGTGGCGACGCTGATTTGATCCGGCGTGGGCGGCGTGGTCGCCTCACGGCTGAGGCCCGCCGCGACCAACGACGGCGGCTCAGTCAGCTGGAGCTTGTAGTTGCCGAAGCTGTAGTCCAGGACGCCCACCAGCGGGGCGGCGAAGTGGTCGCCGACGGCGGCGGCTGGCGTGCCTTGCCCGGCGAGCCTGAGAATCTCGTCATCCAGGAAGACTCGCTGGGGGTTGAAGCGACCCGGGCGGATCAGGGCGCCGCCGCGCGCGGAGCGCAGGCCCGCGCCCGCCCCGTCGTCGGCCAGTACGACCACCTCACCGAAGCCGTTGCGCGGCCCGACGACCACCGCCTGCTGGACCTGGACGCGCATGCCCTCCAGACTCTCCCAGAAGTCGAGGCCATCCTGGTCGGGGTCGAAGGTGTCGCCGACGCCGATCTCGCCGCGCGCGTCGTCCTCGATGGTCTCGGTGGGTGGGCGCCGCCCGGCCGCGCCGATGACGACCGGTGCCGGCAGCGGGTTGCCGGAGGACACGACGGCTACCGTCGGCGCCTCGATCTGCGTTGTTGTCAGGTTGTTAAGGCCGCCTGGTGCGCCGGGCCGCGCCTCGGCCACGAGGCCTGTCACCAGGACTGCGTCAGCCACCTGGACGGTCGGCGGGCCGCCCGTCAGGACGAAGACGGCGTCCGAGGTGGCCGGGTCAGTGTCGGGCACGGCATCTTGCAGGTAGAAGCCATCCGCCCGGCGGGCCGTCACCACGCCCGGTACGTCGACCACGCGCTGTCCAGCCAGGGGCGACCCGTGGCCCGCGCCTTGGAGGTGGTGGATACGCACGGCGGGCGGCGTCGGCGTCGGCGTCAGGGTCGGCGGCGGTGACGTGACGGTGGCGATGGGCGTGGGCGCGGGCAGCGGCGGGCTGCGGTCGCAGGCCGTCAGAGCCAGGCTGAGGCCGGCGGCGACCAGCGAGCGGCAGAGATACGGTGAGAGGCACTTCGCACCCATATAGCACCAGGATACAATACATTGCAGCAAAGCGCAAGGGGTCGATAACGCGTATCAACCACTCGATGGATTTGACGTATCCACCGAATGATGTATAATCCGTCGCGTTCGCCAACCGGCCGCGCCTGTTTGATCGCCTAGTCTCAACATCGGCTTCCACATCGCGGCGGCGCTCTTCAGCGAGCGGATGGCGAACCCTGTGGGAGGTGAACCTTGAAACACCGAATACCGTTGTGTGTCGCCGGTGCGCTGGCGGCCGCGATTCTCGTCGTAGTTCCCGCGCGGGCCGAGGGGCCAGGGGTGCGATGTCAGGTCGCGGCGTCAGTGCTCCGCGTGCGATCGGAGCCTGATGGCGGGCAGATCGGCACGGCGTACGGCGGGACGTGGCTGACCGCGATGGGGCGTGATGCCGAGGCAACGTGGGCTAAGGTGGAGTGGTCAGGCCGAGATGCCTGGGTGATGACGCAGTATTTAGAATGCGACACGCCCATCTCGGAACTTAATGAGACGGCGGGGGAGGCGTCGGATGCCCCCACCGCCACAGAAACAACTGAAGACGATTCGACGGCGACGAATGCGACAAGTGAGAAGGCCGAGGTCGAGCCAGCGGTTCCCGAAGTGGATCCGCTGGTGCGGGTGATGTTCCAGCGCATCAACGGCCTGCGGGCGAAGGTCAATCTGCCGCCCTATGCGTGGGATGATCGCGCCTACGTAGCGGCGCAGTGGCAGGCCGAGGACATGGTGAATCGGCGCTACTTTGCCCACAACACGCCCGATGGGCGGACGCCCAATGACCTGATGCGCGCCCAGGGCCTGCCCTGCCCAGGCTGGTGCGGGCAGAATATCATCATGGGCCAGACGGCGGACGAGGTGAGCTACAGCCTCAACTGGTTCATGAACTCGACCGTCCATCGCGCCAACCTGCTCAACAGTCGCTATGCCAGCATCGGCATCGGCGTGGCCCGCGCCCGAGCGGGCGTGCGGTACTACGTCTTGAACTTCGCGCCGCGCTAATGCTGACCCGCCGCCCCACGGGGCGGCGGGTGTCTTGCGAATCTCGCAGCCGACTGGGGTAAGAATGGCCTGTCGGGTGCGTCAAATCATACCCAGGATATTGCAATATCCGGATGCTGTCCGAGGTCTGGGGAAGCAGGGCCAGCCGCAAGACATGCTTGCGGGGCAACGAAGCCGCCGGCGACTCTGCGGACTCTCGGATGCGGCCGCCAGGGCTCACACCACAAGGGCGTGGCAATCTACCGGGCGACCGCGCTAGGACGCGGGAAGGTCGCGCACAAGGCCGACGACTCCCGCGTCCTCCCTGTCAACCGACGAACAGATACCAGGCCTGGAGGTCCGCCTCCAGGTTCTTGTTTTGGGCGCGGAGCGCCTCGTACAGGCGGGCATTCTCGATGGCCGCGCCGCCCAGGTGGGCGACCGCATCGAGAAACTCCATCTCGCGGGGCGTGAATTCGTGGCGCACGGCGGTATAGACGCGCATGACCCCGATGGGGCGGGCGTGGACACGGAGCGGGAAGGACACCGCCGACGCCAGGCCCTCGCGCTGCGCCGCCGCCGGGTACAGCCAGCCGACGGTGGTTTCGAGGTCGGGGCTGATGACCGTCTCGCCACGCAGCACCTGTTGGTCGAGGCGGCTGCGCGCTACCTCCACCGTCCCCTTGGTCAGGTAGGCGTCGCTCAGACCGTGGGCGGCGGCCAGCTCCAGCGCGCCGCTGCGAGGATCCAGCAGGCGAATCAGTCCCGCTCGCAGGCCCAACTGGTCGACGGTCTGCTCGAGGATGGTCGCCAGGACCGCCGAGAGTTCCAGCGAGGAATTGACGGCCTGGGCGATGGCGAGGAGGGCATCCTGCATCTTGGCGTTTTCCAGGCTGGCGCCGGCGGCGTCGGCCACGGCGGCCAGGAAAGCGGTCTCCTCGGCGCTGAAGTGGTGGGGGCGATCGGCGTACACGCGCAGCACACCGACGATGCGCGGCCCGAAGCGTAACGGCAGGGCCAGTACGGAGCGGATGCCCTCGCGGGCGGCGGCCTCGGGGTACTGAAAGCGGGGGTCGTGGCCCGCGTCGTCGACCACGACCAGCTGGCCAGCGAAGACCTGGCGGTCAATCTCGCTACGGGTCAGCTCCACATCGCCCTTGGCGAAGTAGGCCTCGCTGAGGCCCACGCCGGCGACGAGGGTAAGGCGGGTGCGATCGGGCGTGAGCAGGCGGACGGAGCCGCCGCGCAGACCCAACTCACGCACGGTGGCCGTCAGCACGGCGCGCACGCGGTCGGGCAGGGTGGCGCCGACCTGCATGGCGTGCATGATCTGCACCAGGGCGGCAAGGCGAGGCGGCAGAGCGGACAGGTACTCGGGCGCGTCCATAGCCCCTCCCAGGTGGTGATGGCGTTGCAGGGAGTTATACACCCACTGGGGCCAGATGAAAAGGCGGGGGTGAGCGCGGCGCGCCGCGCTCACCCCCGCCACGGGGCTGCCTCGCGACTACAGGCTCAGCACCGCGTTGGGCGCCCCGAAAGGCGACTCGACCACGCCGTCGGCGGCGGGGTCGGTGACCCACTCGCGGCCGTCGACCAGGTAGCGGAACTGGTAAGCCTGGCCGGCCGACAGAGTCGTGCTGGCGGCGAAGATGCCGTCCTTCTTGCGCAGCTTCATGGGCAGCGCGTCGGGCTGCCAGGCGTTGAAATCGCCTACGACCGCCGCCGACTGGGCGCCGTTGGCCGGCAGCTCAAACTCGACCTTGACCTGAGCGCCCTTGCGCTGGGCTGTCTTCTGAATCATGCGAAACCTCCTGTGATAGACGCATTCGGTGGGCCATACGACATAATGTTTCGGCGATTCGCCCAACCGGCGGGCAATTATAGGCAAACGGAGCGACGGGTCAAGCTACCAGTGGGTGCGACTTGCGCCGCCTCGGCCTTTGGGCTATACTGCGCCGCAACGTAGCCTGTCGATGGGGGTTGTGGAGGCCGCATGCGCGTGCAAGCCGTCATTCTGGCCGGCGGGGAAGGCACCCGCCTGAGTATCCTGTCGGAGAAGCGGGCCAAGCCCGCCGTGCCCTTCGCGGGGAAGTATCGCATCATCGATTTCGTCCTGTCCAACGCCGTCAATTCCGACATCTACAACGTGGCGGTCTTGACCCAGTATCGCCCCCACTCCTTGAATCAGCACCTGGGCAACGGGCGGCCCTGGGACCTGGACCGCACGCGCGGGGGCCTGCGCCTCTTGCAGCCCTACCAGGGCCGCCGCGAGGGAGACTGGTACCGGGGCACGTCGGACGCCGTCTACCAGAACCTGAGCTTCCTGGACGCCACCGCTGACACGTTCCTGATTCTGGGCGGCGACCACATCTACAAGATGGACTACCGGCCCATGCTGGCCTTCCACCAGCAGAAGGGGGCCGACCTGACGGTGGGTGTGCTGCACGTGGCGCCTGAGGAGGTCAGCCGCTTCGGCATTCTGAGCGCGGACGCCGACCAGCGCATCACCGACTTCAAGGAAAAGCCCAAGCAGTCGGATAGCACGCTGGCGTCGATGGGCATCTACGTCTTCAATGCCGACGTGCTCAATCATGTCCTGCGCGGCCAGAGCGGCTCGCGGCCGATGGATTTCGGCAAGGACGTTATCCCGGCCATGATCGGCAGTCACCGCGTGTACGCCTATCCCTTCGCGGGCTACTGGGTGGACGTGGGTACGGTGCAGTCGTACTGGGAGGCCAACATGGACCTGCTACAGCCGTCGCCGCAGCTGGACCTGTACAACCCGGACTGGACCATCCACACCCGCAGCGAAGAGCGACCGCCGGTGCTGATGGGCGGCGACGCCGAGCTGGACCGTACGCTGCTATCCAACGGCTGTGTGATCGACGGGCGGGTCGAACGTTCGGTGCTGTCGCCCGGCGTGCGGGTCGAGGCTGGCGCGGTGGTGCGCGACTCGATCGTCTTTAACGATGCCGTGATCAAGGCCGGCGCGGTGGTCGATCGCGCCATCCTGGACAAGGGCGCGGTGGTCGGCGCGCGGGCCGTGGTGGGCGTCGGGCCGTCGGACGTGGTCAATCGCGACTTTCCCGACCGACTCACCACGGGCATCAGCCTGGTTGGCAAGGGCGCGGTCGTGCCCGGCGGCGTGCGCGTCGGGCGCAATGTCATCGTGCGCCCTGACAGCCGCGAGGCCGACTTCGGCGGCGACGTGTCCAGCGGGGCGACGGTGTGACGTGAGACGTGAACCGTGAGGCGGGAACCACGTCGACGGTTCGCATGTAGCGCGGTTCAGACAGGGTGCAAGTATTCGGGCAAAACCCCCTCTTTCAGGATGACATCACCCTGGAGGGAGCCATGCGCCTGGGATGCGGGCCGGGGCTGTATGGTCGCCCCGGCCTGCGCTGTTATGATGCCCGACCGGACGGCCACCTGAGTGTTAGCCTGGCCTACCTGCGTGACGGCCTGGCCTGGTGCCGCCAGGCCGGGTTGCGGATGTTGCGGTTGCATTGGCGACTGGCGTCAGGTCCGCCGGACGTCGCCCTGGCCCAGATCGAGGCCTGCCGCGCCGAGCTGGCCTGGCTGGGGGGCGCGGCCCGCGCCGCTGACATCCGCCTCACCCTGCATGCCCCGCTGGGAGCGGGGCTGGGAGCGGCTCAGCCTGCCAGCGCGGCGGCGGCGGCCCAGACCGTGACGGCCCTGGCGGCTCTCCTGGCTGCCCTGGACGCCCAGGGCGGCGTGGTCGTCAGCCACATTGGGGGTGAGGGTGAGGCCGCCCCGCGTCGCTGGGCCGAGCGCGCGCTGGCCCTGCCCGCTGGCGTGCGCGGCCGCCTGGCTGTCGAGCACGATCTGAGTCACCCGGTCACTGCCGCGCTGGCCGTGCACGCCCTGTGCGGCGCGCCGGTGGTCTACGACGATCTGCACCACCGTCTGCGCTCCGACGGCCTGGATGGGCCGACGGCCCTGGCGCGCTGCCTGGCGACCTGGCCGCCGGGCGTCACCCCCAAGGTCCACTTCAGCTCCCCGCGCACCGAGGCCCGCCTGGTGCGGCGGCGCGGCGGCGTCGAGGCGCGCCTGCCGCGCCCGGAGGCCCACGCCGACCTGATCAACCCCTTCGAGTTTATTGCTTTCCTGCGCGGCGCGGCGGGGGGGCCGGACTTCGACGTGCTGGTCGAGGCGCGGGCGTCGGATGTGGCCGTGCTGCGGTTGCGGGCGGATGTGGCGCGGTTGGCGCCGGACGTGGCAGGGAGATGGGAGATCAGGGGTTAGGGATTGGCGCGGGGCGTAGGGCGTGGGGCGTGGGGCGGGGGGCGTGGGGCGTGGGGCGTGGGGCGTGGGGCGTGGGGCGTGGGGCAGCGCGAGGGAAGGTATGCCGAGGGACGAGTGGCCCGAGGACGAGACGCCGGTGCTGGTAGCGGTGGTGACCAGCGCGGCGGACCTGGCGCGGGCGGCGGCGGGCTGGTACCGCGTGCCCGTGACCCACGCGCCGGCCCGGCTGGGCGCCGAGGCGCTGGCCCTGTATCAGACGCAGCGCTGCGGCCCCGACGGCGGCCAGGTGCGCTGGTGGGCGCCGCTACGGCGGGTCCACCTGGCGCGGCGGCGCGACCTGATCCCCGACGAGGCGACCCACCCCCGCGCCGACGCGCTCTACTATCGCCTGGACCTGGATCCGCTGCGGCCCCTGGCGCGGCCTGTGCCCGCCGGACGACTGCGGCGCGTCGTGTTCATTGCCACGACGTGGCGGCGGCTGGTCGACGCGGCCGACCTGGCCGACCTGTTCCCCCACGAGACGCGGCGCAGGACGCTGGGGCGGGGACTGAGCCAGGAGCCTGGCGACTAGAGATTGGGGCCTGGCGCGGGGCAGAGTCCGCGAAGGACACGCAGGCTACAACGAGGCGCTGCGGAGAGGTGAACCATCCTCCTCATGCCTTCGGGCCTGTGTGTCCTTCGCGCTCGCGCAGGGCAGACGATGTTCCGACGGTCGGCCTACGCGGGCTGGCTGACGCGGGCCATGCGGTCGATGATGGCCGTGGCGAACTCGCTGGTCTTGACCTCGGTCGCGCCCTCCATCTGGCGGGCGAAGTCATAGGTGACGATCTTGTCCTTGACCGTCTCGGTGTAGGCAGCGGTGATCAGGTCGGCCGCCTCGCGCCAGCCGATGTACTCCAGGAGCATCACGCCTGAGAAGAGCAGTGAGCCGGGGTTGACCTTGTCCTGGTTGGCGTACTTGGGGGCCGTGCCGTGGGTGGCCTCGAAGACGGCCAGGCCGTCGCCGATGTTGCCGCCCGGCGCGATGCCGATGCCGCCCACCTCGGCGGCCACCGCGTCCGACAGGTAGTCGCCGTTGAGGTTGGGGGTGGCGATGACCTCGAACTCGTCGGGGCGCAGCAGCATCAGCTGGAACATGATGTCGGCGATGCGATCCTTGATGACGATCTTGCCGGCCGGCGGCCGACCGCTGTGCTGCGACCACAGCTCGTCCTCGCTGAGGGTCACGTCGCCGAACTCCTGCCTGGCCAGCTCGTAGCCCCAGTTGCGGAACGCGCCCTCGGTGAATTTCTGGATGTTGCCCTTGTGGACCAGGGTCACGCTCGAGCGGCCGTTCTCCAGGGCGTAGCGGATGGCCTTGCGAATCAGGCGCTTGGAGCCAAACTCGCTGATGGGCTTGATGCCCACGCCGCATTCGACATTGCTCAGGAAGTGGGCGCCCATCTCATTCTCCAGGAAGCCGATGACCTTCGCCGCCTCAGGCGAGCCAGCCTTGTACTCGATGCCGGCGTAGACGTCCTCGGTGTTCTCGCGGAAGATGACCACGTTCACCTTGTCCGGCTGGCGCAGCGGGCTGGGAATGTTGGGGTAGTGGCGCACCGGGCGGACACAGGCGTATAGATCGAGTTCCTGGCGCAGGGCCACGTTGAGCGAGCGGAAGCCGCCGCCGACGGGGGTCGTCAGCGGCCCCTTGATGGATACCACCACGTCACGCAGGGCCTCGAGGGTCTCGGTGGGGAAGTAGTCGCCGTAGACCTCGTTGGCCTGCTCGCCCGCGTACAGCTGCATCCAGTGAATCTGGCGTTGGCCGCCATACGCGCGCTCGACGCTCGCGTTCCAGACGCGGAGCGACGCGCGGGTGATGTCGGGGCCGATGCCGTCGCCCTCGAAGTAGCCAATGATGGGGTTGTCGGGCACGATCAGCCGGTCGTTTTCGTAACGAATCTTGGCGCCGCCTTCGGGTAGCTTGACGTGCTGGTAGGCCATGACAGTTGGGGTCCTTTCTGCGAGGGGTCGGGGCCGGTTAGCGAGACGAGTCCGGCAGACGTGGGCGGCCCAGGTCGTAGGCGACGCGCTCGCGGACGGCCGGATCATTGATATCGAGAATCTGGCCGCTCAGGTCGCGGGCGTGGCTGGTGCACAGCCAGAGAATCAGCTCGCCCGGCTCGCGGGGGTCGCGCAACTGGCCCTCGGCGTGACGGCGGCGGAAGCCCTCCGCAGCGGGGAACTGCTCGTCATCGGTGCGGCGGATGTCGGCCTGCATGCGGGTATCAGTGGCCCCCGGATAGACGGCGTTGACCCGCACCCCGTGGGGGTGGACCTCGGCGGCCAGGATACGTGTGAAGTGATCGAGACCGGCCTTGGCCGCGCCATAGGCGGACCAGCCGGGCGTGACGCTACGCGCCGCGCCGCTGGACACGTTGATGATGCGCCCGCCACCCTCCTCGATCATCAGGGGCAGCACGGCGTGGGTCACGCGGAACGCGCCCACCAGGTTGACGTGGATGTTGTAGGCCCACTCCTCGGCATCCACGTCCCAGGTCATGCCCATCGGACTCAGGATGCCAGCGTTGTTGATGAGGATGTCGATCGTGCCGCACTCCTCCACGACGCGCTCGACCAGGGCGCGCACGTCTTCGGGGTTGGCGACGTCGCACGTCAGCCCCCAGGCCATCGCGCCACGTAGCCGCAGCTCTTCGGCCGCGGCGTGAACCTCATGGGCGCTGCGGGCGGCCAGGACCACGGTTGCCCCGTGCGTGGCGAGAGCGTCGGCGACGGCACGGCCGATGCCGCGGCCGCCGCCGGTAATGAGCGCCGTCTGTCCGGCCAGGGTATGGGGCATGGGCTTATCCTACGCGGGCGTCCTGCCGGTCGCGGCCGGCAGGAGTGACTGGTGGATCAAGCGGCAACTCCCTCGGCGGTGGGCATGGCCTGGGGTGATACCTCGGTCAGGCGATTCTCGGCGCGCAGGACGCTGGTCAGGGCGGCGATGGCGACTTCAAGCATACCCGCGTCGGGCGGGCGGGTGGTCAGCCGCTGTAGCGCCAGGCTGGGCGTGATGAGCCATCGCACCAGGGCGTTGGTCTGGTAGCGCTTGGCGCTGAAGCGGATGAACTCATAGGAGATGCCGGCGATGACGGGGATGAGGACAATGCGGGCGACGATGCTCCACACCAGGTTGGGCCGCCCGATAAAGCTGAAGACGAAGATGGATACGACCATGACGATGAGCAGGAAGCCCGTGCCGCAGCGCGGGTGAATCAGGCTGAAGCGGGCGACGGAGGGTGGGGTCAGCTCTGCGCCCGCCTCGTAGGCGTTGATGGTCATGTGCTCGGCGCCGTGGTAGGCAAAGACACGCTTGATGTCGGACAGTTGCCCGATGGCGACGATGTAGGCCAGGAACAGGGCCAGCCGCAGCGCGCCCTCGATGATGTGGCTGACAAAGGTGGACGGCACGTAGTTATCGGCCACGCGCGCTACCAGGAAGGGCAGGATGAAGAAGATGCCGATACCGAAGGCGGCGGCCACGGCCACGGTGCCCCAGGCCACCGGCCCGTGGAAGGAGACATCCTCTTCGTCCTCAATCGCCACGTTGGCCGACCACATCAGGGAGCGCATCCCCAGCCCCAAGGCGTCCCACAGCAGCGTCAAACCGCGAATGAAGGGCAGCTTGCCCCAGCGGCTGGTGTAGATGGGCGCCGTCAGCGGCTCGTCGTGGACGATGATGTCGCCGCTGGGGTTGCGGACGGCGACGGCGGCATGGCTCGCCCCGCGCATCATGACGCCTTCGATGACCGCCTGGCCGCCGTAATTGAACTCTGCCACAGTGGGAATCCTTTGCTGCTAAGGGTGAAACCGCGTGGTAGGCATTATACTCACGCCGGGCGCGGGGAGCAACCAGCGCTGCGCGGGTTACGGCGTGAGGCCGGCCAGGGGCAGATGCACGTGGTAGGGGCCGTCGGGGTAGGGGGTCGAGGTGGGGCGCGGCGTGGCGGTGTGGGTGGGTGTGGCGGTGGGGCCGGGGGTGGCCGAGGGCGTGGGCAGGTGCGCGCCGCCCCGGCACACCACGAGGCTGGCGTCGTCGATACGCATGTAGGCATTGCCACCCGGCCCGGCTATGTTGTCCACCTGGAAGTGCAGCGTCACGCTCTGCCCGCGTAGGGCGTCCAGGCCACTGGTCACGGGCAGGCGTACCTCGCGGTAAGCGTTGCTGTCCACGACCAGGGAAGCATCGACCAGGCTCGCCCCGTCGGGGGCGAGCAGGCGGGCGGTGAAGCGGTCGGCGACGTCGGGGCCGCCGGTGTGGCCGGTGAAGGCCCAGAAAACCACCTTCGCCTGGGTTGCGTCGGCCGGCAGGGTGACGCTCTGGCGGCCGGTGGCGGTGTCACCGCCTGCCCCCTGCACCGTGTCGCCACTCTGCAGGCCCAGGAACAGGGCCGTGCCGTTGCGCCCCCCGTAGCCGCTGATGAGGGCGCGGCGCCCGGCCAGGGTCCAACCGTCGGCGTTGGCGAAGCTGCCGTTGGTCAGGCTATCGACACAGCTGGCGGGCAGAGGCGTGGCGGTGGGCGGCGGCAAGGTTGCCGTGGCTGTGCGCGTGGCGGTGGGCGAAGGCGACGGGAGCAGCGTGGCGGTGGGGGTGGTCGTCGCCTGAGCGGCCAGGTCGCGGGCGCGGGCGACGGCCCTGGCCGCGTCGATGCGGCCGTAGCCCATGTACCTGTCCCAGCCGGGCGTGTCCTCCTCGGCGCGTCCCACACCGTCGATGGCCGTCTGATGCAGCGCCTGGCGAATCTGCTCGTTGGACAGGCCCGGCGCGACCGACCAGATGAGGCCCGCCAGCCCCGCCACCAGGGGGGTTGCCATGCTGGTGCCGGAGGCCGTAGCATAGCCGTTGTTGAGGACGGCGCTGTAGATGACGTTGCCCGGCGCCACGACGTCGATGCCGTTGCCGTAGCAGCTGCCGCCGCCCCAGTCGAAGGGGCTGGCGCGGCGGTCGCTGCTGTCGGTCGCGCCGACGGCGATGACGTTGGTATAGGCGGCGGGAACCCAGCGAGTGGCGTCGTTGCTATTCATCATCGCCACCGCCAGCAGCGCACCCTGGCCATGGGCGTAGCTGACGGCGGCGCGCAGGTCGGTGTCAGTGCTGTCGGTCCCACCCAGGCTCAGGTTGAGGATGCGCGCCCCGTTCTGGGCGGCGTAGTAGATGCCCCGCGACCAGTCGCTGTAGTAGCCCTGGTTCTTGTTATCCAGCACCTTGACTGCCATCAGCCGCGCCCCCCGGTCGAGGCCCGCCACGCCGATACCGTTGTTGGCGGTCGCGCCGATGATACCCGCCACGTGCGTCCCGTGCCAGTGATCGCCGTTGGGGTCGTTGTCGCCGCCGACGAAGTCCCAGCCCCAGTCGTCGTCGATGAAGCCGTTGCCGTCATCGTCAAGCCCGTTGGCGGGGATCTCGCGGCTGTTACGCCACAATCGATCCGACAGGTCGGGGTGGGTGTGCCAGATGCCGCTGTCGATGACGGCAATGACCAGCTCGGGGTTGCCGGTGGCGATGTCCCACGCGCCGAGGGCGTTCACCCTCGCCATGTGCCATTGCTGCGACCAGCCGGGGTCATCGGGCGCTGCGGCCAGCTCGCCGCCCCCGATACCCACGCCGTCGGGGGCCGCCGATTCGACATCCGGGCTGGCCTGGTAGACGGCCAGGGCGACGGCCTGGTCGGCGCTGGCCCTGACCAGCATCATGCGGTCCATGCCCAGCGCAACGAAACGGGCCAGGGCGGCCGGCTCGGTGGGTGGCGGCCAGAAGATCGGCTCCATCTGTGCGCCGAGACGCTTGTTGGCGATGTCCAGCGCTGAGCCGGTGGCGACTGCCTTGCCATTGAGCGGTGCGCGCAGGGTGACGACGAGGCGGGTGGCGGCGGACGCCTCAGCAGCGCCCTCGGCGGCGCCAGGCTCCAGCCTGGCTGTCCGCGAGGGGACCAGTATCAGCAAGGCAAGCACAGCGGCGGCGACGAGGACTCTGGGCACGGGTGGGAGCTTTCCAGGTGCGAGACGGCGTGGGATGGAATCCATAGCCTAAGACGTTGGCGAGCAGGCGCGGATACGGCTCCAGGCGCGGGAATAGATAAGAGGATGCTGAGCGGAGTGAAGGGGGGCGCGGAGCGCGGAGCGCGCAGCAAACTTGACGGGGCGGGGGTTTGGCAGCATGATTTCGCGCGATTGCGCTTATCCACCGCACCCTGGGGTGCGGGTGTCTTTGTCACAAGGAGATACCCGAAATGCGATTTGTCCCCCGCAAGCTATTCCTGACTCGGGGCGTCGGCGTTCATGCCGAGAAGCTCACGAGTTTCGAGATGGCCTTGCGAGACGCGGGCATCGCCCAGTTCAACCTGGTGCGCGTCTCCTCCATATTCCCCCCGGGCTGCCGCATCATTCCCCGCGAGCAGGGCTTGCAGGCCATTGAGCCAGGCGAGATTGTCTTCGTCGTCCTTGCCGAGAGCGCCAGCAACGAGCCGCGCCGCGTCGTTTCCTCGGCCATCGGCGTCTCCCTGCCAGCCGACCCCTCCATGTACGGCTACCTGTCGGAGCATCACAGCTACGGCCAGACCGAGCAGGAAGCGGGCGACTATGCCGAGGACCTGGCTGCCGGCATGCTGGCGACCGTCCTGGGCGTGCCTTTCGACCTCGACCGCGACTACCTGGAACGCCGCGAGCAGTACCGCGTCGGCGGCCATATTGTCGATACGACCTCCATCTCCATGTCGGCCGTCAGTGATGAGCAGGGCCGCTGGACAACGGTCATCTGCGCGGCGGTGCTGCTGTGACCTACGGACGCAAGCTCGACCCCAGGATTATCGGCCGCGAGACATCGGTGGTCGACCTGGTCGACGACTTCTTCTTCGCCTACAATGGCGCTCGGCTGCGCGAGGCGGCCCACATCCTGGTCGAGAAGATTCTGGAGCCGGACGTGACGGTCGGCCTGACCCTGTCGGGGGCCATCACCCCGACCGGCCTGGGCACGGCGGCCCTGGTCCCCCTCGTCCGGGCGGGTTTCATTGACTGGATCATCTCCACCGGCGCCAATCTCTACCACGACATGCATCGCAGCCTGGGCTTCGACCTGTACCAGACGACGCCCTTCACCGACGACCTTCAATTGCGCGATGACAATATCATCCGCATCTACGATATCGTCTTCCACCAGGAAGTCCTGCTCAAGTCCGACGCCTTCCTGCGTCGCTGCCTGCTGGAGCCAGAATTTCAGCGCGCCATGACCACCGCCGAGCTACACTATCGGCTCGGAAAATACACCCAGGCCCGCGAACAGGCCCTCGGCACGCCCTATGTCTCGCTCCTGACGGCGGCCCACCAGGCGGGCGTGCCCCTGTACACCTCCAGCCCCGGCGATTCGACCATCGGCATGAATGTGGCGGCGCTGGCGATGGCAGGCAACAAGCTGGCCTTCGATGTGGAGCGCGATGTCAACGAGACCACCGCCATCGTCTACGACGCCAAGCGGCGCGGCGGCAAGAGTGCGGTGATCATTTTGGGCGGCGGCAGCCCCAAGAACTTCATTCTCCAGACTGAACCTCAGATTCAGGAAGTCATGGGCATCCCGGAGAAGGGCCATGACTATTTCATCCAGATGACCGACGCCCGCCCCGACACCGGGGGCCTGTCGGGTGCGACGCCGTCGGAGGCCATGACCTGGGGCAAGATCGACCCCGATCAGTTGCCCGACTCTGTCGTGGCCTACGTGGATTCGACGGTCGCCTTCCCCATCCTGACGGCCTACGCCCTGGCGAAACGCGAGCCACGCCCGCTCAAGCGCCTCTACGACCGCCGTGACGAGCTGGTGGCCGCCTTGCAGGCCGCCTACCTCCGGTATCGTCCATCGGACGACGAGGACGAGGCATGAGCTACAGTTACCGACCGCCCGAGAACTTCCTGGGCCTGCCCGCCGAGGACAGTCGCTTCGAGGACGCCCGCGTCGTCATCCTACCCCTGCCCTACGAGGGCACGGTCAGCTACGGTCACGGCACAGCTCGCGGCCCGGCGGCTCTCTTGCGTGCGTCGAGCCAGGTGGAGCTTTACGACCGCGAGTTCGACGGCGAGCCAGCCCTGAGCTATGGTGTCCATACCATGCCCATGCTGGCGCCGGAGCTGAGCGGCCCCCGGGCAACCATCGCCGCCATCGAGGCCGCCGTGGCCGATCTGGCGGCCTCGGGCAAGCTGGTGGTCGCCCTGGGCGGCGAGCACTCGGTCTCGGTAGGGGTGGGCCGTGGCCTGCGCCACGCCCTGGGCGACTTCGTGGTTGTCCAGATTGACGCCCACAGCGACCTGCGCGACGAGTACGAGGGCACACCGTTGTCCCATGCCTGCGTGGCTCGCCGCTTGGCCGAGTTCGCGCCCATCGTCCAGCTGGGCATCCGCTCCATCTGCCAGGAGGAGGCCGACTACATCGCCGCTCACCCTGACCGCGTGACCGTCTTCTTCGCCGATGACATCCACGCCGATGGCGGCGCGCATCTGGTGGCCCTGGCCGACCGCGTGCGCGGCAAGCGAGTCTATCTGACGCTGGACGTGGATGGCCTCGACCCATCGACCATGCCCGCCACGGGCACGCCGGAGCCGAATGGCCTGTCCTGGGCGCAGACCCTGGACATCCTGCGCGTCGTGGCGGCCAACGCCGAGGTCATCGGCTGCGACATCGTGGAGCTGGCTCCCATCCCCGGCCTGCACGCCCCTGACTTCATTGCCGCCAAACTGGCGTACAAGCTGATTAATCTAGTGATGCGGGGACGGGGGGGATCAGGGATTGGGGATTGATGCGTGGAGCATGTGCATTGCGATGCGTTAGGGGCAGGGCGCGAGGGTCACGGTCTGGGTAACGGTCTCCCTTGCCAGGACCTGCTCGGTCGGGTCGAGGGCGATGCCCGTCGCGGCGAAGGGTACGTCCACCTGGATACGTTCGCCGCTGCGTAGTGGCAGCCGCGCCGTCTGCGTCACCCCCTCCCCCTGGACCACCACTTCGACTGCGCTCGGCGACGGCAGGCCGTCCACCCCACACACCTGCGCTTCCACCCGCGTGTGGCCGTCCAGCGCCCGCGTCGTCCACGTCACATCCAGCGTGGGCAGACCTCGGCGGTCGAGCCAGTAGTCGAGCAGAGGCCGCATGTCCTGCCCCGCCACGTCACTGAATACCGCTTCGAACTCGGCGCGACTCGCTGCCCCGCCTCGGTAGCGCTCCAGGTAGGCTCGCAACGCGCGGTAGAAGGCCTCGTCGCCCACGCGGCGGCGCAGCATGTGGGCCAACCACGCCCCCTTGATGTAGGAGTCGACGGCGAAGAGCGTCTCGGCGGGCGGGTCGCCCAGCGGGTAGTCGGTGGGTCGCTCGACCAGCGCCTTCTCCCAGGTGTTGAGCGCGCGCTCGATGGCCGCCTCGTCGCCGTCGCGGCGCTCCCATAGCAGTGTCAGGTAGGTGGCGAGACCCTCGTTGCGCCAGATGTCGGCCCAGGACGCCAGACTGACCGAGTTGCCGAACCACTGGTGGACCAGTTCGTGGACGACAGTGGTCTCGTTGAGCATCTTCTCGCTCAGCAGGACGTTGGACTGACCCTCCAGGGATGCCCCTGGCAGACCTACGACCGTATAGCCAAACTGGGCGAAGGGATACGGCCCCAGGCGCTCGGCCAGCCAATCGAGGGCTGGCCCGCTGGTCGCCAGCAGCGGGGCCAGCTCCTCACCTCGACCGCTGGGCACGTAGTGGCGGAGCGGGACGCCTCGGGGCGATTGGCCCTCGATGAGGTCGTAGGGCGCGACCATGATATTCGCCAGGTACGGCGCCATGGGCGCGCTCATCTCCCACACCGAGCGTGCGCCATCAGCGGTGGCGCGCGTCTCGCGCAGTGCGCCGGTCACCGATGTCACCAGCGGGCTGGGTACGGTGATGTCGAAGCGGAAGGTTGCCTTGTCCAACGGCGTATCGTTGGCTGGAAACCAGGCGCGCGCCCCATCCGGCTCCCCCATCACGAACAGGCTGCCATCGTCGCGCACCTGCATCCCCACCTCGGCGAAGTTGACGTAACGACTCTGGATGGGGCGGATCGGCCCGCTGTAGTCGACCGCCACACTGAATCCCTCGCCCCTGGCGTAGGGTCGGGGCAGGCTCACCAGCAGCTTGTTGTCCTGATACTGCCACGGCGCCCGCTGACCTGCTACTGTGACGCCCCCAATCGCCATGCCATCGGCAAAGTCGAGGCTGATCTGCGCCAGGCGGTCGAGGGTTGCCTTCGCCTCGATGGTCGCGCGTCCCGTGATCTGTCGGGTCGGCGGGTCCAGGCGCAGCGTCAGGTCATAGTGGGCCACGTCGTAGCCGGTGTTGCCCAGCTCGGGCGCCTTCGGGTCGCCGGCAGAGCGGCCACCGGCGACTGTAGGGGCGACTACAATCTGGCCGGCTATGCCTGTGGGGGAAGGCTGGGGTGAGGGCCTTGGGCCGGGGGTAGGAGCGCTCAGACCCTCAGCCTGTCCTCCCGCAGTGGGAGAGGCGACAACTGTCGACGGTCGGGTGGCGGCCGGAGATGGGGTAAGTGTTGGAGTGTCGCCCGGGCCAGAGCGCGGCGTCTCGGCGGCGGTCGCTCCCCCAGAAACCGCGCCTGCCGTCGGGGGACCAGTCGACGCTGGTGCCGTGGCCGGTGGCTGGTGGTCGGTGGTCGTCGCCCGACAGGCCGCCAGCGCCAGGAGCAGGACAATCGCCAGGCGGCGCACGCCTCGCAAGCTCGTCTATCCTTGAGCCAGCTTATCGACGCTCGCCACGAAGGCGGCGCAGGTGGCGGGGAAGGCGGTCGGTGATACGCCCAGGTCGAGAGCCAGGCTGTGGAGCGTCACGCCGCTCTGGAGCACGAGGGGCGGTGCGGCGATGGGCGCAGGATAGACGAGGACACCGTGGGGCACGCCCAGGGCCTGGCAGTAGGTCGCCAGCTGGTACAGGTCGGCGGAGTCGGGTGCGGCGTGCTTGTACTTGGTGTCGAGGACAACGACAGCCCGACCGGCGCGGGCCACCACCAGGTCGGGGTGCAGCCAGACCTGGCGGTCGCGGTCCAGCGGCGCGGCCCGCTGCGCCGTCACGCGGGCGTCAGGCAGGCCGTCGGTGACGAGGTGCGCGACGAAGGCCTCGAACAGGCGGCCCACGTCGAGGCAGAAGGCCGGGAATGGGCGGCGGCCGACGTCCAGGCTGGGAGTCACGCCGGCGACGAGCCAGCGCGCCAGATTCAGGGCGGGTAGGGCGGGCGCATCCAGGCGAGACAGGGTCAGGCGGTCGAAGGCTTCCTCGGTGGCGCCCACGTCGGCGACGTCGGCCAGCCAGGCAAGGGATACGTCGAGGCCACGGCGGACCGCATCGGCCGGGGTGAGGTCGATGGCGATGCGCGCCGCCTGCTTGAGTACGCGGTGGGCAGGGGTGTCGAGGCTCCAGACACCCCGTCGCGTGACCACCCGGTGGCGGGCGGCCGGTGGCTGGCGCAGTGTCGGGGCTAGAAGCAGCTTGCCCCGCACCACCGACGCGGCCTCGACGATGTCCACAAGCATCCGGCGCGGTCCACCGGCCAGGTAGTCAGCCAGGGCGGCGGCGTACAGGCGGGCCAGCCCCGCCAGAACGTCGTCACCAGCGGCGTGGCCGGTCAGGGCGTCGGCCCAGCGCGGCCGACGAGCGGTGGCAGCCAGCATGGCGAAGAGGTTGGGAACGGGCGTCTTGGGCTGGATAGCCAGCCAGCGGCGCGGCAGGGCCGCGCGGCCGACCAGCGAGCGGGCGGTCAGGGTATAGATGCCCGACGTCCAGGCGGGCGCAACGTCTACCAGGGGACAGGCGCGCAGGGCGGCGACCTCGGCCTGGTCCAGGGCCGCGTCGAGGCGCTCGGCCTCGCGGAGAACCAGGGGCGGATGAGGCCACACTTGCGGAACCGCGCTCACGGAACCCTCGCCGTCTCGCCGAGGTACTCGGCGGCCAGACGGTCGTAGGCGTCCAGGCGCTCGGGATGGGTGTAGAACAGCTCGACCAGGGTGGGGCGAATCGAGTACTGCCAGGCGCGGGCGACGGCCGCCGCATCGAGGCCGGGGCGCATGAAGTAGCTATGACCAATATGGAAGTCGGAGCTGACGCCATCATCGGTCAGGCGAGTGTTCAGGGCAGCCAGGAAGTCGGCTGCCCAGGCCGTGTCGGGAGCCTGGACGGCCAGGTAGCGGCGCAGCAGGTCTACGTCGGGGGTGAAGGGCACAAAGGCGAAGCGCCGCCGCAGGGCGTGGTCGAGCAGAGCCACGGCGCGGTCGGCCGTGTTCATCGTGCCGAGCAGGGTCAGGTTGTGGGGTATGCTGAGCTGGCCGCCGGAGTAGGGCAGGCTCACGGGCTGGCCGCGATACTCCAGAGCGTACAGCAGTTCGCCGAAGACCTGGGGCAAATTGGCGCGGTTGATCTCGTCGATGACCAGGACCAGGCGGCGCTCTGGATGGCTGGCGGCGGCCTGGCACAGTCGCTGAAACAGGCCTGGCTGAACGGTATACACCAGGTCGCCGCCAGCGCCCACCTGGGGGCGAATACCCTCGATGAACTCCTCGTAGCTGTAGGCGGGGTGGAACTGGACCAGGTGCACGCTACCCATCTCGCCGGCAAGAAGATGCGCCAGGGTGCGCGCCACGTAGGTCTTGCCCGTACCCGGTGGGCCGTGGAGAATTACCTGGCCGCGCTCCAGGGTCAGGTCGCGTAGCGCGGCCAGTCGCGTCTCGTCCCAGCCGATGATAGCGGCGGCCTCGGGCAGGGCGAGTCGGACGTTGACCGTGCCTGGGGACTCGGCCGCCGCATCGGTCTCGCCGGGCCACGCGAAGGTCTCGACATCGCTGCTCAGGCTGTAGGGCGCGGGTTCCTCGCCCAGGGTCAGGGGCGGCGGCAGGCCGTCGGAAGGCAGGTCGCCCGACCAGTCGGTCAGGGCATCCGCGCCCTGACCGCGTACCACGAAGTCCATGAAATGGTCGACCTCGAACAGGTCCAGGTCGGGGCGCAGCGCCGCCAGATCGAGGCAAGCCGACTGGATGGCGATGTAGCGGGCGCCGGGCGTATCCGGCGCCTTCCAGCGCTGCATCCCCAGGGCGCGCAGGCCCGCCTCGGTGCGGTTGTTCCACAGCGGGTTGTGGGACGGGTCGAGGGCCTGGAACAAGGGGCTGTAGAAGCTCTTGCCCAGCCCGGCCTGATAGAGGGGCGAGCGCGACTGGAGGACGAGGTCCACCCGGTCGGCCAGATCCGCGTCGGTGTCGAGGAGACGCAGTAGCGCCTGGCGCACGCGACCGGGAGCCTGCTCCACGGCGCGGTAGCGCAGTGGAATAGCGACAACTTCTTTATAGAAGGCGGTCAGGGCGGCGACCAGGGCGGCGTCGCTCGCCGCGTCCAGAAACTCGGTGTTGAAGAAGCCGCTTCGCACGCGCTCGACCCGCTCGCGGGCCTGGAGCGTCCAGCCGCTGAGGTGTGCGCCCTGGTCGAAGTAGTCGTCGACCAGGGCCTGAATCTGATCATCGGTCAGGCGGGCGGAGAGGGGCATGGCGGGCGGCCTTTCACGCACTGTTCACCGTTCGCCATTGTAGCACAAGTGTTTGGAGTGTGCAACCGCCCGGCTGCGCCCGCTCGCCTCACGCCTCAACGGTGACGCCGGTGAGCTTTTCCAGCGCCTTGACCAGGGCCTGGGTACCCTCGTCGGCCAGGCCGTCGGCCTCGAGGACGCGAAAGAGGTTGTGGATGGTGGCCGTGTTGAGCAGGGGCAGGCCCATATCGTCGGCCGCTTCGAGGGCCAGGCGCAGGTCCTTCTGCTGATTGCGGATGGTGAAGCCGGGCGCAAAGTCGCGCTTCAAGATGCGGGGGCCGAGATTGTTCAACTGCCACGAGCCGGCCGCGCCGCCGCCCACTGCCTCGACCACCTTCGCCACGTCGACGCCGGCGCGCTGGGCGAACACCAGCGCCTCGGCCATCGCCAGGTTGTTGCCCACCACCAGAATCTGATTGACGAGCTTGCACGTCTGCCCCGCTCCGTGGGGGCCGATGTGGGTGATCTTCTTGCCCATCGCCGCAAAGACGGGCTGCACGCGCGCCACGCTGTCCGCGTCGCCACCGACCATGATCGAGAGCGTGGCGTTGCGTGCCCCGACGTCGCCACCACTGACAGGCGCGTCCAGCATCTCGATGCCCCTGGCGGCCAGGGCGTCCGCGATCTCGCGGGTGACCCTGGGCGAAATGGTGCTCATGTCTACGACAATGCTGCCGGGCGCCGCGCCGTGGATGACGCCCTGCCCGCCGAGGATGACGTTCCGCACATCCTCCGACGCGGTCACCATGGTGATGATAATGTCCGACTTCTCGGCCACGTCCTGGGGCGATGCGCCGAGGGTCGCGCCGGCGTCAAGCACGGGCATGGCCTTCTCGCGCGACCGATTCCAGACGGTGACGGGGAAACCCGCCTTGAGGATGTTACCTGCCATCGGTCCGCCCATGATGCCCAGGCCGATGAACCCTACACGTTCGGTGTTCGCCATGCTATAATCTCCACTTGCTAATCTCGAATCTCTGGTGAGGGGGCTGTGTGGACGCTGAGATCGTGACCATCGGGACGGAGCTGCTGCTGGGGCACATCATTGACACCAACGCTGCCTGGCTGGCGCAGCAACTCGCGGCCAACGGGCTGAACATGTACCGCAAGACAACTGTCGGCGACAACGAGGCCCGCATCGCCGCCGCCCTGTCGGAGGCCATTGCCCGCGTGGACGTGGTCATCACGTCGGGCGGGCTAGGCCCGACGGTGGACGACAAGACCCGCGAGGCGGTAGCCCTGGCGACGGGGCGCAAGCTGGTGCTCAACGAGAAGCTGTTGGCGAGCATCGCCGAGATCTTCAAGCGGCGCGGCTTCACCATGTCCGACAACAATCGCCGCCAGGCCTACATCCCCGAGGGCAGCATTCCCATCCCCAACCCGGTCGGGACCGCGCCGTGCTTCGCCGTGCCGGTCGAGCAGAACGGCAAGACCGCCTACATCATCTGCCTGCCGGGTGTGCCGCGCGAGCTAAAACACATGATGGAACACGCGGTCGTGCCCCTGCTACGCGAGCGCCTCGGCCTGACGGACACCATCCGCAGCCGCATCATCCGCGTGGCCGGTATCACCGAGAGCCGGGTGGACCAGATCGTCGGCGACCTGGAGGAGCAGACAAACCCAACGGTCGGGCTGGCTGCCCACGCCGGGCAGATTGACATCCGCATCACGGCCCGCGCGACGAGTGAGGCCGAGGCGACGGCCCTCATCGACAGCGTGGCGCAGCAGATTCAGGCGCGCCTCGCTGCCTACATCTTCGGCACAGACAGCGATACCCTGGAAGGTGTGGTCACGACAACCCTGGCCGGGCGCGGCCTGAGCCTGGGCCTGGTGGAGACCAACACCGGCGGCCGCATCGCCCAGCGCCTGGCGACGGCGGCGGGCCAGCAGAACGCCACGGTCCTCAAGGAAAGCATTGTCGCCATGACCGCCGACGTGTTACAGCGCGTGGGTGGCGTGGGCGACGTGGCCGAACTGGTCAGCCCCGATACGGCTATTCGCGCTGCGGAGTACGTGCGCCGTCTCAACGAGACAGACCTGGGCCTGGCCGTCATCAGCCATCTGGACGCCCGCGATCCCTACGGCGAAAGCCCCGGCCGCACCTACATCGCCCTGGTGGCGCCGGATGGCGTCGTGACGCGCTCCCTCCGCTTCGGCGGCCTGTCCGACCTGACCATTGCGTGGTCCACCAATAACGCCCTGGACCTCCTCCGCCGCCACGTGTTCGGTATCCCCGAAGATACCCCGTAGCCGGGTAGGAGATGACGCGACTGCCTGCGGACCTCTAACTACTGGATGTTCGCCTCACGGCCGAGGAACATGCGCCCCAGGACCTCGATGGCCTTCTCGAAGCCGCGCTGGTAGGCGTCGGCTTGATGGGGCGGTACGTCCGGTGACTGGCGAGCGATGGCCCACGCCACGTCCTTGGCGATCTGTAGCTTGCGGCGAATGTCGGCCTCGAAGAAGACCTGTTCGAGGGGGCCTTCATCGGGATCGTAGTCAGGGAGCACGTGTCCTCCTGGATCGCCGGGCGGGCGGGGATGCTGCCAAGTATAAGGGGCGCAGGAAGGGTGGTCAAACCCTTGCCAAGACCACGCATCCCCTCTGACTGCCTGGTCAGCGCCTTGCCAGAAATCCACCCGCTGGCCCAATACGTCCCGGTCGTGGGGCGCTCTGTGCCCTGACCGGGCCTGCCCACGAGGTTGCCGTGACCCGCATGCAGCGTGAAGCGTCTCACCCCGCCGCTCCTGTCACCGCCCGCAGCCTGTTCCGCCAGCTCCTGCTCATCTACGTGGTGTGGGCCACGGTGGCTGTCGCGGCCAATGTCGCTCTGCTCGCGTTTGGCCTGGAGTTCACGCCCCAGCAGATTCAGTTTGCCTTTAGCGTCGTGGCGCCCATTGTAGCCGTCGTTGTGGTAGCGGTCGACGTCACGGTCATTCGCCGACAGTACCGCCCCATTGGGCGGTTCCTTGACGCCCTCGAAGGCGGACGCCCAACCGTCGAGCTGGCCTGTCCCGCGCTGGCACAGACCCTCAACTTTCCCTTCCTGACCGGCGCGCGTATCATGGGCATCCACGGTCCGGTCGCGCTGCTGACCGCGGAGACCGTCGTCCTGCTCGGCAACCGCCTGTCGAGCATCGAAGTGCCGACCCTCTATCTCGTCATTACCTGGGCAACCTTTTTTGTCACGGTGGCTGCCCACGCCATCTTCGAGTACTTCTTTGTCCAGCGGGCCATGCGCCCCGTCATCCCCGTCATTCGCCCCCACTGCCCCGCCTCGGACGCCCAGGTTCAGGAGGACGTGACGCAGGTTGGCATCCGCCGCCGCCTGCTGTTCCTGTCCGTCTTCGTCACCTTCATTCCCCTGCTGGTCCTCGGCTTCACCGTCCTGCTCAAGGTCGATCTGTTGCTGACTGGCCTGGGCATGCGCGACGTTGGCCCCCGGTTGATCCCGCTGGCCCTGTGGGTGATTCTGTTCGTCGCCATCGCCACCGCCACGACAGTTGCCATGTCGACCCTCATGGCCGCCGACATCGCCGCCCTGACCGACAGTATGGTGCGCGCCATGCGCCGCGTCCAGGGCGGCGAGATCGACACGCGGCTGACCGTCGTCAGCGCTGATGAGTTCGCCGATCTCTACCAGGGCTTCAACCATATGACGGGCGGCCTCCAGGAGCGCGAGCGGCTGCGTGATGCCTTCGGCCGCTACGTCGCGCCGGAAATCGCCGAGCAGGTCGTGCGTGAGGGGGTCAGCCTGGGCGGCGACATGGTCGAAGCCAGTATCCTGTTTGCCGACATCCGCAACTTTACCGGCCTCTCAGAGCGGCTGGCGCCCGCCGCCGTGGTTGACCTGCTCAACCGCTACTTCGCTGCCATCGATCCTGCCATTCGCGGCGAGGGTGGCTGGATCAACAAGTTTGGTGGCGACAGTTTGCTGGCCGTCTTCGGCGCGCCCGTGCCCCACCCCGACCACGCCGCGCGCGCCGTCCGCGCGGCCGTCGCCATGCGCGCCGCCCTGGCGCGTTTCAACGACGCGCAGGCGGCCGCTGGCCGCCCCACCATCGGCATCGGCATCGGTGTCCACAGCGGCGCGTTCATCGCGGGCAGTGTTGGCAGCCCCGACCGCCTGGAATACACCGTCATCGGCGATGCGGTCAACGTGGCGGCCCGTATCCAGGCCCTCAACAAGACCTTCCACACCGATATTCTAATCAGCGAGGACGCCTACGCCGCGTGCCTCCTGGACGTCCCCGTGCGCGCCCTGCCCCCTACCCCCGTCCAGGGCAAGACTGAGCCGGTCCACGTCTACGCCGTGGAGTAGAGGACTGGCTTCGCCTGCCGACTCCGGGTACAATCAGGTTCGCTATCCGGCTCGCGCCCCAGGAGACACAATGAACTTTCCCCCCACCTCCGAGCTTGGTACTTACCGCCGCCTGTTCGATGAGAAGTACGCCGAGCTGAGCGAGTTGCTCACCGACCTGCCCGCCGACGCGCTCCTCTGGCGACCTTTCGCGGTCAGCCCGTGGAAGGGCGAGGCCGGGACGCTGGGCTGGCTCATTGCCCACGGCATGTCGTCCACGGTCTATCTGCTCAAGCGCGCCGAATGGACCATGGGCCGCATCGAATGGGAGGCGGTGGACGGCGACCAGGGCCGTGAGGAGTTTGGCCCGGCCGACCGCGACCCCGCTCACCTCCTGGCCCGCGCCGGCCGCAGCCGCGAGTATGTCCACGCGCTGTTGGCGAGCCTGAGCGCGGCGGACATGGAGACTGCCCGCCCTCACCCGCGCCGCACTGACCGCCTGATGACCGTCCGCTACGATCTCGTGCACGCCATCGAGCACCTCAGCCAGCACATCGGCCACGCCCAGTTGACTCGCCAGCTGTGGGCCCTGGCGACGGTGGCGGACGTGGAGGCCTAGCGTGTTTCCCACCCGCGTTGCCGTCGTCCACGATGCCCCTATCGCCTTCGACCGCGACGCTTTGGAGATGCCATGACGCTCCTCCTTCGCGACCTCGCGCCTGACCTCGTCCTTCACAACGGCCGCATCGTCACCTTGAGCGCGGCCCTACCGCGCTGCTCGGCCCTGGCTGCCAAAGATGGCCGCATCGTTGCCCTCGGCGACGACGTCGACGTCCTCGCCCTGGCGGGGCCAGCCACCCAGATCATTGATCTCGTCGGGCGCACCGCCATTCCCGGCCTCAACGACGCCCACAATCATATGCTCCAGGTGGGCCTCAAGCTCGGCCGCCTGCAACTAGAGAATTGCCAGTCCATCGCCGAGATGGTCGAGCTGGTGCGCGCGGCGGCGGCCAGGACCCCGCCGGGCGAGTGGATTCTCGGCGAGGGTTGGAACGAGTCCCTGTTCGCAGAGGGCCGTCTGCCGCATCGTAGCGACCTGGACGCCGCGACGACGGACCACCCCGTCCTGCTGATGCGCTTCTTCAATATGGATGTGGTCAACAGCGTTGCTCTGGCGCTGGCGGGCATCGACGCTGCGACCGAGGATCCGCCGCGCGGCCGCATCGAGCGCGACGCCGACGGCTCGCCCAGCGGCGTGATTCGCGCTGCCGCTAAGCCTCTGGTGCGTCGCTTGTTACCGCAGCCGACTCTGGCCGAACAGGTCGCTGCCCTGGACGCGGCAAGTTGCGCCTATCTCGCGTACGGTATCACCAGCATCCTGGATCCCGGTCTGGAGCCGGACGAGCTAGGGGCCTACGTTGAGGCCTACCGCCAGGGCAAGCTCCACGTGCGGTCCAACGTCATGCCGTCGTGGCACGGCTTCCGCGAGGAGACACCCGCTGCCGTGCTGGACAATCGCGTCGCGGGGCTGGGCATCGCCAGCGGCGTCGGCGACGACTGGCTGCGCCTGGGTGGCCTCAAGATGGCCGTCGATGGCGGCACGACCAGCCACACGGCCTGGATGTTCCAGCCTTTCCTGGGTGAGAGCGAGGTCAAGGACTACAACCGCCTCGACCCGGAGAACTTGCGCCGCTACTTTGCCCAGGGCCACGACCAGGGGTGGGATATCGGCATCCATGCAATTGGTGATCGCGCCCACCACGAGGCTGCCGCCGCCTTTGCCGATGTCCTGGCCGACCGCGAGCACACGGCCCGCCACCAGCTCATCCACGCCTATTTCGCCACCGAAGAGAGCCTGCAGCACATGGCGCGTCATGGCCTGGCTGCCGTCATCCAGCCGACGTTTATCTACTATGAAGGCGACGACCTGTTCCGCGATGTCGGGCCTGAACTGGCGGCGCGCTACAAGCCCATGCGTACCTACCTGGACCGGGGCATTCGCGTCGTCGCCACCAGTGACATCCCCAGCACCGTCCACTACAACCCCTTCGTCGGCCTGTACGCCCTGGTCGCCCGCAAGTCCCACAAAGGCACGCCCATCGCCCCGACCGAGGCCGTCAGCCGCGAAGAGGCGCTCTCCGCCTACACGGTGGCAGGCGCGTGGCTGACCCGCGAGGAGGACCACAAGGGGCCGCTGGCCCTGGGCTACCTGGCTGACATTGCCGTCCTCGACCGCGACTACTTTAGCGTGCCGGAGGAGGCGATCAAGGACATCCGGGTGGACCTGACCATCAGCGGCGGGCGGGTGGTGTATCGGCGGCTGGCCTGAGCGTATCGGCTCTGCCGCTCACCTGGGGCGCGAGAGGCATGCTCCCGCAGCCCAGGCGAGCAGCGGCGGCGCTCCAGGTGGAGTGGGTGGGGCGTGATTCAGCCCGCGCCCGCGCGATGCCGTGCCAGTGCATGGCGAGGAGGGTCTCAATGGCCTATGAGCCGACCGCCGAGCGCTACGACAGGATGCGCTACTACCGCGCGGGGCGTAGCGGTCTCAAGCTGCCCGCCGTGTCCCTGGGCCTGTGGCACAATTTCGGCCGCGTTGATGCTTTTGAGAATAGTCGCGCGATGCTGCGCCGCGCCTTCGACCTGGGTATCACCCATTTCGACCTGGCCAACAACTACGGGCCACCCCCCGGCTCGGCCGAGGAGACGTTTGGCGCGATTCTGCGCGAGGACCTGCATCCCTATCGCGACGAGCTGATCATCTCTAGCAAGGCGGGCTATCGCATGTGGCCCGGCCCGTATGGCGAGTGGGGGTCGCGCAAGTATCTGCTCGCCAGCCTGGACCAGAGCCTGAAGCGCATGGGCCTCGACTATGTGGACATCTTCTACTCCCACCGGCCCGACCCCGACACGCCGGTCGAGGAGACGATGCTGGCCCTGGACGCCGCCGTGCGCAGCGGCCGCGCCCTCTACGTCGGTATCTCCAACTACAGCGCCGAGCAGACACGGGCGGCCGCGTCCATCTTGCGCCAGCTGGGGACGCCGTGCCTGATTCACCAGCCGTCGTACAACATGTTCAACCGTTGGGTAGAAGATGGCCTCCTCGACGTGTTGACGGACGAAGGGATTGGCTGCATCGTCTTCTCGCCGCTCGCGCAGGGGGTGCTGACCGATCGTTACCTGAGAGGCATCCCCGATGACTCGCGCGTTGCCAAGCCCTGGGGCTTCCTGAAGTCGGCCGCCTTGACCGAGGAGCGTCTCGGCAAGGTGCGGCGTCTCAACGACCTGGCGGCCGGCCGAGGGCAGACCCTGGCCCAGATGGCGATTGCCTGGACGCTGCGGCACGCCGTCGTTACCTCCGCCCTCATTGGAGCCAGCAAGGTCGCCCAGATTGAGGACGCTGTGGCGGCCCTGGACAACCTCGCGTTCGGCGATGACGAACTGCGCGCCATCGACGCCATCCTGGCGTGAGTCATGTGGGCCGCGATGTCCCTGCCGCAACAGCCCACCTGACATTGACGCTGTGGCTCAATGCTGCTATAGTGGGGCGTAGTCCAGTGTGAGACGAATCATGTCCATGACGCACCTCGACGAGGAGGAGAGAATGCGAACCAGTCGAATCGTGTGGTTGGTGGCCGCGCTGCTGGCCCTGGTCCTGGCTGCTGGCTGCGCCGCCCAGGCGCCGGCCGGCACGGGAGCCGCGGCTAAGACGGACGCAAGCAAGGCGGCCGCTCCCGCCGCGCCTGCCAAAGCGTCCACGGAACTGAACCTGCTGTGTACTCCGCAGCAGGAGTGGTGCGAGGGGATGAAGGCCGAGTTCCAGAAGAAGTACCCAGACATTACTGTCAACTTCGTTCGCCTATCCAGCGGTGAGGCCCTGACCCGCCTGCGCAACGAGAAGGACAATCCCCAGTTCGATATCTGGTGGGGGGGTCCGATCGACTCCTTTGTCGCCGCCAAGGGCGAGGGCCTGCTGGAACCCTACAACTCGCCCAACCTGGCGAACCTGCTAGACCCGGCCAAGATGAAGGACCCCGACAACAACTGGGCGGGCGTCTATGTTGGCTCCCTCGGCTTCGCCCTCAACAAGAACTTCCTCGAGAAGAATCCCAACATCAAGAAGCCCGAGTCGTGGGATGACCTGACCAAGCCAGAATGGAAGAATCAGATCATCATCGCCCACCCGGCTACCTCCGGCACCTCGTACACCGCCCTGTCTACCGTCTTGCAGAGCAAGGGTGACCAGGCAGGCTGGGACTGGATCAAGCGGTTCTCCCAGAACGTGCAACAGTATACCAAGAGCGGCGCGACCCCCGCGACGCTGGTCGGCCAGGGCGAGGGTGGCCTGGGCGTCGTCTTCTCCCACGACATTGTGGCTCAGATGGATAAGGGGCTGCCCTTGGAACTCGCCTTCCCCAAGGAGGGCACGGGCTACGAGATCGGCGGCATGGGTCTGGTCAAGGGCGCCAAGCACAAGGATGCCGCTCAGAAGTGGTTCGATTGGGCTTTGACCGCTGAAGCCCAGAATCTCGGCCCCAAGTACAAGGCGTACCAGGCTCCCACGGTCAAGGGCGCGACGGCCTCCAAGCCGGAGCTGCTCCAGGTCAAGCTGATCGACTACAACTTCGACCAGGCGGGCAAGAACAAGAAGGCAGTCGTCGATCGCTTCTCCAACGAGATTGCCGCCGAGTCCCAGGCTAAGTAGCCGTTCGATCACTCCGGGGAGACGAGACGATGGCCGCAGACTCTCAGGCCAAACGCGGCGTTGTCGCGCCCGACGGCGCCCAAACGCCGACCGGCGCCGCCGATGTGGTGGCGGGACCTGCGCCGCCTGTCGCGCTCCCCGGGGCGTCGACACCTGTCCTGGCCGGGCTGTGGCGGCGGGCGACCGAGTACCGCCGCTTCGGCCAGGACCCCGTCCTTCTGGCGAGTTTGTTGGCCGTGGGGCTGTTCCTGTTGCTGTTTGTCGTCTGGCCGCTGGCGCGCGTGATTGGCCAGGGCGTCTATACCGAGGGCGCGTGGAGTATCGAGCAGTATGGCCGCTACTTCGACGACATGACCGCGCGCTACTATCGAAACGTCGTCTGGGATACCCTGGTGATGGGCGTCCTCACCGGCACGGGCGGGACGGCCCTCGGCTTCATGTTTGCCTACGCCGTGGCTCGCTGCGCCATCCCTGGCAAGCGGGTTGTCCATGTTCTGGCTCTGTTGCCTACCATCTCGCCGCCTTTCGCCATCGCCATTGCGGCCATCCTCCTGTTTGGCCGCAACGGTCTCATCACGGCCCGCCTGTTGGGCATCGACTTTGGCCCTGGCGTCAACGACATCTACGGCATGGACGGCCTGGTCTTCGTCCAGGTCATCACCTTCTTCTCGGTAGCCTATCTCATCCTACGCGGCATGCTGGAGCGGCTGGACCCGGCCTTCGAGGAAGCCGCCGAGAGCCTGGGGGCGTCCAAGTGGCACATCTTCCGCACTGTGACCCTGCCGCTGCTCATCCCTGGTTTTGCCAGCGCGTTCTTGCTGCTGTTCGTTGAGGCGCTGGCGGATCTGGGCAACCCGCTGCTGATTGCGGGTAACACGACGGTACTGTCCACCCAAATCTGGATGGCCGTGACCGGCGAGTACGACCAGAAGAAGGCTGCCGCGCTGTCTGTCGTCCTGCTCATCCCGACGCTGACCGTCTTCATCCTTCAACGCTACTGGGTGAGCCGTCGCTCCTACGTCTCGGTCACGGGCAAGCCCACGGGTGGCGCGGCCCAGTCCCACGACCCGCGTATTCGCTGGCTGTTCAACGGCCTGACCTATGTCGCCTGCGGCCTCATCATCTTGCTGTACGGCGTCATCGTCTTCGGCTCGCTGACGCGGGTGTGGGGCGTGGACTACAGCCTCGACCTGACTCACTACGCCCAGGCCATCAACCGTGGCCTTAAGGCCATCCTCGATACGACCTTCCTGTCCGCCGTCGCCACCCCCATCGCGGGTATCCTGGGCATGGTGGCGGCGTGGATCATCGTGCGGCGCTCCTTCTCCGGCCGCGAGGCCCTCGATTTCACGTCGACCCTGGGCGGCGCTGTGCCGGGTACCATCCTGGGCATCGGCTACATTATCGCCTTCATCACCGCCCCCATGCTGGTCGTTACCCTCACCTACCTGATCCTCTTGCTGGTCATTGCGGGGGTCTCGGCGCGGCGCTGGCCCGCGCGGCTGGGGATTGTCGCCGTGGGTCTGGGCATCGGCTTCCTCGTGACCTACATCCCGCTGTTTGTGGAGGAAGGCGTCTGGCGCGGCGTCCTGGCTCTATTGTGGATTGGCCTTGCGCTGCTGGCGTGGGCGCTCTCGCGGCGGGCGGGGCACGTACCGCGCGGCCTGTTCGTGGCGCTGGCCGGGTTGGGTGTCTATATCTGGCTCGGCGGCGCGATTCAGGCCGTCATCGTCCCGCTGGCCGCCTGGGGCCGGACCTTGCCGGGGCCGCATCTGCCCAAGATCGTCGACTCGCTGGCCCAGCACATCGGCGTCTTCTTCCAGGCTCCCGTGGCGCTGCTGGGCGTCGTGTATGGAATCATCGCCGTGGTCCTCGTGACCCGCATGCGCGGGGCTGCCCGCTGGCTGGTCGCCGCCGGCAGCCTGGCCCTCATCTACGCCATGATGTTCGTCGGCGAGCCTTTCGTCCTGATTGGCACGCCCTACATCATCCTGGCTGCCTACGCGGTGCGCTCGCTGCCGGCGTCGGTGCGGGCGGGGACGGCCCAACTCCAGCAGATCGACCCAGCCATCGAGGAGGCCTCCACCTCCCTGGGCGCTGACGCCAGCATTACGTTCCGCCGCATCACGCTGCCCCTGATTCTGCCGGCGTTCCTGGCCGGGCTGATCTTCGCCTTTGCGCGCCACATGACCAGCCTGTCGGCCATCATTTTTCTGACCACGCCCAAGTGGCCCATCCTGACGGCCCTGATTCTGAGCGAGGTGGAGCAAGGGGGCATGAGTCTGGCGGCCGCGTACTCCGTGATTCTGATTCTCATCGTTCTCGCCGCCATTGGGCTGATGTACTTGCTGCTGGGTCGCCCAGGCCCAGGCCGCGACAGCGGCGACCTCAGCATTGGAGTGGGATAAGCATGTACCTGACTCTGGAACACGTCACGAAGCGGTTCCCGGCGCGGGGCGGCGCGGGCGACGTCACGGCCGTCGATGACGTCGCCCTGGACATCGCCCGTGGCGAGTTCGTCACGCTCCTCGGCCCCTCCGGCTGTGGTAAGACCACCACCCTGCGCCTCATCGCCGGCTTCGAGTTTCCCACCAGCGGGCGCATCGTCCTTGACGGCGCGGACCTGACCCACGTCCCACCCCACCAGCGTGACATGTCCATGGTGTTCCAGAGCTACGCCATCTTTCCGCATCTGACTGTGTTCGAGAATATCGCCTATGGGCTAAAGATTCGCAAGCTCAGCCAGGCCGAGGTCAAGCAGCGGGTGGGGCAGGTCCTTGACATGGTCGATCTCAATGGCCTGGAGAAGCGCGCCCCGAACCAGCTATCCGGCGGCCAGCAGCAGCGGGTGGCTCTGGCGCGCGCGCTGGTCATGGAGCCGAAGGTATTGCTCTTCGACGAGCCGCTGTCGAACCTCGACGCCAAGCTGCGCGTCCAGATGCGTGGCGATATTCGCGCGTTGCAGCAGGACCTGCACATCACGTCTATCTACGTCACTCACGACCAGCACGAGGCCATGTCCATGTCCGATCGCATCGTGGTCATGGCGAACGGCCGGGTCCAGCAGATCGGGGCGGCCGAGGAACTCTACCAGCGCCCCGCCAACCGCTTTGTCGCCGACTTCATTGGCCAGGCCAACTTCATTCCAGCCCGTGCGCTGGCCGCCTCCAATGGGCGATTGCAGGTGGAAGCCTGGGGGCGAGCCTTCGACGTGCCTGGGCCGGAGCGCGCCATTGCGGCCGGGGAGGAAGTGGTTCTGGTGGTGCGCCCCGAAGGCATCCGCCTCACGCCTGGGGGCGAGGGCGTGCCGGGCGAGGTGCGACGCATCGCCTACCTCGGCTCGCAGGTCGATTACGAGGTGGACGTGGCGGGGTCGCGGCTGGCCGTGGTCGACACGAACCCCCTGCGCCCGGCCGTCTTTGCCCGCGACGACGCGGTGCGTGTCGAGCTTCTCCCGGAAACGGTGTACGTCCTCCCCGCCTGATCTGCCCAGGAGGGATGCCCCTGTCTACCATCGGCCGCGCCGTCGGCGCGGCTATCTTGTTGGCCCCTCGTCCTGCGCCGTCCGCCACAGGTTGACTGCGCGGGCTAAAATGGCGACAATGTGCTATTGAGGGCGGCGTGGGCGACAGAGTCTCGATTGCCGCACTCCTGCTGCGACTTCAGATGTTGAGAGGAGATACAATACATGGGCCGGTTGTTCCGCATCCTGCTGGGGATTGGTATTGGTTTTGGTGTGTTCTTCCTGGTGCGCCGCTTCTTCTTCCCATCCGAGAGTGAGTCGCCTGTGGGCGAGTCCTTCGCCCCCGCGCCCGGCCCTCTCATGGGCGGCGACGATGGCCTGACCATCAATGAGGCCGACCTGGGCGGCGAAGTCGCGCCAGACTTGCTAGAGATTCTCGTCGATCCGGTCGACAAGCAGCCTCTGGAACTGGTGGATGGCAAGTGGCTCGTCAATCGCCGCACCGGCCGCCGCTATCCCATCGTGACCGGCATCCCCATCATGCTGCCGGAGGTGGGGGAAAAGTATCGCGACGCGAGTCTCGCCACCGTCCCGAGCGACAACGGTCACGCGTGAGCGACGGCGCACTCCAGGCCGACACGACTAAGGCGCGCGTCCAGGCCCAGTATGGCCCGGCCGCCGAAGCCTACGCGGTCAGCCCGGTCCACGCCAGGGGGGCATCCCTGGGCCGCCTGGTCGAGCTGGCCGAGGTAGGCCCTGATCACACGGTGCTGGACGTGGCGACGGCGGCCGGGCATACGGCCCTGGCGGTCGCACCCCTGGCGCGGCGTGTTGTGGGTGTGGACCTGACGCCGGCCATGCTGCCCGTTGCGTCGCGCCTGGCACAGGAGCGAGGCTTGACCAACGTGGAGTTTGTGGAAGGCGATGCGGAGCGCCTGCCGGCCGCCGACGAGACGTTCGATCGGGTGGTGTGCCGGATTGCCCTGCATCATTTCCCAGACCCCGCGCAGGCCGTGCGCGAGATGGCGCGCGTCCTGAAGCCCGGCGGTCGGGTTGCTTTCGTCGACAACATTGTGCCGCCGGACCCGGCGGCGGCTGCCTTCGTCAATCGTTTCGAGACCCTCCGCGACCCCTCGCATCACTGGCTGTTCCCCCTGAGCGAGCTTGTCGCGATGTTCCGCGAGGCAGGGCTGGACGTGACTCACGTCGAGACCCTGGACAAGGCGATGGACTTTCACGATTGGACCGGGCGGATGAGAGTGCCGCCGAGTCTCGAGGCCGAGTTGTGGGCAATGCTCACGACGGCCACCGGGATCAGCCGCGATTTTCTTGCGCCTACGGAACAGGACGGCCGCCGCAGCTTCACCCTCCACGAGGGGATCGTGGTCGCCGTGAAGCGCGGCTAGCCCCGCCCGGAACGAGGAGCCAATCATGCCCGCCGCTCTGGCAGCGCCGCCCGCCCTGGCGGAATTGACCGCATCGGCCCATACCTTGAGCGATATTGTCGCCGCTATCGCGCTCCTGGGTTGGGATCAGGAGGTGATGATGCCGCCCCGTGGCGGCGGGGGCCGGGCGCATCACCTGGCGACCCTTACCGGCATCTACCACGAGAAGCTGACGGCGCCGCGTTTGGGTGAGCTGCTCACGGCGCTGGAGGATGACGCCGATACCCTGACTGCCACGCAGCAGGCCCTGGTGCGCGAACTGGCGCGCGAGCGCGACCGGGCGGTGAAGGTTCCGCAGGCCCTGGTGCGCGACCTGGCCGAGGCCCAGGCGCGGGGCGTCGAAACCTGGCGGCGCGCGCGGCAGGCCAACGATTTCGCTGCCTTCGCGCCCGATCTCGCCCATCTGGTGGCTCTCCAGCGTCAGGTGGCCGAGCATGTCGGCTACGCGGACTCGCCCTACGATGCGCTCCTGGACGAGTATGAGCCAGGCATGACCGCGCGCCGTGTCGCCGCGCTATTTGGCCCGCTACGTGACGAGACCCTGGCTGTGCTGCGGCGCATCCAGGCATCGCCCGCCGTGGATGCCACGATTCTTGACGGCAAGTGGGACGAGGCGGGTCAGTGGGATTTCGGTCTGCGCATCCTGCGCGACATGGGCTACGAGTTTGATGCGGGCCGCCAGGACAGGTCGACGCACCCGTTCACCCAGAGTGTCGGTCCCCCCTTCGACGTGCGCGTCACGACGCGCGTCGAGCCATCGCTGCTAACATCGGCCCTCTTCTCGTCCATCCACGAGGGCGGCCATGCCCTGTACGAGTTGGGCTTCGATCCGGCTCTGGCGCGCACGCCGCTGGCCAATGCGCCTTCAATGGGCATGCACGAGTCCCAATCACGGCTGTGGGAGAACTTCGTCGGCCGCAGCCGCGCTTTCTGGAATCACTACTTCCCGGTCCTGGTGGCGACGTTCCCGCGCCAGCTACACGCCGCTGACACCGAGCGCTTCTATCGGGCCATCAACCGCGTCGAGCCGTCGCTGATTCGCATCGAGGCCGACGAGGTGACGTATAACCTGCATATCATTCTGCGCTTCGAACTGGAGCGCGCTCTGGTGGAGGGGAATCTGGCCGTCGCTGACCTGCCCGCGGCGTGGAATGAGAAGATGCGCGCCTATCTTGGCGTGACCCCGCCATCCGACACCCAGGGCGTCTTGCAGGACATTCATTGGGGGTCGGGCGGGATCGGCTACTTCCCCACTTACTCCCTGGGTAACCTGATCGGCGCGCAGCTCTACTACACCCTACGCGACCGTTACCCCGACTTTGACGCCCGCGTCGCGTCTGGCAACCTGCGTTTCATCCTGGACTGGCTACGCGACAACGTGCATGCTCACGGGCGGACCTACCCAACACCGGCCCTAGTCGAGCGGGCCACGGGGCAGCCTCTCAATCCGTCGTTCTTTTCGCGCTATTTGAACGAGAAGTTTGGCGCGCTCTACGGTCTTTAGTCGCCCCCTCGCCCCCAGCGTGGGGCGCGGCGGGGCGGCGCTCCGCGCGCAGGGCCTCGAGGTGGCTAGGTGATGACAGAATCACGGGTTCCATGGGAACTGACTCACTTCCATGACCGCTATGTGGACGTGAACGGCGTTCGCACCCGATACTGGCAGGTGGGCGACAGTGGGCCGGCGGTGGTCTTCGTGCACGGCATCGGCGCGTCGGTAGAGTACTGGGTGCGTAACCTGGCCGCCATCGCCGGCCGTTTTCGCGTGTACGCCGTCGATCTCGTTGGCTTCGGTCGCACCGACAAGCCGCATGGGTTCGACTACAACCTCAACAACGTGGCCGACTTTATGGCAGGGTTCCTGGATGCCGTGGGCCTGGACAGCGTCCACTGGGTCGGCAACTCGATGGGCGGGCTGCTGGTGATGGTAACGGCGGTGCGCCACCCCCGGCGAGCGCAGAGCGTCACGTTGGTCGACTCGGCCGGCTTTGGCAAGCAGGTGACGTGGCTGTTCCGCCTGATGTCGCTACCGCTGGTGGGTGAGTTGATGGTCAACCTGGGCGACCGGGGCATGCACTACCTCATGCGCCACCTGTTCTCCGCCCCCCGCGACGTCCCGTCGTCCTGGGTCAGCGCGCTCGTAGACATCATGCGCCAACCTGATTCGCGACGCGCCTTCCTGGAAGTGTTGCGGGCGGGTATCGACATCTGGGGCGTCAAGCGCCACATCGTGGATGTTGTTCCGCACCTGATGGATATCTACGACTTTCCGACCCTCGTCGTCTGGGGCCGCCAGGATCGCATCCTGCCCTTTGAGCAGGGGCTGGATGCTCTGGCCCGGATTCCTGGCGCGCAACTGCACGTCTGGGACGGCGCGGGTCACCTGCCAATGCTCGAAAAAGCCGCCTCCTTCAACCGTGTCTTGCTGACCTGGCTGGATGAGGCCTCGTCGCTGCCCCAGGTTACCCGGCCGCCCGCGAGCGTCACCAACGGCGGCCTGTCGTCTGCTATCTCACCGCCACTGTAAGGAGCCGAGTCATGGCCAAGCCCAAAGTTTTGGTGACCCGCCGCGTGCCCGAGTCAGGCGTCCAGAAGCTTCGCGAGGTCGCCGATGTCGACCTCTGGGACGAGGACCAACCCATCCCGCGGGATGTCCTGTTGCAGAAGGTGCGCGACATCGAGGGTATCTTCTGCCTGCTAACCGAGCGTATCAATGACGAACTTCTCGACGCGGCGCCCAGGCTGCGCGTGGTGAGCAACATGGCTGTCGGCTTCGACAACATCGATGTCGCGGCCTGCACGCGCCGGGGCATCCCGGTCGGTAACACGCCGGGCGTCCTCACCGAGACGACCGCTGACCTGGCCTTCGCGCTACTGATGGCGGGGGCGCGACGCATCAGCGAGGGCGAGCGCTACGTGCGGGCCGGGAAGTGGACGACCTGGGGGCCGCTACTGCTGATGGGGCCGGACATCTACGGCGCAACGCTGGGCATTGTCGGCATCGGGCGTATCGGTCAGGCTATGGCGCGCCGCGCGAAGGGCTTCGACATGCGTGTGCTATACTATGACACGCAGGCCCCGCCGGCGGTTGACGAGAAGCTGGGCGTGACCGGCGTCGACTTTGACCGCCTGCTTGAAGAGTCGGACTTCATCTCCATCCATACGCCGCTCTTGCCGGCGACGCGCCACCTGTTCTCGACAGCCCAATTCGAGAAGATGAAGCCGACCGCCGTGCTGGTGAACTCGGCTCGTGGCCCCATCATCGATCAGCGTGCGCTGTATGAGGCGTTGCGCGATGGCAAGATTGGCTATGCCGCGCTCGATGTTACTGATCCTGAGCCTATTCCGATGGATGACCCGCTGCTGACCCTGGAGAACTGTCTCATTGTGCCCCATATCGGCAGCGCTAGTGTCACGACCCGTAACCGCATGTCGAGCATGGCGGCGGACAACCTCCTGGCGGGCCTGCGCGGCGAGCCGCTGCCCAACACGGTGAACCCTGAGGTACGCGCCTCGAAAGCGTAGCGGTTTCGCCCTGGATACCTATCGGGACATTCGCCGCCGGGCGTGGCGGCCGAGTGTCCCGATTTGCTATGAATTGCGCGGATTTGCTACGTGGGGGCAAATTGGGCGGCCTAGCCCCTTGCGTCGCTGACAAGTTTACGGTAAAATGAGAACGTCGTTAATCTCCGGGCACGCCATGCCCGCTGCCCCTTTCCCACCGCCCTGCCGCTGGCACGCGTAGGGGACATGCAGACAGGCGTATCTTTTGGCCCTCGAATATCGTTCTGATTGTCAAGGTTTTCGGGGCCGACTCGATAAACCTCTTGTGCGCCCGCTCGGATCCGCTGCCTCTTCCCGTCCCCCCGAGCCGGTAAGCCCCCAGCGGCATCGTGATGCGAGTTCGGTGAGAGCGGAGGATCAACCTCCGCGGCCCTCGCGCCGACCGCCTGCCCGCTCGGCAGGCCTAAGGAGGCATGTTCATGCGGCCTTCATTCGTTATCATCATCCTGCTCATGGTGGGCCTGGTGGGGGCATTGGTCCTGCTACCCGGCCTGCCAACCGCGCAGGCCGCGACAGCGGCGGCGGGCAGCACACCCAAGGCGTCGCCACGCGCCCCCGACGACCCGGCCCAATCCGCGCCTGGCAGCCGCTCCGAAGAAAGCCCTGCCAAGCCCACGGCGGTCAAGTTGCGCAGCGCCAACGACAAGGACGACGCTCGCAAGCCCGAGCGTGAAGGCTCGGCGCCATCGGCCGACCCGGCCATGACGGCGACGCCCGCCGCACCCATGACCCAACCGTGTCAGGGCGGCACCCTGGGCTGCGTGGGCAACAATGGCCGCCTCAGCGGTCTCATCTGGGCGGATGAGCTGCCCAACAACCGCCCCGACCCTGGCGAGCCTGGCTTGCCAGGGGTGAAGGTCGATCTGTACCAGGGCGCGACGCTCATCGCTACGACTTTCACCGGCGCCGATGGCCTGTGGGACTTCCTGGGTCTGGATACCCCCCAGGCCTACACGCTGAAGTTTACATATCCCGCCGGCTGGCAGGGCTGGTACAACCAGATCGACGTCTCCGAGGAGCAGTGGGGGTGGTGCTGCACGTTGTGGTTCAACCAGGCGGCGCGCCGCACCTGGACCGTGACGCCCGTTGTATTCAGGACGCCAACCCCGACCCCGACCCCGTCACTGACGGCCACCAATACGTCGACGCCGACCAATACTCCGACATCGACGAACACACCCACCAACACGCCGACGAGCACCAACACGCCGTCGCCAACGCCAACCGAGACGCCGGGTATCTTCGCTACCGAGACGCCCACGCCGACACCCACCGCGACCGACACAGCCACGTCTACCGCGACGCCGACGGTCGGCGTGACCCTGGCGACGCCGACACCCACTAACACGCCGACGCCGACCAACACAGCCTACCCGACGCCGACGCCGACGTTGCCGACGCCGACACCCACCAACACGGGCTATCCGACGCCCACGCAGACGGCCTATCCCACGCCAACGGCGACCGCGACCGCGACGCCGACGGATACGCCTACCAATACGCCGACGCCGACGGATACGCCGACGCCGACGCCGACGCCGACAGACACGCCCACCAACACGCCGACGCCGACGCCAACAGACACACCCACCAACACGCCGACGCCGACGGATACGCCGACGCCGACGCCCACAGCCACACCCACCAACACGCCGACGCCGACGGCTACGCCGACGCCGACGCCCACGCCCACCACCACGCCCACGCCGACGCCGACGCCCACCACCACCACCACGCCGACGCCGACGCCCACACCCACC
>DAOUDG010000102.1:0-5669 GCA_034431435.1 Anaerolineae bacterium | reverse complement strand
GGCTATTGTGTCGGTCAACGGTATCGTGCAGTGGTCGTCGGTGCGCGTCGGGGGCAACAAGGTCGATGAGGCCATCGCCTCAGTCACTTCCGTCGAGGTCAGGCGGACTGTGCGGGGCAGGCCCGCCACCTGGTCGCGACCACGTACCTCCGTAACCATCTCATCTTCGAGGGGCACCGCGCTACCGATGGTCATCTTGATGTCTTCGGCGGTGCGCTCGCCGACGAGCAGATTGTACTTGCGGCGCACATAGGAGGCAATAGCCTCATCGACCTTATTGCCGCCGACACGCACTGACGACCACTGCACGATGCCGTTGACCGACACAATGGCGGCCTCGGTCGTGCCGCCGCCAAGATTGATGACCATGTTACCGGTCGGGGTGGCGACGGGCAGCCCGGCGCCGATAGCGGCAGCCAGCGGCTCCGGGATGAGGAAGGCCTCGCCCGCGCCGGCCTGGATGGCGGCATCGTGAACCGCGCGGCTCTCTACCGATGTCACACCCACCGGCACGGAGATCATGACTTCGGGCTTGCGGATGCGCATACGCCCGCAGACCTTCTGAATGAAATAGCGCAACATCGCCTCGGTCACCACATAGTCGGCAATCACGCCGTCCTTGAGAGGGCGAGCCACTTCGATGGTGTCGGGCGTGCGGCCCAACATCTCGAGCGCCTCCTGGCCGACGGCGACAATGCGGTTGTCATTGACGGAAATAGCGACGACGGATGGCTCCTTCAGCACGATGCCGCGCCCTCGTTCGTGGACGAGGACGTTGACGGTGCCGAGATCGATGCCAATGTAGCGCGTGAGCATGCGTCAATCCTTACGAAAACGTACCTGACAGTGAACAGGCAGAAAGGGCGGGCCGCCGCCGAAGGTGCGACTCGCCCCCGCCCTTCAAGTCAGCAAGTATAGCCAGGCCCGCCCATCGCGTCAAAAGCGCGCGACTCCCTCTACCTGGAGTGCACCCGCGCCCGTTGCGCGCTCTGACGCTCCTGCGTGCGCGGTGGGCGATGGCTGGCGGTGGCAAATCAGGCTGGGGCGGGTGGGATATGCGATACCGCTCTGCACACCCCACCCGCCCCAGCGTCCACTTGCCCCACGCAGCGACTATTGGCTAATCGGTCGCCGACTTCCGCCCCGCCGCTCAGCCAGCTTCAATTGGAGCTTGGCGCGCTTGAGCGCGGCCAGGGCACGCTCCTCATCGACCGGTTCCAGGCCGCGCGCCAGCGCCTCCTGGGCGCGGCGGCGGGCCTCCTCCGCCTGAGCAATGTCGATCTCTTCCACGCGGTCGGCGCTGTCGGCCAGGACGGTCACGCGGTCGGGGCGTACTTCGACGAAGCCGCCACCGATGGCGATGTGGCGGTCTGGCTCGTTGGCCTTCTTGATGACCAGGTCGCCGAAGTTGAGGCCCGACATCAGAGCGGCGTGGCGCGGCAGGATGCCCATCTCGCCCTCGGCGCCCGGCACGATGACCATATCCACGTCATCCTTGTACAGGATGCGGTCGGGGGCCACCACTTCCAGGTGAATTGGCATACGTCACTCCCCTAGCGGCCCTGGCGCAGCTCCTCGGCCGTCCGCTGGACATCCTCGATACCGCCCTGCATGTAGAATGCCTGTTCGGGGATGTCGTCCAGCTCGCCGTCGAGAATCATCTTGAAGCCCTTGACCGTGTCCTCGATCTTGACGTAGCGGCCTTCCTTGTTCGTGAAGCGCTCGGCCACGTACATCGGCTGGCTCAGGAACCGCTGAATCTTGCGGGCGCGAGCCACGGTGAGCTTGTCGTCCTCGCTCAGCTCCTCGACGCCCAGGATGGCGATGATATCCTGCAAGTCCTTGTATCGCTGGAGGACGCGCTGGCAGCCGCGCGCCACCTGGTAGTGCAGATCGCCCACGATGCGCGGGTCCAGGATACGGCTGGTCGAGCCGAGGGGATCGACGGCGGGGAAGATACCCTGCTCGAAGATGGATCGCTCCAGGGCGATGGTCGCATCCAGGTGAGCGAAGGTCGTCGCCGGGGCCGGGTCGGTGTAGTCGTCGGCGGGCACGTACACGGCCTGCATCGAGGTGATGGACCCGCGCTTGGTCGAGGTGATGCGCTCCTGAAGCGCGCCCATCTCCGTCGCCAGGGTGGGCTGGTAGCCCACCGCGCTCGGCATGCGGCCCAGCAAGGCGGATACCTCGGAGCCTGCCTGCACGAAGCGGAAGATGTTGTCAATGAAGAGCAGCACATCGCGGCCCTCATCGCGGAAGTACTCCGCCATCGTCACGCCCGTCAGCCCCACCCGCAGGCGCGCGCCGGGCGGCTCGTTCATCTGGCCGAAGACCATGACCGTCGAGCCGATGACGCCGTATTCGTGCATTTCGCCGTACAGCGCGGTTCCCTCGCGGGTCCGCTCGCCCACACCCGTGAACACCGAATAGCCGGAGTGAACGGCGGCGATGTTGCGGATGAGTTCGGCGATCGTAACTGTCTTGCCCACGCCCGCGCCGCCGAACACGCCCGTCTTGCCGCCCTTCGTGAAGGGCGCAATGAGGTCGATGACCTTCAGGCCCGTCTCGAAGACCTCGGTCTTGGTAACCTGATCGACCAGGGGCGGCGAAGGTCGGTGAATGGGGTAGAACGTCTCGGCCTCGACCGGCCCCTTCTCGTCGATCGGCGCGCCCAGCACGTCAAAGACGCGGCCAAGCGTCGAGGGGCCGACGGGCACGGTGATGGGGCCGCCGGTGGCGACGGCATCCATGCCACGCCGCAAACCGTCGGTCGTGGTCATGGAGACGGTGCGCACCGCGTTGTGGCCCAGGTGCGTCTGCACCTCGCAGGTGACGCGGCGTCCGTCATCGCTAACAATCTCAATCGCGTCGTAGATTTCGGGCAGCTGGTCTTCAGGGAACTCGGCGTCCACCACGGAGCCGATAATCTGCACGACCTTGCCCATCACGTCGCGAGACTGATCCTGGGTCTTGGGTTCGGCGACTGCCATTTAGTACCTCCACCCCGCCTGGGGTTGTGCGCCACTCAAGCCGTGCGCCCGCTAGCGCGCCCGTCCCTGCTCCAGCGCCGCCGAGCCGCCCGCGATATCCAGCAGTTCGCGGGTGATGCTCTCCTGGCGCGCCTTGTTGTAGGTTAGTGTCAAGTCGTCGATCAACTCGCCTGCCGCATCGTTGGCGTTCCGCATGGCGACCATCTGCGCGCTGAAGAAGCTCGCCGCCGATTCGAGCAGCGCCTGATAGACAAGCATCTCCGTGAAGCGCGGCAGCACGGAGGCCAGCACGTCCTCGGCGCTCGGCTCGTAAATGTAGTCCACCATGCCGCGCCGTTCGTCGGACAACCACACCGGCTCGACCGGCAACAACTGCTGAATCACCGGCACCTGGCGCAGCGTGGACTGGAAATCAGTGTAGCCCAGGTAGACCGCGTCCAGATCGCCCTTGAGAAAGTCTTCCATCGCGATGCGGGCGATGGGCAGCGCCGCCGCCAGCGTGGGCGGGTCGGGCACGGGGACGAACTCGGCGCGGATGGGGCGGCCCACCCGCAGCATGAAATCGCGGCCCTTGCGGCCCACGGCGATGACGCTGACGTTGCCTTTCTGCTCGCGCATCCAGCGCAACGCCTCACGAATCATGTTCGAGTTGAAGCTGCCCGCCAGGCCACGATCGGCCGTGATGAGGATGAGGGCTACATTGCGCTGGTCACGCTGTTGCAGCAGGGGGTGAGGCACTGCGCCGCGCACCGTCTGCCGTGCAATCGAGCCGAGCACCTCGCGCGCCTTCTCCGCGTAGGACCGGGTGGCGAGAGTCTGCTGTTGAGCGCGCCGCATCTTGGAGGCCGCGACGGTCTCCATAGCCTTCGTAATCTGTTTGATGTTCTTGACGCTGCGGATGCGGCGTCGAATCTCTCGCGCGCTAGCCACGGGGGTTCCTCCGTGATACCCGTTGAGCGGGATGCGCTGCCCTTTGCTGCCAGCGGCGCGCTACGTGACGCGTGAAACGCGAGAAGTCTCGACGGTTCTCACGTTTCACGCATCGCGTGTCACATACCGCGTAAGCTTCGTCCTCGTGCAGAGCGGGCACACCCTAGACCGACGGCTGCCATGTCGCATTGAACTGGTCGAGCGCCGCGCGCAACTGCTGCACTGTCGGGGAGGCGTCGGCTCCGATCTTGGGATCGAACAGGCGCTTCTCCGATTCGAGACTCGACAACACTCCGGCGTGGTTGCGCTCCATGAAGCGGTGGAAGTCGGCCTCCCATGCGCCCACATTCGCTACCGCCACCTTGTCCAGGTAGCCGTTGTTGACGGCATACAGGACGCAGATTTCCTGGGCGAGAGACAGGGGCTGATACTGGGGCTGCTTTAGCACTTCCTGGATGCGCACGCCGCGATCCAGCTGCCGCCGGGTAACCGCATCCAGGTCGGAGCCGAACTGGGCGAAGGCGGCCAACTCGCGGAACTGGGATAGCTCGCTCTTGAGGCGGCCCACGGCCTGCTTCATGCCGCGCGTCTGGGCGTCACCACCCACCCGCGACACCGACAGGCCCGTGTTCACGGCGGGGCGAACACCTGCGTAGAACAGGTCGCTCTCCAGGAAGATCTGACCGTCGGTAATAGAGATGACGTTGGTCGGGATGTAGGCCGACACGTCGCCTGCCTGGGTCTCAATGATGGGCAGAGCCGTCAGCGACCCGCCGCCGTGCTCTTCGTTCAGGCGCGCGGCGCGCTCTAGCAGGCGCGAGTGCAGGTAGAACACGTCGCCGGGGTAGGCCTCGCGGCCCGGCGGGCGGCGCAGTAGTAGCGACACCTGGCGGTAGGCCCAGGCGTGCTTCGACAAGTCGTCGTACACGATCAGGGCGTCGCGTCCGCTCTCCATGAACTCTTCACCAATGGCGCAGCCCGCGAACGGCGCGATATATTGGAGGGCCGCCGGCTCGGAGGCTGTGGCCGTCACGATCACGGTATAGTCCATCGCGCCGTACTGCTCCAGGACGCCGAGAATGTTCGCGACCTGGGATTCCTTCTGACCGATGGCGACATAGATGCAGATGAGGTCCTGGCCCTTCTGGTTGAGGATGGTGTCAACGCAGATGGCCGTCTTGCCCGTCTGGCGGTCGCCGATGATCAGCTCGCGCTGGCCGCGACCAATCGGGAACAGGGCATCGATGGACTTGATGCCGGTCTGGACCGGCGTGTCCACGTTCTGGCGCTTGATGACGCCGGGGGCAATGCGCTCGATGACGCGATACTTCGTCGTCTCGATGGGGCCTTTGCCGTCCACCGGCTGGCCCACGGCATTGATGACGCGGCCGATTAGCGCGTCGCCGACGGGAACCGACGCGATGCGGCCTGTCGCCCGAACAAGATCACCCTCTTCGATGTCGGTGTAGTCACCCATGATGATGACGCCGACGTTGTCGCGCTCCAGGTTGAACACCGTGCCGAGCACGCCGCTGGGAAACTCGACCAATTCGGCCTGGCGCGCCTGGCTCAGGCCGGTGATGCGGGCGATGCCGTCACCCACGGTGCGGACCGTGCCGACATCGACGGTCTGCTGGGGAGCCTCGAACTCCTGAATCTGCCGCCGAATCAGTTCAGTAATGTCAACCATACTGGTTGCCATGACGACTCCTTTACAACGCCTTCGTGATCGAGTCTTTGAGCTGGCGG
>DAOUDG010000101.1:0-19396 GCA_034431435.1 Anaerolineae bacterium | reverse complement strand
AGGCCACCGCCGCGCCCAAGGCGGCGGCCCAGCCAACGGCCGCGCCGGGCGCCGCCGCGGCCCAGGCCACCACCGTCAGCATCGACCCGCCTGCCGCCAGTGTCGCCGTCAACGGCACGACCCAGGTGGCCGTCAAGATCGCGGGTGTCACCAACTTCTACGGCGCGGACGTGCGCCTCAGCTTCGACGCGGCCAAAGTAGAGGTCGTGGACGCCGACAACGCCCAGCAGGGTGTCCAGGTGACCCAGGGCGACTGCTTCCCGGCTGGCTCGCAGACAGCGCGCAACGTCGCCGACAACACGGCGGGGACCATCATCTTCGCCTCCAGTCGCGTCGCCCCGGCGCCGGGCGTCAATGGCGGCTGCACCATCATCACCGTTACCTTCAAGGGTAAGGCGGATGGCGTCAGCCCCGTCCAGTTCTCCCGCGCGCCCCAGATCGCTGACACCAACGGCCAGCCGATCAACGCAACGGCGACGGGCGGCAATGTCACCGTCGGCGGCGGCGCGCAGCCGACGGCGCAGCCGACCGGCCAGCCGACGGGGCAGCCGACGGCCCAGCCGACGGCCCAGCCCACAGCCGAGCCCACGGCCCAGCCCACCGAGACGCCCGGCGGCGGGACACCTCCGCCCAGCGGTGGGGGCTGCACCTACGTCGTGGCGCCCGGCGACACGTTGTCCTCCATCGCGCTACGCTACAATACCACCGTTGCCGCGCTGGTGGCGGCCAACGGTCTGAGCAACCCGAACGCCATCCGCGTCGGCCAGACGCTTGTCATCCCGAACTGCTCCGGCCCGGTTCAGCCGCCGCCGTCGGGTGGCTGCATCACCTACGTGGTACGCCCCGGCGATACCCTGTCGTCCATTGCGCAGCGCTACGGCACATCGGCGGCCGCCATCGCCCAGGCCAACAACCTCAGCAACCCGAACCTGATCCGCGTGGGGCAGCGGCTGATGGTGTGCCCCGGCCCTGGTGGTGGGACGCCGCCGCCACCGCCAGGCCCCACTGGCCGCACCTACGTCGTGCGCCCCGGCGACACGCTGTCGGGGATCGCGTTGCGGTTCAACACCACCGTCTGGAGCCTGCAACAGGCGAACGGACTGGCGAACCCCAACCTGATCTTCCCCGGCCAGGTGCTGCGAGTGCCGTAAGCCTCTGAAGCGAGTGACTCGTACTGGCAAGTGGCGAGTGGCTCAGCGGGGCGTGGCGCGCAAGCGGCATGCCCCGCCTTTTGATTTCTGCCCTCTCCACTGGGAGAGGGAAGGAGGGACGGTATGGCAGCGGAACGCGCCATTTACCAGAACAAGGTCTTCGCCCTGCGCGAGGTCGAGGACGCGACCGGCCGCCGGGCCTACCTCGACCACCCCGGCTCGGTGGGCATCGTGCCCCTGCTGGAGAGAGACGGCCAGACGTACGTCGTCCTGGTGCGGCAGACGCGCTTTGCCCTGGGCCAGCGGCTGCTGGAAATCCCGGCGGGCACCCGCGACCCCGGCGAGGATGCCGAGACTACGGCCCGCCGCGAGCTGCCCGAGGAGGTGGGCTATGCCTGCGGCCGTCTGGACCCGTTGGGCGGCTTCTACCTGGCCCCCGGCTACAGCAACGAATACATGCGTCTCTACGTCGCCCGCGACCTGCGCCCGCAGCAGGCCGACGCCGACGCCGACGAGGTGGACCTGGAGGCGGAACTCGTGCCGCTGACCGACGCCGTCGCTACCGCGCGGGCGGGTGGCTACCACGACGCCAAGACGACCCTGGCGCTGTTACTGGTGGGCAGCGCTGCCCTGGCGGTATGAATGAGATGTGAAAGCCCCTCCCCTCCCCGCGCCGGACTTGGTAGGCGACGTAACAACGGCCCCCATCGGGCCGTTGTGTCTTTCAGAAGACACAGCGCGTGGCTTAGTTGCGGCGTGGGCCGAGGATGGGCGGTAGCCCGGACAACCCACGGCGGCCAGGAGGAGGCGATACCATGTCATCCCGTTCCGGCTGGTGGAAGGGGGGGGCGGCCATTCTGGGGGCGTTGCTCCTGGTGGCGATCGGCGCGGGACTGTGGCAGGTCGGCGTGCTCGGCGTCGGAGCGCAAGGCCCGGCGCCCTTTTTCACGTTGCGGGTCTACGGCCGTGGCTATTTTGGCGCGGGCGCGGATAACGTCGTCGACCCTGGCGCGGGCCTCACGTCGGTCGTCTTCGACCCCATCACCGGCGCTGTGCCCGAAGATGCCCCCTACACGGACCTGCTCGGCGTCTTTCATCCCCAACACCCTGAGGCCCCGCGTAAGGATAGCGTCACCTGGAACCCGGCCTACATGGCCGAGAATGCCACCTTCGACGAGAATCAGCGCCTGGGCCTGTACAATCAACTTTTTGCCGGCGGCATCAACGCCGCCGAGAAGGTCTGGCTGCGCCACTGGTATGAGCCGCAGCACTGGGACAAGGATCTCAACCGCGACGACCGCCTGACCCGCGACCCAGATACCGGCGAGCCAACCGACCCGACCCTGGTCGGCGGCGCGCGCGTCTACCTCGACGACATCTGGTTCCCCGCCATCATGCAGGAGTTTACCTACATGCTGATGGAGAACCAGCAGCCCACGCCACGCGGTGCGGCCAAGCCGGAACCCATCTACGGGCAGGCCGGGGCGACGCAGTTCGTGTTTCCTGTCGGCATGCGCGGCGGCGACCTCTTCGGGCCTGACGGCCAGATCGACACCGACAACGGCGCGAACGATGGCAACGGCTACGGACTGACCAGCCTCGACGCCAACTTCGACGGGATCCCCGACATCGTCCACGTCGATAGTGAGTTGAGTCTGTTTACCAAGACGGGCATCGCCGCCGACTTCAACGGCGACGGCGCGCTGCAAGGCCTCAAGCAGGGTGGCCCCTCGCCCCAGCCCAATGGAACCGAGATGGCCGTGATGCATGTCAACCTGAGCGGCCAGCCGCTGCGGGTCGGCCAGTACGCCCAGTTCCTCGACCACGTGGTCAGGGTGTCCGGTATCTTCAACAATGCCGTCGCCCTGGACCTGTGGTACATCGGCGACCTGCGCCCGCGCTACCTCGGTCCCCAGGTCATCTATACCGGTGACATGGCCCTGGCGGGCACGCAAGGCCCCGCGCAGCTGATTCGCTCGACCCGCAACGGTGGCCCCGGCAGCAACGCCTGCGTCTTCCCCACCGGCCCCTGGTTCGCCTACGCCGAGGCCATCGACACCGTGGACGGCACCGTCAACCTGTGGCTCGGCCGCGCCCTGGGTCGCCCCTACACGGCCATGGAAGACCAGCCCGGCACGCCCGACCGCCGCCCCGGCGACCCGTGGTTCCTGAAGCGTTTCTACGTCGACGGCCACGAGTACAACGTGGTCGCCCTGGCCGCCCGCGCCAACAACGCGCCCACCATCGCCACGCCGTGTAGCCTGCCGCCGGGCTTCAGCGTGCCCGCTGACCCGTCGGACTTCGGTTTCATCACCCTGCGCACGCCGACGCCCAAGGGCGCGGACGTGCTCAACGCCCAGCATTCGGTACGCCTCAAGGGCTACGCGGTCAACGAGCCGCTGCCCATGCTGCCGCCCTACAATCAAGAGCACTACATCTTCACCGATGTCAACCAGATCACGAAGCTGACGCCCACCGACCGCGAGGACGCCATCGGCTACCTCGGCAACCTCGTCGGTCCAGTCCCGCCCATTATCCAGAAGAACCAGCCTTACCCCTACGTGACGCCGGGCGGCGCGGTCTACAACGACCCGCGCGAGATGCAGTGGACGTATCGCAAGGAGACTGTCAATCCCCAGTTCCTGGGCGCGCTGCGCCAGAAGTACGGCGAGATGCCTCAGGAGGAGGGGCCGCCGTCCGAGTTCTTCTTCACCGAGCAGTTCTGGACGTTGCCCTGGGCCTACACTGAGTTTGCCCTGCCCGACCTGGCGCCCGCTCGCACCGGTACGCGGGTAGATCCGCTCACCAATCTCGCCGTCGTCAACCCCGACCTGTATTTGCTGACCAGCGCCTTCCTCGCGCCCCAGGGCCTGTATCAACTGTGGGCGCAGGACACGACCACGCCCTACCAGTGGGGCGACTGGACCAGCCCGACGCAGCAGCCGCCCGTCGCCCTCCAGAACCGCGTCAAGTTCTGGTTCGATCCGGCCTCCTCTGGCGACCCGACCAACAACCCGACCGGCAAGATCGTCAAGGATGAGAACGGGCTGCGTGTCTTCGGCAAGGCGTACCGTTCACCCAACGACTTCAGCGGGACGGCGGGCGATACCTCCATCATCACCGACACCCTCGCCAACGCTGTCATCGAAGTCCCGCCCTACACCGATCCGTGGGCTCCCTTCAATCCGCAGTTGCCCCAGGCCCCACGCAAGGACTCTATCACCTTCGACCCCGCCTACCTGGACGAGTTCCGTAACAGCGGCGAGCCACTATCGGCCCTGTACTCGCGCATCTCCATCGAGGAGCAGGATGCCCGCGAGAAGGTCTACACCCGCATGTGGTACGAGCCGAGCTACCTGGATAAGGCGCGCTTTAGCGCCGACCGCAGCCAGGACTATCGCTTCTCGGCCCTGCTCCAGGAGTTCACTTACCTGTTCGTGGATACCCAGGACCGCCCGGCCCACGGCCAGCCCGGCAACAGCCGCTTCGCCTTCCCGATGGCGACGGGCCGCAATGAGTTGCCCGTGCCGCCGCGCACGGCGGGCGTCGGCTGGAATCCGTCGGCAAGCTTCGGCTTCGGCCTGACCACCTTCGACGCCAATTTCGACGGCCAGCCCGATATCGTCGCCATCGACAGCGAGAATAGCCTGGCTACCAAGACCGGCGTTCGCGCCGACTTCAACGGCAACGGGGCCATCGACAACCTCGCGCCCATCAACCGCCCTGGCGACGGCCTCGTGGTCTTCTCGGTCGAGAACGTGGTGCTGCGACGCGGCGAGAGTGTCCAGTTCCTGGATCACCTCGTGACATTGGAGAACATCGGCGTGGGCGGCTACGGCAGCCAGCCGACGGCCGACTTCGACTTCTGGTCCACGAGTGGCGGCCTGCACCCGCTGGGCAACGGCGAGTACTCGTCGCACCCCGACTTCATACGCACCGCCAGCTTCAATGTCGGCGACCTGGCCGTCGCCAGTCGCAGCAGCGTGCGGCGCATCCCCGCCGGCGGCGACAACCTGGGCCGCACCGACGGGGCGTGGTTCCTGTCGGTGCAGGCCGTCAATCAGTTCGACGAGTCGGTGGTGGTGACGGTGGGGCGCGCGCTGGGTAACACCTGGGCCGCCATCGACAACGGCCAGGGCGGCCACAACCTGACGCCCGGCGACCCGTGGTATCTCAAGCGCTTCTTTGTCGACGGCCACGAGTACAACGTCGTCGCGGTGCGCGTCGTCGCCAACGACTCCACCACGCCCCAGGCGGAGCCGTTCGAGTTCAAGTACATCACCCTGCGCACGCCAGTTCCCAAGCCCAACACCTTCGTCAACTATCAAGACAGCCTCGCGCTGCAAGGGTACTTCCGCGGCCGCGTGCTCGACAACCCGGATACCAACGTCATCTCGCAGCTGCCGCCCTTCAACGTGGCCCACACCGTCGCCGACGACGTGGCGAAGATTTCGACCACCGATTTTGCCACCGACGCCGACCACCCCAGGAACGACTGCATCGGCCTGCCGAAGGCGGCCGACCCGCTGGCGGTGCGCGTCGTGGCTGAGAGTCAGGAGCCGCGCTTCCTGGGTGAGCTGCGCGAGCTGTACTTCTTCCGCGTGCCCGCCGAGGGCAACCGCGAGCGGTGGAGCACGGAGCAGTTCAACACGCTGCCCGACCGCTACACCGAGGTCAGGCTGCCCGACGGCCAGGCGTACCTGTGGACCAGTGACTGGACCTCGACCCAGAGCCGCCTGCACTTCTTTGCCTGCGGCGATATCAACCCCCTGGCGACGGGTGTCCAGATGACCCAGGCCGACATCGCCGCCGCCTGGCGCGCCACCAACCCCACCTCGCCGCTCAATGGCATCCCCTTCCCGAATACGAACGGCATCGGCCCGGCCGACTTCCCGACCGGCCCCGGCTCGGATCACATCGACTTCTTCAACGCCGAAGGCCCCGCCTTGACTGGCAACCCGTCCGCCGTCCGCGTCAAGCTTATCTACGACCCGCGCGATGACGACGATATCTGGGTCAACCCCGGCGACCCGCCGACCCCGCCGCCGACGGCCACGCCGACCAATACGCCCACCAACACGCCCACCAATACGCCCACCAACACGCCGACGCCGACGAATACCTCGACGCCGACCAATACCGTGCCGCCGACCAACACCTCGACGCCGACGAACACCGTGCCGCCGACCAACACCTCGACGCCGACCATTACACCCTCGCCGTGCCCGAATTGCACGCCGACGAATACACCGACCAACACCCAGACGCCGACGCGCACGCCGACCGCCACCAACACGCCCACCGCGACGGCGACGCCGACCGCCACCAACACGCCCACCGCGACGGCGACCAACACGCCCACGCCCACCGCGACGCCCAACCAACCCTTCGATCTGATCTGTAACTACCAGTCAGGGCCGAACCAGGTTGCGCTCCAGTGGGTCAACGGCGGCTCCTTCGACAGCATCGAGGTCACGCGCACGCCGCAGTTCTCCAGCGGCGCCATCAAGACGCTGCCGGGTAACGCCACCACCTTCTACGACAGCGAGCTGACGCCGGGCCAGCCCTACACCTATCAGGTGCGCGGCGTGGTCGGCGGCCAGCCGACGGCATGGAGCGGCGCGACGACGTGCGGCGCGCCAGCCCAGCCGGGCGGCGTTGTCCTCAGCTGCCTCACCGTCTCCTACTCCATGATCGACCTGTCGTGGGCGCTCACCGATCCCAACGTGACCCAGGTCTACATCGAGCGCTCGCGCAACCTGGTGAACTGGTCGGACCTGCCGCCGCGATCGGCCACACCGACGGCGTACCGCGATAGCGGTCTGGCCAGCAACACCCTGTACTTCTTCCGCGCCCGCGCCTACAACAGCAACACCGGCCAGTTCTCGGCCTATTCCAACCAGGTGAGCTGCCAGACACGGGCCTGGGTTGACGACGTGACCGGTCGTATCATCCTCCAGGGCCGCACCAACTACGCCAACGCCCGCGTCCTCATTGATGGCGGCGCGTCGGGCACGGCGCTGACCGACGAGACCGGCGCCTTCAGCATCGCCGGGTCGCCCTTCGGCACCCGCATTGTCGAGGTGCAGATGCAGGGGTATCTGCCTATCAGTCGCACCATCGAGGTCGTCAGCGTCGATACACCTTTGGGCGACATGTACATGATCGCGGGCGACGCCAACGGCGATAAGGTCATCAACCTGTTCGACCTGGCGAAGGTGGCGACTGCCTACGATGCGGCGCCGGGCGCGCCGAACTGGGATGAGCGGGCCGACATCAACGGCGACGGCTCGGTCAACATCTTCGACCTGGTGCTGGTCAGCCAGAACTTCGACCGCTATGGTCCCACCGACGGCAGTCAGCAGGGCAAGCCGGCCGGCGGCGCGCTGGCCGCCACCGACGCGCCCACCGCCAAGACGGCCGCCGCCGTCAACGCGCGCCTGGTCGTCCGCAACCCGAAGACCATCTACTTCGCGGGCGACAAGGTAACCGTCGCCGTCGAGGTCGATGACAACGCTGATGTCTATGCCGCCGAGGTCAATCTGCCCTTCGATCCGGCCGTACTACGCTTCGACGGGGCGCGCCTGGGTGACCTGTTTGTCGATGATACGTACTTCAAGCGACCGCCCGAGGTGAAGGACGCGGCTGATGACCTCAAGCTGGTGCAGCTGGTAGGCTCGCAATTGGGCGCCATGCCGACGGGCCAGCGGGGCCACACCCTCTTTGAGGCGACCTTCAGCGTCGGCTGCGGCACGGCCACCTTCGACCTGAGCCAGGCCTCCCTGGCCCTGTCCAGCCCGGCCGCCGAGCCGCTGCCCGTCACTACCGGTGGCTCTGCCCAGGTGAAGACAACCTGCATCCTGCTGCCCCTGCTCCAGGTCGACCGCGAGAGATAGCCAGCGCCTGGTCCCCTCAGGCGGTCCGGTCCGCCTCCGCCCCCTCCGTGGCTGCCCCCACGCGAGGGGGCAGGGCTTTTTCGCGCCCCCCCGTCATTGTCAGCCCCGTTCAGCGTCTAGGCATGAGAGATGGTACAATTTTGTAGCGACGCGACCTGTCGTGTCGCTATCCCAAGCAAGGAGGCAGGATGTCCCCCCGCATGCTCTGGACCTCGCTCGTGGCGGCGCTCGTGACGGTCGCCGCCGCCCTCGCCCTTGTCGGCCAACCGGCGACGGCCGCCCCACAACTGGCCCAATCCGCCATCGACGTCACCCCCCACCAGGAAGTCTACGCCGTCGGCGACGTCGTGACCGTCACGGTGCAGTTGAGCAACCTGCAGAACTTCTATGGCGCGGATCTGGGCTGGAGATTTGACGCAGGAGCCTTTCAAGTAATCGACGCCAACCCGGACCTGGCGGGGATACAGGTCAAGGCAGGCAGCCTCTTCCCTGGCGGCTCCTTCTTCGTTCAGAATGTGGTCGACAACCAATCGGGCTTCGTTCAGTTTGTGGGCACGCGCGTCCACCCCGAACCACCCGTCAATGGTGGTGGCACGGTCGCCATCGTTACTTTCCGCGTCGTGGGCAATTGCGGCGATACTCTGCTTGAGTTGAGGCCGCGCCTCCAGGGCCAGCCAGCGTTGGGGACGCTGAGCCTGAGCGACCAGGGCGGCGGCGAGATTGAGTTCCAGGAAGCCATTCCCTTCAACCTGCGTACCGCCGCCTGCCCCTACCGCCAGTTCCTACCCCACCTGAGCAAGAAGGGCGGGTAAGGGGCCGAGAACCAGAGTCCAGGGGCCAATGAGCGATATCCATTGGTCCCTGGCCGTTTGTCGTTGGCTAGCCTCGACCGCGCCGTTGCGCGCTGCGAGGGCGTGCCCCGCTATAATGCGTTGACTTTTCGCCTGACGGGGCATACAATGAAAGCAGTCGACCGTCACGCCACAGCAGGACGGTTGCGGAGGAAGTAACTTGGCGATAGATACCCCCCTGTCGATATGGATTGCCTTTAACATATTTGTCGTCTGCATGCTGGTCCTTGACCTGTTGGTGTTTCATCGCAATGCCCATGTGGTCAAGGTCAAAGAAGCGCTGCTCTTTAGCGCGTTCTGGATCGCCCTCGCCCTGGCCTTCAACGTGGTCGTCTGGTGGTGGCAGGGCAGCGAAGTCGCCCTCCAGTTTCTGACGGGCTATCTGATCGAGAAATCGTTGAGCGTCGACAACCTGTTTGTCTTCCTGCTCATCTTTTCCTATTTCGCTGTTCCTGCGATATACCAGCATCGGGTGCTATTCTGGGGCGTGCTAGGCGCGCTCGTGATGCGCTTTGTGTTCATCATCGCGGGGGCGGCGCTGATCGCGCGCTTCCACTGGCTCATCTACGTCTTCGGCGCATTCCTGATCTTCACTGGGCTGCGCATGGCGCGCAAGGGCGAGGATGAGATTCACCCTGAGAAGAATCCTGTCGTCAACTTTGTGCGCCGCCTGATGCCTGTCACGCCCAATTACCACGGCGGGCGGTTCTTTATCCGCGACATGGGCCGCCTGATGGCGACGCCGCTGCTTATCGTGCTGGTCATGGTCGAGACGACGGATGTTCTGTTCGCGCTGGACTCTATCCCGGCCATCTTCGCCGTGACGACTGACCCGTTCATCGTCTACACATCGAATGTGTTTGCCATTCTCGGCCTGCGCTCGCTATTCTTCGCCCTGGCCGGGGTCATGGTTCTGTTCCACTACCTGAAGTTTGGCCTGGCGGCGGTGCTCACCTTCATCGGCGCCAAGATGGTCCTGATCGACTTTGTTCACATCCCTATCGGCGTGTCCTTGCTGGTCATCGCCGCTATCCTGGTCATCTCGGTCGTCGCGTCGCTTGTCTGGCCGCAGTCCACGGAGGAGGCGACGACCGAGCAAGCGGGTCACTCTATCTCAGACCTGGAACCCAGCGGCACAGAGGCACAGCAAGGCTAAGCAACGCTCTCAATCGACACTGGCAAGGAGGCATCATGGCAGAGACGCCCGCGGCGATTATTCCCAAGCGCACGCCGCTCTACGAGACACACCGCGCTCTCGGCGCGCGCATGGTCGAGTTCGGCGGCTGGGACATGCCCGTCCAATACCCTGACGGCATCCTCGACGAGCATCGCGCCGTGCGTGAGGCAGCGGGCCTGTTCGACGTCAGCCACATGGGCGAGATCGAGATTCGCGGTCCCCAGGCCCTCGCCTACCTCCAGCGTCTCGTGACGAACGATGCGACCAAGATGGCCCTCGGCGATGCCCAGTACACCATCATGTGCTACCCCGACGGCGGCGCGATCGACGACCTCATTATCTATCGCCTCGGCGACGATGACTACCTCGCCGTCGTCAACGCTTCCAACAAGGACAAGGACTTCGACTGGATGCGCGGCCAGGTAGACGGCTTCGACGCCCAGGTGGTCGACCGCTCCGACGACTACGGCCTGGTGGCCCTGCAAGGGCCGCGCGCCGTTGACATCCTGCGGCCTGCTACCGACGTTGATTCCGCCGCGCTGGGTTACTACACCGCCCGTCGCGGCCAGGTATCGGGCATCGATGCCCTCGTCTCGCGCACTGGCTATACCGGCGAGGATGGCTTCGAGATCATGGTCGCTGCCGCCGATACCCCGGCCCTGTGGGCCGCGCTCATGGCGGCCGGCGCCGACCACGGCCTGCGCCCGGCCGGGCTGGGGGCGCGTGACACGCTACGCCTCGAGGCCGCCATGCCCCTCTACGGTCACGAGCTGGACGCCGAGACCAACCCCATCGAGGCGGGCCTGCCGCGCTTCGTCAGCCTCGACAAGGGCGACTTCAACGGCCGCGAGGTGATGGCCGCCGCCAGGGCCAACGGCCCTGCCAAGCGCCTGATCGGCTTCGAGATGGTCGGGCGCGGTATCCCGCGTGGCGGCTACGAGATCAGCAAGGACGGCCAGGTCATCGGTGTCGTCACCAGCGGAACCCAGTCGCCGACGCTGGGCAAGGCCATTGGCATGGGCTACGTCAAGCCCGAGTATGTCGCCGTCGGGGGCGACCTCGACATCATCATTCGCGGCCAGCCGGTGGCGGCGCGCATCGTCAAGCGCCCCTTCTACAAGCGAGCAAAGTAGACATTGTGACTGAAGCGGCCCCTCAACGTGACCTTGATAGCGAACTGCTCCACGGCGAGCGGGTGACGCTGCGCCCCTACGACCATCCCTTCACCGAGGATGAGTTGCGGCGCGTCTACAAATGGGGCCGCGACGACGAGGTGCTACGCTGGAGTGGGGGCATGCCGCTGCATATGTCCTTCTCCGAGTTCAAGGCGGCCTTTCCCCGCGAGCAACGCCGCCGCGACCAGCAGGTGTACGTCATCCTCACCGAGAGCGGCGAGTTGATTGGCCGCGTGGGTATCTTCGACATCGATGCCTCGCGCAGCCTGGCGACGCTAGGCGTGGTCCTGGGTGAGAAGAACCGCTGGAGTCAGGGGTATGGCACGGACGCCATTCGCACCCTGCTGCGACACCTGTTCTTTGCAGCCGGTTTTCAGAAGATTCAACTCTATACCTATACCGACAACTACCGTGCGCAGCGATCCTTTGGGAAGGTGGGCTTCCAGGCGGTGGGCGCCAAGCGCCGCTTCCCCTTTGGGTTGCGCTTCCAGGAGGAGTTGCGCATGGAGATCACGCGGGATGAGTTCGCGCGGCTCATCCGGAGCGTGGATAACCCAGGAGGCGAGGCATGAACTTTATCCCTCTCACCGACGCCGACCGACAGGCGATGCTCTCGACCATCGGTGTGCCGTCGCTCGACGCGCTGTTCGCCGACGTGCCGGCCGGACAGCGGTTCCCGGCCCTCGACCTGGCGCCTGCTCTGTCCGAGCTGGAGCTAGAGCAACGCCTGGCCCAACTGGCGAGCGACAATGCCAACCTGGCTGAGTATACCAGCTTTCTCGGCGCGGGCGCGTACAATCACTATATCCCGCCGGTGGTCATGCACATCATCAACCGCGGCGAGTACTATACTGCCTATACCCCCTATCAGCCGGAGATCAGCCAGGGCACGCTGACGGCCATCTACGAGTACCAGACGATGGTCTGCCAGTTGACGGGCATGGAGGTCGCCAACGCCTCCATGTACGACGGCTCGACGGCCCTCGCCGAGGCTGCCCTCATGGCGGCGCGCGTCACGCGCCGCGACAAGCTCGTCCTGGCGCGCACCGTTCACCCTGAGTACCGCCACGTCGTGCGAACCTACACCCAGGGGCTGCGCCTGCCCATCGAGACGGCTGAGTACGACGCGGCGGGCCGCGTCGACCTGGACGCCCTGCGCAAGCTCGTGGACCGGGAGACGGCGGCGGTCGCGGTCCAGTACCCCAACTTCTTCGGCGTCATCGAGGACCTGGCCCCCATCGTGGACATCGCCCACGCGGCGGGCGCGTTGGTCGTCGTCAACGTCGACCCCATCGCGTTGGGGCTGCTCAAGCCGCCCGGTGAGTTCGACGTGGACATCGTCGTCGGCGAGGGCCAGTCCATCAGCCTGCCGCCCTATTATGGGGGGCCGTACCTCGGCCTGTTCGCCACCCAGATGAAGCATGTCCGCCAGTTGCCGGGCCGCGTCATCGGCCAGGCCCTCGACCACGAGGGTCGCCGCGCCTTCGTCATGACTCTCCAGGCCCGCGAGCAACACATCCGCCGCGAGAAAGCTACCTCCAACATCTGCACCAACGAGGCGCTGGTGGCCCTGGCGGCGACGGTGTATCTGGCGGCGATGGGCAAGCATGGCGTCAAGCGCGCCGCCGAGTTGAGCTACCACCGCGCCCACTACGCGGCGCAGGCGATGGCGTCCCTGCCCGGCTTCGAGCTGGTCTTCGACGCGCCCTTCTTCAAGGAGTTCGCGCTGCGCGGGCCGCGCCCCGTGGCGGCCATGAACGACGCTTTGCTGAGCCACAAGATCATCGGCGGCTACGACCTGACGCGCTTCTACCCCGAACTGGCGGGCGCGAGCCTGTGGGCTGTGACCGAGATGAATAGCCGCGCCCAGATCGACCGCCTGGTGGCTGCGCTACGTGGCGCATGACCCTTAACACGCGGCGGCTGACGCGCGCCAGCCTGGTTGAGGTTGCCCCGTGCCCTACCTGACCGTCAACGGCCACCGCCTGTTCTACGTCGTCGAGGGCGATGGCCCGCCGGTTCTCCTGCTCCATCCGGGGCTGGGCAGCCTGGCCGAGTGGCGCGAGACCTTGCAGGTCCTCGCGCCTGACCACCGTGTCATCGCCGCCGACCGCTGGGGCTACGGCCACTCTGACCCGCGCCCGGCCTTCGACGACGGCTTTTTCGCCGCCGACGCCGACGAGCAGGCCACCCTGCTGGACGCGCTGGGTATCGAGGCGGCCCACGTCGTCGGCCACAGCGATGGCGGGACGGTCGCCCTGTGGCTGGCGCGGCGGCATCCTGGCCGAGTGCGCTCGCTGGTGGTGGAGGCGGCCCACGTCTTTGCCGAGGCGGAAACCCTGGATGTCTTGCGCGCCTACGGCCCGCCTGACCACTGGCCCGCTTCACTGCGCCGCTACCTGGAACGCCTGCATGGCGTCAAGGGCGCGGCGCTGGGGGCGACATGGCTGGCGTGCTGGACGAGCGCGGACATGGGCACGTGGGACATGCGAGCCGAGCTACCCTACATCTCGCAGCCGACGCTCATCATCCAGGGCACGGCCGACTCGCTCTCGACGCGACACCAGGTAGCCGCGCTGGAGGCAGGCTTGCCGAACCACGCGACGTGGTGGGTAGAGGGCGCGGGCCACACGCCCCATCTGGAACGGCCCGACGACTTCAACGCCCGGTTACGGACATGGCTGAAAGATATGGGATGCGGACGAGCCGGGACGAGCGCGGAGGAATGGTAGGGGTGCGGTTGCCCGCCCTCCGGATGCACCTAGAGGAGTGATGCCCGTGCCCTCACCGTTTCCGGGCATGGACCCTTACATCGAAGGCGCGGCCGTCTGGCCCGACTTCCACAACAACTTGGCGACTGAGATTCAGGCCCAGTTGAACCGCCTGATCCAGCCGCGTTACTACGCCGCGCTGACGCCCTTCGTGTCCTACGAACTGCTCGGCATCGGCCAGCCGCGCCGCCGCTTGCCTGATGTAGGCATTATCGAGGCGCAGCCTGGCCGGCGCGAGTCGGCCGCAGCGCCCATGATTGCCGCACCGCCCGTCGAGAGTCAGGTGTTGGTCGAGACGCCCGTGCGCCTGTACCGGGTCCAGGTCTTCCTGACCGAGTCCCACGAACTGGTGACGGCCATCGAGATTCTGTCGCCTGCGAACAAGCGCCGCACGAGTGAGGGGCGGGATGAGTACCTCCACAAGCGGCGGGAGATTCTGGCCTCGGCGGCCCATCTGCTGGAGATCGATCTGTTGCGCGGCGGCGAGCGCCCGCCCCTGGAGCGGCCCGTGCCAGTCGCGCCCTACTACGTCGTACTCAGCCGCGCCGAGCGACGCCCAACGGTCGCCGTGTGGCCGATCCAACTCGAGGACCAACTGCCGGTCCTGCCTGTGCCGCTGGTCCAGCCGGACCCTGACGTGCCCTTAGACCTGGGCGCGGCTCTGACGACCATATACGGGCGGGGCGCGTACGCGCTTCGTCTTGACTACAGCCAACCACCGCCACCGCCGCCCATGTCGGACGCCGACACGGCCTGGGTGGACGCGCTTCTGAGTGGGTACAAGACCGCCTAGCATTGACTGGCGAGGAGACCTGATGCTGACACACGAACGCACCAATGAGAAAATCATCGAGCCACTGCTGTTCGAGTTGAGCCAGCCGGGCCACAACCCCGGCCGCCTGCCCGAGGTGGACGTGCCTGCCGCCGACGTGCCCGCCGGGCTGACGCGCGCTGACCTGCCGCTGCCTGAAGTCAGCGAGATCGATCTGGTGCGCCACTTTACGCGCCTGTCGCAGCTCAACTTCAGCGTCGATACCCATTTCTACCCCCTCGGCTCGTGCACCATGAAGTACAACCCCAGGGTGAACGACTGGGCGGCGACGCTTCCCGGTTTCCTGATGCTGCACCCTTACCAGCCGGAGGCGACGGCCCAGGGCGCGCTACGCCTGCTATATGAGTTGCAGCAGGACCTGGGCGCGATCGCGGGCCTGCCCGGTGTGACGCTTCAGCCCTCGGCCGGCGCGCATGGCGAGCTAACCGGCGTCCTCATCATCATGGCGTACCACCGTGCGCGCGGCGACGAGAAGCGCACCCGTATCCTCGTCCCCGACTCGGCCCACGGCACCAACCCTGCCACGGCGGCCATGGTCGGCTACAGCGTCACCCACATCCCCACCGACGCGCGCGGCAACCTCGACCTGGACACGCTGCGCGCCGAGATGGACGACACGGTGGCGGGCATCATGCTCACCAACCCCAACACCCTGGGCCTGTTCGAGGAGAACATCCTCACCGTCACCAGCCTCGTCCACGAGCGCGGCGGCCTGGTCTACTGCGACGGCGCCAACATGAACGCCGTTCTCGGTATCGCCCGCCCCGGCGACCTGGGCTGCGACATCCTGCACTACAATCTGCACAAGACCTTCTCCGTCCCCCACGGCGGTGGCGGCCCCGGTGCGGGCGGCACAGCGGTGCGGGCCGACCTCATCCCCTTCCTGCCCGCTCCCGTCGTGGCGAGGCGCGACGACGCGAGCGGCCCCGAGTACTATCTCGACTACGACCGCCCCCATAGCATCGGCCGCGTCCGCGCCTTCTACGGCAACTTCGGCAACGCCGTGCGCGGCTATACCTACATCCGCAGCCTGGGACCCGACGGTCTGCGCGCGGTGAGCGAGAACGCGGTACTCAACGCCAACTACATCCGCGCCCGCCTGACCGGCGTCTACGACCTGCCCTACGACCGTATCTGCATGCACGAGGCCGTCTTTAGCGGCCGCCAGCAGGCGAAACTCGGCGTGCGCACCCTGGACATCGCCAAGCGGCTCATCGACTTCGGCATCCACCCGCCGACGGTGTACTTCCCCCTCATCGTGGAAGAGGCGCTGATGATCGAGCCGACCGAGACCGAGACGCGCGCCACCCTGGACACCTTCATCGAAGCCATGACCCGCATCGCCCGCGAGGCCCAGGAGACGCCCGACCTGGTCAAGGAAGCGCCCCACACCACGCCCATCAGTCGCCCCGACGACGTGGCCGCCGCCCGTAAGCCCGTCGTGCGCTGGCAGGCGGGCGGGTGAGCCTGTCTGGCTGAGTGGCCCCATCCTACAGCGGTTGTCAGACTGCCCGAGAACCTTCTGCCCCATGACCAACGACAAAGGACCAGCGACCAATAAGCCCTCCCCATTGGTTCCTGGTCCTTCGTCGTTGATTGGGATGGCGACAGCATTGGCATAGGAGACTCCATCGTGTCCGACCTCTTCCAGTCCCACCCCGAACACCGTTTCACTTTTGGCCTGTGGACCGTGAGCAACGTGGGCCGCGACCCCTTCGGCGAGCCGGTGCGCGCGCCGCTGCCGCCGGTCGAGGCCGTTCACCTGCTGGCCGAGGTCGGCGCCTATGGCGTCAACTTCCACGACAACGACCTCGTGCCCATCGACGCCACGCCCGCCGAGCGTGACCGCATCGTCCGCGACTTCAAGGCCGCGCTGAAGGAAACCGGCCTCGTCGTACCCATGGCGACCACCAACCTGTTCACCGACCCGGCTTTCAAGGATGGCGCGTTCACGTCCAACGATGCCCGCGTCCGCGCCTACGCCCTACAGAAGACGCTGCGCGCCATCGACCTGGGCGTGGAGCTGGGGGCGAAGGTGTACGTGTTCTGGGGCGGCCGCGAGGGAACTGAGAGCGACGCGACCAAGAACGCGCTGGACGCGGGCAAGCGTTTCCGCGACGCCCTCAACTTCCTGTGCGAGTACGCCCGCGACCAGGGCTACGACCTCAAGTTCGCCCTGGAGGCCAAGCCCAACGAGCCGCGCGGCGACCTGTACCTGGCGACCACCGGCCACATGCTGGCCTTCATCCAGACCCTCGACCATCCGGAGATGGTCGGCGTCAACCCTGAGATGGCCCACGAGCACATGGCGGGCCTCAACTTCATGCACGCCATCGCCCAGGCGTGGGACGCGGGCAAGCTGTTCCACATCGATCTCAACGATCAGAACTTCGCCCGCTACGACCAGGACTTCCGCTTCGGCTCCCACAATCTCAAGCAGAGTTTCTTCGTCGTCAAGTTCCTCGAAGACGTGGGCTATGCGGGCATGCGCCACTTCGATGCCCACGCCTACCGCACCGAGGGCCGCGAGGGTGTCAAGGATTTCGCTCGCGGCTGCATGCGCACCTACCTCATCCTCAAGGAGCGCGCCGCCCGCTGGAACGCCGACGCCGAGATTCAGGCCCTCGTCGCCGATATCCATGCCCAGGACGCGGGCGCGGCCGCCCTGCTCGTCCCCTATAGCCGCGCCGCCGCCGCCGCCCTCAAGGCGGCCAGCTTCGACCGCGTCGCCCTCGGCCAGCGCGACCTGCGCTACGAGCGACTCGACCAGCTCACCGTCGAGGTGTTGCTGGGCGCGCGCTGAGAGGGGCTGCCCATGCCCACCTACCTGCTCGGCATCGACTCCTCGACCACGGCCACCAAGGCGCTGCTCATCGACGCGGCGGGCGGGGTCGTCGCTGTCGCTTCGACCAGCTACCCCTTCGAGCGGCCGCGCCCCGGCTGGACCGAGCAGCGCCCCGACCAGTTCTGGGATGGCACGGTCAAGAGCATCCGCGCCGCCCTGGACAAGGCGGGCGCGACCGGGCAGGACGTGGCCGCCGTCGGCCTGACCGGCCAGATGCACGGCATGTGCCTGCTCGACGGCCACGGCGAGGTCATCCGCCCGGCCATCCTGTGGAACGACCAGCGTACCGTTCGCCAGTGCGAGGCGATCAGCCAGGCCATTGGCGCGCAGCGCGTCCTGGACATCACCGGCAACCCGGTCCTGACCGGCTTTACCGCGCCCAAGATACTGTGGACCCGCGAGAACGAGCCGGACGCCTACCGCCGCGTCGCCAAAGTCCTGCTGCCCAAGGACTACGTGCGCTACAGGCTCAGCGGCGAGTTCTTCTCTGATGTGTCGGACGCCTCCGGGACGTCGCTCCTCAACGTCCGCGACCGCCAGTGGTCGGACGAGGCGCTGGTTGCCCTGGACATCCCCCGCGCCTGGCTGCCCGAGGTCACTGAGTCGCCCGTGGTCAGTAGCCGCGTCAGCCGCGAGGCGGCCGCGGTCACCGGCCTGCTAGCCGGCACGCCCATCGTCGGCGGCGCGGGCGACCAGGCGGCGGGCGCGGTGGGCAGCGGCATCGTGCGCGAGGGGCTGGTGTCCATCGCCCTGGGTACGTCGGGCGTCGTGTTCGCCGCCTCCGACGCCTACCGCGTCGAGCGCGAGGGGCGGCTGCACGCCTTCTGCCACGCCGTGCCCGGCATGTGGCACCTGATGGGCGTCATGCTATCGGCGGCGGGCAGCTTCCAGTGGTACCACGACAGCGTGGCCCCCGACCTGAGCTTCGATGACCTGACCGCCGAGGCGGCGGGCGCGCCGACGGGGGCGGAGGGGCTGCTGTTCCTGCCTTACCTGACCGGCGAGCGCATGCCCTACCCGGACCCGGCGGCGCGGGGCGCGTGGGTGGGCCTGACGGTGCGCCACGGGCGCGGCCACCTGACGCGGGCCGTGCTGGAAGGCGTCGGCTACGGGTTGAAGGATGGCTTCGAGTTGATGCGCGCGGCGGGGTTGGGCGCAGCCGAGCAGGTGCGCGTCTCCGGCGGCGGCGCGAAGAGCGCGCTGTGGCGGGGCATCCTCGCCAGCATCCTGGACGCCAACCTGGCGACCGTCAACACCACCGAGGGCGCGGCCTACGGCGCGGCGCTGCTGGCGGGGGTGGGCGCGGGCGTGTGGCCCGACGTGCGCGCCGCCTGTGACAGGACGGTGCGCGTGACCGGCGAGGACAGGGCTGACCCCGCCGCCGTCGCCACCTACCGTAGCGCCTACCCCCTCTACCACGGCCTCTACGCCGCCCTCGCGCCCACCATGCACACCCTGGGATCGTGACCACCGACCACCCACGAAGGACAACGATCCTCTGCGCACCTAACCTAACTTGTATCCCTAAGGATCATGTCTAACAACTAGGCCATCTTGGCGAAGTTGTTGATGGTGTCAATCGGGCGCTTGCCCATGTTGCGGTAGCCTTGATGCGGTCGCTCGTAGTTGTAGAAGGACAGCCAGTGGTCGAGATCGGCCTGGAGGGCCTCGACACTCTCGTACAGCGTCTGGCGCAGC
>DAOUDG010000100.1:0-125309 GCA_034431435.1 Anaerolineae bacterium | reverse complement strand
GAGATGGACGAGGACGGCTACTTCAAGATTGTCGACCGCAAGAAGGACCTCATTATCGCGTCGGGCTACAACATCTACCCCCGCGACGTGGAAGAGGTGCTGTTCAAGCATCCTAAGATCGCCGAGGCCGTGGTTGCCGGCGTGCCGCACCCAACCCGCGGCGAGACCGTCAAGGCCTACGTGGTTCTCAAGCCGGGCCAGACGGCCACCGAGGACGAGATTCGCGCCTTCTGTCGCGAGCACCTGGCCCCTTACAAGGTTCCGTCGAGCGTCGAGTTCCGCACTGAGCTACCCAAGAGCCAGGTCGGCAAGTTCCTGCGACGTGTGCTCCTGGAAGAGGAACGGGCGAAGGCCAGCGCCGACGCGCCCACCAACTAGGGAGGAGATTAGGGATTGGAGATGGGAGACCAGTCTCCGGCCACCAATCTCTAATCCCCATTCGCTAGGCTTCGTTAAGGCGGACGACTATGCATGGGTATCAGGGTAAGCTGCTCCGTGTGGATCTGGGTCGCGGGACCGTGAACGACGAGCCTCTCAACGAGACCTACGTCCGCGACTATATTGGCGGCAGCGGGCTGGCGGCGCGCTACTTGTGGGACATGACGGACGCCGCCACAGAGCCGCTCAGCCCTGAAGCGCCACTTATCTTCATGACAGGGCCGCTGGTGGGCACGGCCGCGCCGGCCTGCGGCCGTCATGTGGCGGTTGCCCTGTCGCCCGCGACGGGGCGTTGGGGCGAGTCCAACACGGGCGGTCGCTTCGGCGCGCAACTGCGCTACGCGGGCTACGACGGCATCATCGTCACCGGCCAGGCGGCCCACCCCGTCAGCCTGATCATTCGCGACGGGGTGGCTGAGCTGCACGACGCGCGCCACCTGTGGGGCAAGGACGTCTACGTCACCCAGGAGGAGCTAAAGGCCGAGTTCAACCAGCCCCGCTCCAGTGTGGCATGCATCGGCCCTGGCGGCGAGCACCGCCTGCCCATCGCGGGCATCGTCAACGACGAGGCGCGCATCGCAGCCCGCGGCGGCCTGGGCGCGGTGATGGGGTCCAAGCGTCTCAAGGCCATCCTGGCCCACGGTACGGGCAAGATTCCGCTGCCCGACGAGGCGCGCTTCCGCGAGGTGGTCAAGGGCGCGTACAAGGAACTGAAGGAGGACTTCAGCGTCCGCATGTTCCGCGAGACCGGCACAGCGGGCGGCGTTGACTACCTGATGATGATCGGCGACATGCCCAACAAGTACTGGACGGAAGGTTTCTTCGACGGCGCCGAGAAGCTGAGCGGCTCCGTCATGAAGGAGACTATCCAGACCGGCATTGGCGCGTGCCACACCTGCCCCATCTCGTGCTGGCGCATCGTCGAGACGCGCGGCGTGTACAAGGAAGCGCGCATCGATGGCCCCGAATACGAGACCGTCGCCGCCTTCGGCTCCCTTATCCTGAGTGACGACCTGGAGGCTGTGGCCTACGCCAATCACCTGTGCAACGCCTTCGGCCTGGACACTATCTCCGTCGGCTCGACCATCGCCTTCGCCTACTACCTGTTCAACCAGGGTATCATCACGGCCGAGGACACCGGCGGCCTCATCCTGCGCTGGGGCGACGTGGGCACGGCCATCCAACTCGTCGGCATGATCGCCCGCCAGCAAGGCTTCGGCGTCGTGCTGGGCGAAGGCTCGCGTGCGCTGGGGCGGCGCTTCGGCGCGGAGGACCTGGCCGTCCAGGTCAACGGCCTCGAAGTGGCGATGCACGATCCGCGCGCCATGACCGGCATGAGCCTGATCTATGCCACCTCACCGCGCGGCGCGTGCCACAACCAGGGCGACATGTACTGGGTGGAGTTGGGTCGCGCGTTGGGTGAGTTGGGCCTGGACATGCTCGACCGCTCATCGTCAGAAGGTAAAGCCTTCGCGTCGGCCCGTATCCAGGACTGGCGCAGCCTGTATAACAGTCTCATCATGTGCATGTTCTCCAATCCAGACCCCCACGGCGTAGTGGGCATGCTATCGGCCGCCATCGGCCGCGAGGTCAGTCTGCAAGAGGGCCTGTTCCTGGGCGAGCGCGCCTGGAACCTGAAGCGCATCTTCAATAACCGCCGCGGCCTGTCGCGGCATCACGACAAGCTGCCCAGGCTGCTCATGGAGCCGATGTACGTCGGCGGCACCGAAGGCGTCGTCCCCGACCTCAGCGCCATGTTGCGCGAATACTACGATGTTCGCGGCTGGGACTGGACGTCGGGGCGACCCACGCCCGCCAGGCTCTCGCAGCTCGGCCTGGACTTCGCCCTATCCGAGTTGTGGCCCGCCGTACAACTGGCAGCCGACTAGAGGCCCCTCCGGGTAGGCATCCGAGCCGAGGTTGAGACAAAGGACACACAGCGCATCAAGCTACGAAGGGTTTATGGAGTCCGCTTCACGCCTTCGTGGCCTGATGCGCTTGTGCTTGATAGCGCGGGTGAACCGCGTCAGGAGGAATCGTGCTGACCTTCATGAACCCTGCCACCAGCAAGCCCTTCGGCGCGGTGGACATGGCGACTACCGACGACGCGGCGCTGGCCGTGCAGCGGATGCGAACGGCCTTCGACCTGTGGAGCGCCAAGCCTGTGCGCGAGCGAGTGCGCGCCCTGCGCAAGCTGCAAGGGGTGATGCTCGACTCCCTGGACGAGATTACCGAAGTCCTCAATCAGGATTGCGGCAAGAGCCGCCAGGATGCCCTGATCGAGGTCTTCATGACCGTCGATATGCTGAATAGCTATTGCGCCAGCGCCGAGAAATGGCTCAAGCCGCGTTCCGTCAGCTCGGGCCTGTACCTGTTCAAGCAATGCCACGTCGAGTATCGTCCCTACGGGGTCGTTCTCGTCATTGCCCCCTGGAACTACCCCTTCGCCCTATCGCTGCCGCCGGTGGTCGCCGCGCTCCTGGCAGGCAACACGGTCATCCTCAAGCCATCGGAGGTGACAGCCGCCAGTGGCGTGATGATGGAGCGACTATTCGACCGGGTGCCGGAGCTATCCCCCTATCTGCGCGTCGTCCACGGCGACGGGGCGGTGGGTAGCGCGCTGATTCAGGCGGCCCCCGACTACATCTTCCTGACCGGCTCGACGCCCACGGGTAAAAAGGTCACGGCCGCGGCCGCTGAGCACCTCATCCCCGTGTCGTGCGAGCTGGGTGGCAAGGATGCGATGCTGGTGCTGGAGGACGCCGACCTACCCGCCGCCGCCCACTGGGGCACGTGGGGCGCGTACTTCAACAGTGGCCAGACGTGCATGGCGGTGGAGCGCTGCTACGTCGTCGGGGCAGTGTACGACGAGTTCGTGCGCCTGGCTGTCGAAGAGACGAAACGTATCAAGGTCGGCTTCACCACGGAGAAGGAAAGCCCGTACTACATGGGGCCAATCACCGATCCGCGCCAGGTTGCCATCATTCGTCGCCACCTGGACGATGCCCTGGCCAAGGGAGCGCGCATCCTCCTCGGCGGCAGCATCGAGGGCATGTACGTCGAGCCAACTGTTTTGGTGGACGTGGACCACAGTATGCTCCTCATGAAGGAGGAGACCTTCGGCCCACTGTTGCCCATCGTGAAGGTGCGCAACGAGGCCGAGGCGATTCGCATGGCGAACGACAACGATTTCGGTCTGGGCGCATCTGTCTGGAGCGCCGATCTGGAGCGCGCCAGGCGCGTCGCACGCCAGATTCACGCCGCGTCGGTGGTCATTAATGACACCATCGCCCAGTTCGGCGTGCCGATGCTGCCCTTTGGCGGCATCAAGCAGTCGGGCTATGGCCGCATCCATGGCAAGGAGGGGCTGATGCAGTTCACCCGCCCCTACGGCTATGCCGTGGGCAACCCGCCCCTCGACTGGGACGTGGCGACCATCCTGCGCGAGCCAGGCCACTACACGGCCGGCGCGGCCGTCATGCGGCTGGCCTTCGGCGTGACCCCCCAGCAGCGTCTCCAGCCGGTGGTCGAGGAGCTGGAAAAGCGCGGTCTCAATCCCGCCGCCGTTGGCGCGGCGGTCGGTGTGGCGGGCGTCGCGCTTGGCGCCCTGGCCGTCAAGGCGCTGGTCGGCGGCAAGGACGCTCCCCAGCCAGAGTAGAGGCAGGCGCGGGCACAAGCGGGCACGGTCACGGGAGCAGGCACGGCCGCAAGCGGGCACGGTCACGGGGGCCTGCCCCTACGAGATCGCGGCGATATGGTTCCCCGACGCCCTGGTTCGGAAAGGTATTCCGAACCAGGGCGTCTTTCTTGGACCGAGAGGGGTTAGGGTGCGGGGAGCGTGGGTGTGGGTGTTGGGACAGCCAGGCGCACGCGAGGGAGTTGGTCGGTCACGACTCACCCGTCATCCCTGGAAATACGACTGCGACTGTCAAGCTGACGAGATTGCCGGGGCCGCCGACGACCGACGACCGACGATGACCGACGACCGAGGACCTACCACGGGCTACCCATATTTCCAGGCAACGCCTGCCGGGATTGGTGATGCGGGGGGACACGGGCGGGCGTACACTGGGGGGAGTGGATGAACGCCTTACGGAGCAAGACAACGGAGGACAGATGACGGCTCCTTTCAGTGGTTCGGGTGTGCTGCGCGGCCTGTCGGAGGACCTGGTGGGCCTGGTGGCGAGTGTCGCGACGTCGGTGGTCCAGGTGGACGCCCGCGACCGGCAGACGGCGAGCGGTGTGGTGTGGTCGGCCGACGGCTTGATCGTGACGGCGGATCACGTCGTCCAGCGTGAGGAGGACATCCGCGTCGGCCTGCCCGACGGGCGTACGGTCAACGCGACGCTGGTCGGGCGCGACCCGAACACGGACGTGGCGCTGCTGCGTGCCGCGGCGACGGGCCTGACCGTGCCAGGCTGGGGCGACGTGGCCGAGTTGGGGGTGGGGCAATTAGTGTTGGCGGTGGCGCGACCGAGCGGCAAGCCCATGGCGACCATCGGCGTGGTGAGCGCGTTCACCACGGCGTCGACGCGGCGCGGCCAGTCCCTGGACGTGGTGCAGACGGATGTAACCCTTTACCCCGGCTTCTCCGGCGGCGCGCTGGTGGACGCCCACGGCCACGTCGTCGGGCTGAACTCGTCGGCGCTGGCGCGGGGTATTAGCACCGCCATCGGCGTCGGCACGGTCAGGCGCGTCGTCGGCGCGCTGACGACAGCGGGGCGCGTGAAGCGCGGCTACCTGGGTGTGGGCCTGCAACCCGTGCCGCTGCCGGGGCAGATTCAGCAGGCGCTGGGCCGCGAGCAGACGACAGGCCTGCTGGTGCTGGGGGTGGAGCCGAGTAGCCCGGCTGAGGTGGCCGGCATCATCCTGGGCGACATCCTGGTCGGCGTCGGCGGGTCGGTCATCGCCGACATGGACGACTTGCAGGCGGAGTTGAGCGGCGAGCGCGTCGGCCAGAGCGCGCCGTTCCAGGTGGTGCGCGGCGGTCAGCCGCAGACCGTGAACGTCGTCATCGGCGAACGGCAATAGCCTGGCAGTAGCGGCCTCTGTGGCCGCCCCCGCGCCTGGCGATGACCATCGCTGTTGCCGACTGCCAGGAAACGAGGACGTGGAGGAACGGGGAGGAACGCGGACTAAGCAGAGAGGTCAACTCCTATCCTTCGTGCCTTCGTGTCCTTTGGGATGGATGGGGATGGTGTGCTGTCGGCGGCTGCGACACGCACGAGAAAGGTGAGGGAAGCGTATGAATTGGAAGATAGCGCCGGGCATCGCGGCGGAGGCGGCGCGGGTCGCGGCACAGCTGAGGCAAAGCATGGTGATGGTGCGCGGACGCTGGCACGGCGCGGGGTCTGGCGTCGTGTGGCGCGACGACGTCATCCTGACCAATGACCACGTGGCGCGCGGCGATCGGGCGCAGGTGACGCTGGCCGACGGCCGCCATCTGGATGCGACAGTTATCGGGCGCGACAAGACGTTGGACCTGACCGCGCTGCGCGTGCCGCCCACAGGCATGCCCAGCGCGCCCATCGGCGCATCGCAGAATCTCAAGGTCGGTCAGGTGGTCATTGCTGTCGGTAACCCGCTGGGCGTGAAAGGGGCGGCGACGCTGGGCATCATCAGCCTGGTGGGGCGGGCGGCGTCGGGTGGCCGCGAGCTGGTCGAGGCCGACATTGACGTCTACCCCGGTAATTCCGGCGGTCCCCTGGCCGATGTCGATGGCCGGGTCGTGGGCATCACGAGCATGATTCTCACGCCGGGGATCGCCCTGGCTGTGCCCGCTCACGTCGCCGACGCTGCCCTGGCGCGCTGGCTTGGCACGGCGATGCGCCGCGACCGGCTAGGCATCAAGGGTTGGGCGGTGCCGCTGCCGGCGGCCTGGGCGGAGAGCGTCGGTCAGTCGGCCGGCATTGCCGTCGGCGAGGTCGAGCCGAGGAGCGACGCGGCGGCGGCCGGGCTGCTGGTAGGCGACATCGTGGTTGGCATCGACGATGAGATGGTGAGCGATGCCGAGGCCCTCAAGCGCGCCCTGTACGCCAGCGCCGGGCCTGTGGCTGTGCGTGTCCTGCGTGGCGGGGAGTTGTATCTGGTGCGTGTTGGCGGGGATATGGTGTAGCTCCACGCAATCTCCACATCGGTTGCACGGCGCGCCCACATCTGCGCGCTACAATGGGCGCAGGCAGGCAAACCTGACCTCCCTGCGAAACCGAAACAACCGAGAAAGGTGGAGACGATCATGAAGCGGTTCTTGATGGTGGCGATAATGTTGGTGACTCTGGTGGCGGCCCTGGCAGGTACGGTGCTGGCGGATGACCCCCCGACGACGTGCCCCTACGGCTGCACGCCGGGCACGGGGCAGGGGCGCGGGCCGGGTATGGGGCCAGGCGCGGGACAAGGTGGCAATGGTCCGATGCAGCCGGGCAACGGTCCACGCATGGGCCGTCCTGACTGGGCGGGCATGGATGACGAGGTCGTGGCTATCCTGGGCCTGACCCAGACGCAGCTGCATGACCTGCGCGCGGAGGGCAAGTCGCTGACGCAGATTGCCGCCGACAAGGGCATCAGCCGCGATAGCCTGATCCAGAAGCTGCTGGATACCCGCAAGGCGGAGTTGGCGAAGGCCGTGGCGGCCGGGCAGCTGACCCAGGAACAGGCCGATGCCATGCTGCAACGCATGACGGCCGTAATCGGCGCGATGGTCGACCGCACCACGACCGGCCCGCTGTGGAATAATGGCCAGCGGCCCAATTCGGCGACGCCAGGCCAGGGTCAGCCGAACCTCACGCGCCCCAACCAGGGCGCACCGGGCCAGGGCCAGCGAAACCTCGCCCGCCCGATGCAGCGCACCCCTGGCAGCGGCCCGCGCTGGGGCCAGGCTCAGAGCCAATAGAGGGTCGGAATCTACATCGGACAATGGGTAGGGGCGGCCACAGGGGCCGCCCTCTTGCTTGGCGGCGACCGCGCCATTGCGGCCCGCCAAGAGATGAGGACGCGGACGGGCGCGGAGAACGCGGAAATTGCGTGCGTTGCGGCGCGTCACTATCTGGAGTATCCTATTCCCATGAGCCAGACGATTCTTGTTGTGGACGATGACCGGCAGATCGCGCGGCTGGTGCGCTCATACCTGGAGCAGGCGGGCTACGACGTGAGGGTGGCTTACGATGGCGAGAGTGCGTGGCAGGCCATCCGCCACGACCATCCGGACCTGGTGGTGCTCGACCTCATGCTGCCCGATCGCGACGGCTGGGATGTCACCCGCGCCGTGCGTATGGACCCCAGCCTGGCCCGCACGCCCATCATCATGCTCACGGCGCGGGTCGAGGACACCGACCGCATCGTGGGCCTGGAACTTGGCGCGGATGACTACATCACGAAGCCCTTCAACCCGCGCGAGGTGGTGGCGCGGGTACGAGCCGTGCTACGACGGGTGGGGCCGGCCGCGCTGCCGGCCACAGCGCTGAGCGTGGGCGGGTTGCGGCTGGACGCCGAGCGGCGCGAGGTGAGCGTGGACGGGCAGGCCGTGGACCTGACGCCGACGGAGTTCGACCTGCTGCGAATGCTCATGGAGCATCCCGGCCACGTCCTGACGCGCACCGATCTCATCGAGAAGGGTCTGGGTTACGAGTACGCGGGCCTGGAACGGACGGTGGACAGCCACATCAAGAACCTGCGCAAGAAGCTAGAGCCGGACCCGGCGAATCCGACCTATATTCAGACGGTCCACGGCGTCGGTTACCGGATGCGGGGAGAGTAGCGGTGGACCGGCTGTGGGTGCGCCTGACCCTGGCCTTCGCCCTGGTCAGCCTCGTAGGGCTGGCGGCGGCGGCCTTGCTGGCCGATCGCCAGCTCAGCGCGCAGTTTCGGGGCTACGTCGCTACGAGCCAGATGATCGAGTCGGGCGTGGGTGACGTGCTGGCCGAGTACTACGCACAGGCGGGCAGCTGGGAGGGTGTGGAGGCGGCGTTGAGTGATGTGCGGGGGCCTGGTGTAGGGCCGCCAGCGGGGGCGGGGCGCGGCGGGCTGCGGCGCGGCGCGCCCAACCTCGTCGTTGCCGACGCCAGTGGGGCCGTCATCTACGGCGGTAGCTCCGACCGCGAGCCGCGCCTGACCGACGTCGAGCGCGACAGCGCGCTGCCCCTGCGGGCCAATGGGCAATTGGTTGGCTACGTCACTAACAATCCGGCCGGGCGCATGGATCTGTCTGCCAGCGCCCAGGTCTTCCTGGCGGGGGTCAACCGGTCCCTGTTGCAGGCGGGACTGGCTGCCTTGCTCATCGGCGCGCTGTTGGGGCTGCTCATCGCCCGCAGCCTGGCCGCGCCGCTGGCCGATATGGGCGCGGCGGCGCGGCGGCTGGCGGCGGGCGACCTGACGCAGCGGGCGCGGGTCACGGGCGCCGCCGAAGTCAAGGAACTGGCGACGGCCTTCAACGACATGGCGGGCGACCTGGAGCGGTCGGAGGCCCTGCGCCGCAACATGGTGGCCGACATTGCCCACGAGCTGCGGACGCCCCTCAGCGTGGTGCAGGGCAATCTGCGGGCGATTCTCGACGATGTGTATCCGCTGACCAGGGAGGAGATCGCCGTCGTCTACGACGAGACCCAGGTACTCAACCGCCTGATTGGCGACCTGCGCGAGCTGGCCCAGGCCGAGGCCGGGCAGTTGCGTCTCACGCCGCGTCCGCTCGACCTGGGCGCGCTCGTGGCGGGAGAGGCGGCGCGTTTCGCGGAGGCGGCGCACGCGGCGGGCCTGGCGCTGACAGTGGACGTGGCGCGGAACCTGCCGCCCGCGCTGGCGGATCCCGATCGCACTCGCCAGGTGGTTCACAATCTGCTCAGCAATGCCTTGCGCCACACCGCAGCGGGGGGTAAGGTGCATGTCAGCGCGGCCTTCGATGGACAGCCGGCGGCCACGGGCGTATACTCGGCAGGTAGTTCCGGCGGCGTGAGGGTCTCGGTCGCTGACAGTGGCGTAGGTATCGCTGCCGCCGACCTGCCCTATGTCTTCGACCGGTTCTGGCGGGCCGACCGCTCTCGGTCGCGCGAGCAGGGCGGCTCGGGGTTGGGCCTGGCCATCGCGCGCCACCTGGTGGAGGCGCAGGGCGGATGCATCGGTGTCATCAGCGAGCCAGGTAAGGGTAGTCAATTCTGGTTCACGCTGCCGACGGCAGCCGTTACGACGCAAGGAGATAGAGAATGATTGCCAAAATCCCCTTTGGCCACACCGGCCACATGAGCACGCGCGTCCTCTTCGGCGCGGCGGCGTTCTGGGATGTCAGCCAGGAGCAGGCGAATCGCACCCTGGAGACGCTGCTAGAATACGGCGTCAACCACATTGATACGGCGGCCAGCTACGGCAAGGCCGAGAGTCGCATCGGGCCGTGGATGCCCCACTATCGCAAGGACTTCTTCCTGGCGACCAAGACGGGCGAGCGCACCTACCAGAAGGCAAAGGATGAGCTATACCGTTCCCTGGAGCGGCTGCGGGTGGAGCATGTGGACCTGATCCAGTTGCACAACCTGGCCCAGGCCGACGAGTGGGACGTGGCGATGGGACCAGGCGGGGCGCTAGAGGCGGTGGTCGAGGCGCGGGAGCAGGGGCTGGTGCGCTTCATCGGCGTCACGGGCCACGGTACGGGCATCGCAGCGATGCACCTCAAGAGCCTGCAACGGTTCGACTTCGACTCGGTGCTACTGCCCTACAACTACCCGATGCTGCAGAACCCCCAGTATGCCGCCGACTTCGAGGCGCTGCTGAGCGTGTGTCAGGCGCGCAACGTAGCGGTGCAGACCATCAAGGGCATTACCTGGCGGCCCTGGGGCGACCGCGAGCATACCCACGCGCCGTGGTATCAGCCCTTCGACCAGCCGGTCGATATCGATCGCGCTGTGCATTGGGTGTTAGGTCGGCCAGGTGTCTTCCTCAACACAGCGGGGGATGTGGACCTGTTGCCCCTGATTCTGGACGCTGCACGCCGCTTCGAGAGTCGCCCCAGCGACGAGGAGATGCAGCAGGCGGCCGAGGCGCTGGGCATGGAGCCGCTGTTTGTCTGAGGAAGTAACCCCGAGGCTGGGCTACGCATCTATACCTGTATACATCTCGGCCACATTGCAAGACCAGGAGGGAATAAGCTATGTCCGGCAAGACCGGTAAAGTCACGTGGGTCGAAGGGCTGACGTTCGAGGGTGAGTCTGGCTCTGGCCACCGAATCGTGCTTGATGGCTCGGTCGAGGGCGGCGGCGCTGACAAGGGCGCGCGGCCCACCGAGTTGCTGCTCGAAGCCCTTGCGGGCTGTACGGCGATGGACGTCATTTCTATCCTCAAGAAGAAGAAGCAGCCGATCGAGGGGCTGGAAGTCGTCGCCACCGGCCACCAGAACGAGGAGTACCCGCACTACTTCAAGACCATCAATGTCGAGTACATCGCCTATGGGGAAGGGATCGATCCCGAGGCGCTGGCGCGCGCCGTCGAGCTGTCCGAGACGAAGTACTGCGCCGTCTCGGCTACCCTGGCCGGGGTTGCCAAGATCACGACGACGTCGCGCATTGCCCGCGCTCGCCACAAGGCCCACGCCTAGCGAAATGAGGGCGAGGGCTACGCCCCTTCGGTAGACGCGAAGAACGGCACGGCCACGAAGACGCGAAGGGACTTGACTCATCCTCTCGCGTCTTCGTGGTCGTGCGTCGTTGCGCTGTCTGGGGTAGCTATTCGTTGGCGGGTGGGCTATCGCCTGCGTCAGGCTCCAGGTGCAGGGCCATCAGGTAGCCGCGGGCGCGCTCGCTGAGGGGGTAGCGATTCACGAGGTCCCAGAAGGCTCGCGAGTGGTTGGGCTGCTCCAGGTGGGCCAGCTCGTGGACGATGACGTAGTCGCGCACCCAGGCGGGCAGAGTCGCCATGCGGTCGCTGATGCGGATCGTGCCCTGGCTGGGGGTGCAGCTACCCGCGCGGTGCTGCTGGTTGGTGACGTACACGATGGAGTTCCAGCGCAGCCGACCGTCGAAGTACTTGCGGTTGAGTTCACGGGCGCGCTGCTCAAGGCCCTCGTCAGTGAGCCGGGCGCGTTCCATGCGCGTGCGGAGGCGCTGTGTCAGTCGCTCGATGACGGGGGCAAGGTCCTTGTCCGAGACATCGATGGGGGCCAGAATCTCGATGGCGCCGTCGACCAGGCGGCGGGCAGTGATGGTGCGGGTGCGGCGCTTGCTGCGGGTCACCTTGATCGGGGGTGGAGTGCTCATGGGGTAAGTATACTGGGTTGCCGGCTGAAAGCCGAAAGTGGGGAACAATTCTTGCGTGGGGAAGCGACATAAGGTAGAATTGAACCATCATTGTTATGGGTACGAGGATGGGGAAAGGCACGGCTGGCTATGGTGGCGTCAATGCCGACAGTATTATCGGAGGAGCAGGGCCAGATCTGGCGCGACGAGCGCCGCGAGCTGGAGCGTCTGCTGGAGGTCATGAGCCGTTGGGATGTGGCGGCCGATGATCTGGCGGTGCTGCGTCAGACGCTGACCCAGCTGGACGAGCTGTTCCTGCTGGTGGTGGCGGGCGAGTTCAACAGTGGCAAATCGGCGCTCATCAACGCGCTGCTCGGCGAGCGCTACCTGACCGAGGGTGTGACACCGACCACAGCGCAGATTCACCTGTTGCGCTACGGTGAGAAAGGCCCAGGCGCGCCGGAGCGAGGCGTGCTGGTCATGACCTACCCTTCACCCTTCCTGCGCGAGATCAACGTGGTCGATACACCGGGCACGAACGCCGTCCTCCGCGAGCATGAGGAGATTACGCGCGATTTCGTGCCGCGCAGCGACCTGGTGCTGTTCGTGACCTCGGCGGATCGCCCATTCACGGAGAGCGAGCGCGCTTTCCTCAGCGCGATTCGCGACTGGGGCAAGAAGATCGTCATTGTCATCAACAAGATTGACATTCTAGAGACGGCGGTTGAACAGGAACAGGTGGTGGCCTTCGTGCGTGAGAACGCGCGCCAATTGTTAGGCGCCGCGCCGGAAGGCTTTCCGCTGTCGGCGCGGCTTGCGCTGCGGGCGAAGGTGAACGTAGAAGCACAGCTGCCAGTGGCCGGGGAGGATGCCGCCGACGGGGCGGTCGGCCAGGTGCAACTGTTGCGGGCCGATCCCTGGTGGGGGGCCAGTCAGTTCGAGCCATTCGAGGCGTACATCTTCGACACGCTGAACGAGCAGGGTCGAATCCGCCTGAAGCTGCTCAATCCGCTGGGGGTGGCGACGAAGCTGGCGACGGACACCGGCGTGGCTATGGAGGCGCGGCGCGTGTTGCTGCGCGACGACCTCAAGACGCTGGACGTGGTGGAGCAGGAGCTGACCCTCTATCGCCAGGATATGCAGACTGAGTTCGACCACCGCTTTGACCGCATCGATAACCTGATCCTCCAGATGCGCGTGCGTGGCGAGGAGTTCTTCGACGATCGCATCAAGTTGCGCCGCGTGTTCAACCTCTTGAACACGCAACAGCTTGCCGACGACTTCGAGCAGACTGTCATCGCCGATACGCCGCAACAGGTGGAGGCTGAGGTCGACAGTGTGATTGATTGGATGGTGGAGCGCGAGTTGAAGGAGTGGAAGGTCATTGCGTCGGAGCTAGACCGCCGTCAGCGCACTGAGTTCCTGTCGAGTGCGGCGCGGGAGACGGCGGGTGGCTTCGAGTACAACCGCCGCCAGCTCATCGACAGCGTGGGGAGGTCGGCGGGCGAGATTGTGGCTCGCTACGACAGCGAGGTCGAGTCGCAGGCGCTTGTCGAGGGGGTACAGGATGCGCTGGCGCAGACGGCCCTGGCCGGTGTTGGGGCGGTGAGCCTGGGCGTTATCTTGAAGGTCATCCTGGTGGGGGCGGCGGCGGATGCCACGGGCCTCCTGGCGGCGGGCGCGGTGGGGGCGTTGGGCCTGGCGATTCTGCCCTACAAGCGCAGCCAGGCCAAGAACGACCTGCGCGCCAAGACGGATGAGCTGCGCACTCGGCTGCGCGCGTCGCTCGAAGAGGAGTTCAACGCTCAGCTCGACCGCTCCATTCAGCGGCTGCGGGATGCCATTGGCCCCTACAGCCGCTTCATCCGGGCAGAGAATGAGCGGCTGGCGGGTCTGCAGGCGGATGTGACGGACATCGCCGGCCGCCTGAGCGACCTTCGAGGGCGTATCGAGCGCGCCCTGCCTGAGGCGGTCGCGACGCCGCGCCGGGAGGCGCTATGACACTGCCGCCTGATATGCTCGCGGCGGTGTACGCCCACGGCCAGGACGAATATCCCTTCGAATGCTGCGGGGCCATCTGGCGGGTGGATGGTCCCGCAGGCCAGCTATGGGAGGCCGTGCGCTGTACGAATGCGCAGAATGAACTGCACGCCCGCGAGCCGGACCGCTTTCCGCGTGACGCGCGCACGGCGTATACCATCAGCGCGCGCGAGCTACTCGCCATCCATCGCCGGGCAGAGGAGCCGGGGCAGAATCTGGTGTTGCTGTACCATTCTCACCCAGACGCCGATGCCTACTTTTCGTGCGAGGATGTGGCCATGGCCGCGCCCTTCGGCGAGCCGAGCTACCCGGGCGTAGCCTATCTGGTGGTATCGGTGCGTGGGGGCCAGGCCGTCGCCCATCGTTGTTTCGCCTGGGACGCGGCAGCCGGTCGCTACGTCGAAGCGGGCTGCTGAACCTGATACACCCGACCTGCGACGTGTAGCTGCAGACCTCGCCATGCCCCGACGTGACATCCTCCTGTACCTGACCGCCATCGGCCTCGTCGGTTTCACCATTGACGGCGGCATCTACTCCGTCGTGTACAACCTGTATGTGCTGCGCCTGGGTTACGGGCCCGACTTCGTGGGGTTGCTGGCGTCCGTCAGCCTGGTGGCGTTCACCGTGGCGAGTGCGCCAGCGGGCGTACTGGGCAGCCGCTGGGGTAGCCGACGCAGCATGCTCCTCGGCCTGGGCCTGATGACGGGGACGGCGATTCTCATGCCACTGGCCGCCATGGTCCCCGCGACGGCGGTCTCGGCATGGCTGCTGGGTTTGTACTCGCTACAGATGGTGGGGCTGGCCTTCTTCTTCGTCAACGGCCCGCCGTACCTGACGGCGGTCGCTCCGCCGGCGCTGCGGGAGCGAGCGTTCTCTTACCAGGTGGCGCTCTGGTCGTTCGCGGCCTTTGTGGGCAGCCTGCTGGGGGGCTTCTTGCCGGGGCTGCTGGCGGCGCGACTGGGCCTGACCCTGTCCGCACCGCTGCCCTACGCCGTGCCCCTGGGGGTGGCGGCCATGGGCCTGGCGGTGGCCTGTGTCGCCATGTTCGCCGCCTCGGATGTCACCCTGCGGCCCAGCGGCCCAAAGAGCGAGGCGGCAGTGGCCTTCCCGCTCATGGTCATTGTCGTCCTGGGTGTGGTGCGCTTCTTGCAGGCGGGCGCTGTCGGCACGACGATCCCCTTCTTCAACGTCTACATGGACTCAGCGCTGCATACGCCGACGGTCACCATCGGCATCGTGACGGCGCTAGGGCGGCTGCTGGCCGTGCCGACCGCGCTCCTCGCGCCGATGCTGGCGCGCCGCTGGGGCAACGCGAATACCGTGACCTGGGGATCGCTGGGGCTATCGCTGGCGGTGCTGCCGATGATCTTCATCCCCGACTGGATCGCGGCGAGCCTGGGCTTCGTAGGGGTCACGTCGCTGTCGTCGGTCCGCTACGCGGCGTTCCTGGTGTACGCGATGGACATTGTGCCGCCGGAGCGGCGCGGCTTGCTCAGCGGTGTCTCGGAGACGTCGGCCGGCGTGAGTTTCGCGTTCACGGCGTACCTGGGGGGGCAAATGATTACGCGCCTCGGTTATCCACCGCTATTTGCCTTTGGTGCGGTGATGGGGCTGGTGGGGACGGCGCTGTTCTGGCTGTACTTCCAGGTGCGGCGCGAGCCTCGGCCGTCGGTGGAGGTTGGCGAAGTGTGACGAGTGAAACGTGATGCGTGACATGCGAGCCATGAGGGGAGTTCGCACGTCTCACGCATCACGTTTCGCTAGGGTCCCTGACGTAGCGCGGCGCGAATACGAGGCAGGGCCTGTTCGGCGGCCTCTTCGCCGGCGGCGATGGCAATATGCGCCCGATCGAAACCCAGGAAGAGGCCCATGTTCGCGGGCAGGTTGGGCCAGATCAGTACGTCCGGCGGTGACATAATCAGGCGCAGCTCGGTGATGGCTGAGATCATAATGCTCTCGATCTGCCAGAAGTCGTTGTATACGCGCGGCAGGCCGCCGAGGGCCATCGGTGAGATTAGGGGAGGCTCGCCCGGCACGTTGAGGCTGTACTGGGGCAGGACGTCCTGGGCGATCACGACTGTAGCGCCCATGCGGCGCACGATATCGGTGGGGACATTGTTCAGGATGCCGCCGTCCACGAGGCGGTAAGGCCCCAGCTCGTAGGGGCGGAATACGCCGGGAACGGACATGGTCGCGCGCAAGGCATCGATCACGCGCCCCTCCTGGAAGACTACCTCCCGCCCGCTGTTCATGTCGCTGGCGACGATGGCCAGGGGTGTCGTCAGTTCGGCGAAGGTCCGCTCAGCCCCTATGAGGCTGGCCAAGTGAGCCTGGATACGCGCCCCTCGCAACAAGCCCGTCTGAGAGATCTGAATATCGGCGAGACCCAGCATAGTGCGGCGGCCGCCAATGCGTGCCGCCTCGGCTTCAATCTGGTCGAGGGGCATGCCGATACTATACAAGGCTCCCAGGATGCCGCCCATGCTGGTGCCGGCGATGTAGTCGATGGGGATGCCTTCCCGCGTCAGTACCTTGAGCAGGCCGACGTGGGCGAGGCCGCGTGCACCGCCACCGCCGAGGGCCAGGCCAACGGTAGGGCGCGCAGGATGGTCGGTAGGTGAGGTCATAGGTGTCTCGTGGGGGGCAAATAGGCAGCTCGTGCCGATGCCGCGCTACGGGCGGGCGCGGCGCGTCGGCCAGCCGGTTACGGGCGGGCCGATGTAGCGCGTGGTGGGTGGCGCGAGGCGGTTGTCCGCTCGCTGCTCCAGGGCGTGGGCGGTCCAGCCGGCCGTACGGCCGAGGGCGAACAGTGCGGGAGCCAGGTCGCGGGGGATGCCGAGGCCGTTCAGGAGGACGGCGGCATACAGGTCGGCGGTGGGGGTATGGCCGGTACGGTTGTAGACGGTATCGGCGACGGCGTCGGCCACCTTCAGCCACGGGCCGCGACCGGGCGCGGCGGCCAGACGCCGGAACGGGGCAGCGCGGGGGTCAGCGGTAGTCGCAAAGCCAGGTGGAAGCTGCCCCAGCCGCAGCAATGACTCGACAGCGCGGGGGGCTTCGTTGGGCGCGGGGATGTCGGCCAGAAATCGCGCCACCTGACCGAGGAGGCCGCCATGCAGTGGGCCGCTGACCACGCACAGAGCGGCCATCAGGGCCGTGGGCAGGGAGGCCTCGGCCGCGGCCGCGATGCGAGCGGCCAGTGTCGAGGCAGTCAGGCCATAGTCGGCGTAGAGGATCAAGGCGCGGTCGAGGGCGCGGGCCTCTGCGTCGGTGGCGGCCTCGCCGCGGACGGCGTGCAAGAGGCGGGCGGCCAGCGAGCCTTCAACGCGCGGGGCGAAGTGAGGCCGTCCGGCGGCGATGTGATGCCAGAGGGCGGCGACACTGGGCAGCATGCCAAGCAGGCGCGGCGGGTCAGTCGGCGACCCGCCGCCGGGCAAGGTCGCTGGCGGGCGAGGGGGCGACATCTCGACCGTGGCGATGGCCTCGCGTAGCACGGTGAAGATAGGTGTGGCCGGGGGGAGGGCGCGCAGCCGGGTGATCAGGTCGCGGGGCAGGTCCCAGGCGGCGGCGAGGCTGCTTCCCAGTTCGTCCTGCTCAGCCGATGTGGGCAGCGCGCCATGCCAGAGCAGCCAGGCGGTGGTGGCGAAGTCGCCGTGCTCAACGATTTCCTGGACAGGGATACCCCGGTAGACGAGTTGCCCGTCGATAAGGGCGCTGACCGACGTTTCGATGAGGGGGTGGGATGGGCTATCGGCGGTCATCGGCGGGCCATCCAGTCGGCGGCTGGCGGCAGGCGCTCAGTCTCGGTGGTCGTCTCGGTCTCGATGGTCGTCGCGCCAGGTCGGATGGTCAGCAGGGCCTCAAGCTGGCGGCGGCTGTAGAGACGCTGGCGGCGGATGCCCTGCTTGTAGCTGTGAACCAGGCCGCGCGAGACATAGGCGTAGAGGGTGGCCTTCTTGACGCCCAGCAGGGCGCTGGCCTCATCGACGGTGATGTAGTCGTCGGGGACATTGTCCGACATGGTCACGTCCTCCCGCAGGTGAAGGGGTCGAACGTGAGTATAGCTACATTGCTGCACCTGTGTCAAGTATAGTGGTGAAGCGTCAAGTTTCATCGAGATGAGATGCGAACGCGAGGCGTGAGAGGATGCGATGTGGCGCATACCTCGCGTTGTCTGTGGTCTCAGGCCGAGATGGGATGGCCCCTGGGGGTCGCGTCGGCGCAGGGGCGCAGCAGGAAAGAGACAACGCGCGGGTGGAGGACCGCACCGCGCATGAGCGGCACGTAGACCGACTCAGCCTCAACGTCCGTGTCGATCGTGCGGAGCGTCAGCCGATCGATGCCGTGGGTGGGCGAGCCGCTGGCGTAGGCCTGGTAGATGCTGGTATCTTCGGCGACGGACTTGTTGCGGGGAATATACACACCGAAGGAGGGCGCGGCAATGGCGCGGGTGACGCGCAGGGCCGGGGGAATCGGGTCGCCCTGGGCGGCGGCGGCGCGGTCGGCCTTGCGCCAGCCTGGCTCCCAGAAGACGAGGGCGAAGGGCCACACGTCCAGGCGAGCCACCGCGCGGGCAGTGGCCTCCAGGGAGGCCTTGAACTGGCGGGCGAGGTCCTGGAGGGAGGCGAGGGACGGCGTGCGCTGTTGGGCGGCCGGCCGCAGCCAGCGCTCGGGCAGGAGCAGCGCGGATGCGCCTACGTCGCATAGGTGCTCTTCCTCGGCCGTCTGCGGGTAGTCGCCGGTATGGGCATCCTCGACGTCGTGAGGGTGGGTGGCGTAGGCGGGGAGCAAGGTGTGGGCGATCTCGTGGGCGATGGTGAATTGGCGGCGGGCAGGACTTTCGGCGCGGTTGACCTGGACCACGCTGCCTTCGGGGTGGACGATGAGCCGCCCCGACGCGACCATGTCGACCGTCTCGATGTTGCGGATGCCCTGGAAGGATGCCAGGACGGCCAGTGGAACCGGCGGCCCGTTCACGGCGGCCTCGTCGAGGAGGGCGTCGGCGCGCGCGATGATGGCCGCCACGGGATCGGAGCGGCCCGTCGCGCGGCAGAGGGCGCGCGCGGCGTCACTGGACCAGTGGCGTGGACTCATGCTTCGTCAGGTTCGGCTCCACCTCGAATGGTGCGCCGGATGCTCTCGTAGAGATAACGCCAGTCGGCGGAATTGCGCGGCTGCTCGCCGCGATAGCGAATACCCGCCAGCATGGACACATCGGCCTCGGGTAGGCTGGCCTCGCGGGCAAACTCCCGCAGGGAGGGCGAGATTTCGATGGTGACAACCTCGACCTCGCGCCCCAGCAGGTCGGCGACCGTCGTGCCGAGGGCGGTTGCCATGCGATACAGCGTCTCGCCCGACGGGCGCGGCGCGCTGTCGTTCTCGATCTGGCTCAAATAGCCCTTCGACACCTGGCTAGAGCGGGCCAGAGCCGACAGGCTCATTCCCTTCTCCTCACGGCGCTGGCGGACACGTTGGCCGAGCGTCATACGGTTCTCCTTCCCTGCCGTTCCCACACTCTTACTATAGCACAGGCTGTTCCCAAATGCAAGTCTGCGTTCTGTGTGGGGCACGCTACCGGCGTAAGCATTTCCACACAGATAACAGATCGTTTTCAAGTAAGAACGGATGTTTTTTACTCGTCAATTATTTGCAGCAGATTCGCTTGATTTAGAACGCTTGTTCTGATACAATGGCATTGGCCAGGCTGTTGTGTGACCGAATTCGCCGCGGTGAGCGTTCGAGCCACCGCGTTTTGTGTCCCTTGAATTGAGGTAGGATGATGGACACACCACGGACGGGCGCGCCGAGGCGGGGGGCCTCGGCGACGAGCGCAGTGACACCGACCGCCGCCTTTCGCGACCTGCTGGCGGCGGCTCGCAGTGCAGGGCCGGTGGAGATTTGCCCGAGCGAGGCTGTCTCGGACGAGGCGAAGGCGCTGGCGCGCTTGATCGAGGCGGGTGAGCGCCGTCTCGGCGACGACATCGAGGCGGCGCTCGACTCCGATCCGGAGGCGCTGGCGGCGATGGCGGGGCGAGCGGCTGTCCAGGCGACGCTGGCTGACCTGTTCTTTCGGCTGGGAGCAGATGAGCCGGCTGTCGCCGATTTGCTGCTGACGCTGGCCGAGGTCTGCCGAGGCGAGGCGGACGCGGGGCAGGCGTTGGCGCTCTTGGCCGAGACCATGCGTATCCCGGAGAAGCCGGTACGGCCGCGGGACCTGGACGAGGCGAGACGCTTCATCGCCGCGCTGGGGGCCGCCCTCGACCTGCGCCAGGCCGCGCTGCGCATCATTGCCGCTCAGGGTGGCCCCACCGACAAGGCGGGCCACGCGGCCGAGCGGCAGGTGGAGCGCGAGGGGGTGGTGCTGCTGGGTCAACTGGAGTCGGCGTGCGCCGTGGCCGACGAGACGCTACGGCGGCGGGCCGTCGCGGCCGGGCTGGACGCTGACGCCGTCTCGGCGACGCTGGCCGCCGCATTCGCCGCGCGGGCCAGGCGGGTTGGCTATCCCGTGCCGCTCGTCGTCCGACGCCCGTCGGGGTGGCGTAAACCCCTCAACCCGGCCCACGCCTGGCAGGCGGGCTATCCTGTGCCGCTCGACCGCCTGCGCGGCGCCAACTGGCAGCGTTGGCCGTCGCTGGCGTGGGCCTGGCTGGACGAGCATCGGCCCAGGGCCGTGCCACAGTGGGCGGCGGCCAGTGGCGGGCGGCGGCCGCGGCTGTGGCCACTGGTGGCGCTGGCGCTTCTGCTTGTGGTGGCGCTGACGACATGGCGGGCGTGGGGTGTGGCGGTGAAGCCCATCGGCAGCACACAGGCGAGTCTGGGGGTGGCGGCAATCTCGCCGCGCCTGCCGGCGGGGACGCCGGTGCGGGTGGTAGTGCGGACGACAGGCGGCTACAGTCTGGAAGACGTGGCGAGGTACTTCGGGCTGACCGATCCCTGGGCGATGAGCCTGTTGGCCTGGGTGAACAGCACGGCCTTGCAGGAGTTCCAGGCGACCGCGCCTCGGGGCCAGTTGTACACAACGCCACTACCGGCTGGGCTGACGCTGGAGATTCCTGCCGTGGTCGTCGCCTCGACCACCACCCAGGAGGCAGCGGCGATGGAGTACGGCGTGTCGGTGGAGGGCATACGGCGGCTGGCGATGCAGGCAGGTCAGGGGGTGTACCTGGTGCCGGTCGGCCGCAACGAGAAGCTGGCTGAGGCGCGGATGAGGACGGCCGAGGCGCTCGACCTGGACGTGCGCAGGCCGACCGTTAGCGTGGGAACCCTGACGGCGGTGCGCTAGGCGCGCGCGACTGGAAGCCGTGGGCTGCTACCAGAGACCTGCCGAAGCAGGTCAAGGAGGTCGGACATCTGGCTCCCGCCGGATGTAGTCAGCGCTGGCCCGCTTGAGAGGGCATCGCGTACCAGATGCCGAGTTCCCTGCGGTGACCGGCGCGAGTAAGCAGGGCGGCCACGAGGGGCCGTCGCACGAGAGAGGGACTGACACATATGGATCGGACAACTCGACGACGCGGGGCGAGGCGGGCACGGCGGCCCTGGCGCGCGTGGGCCGAGACGGTGGGCGGGCGGCGGGCGCCGGTCGCCTTCCATACCTTGTTGACGGCGGCGCGGATCGAGGGCGGCGTGCGCCTGTACGCGCCCGACCTCCCGCTGCCCGAGGATGCGGCTGAAATCTGCGATCTGGTGCGCGAAGGCTCGCCGATTGCCCGCCGGCTGGTCGATGCGATCTTCGACGACGACGCGCTGTTGCTACGCCCCGGAACCTACCTGAACGAGCGGGCGGCGCTGGGCCGCCTGATGGATGATGCGCGCCTGGTCGACGACTTCGACGACGCGCTCAACGCCCTGCGCCAGGGCCACCGCTCGGCCAATCACGTCCTGCAAGCCCTCATCGACGCCTACCAGTCGGTGACGGAGCGTCCCGCCGACGATCTCTGGGCGGCCAAGGCTGCCCTGGAGGGGCTGGCCGTGCGCCTCGACTTGCGGCGTCATGTCGCGCGGCAGGTGACGCGGCTGGCGAGTCGCGGCGATGGCGTCGATGCGGGCCTGCACCTGGTATTTCGCGCCCAGACGTTGGAACTGCTGCGCTTTCTGGCCGACGCCTGCGAGGCGGCCGAAATCGGGCTGCTGGAGCGCATGGACCTGACCGAGGAGGAGCGTAGCGCCGTCTCGGCGGCCCTGTTCATGGCTTACGCCGAGCGGGCGGCTCAGCTAGGCGCGCCCCTGGCCGTCGAGCGAGTCGCCGCCCACGTTCGGCCGCCCTTCGACCTGGACGGCGCGGCCAGGTCGCGGGGAACGCGCCTGCCGCAGACCGCGGCCACGGCGCTGGCGGCGCTGGGGGTGGCGCAGGCTGTCGTGCCGGTCCATCGCATCGCCGATCCGTTGCTGGCGTCGGCGGCGATCTGGCAAGGGTCGGCGATCGATCTGAGCCAGGTTGCCAGACCGTGGGCTGCACCGGCGGCGGAGTTCCCAACCTGGCAGTACACGGGTGAGGCCGCGCCCCTGCTGGACAGGCCCTATCCTCAGCTTCAACTGGCGCTGACGACGACGGGGGCGTACTCCTTCCCCCAACTGGCCCAGTACTTCGGGTTCCGCAGCACGGGGGCGGTGCAGTTCCTCACCGAGCAGAACCTGGAACTGCTGGCGAAGGTCAGTCCCACGGCCAAGACGCTGCCCGCCGGCCAGACGGTCGTCATCCCGGCGACGCTGCTGCCAGTGGCCCAGGTGCGGTCGTTGGAGGAGACGGCTACGACCTTCGACATCGACGTCGCGGCGCTGGTCCGGCTGAATCTCTCCCTGGTCGAGAGCCGGGACGGCAAGCCCGCTGTGCGCAGCGCAGCCGAGGGCTATCTGCTGACGCCGGTTGGCCGCGCCGACTTGCTCGGCCCTGAGACGATGACCACGCGCCCCCTGGCCTTCGATGTTGCCAGCGGTAAGCCGTTCACGGGTGCGCAGACTACAGCCGCATCGTCTCGACCGGGCGAGGCGGTGGCCACGAGTGAGATGCCCACGCCCCGCCAGCGGCATGTGCGCCTGCACCACACCCTGACGCAAGCGACCACGATCGCAGCCCTGGCCGACAGGCTGGGCCTGCCCGCGGGCGCGCTGGCAGAGTACAACGGGTTGACCGACGTCGGCAAGGCGCTGGCGGCGGGGACGAATGTCCTGCTGCCGGGCACTGTGCACCGGGTTGTCGAGGGCGAGGACCTGGCGCTGGTGGCGACGCGCTACGAAGTGCCTGGCGCGGCCATCGAAGACCTGAACGGCAAGCTGTTCGTGGGCCAGGCGCTGTTCGTGCCGCAGCCTCCGTCGCGCCTGCAAGCTGAGGGTGTCTTCGAGGCGCGACCCAGCGGCAGCAAGGCGGCGACTGGCCGACCATCGTCCCCGTCGCCCGGTCCGACCCCCCAGTCGCTGCGTCAGACCGGCGCGGCGTCCGCTCCCGCCGCGAAGGCGAGCGCCTCCATCACGGGCGCGACGACGGCCAGCGTCTTCCCCGACTTTGTGGAGATGCCGGGCTATCTGGCGAACTGGGACCAATATAAGGCGAAGGAGGCGGAGCTGAAGGCCAGGTACGGCCAAAAGCTCTACCCGACCCTCCAAGCCATGCCCGATGATGTGCGCGAGTTCTACCTGACCTCGGTGTATTGGGGGGCGCAACTCATCGGCGTACCCTGGCAGGCGGTGCTTGCCATCCACAATACCGAAGTGGTGGGCAAGGGCTACCGACCCTTCGAGCAGGCAGTGTCCTTTGCGGCGGCGCGCGGCCCAGGCCAGATCACCCCCGGTTATTGGAACGGCTGGGCGGGCAGCGGTCGGTCGGCCGCTCCCTCCAAGAACTTCGCCGACATCGTCAAGAACAATGGCAACGGCTTCCATTGGGGATTGCGCGCCGAGTGGCTGCGCTATCTGCGCCACGAGGTAGGCCTCGACGCCCTGAAGTCTAGCGACGCTGATATCATGTACCTCATCAACAACGTCGTCGCTACGGCGCGCGGCCTCTACAAGAACGGCGTCACGACGAAAGCCTTCCCCGCCGACCCCCGGCAGTGGTCTCAGGCGAACATTACCGCGCTGCGCAATGCGGTGATGATCTACAACTCCGGCGGCACGAACCCGGCGGTGCGCCAGTGCTCCGGCTGCGCGTGGACAGTGGGTGACTATGCCAACAACGCCGAGAAGGTGGCGAAGGCGCTACCCGCCAGTCCCTTCGACTTGCTGCCCACGGAGGCCCGCGGTCGCGCCTTGCGCCAAGAGGTGTTCATCAGCTATGACCAGACCTTCGCCGCGTCGCTCTCTGCGCAGCAGTTGCAGCAGGCGCTCACGGCCCAGGCGGACAAGGTCGGCGACCTGATGGCGGGCAAACGCAGCCCCCAGGAGGCGGGGCAGGCCATCGTGGCTGGGCTGGTGGATGGCTGGCTCAAGGTGGCGGAGCGCCAGCCCGACGCCTGGCCCTTCTTCGTCAACGAGCAGGCCCGCGACGCCCAACTGGCGGCGGCACGGCACCTGGCGGCCTTCCTGGACAAGCCGACCTTGATGGCGCTGCTGGAGCGCACAGGAGGCGATGTCAAGGCCGCTGAGGCGGAACTGGCGGGTCGTCTGGATGCCCAGGTGGTGCAGATGGCCCGCGAGAGTCTGGAACGCCGCACGCCGAACCGCGTCGTTCTCAATGCCCAGGTGCGGCCGTTGGCCGTCTCGGTGATGCAGACCGTCTTCGGCGGCAATCTGGATCCAGGGCAGCCAGACGCGCAGGCCCGGCTGGACGAGGCGCGGCGGATGCTGGACAGTGGTCAGGTGAAGCCGGCCCCGACGGTCCAGACGGCGGCTGGCGGCGTGAGTGGGAACAGCGGGCCGGCGAAGGTTGCCGCGCCCACGCCGGCAACACCCGCGCGAGGCGTAGCATCGGCCCAGCCGGGCGCGCCTACGCCGGGGCCGACGTTGGCCGCCGCCACGCGCGCGCTGCCCTTGGCCTCGCTAGACGTGGTTCCTCTGGCAGCGGTCAAACCGGCGAGCGGCACGACCAACGGCGCGGCGCAGGCCCCCGCGAAGAGTGTTCTGCCGCGAGAATCGACCACGGCTAACGAGCGCTTCTTCCGACTCTCGGCCCAGGCCAAGACCTCCAACAACTCCATCCAGAACAATATCCGCCTGTTCGCGGCGCGCATGGCCGGGCGCACCGACGAGTTTCGGGTGGCGGGTAGCTCGCGCATCGACTGGGCGAGGCTCCAGCAGGCGGACGTGTCGGCCACCCTCGTCTTGCCGCCGGGCGAGAAGCTGGACTACGTGGCCCGCTTCGGCCCCTTCTCCTCGCAGCAGGGCTACGCCTCGGGGCCATTGGTGAGCGGCGGCACCGCGCCCGGTGTGGGCGCGTGCCAGGTGGCGACGCTGTTCAAGGCAGCCGCCCTCAAGGTTCCCAGCCTGAAGGTGTGGAATGGCACGAAGCACCCTACGATTCCCGGCCTCAATGACGTGTCGGCGGTGAGCATCCTGTCGGGCAGCCCACGCCAGAACTTGCAGATCACCAACACGGGCGCAACGCCGGTGACTTTCTACCTGCGAGTGGTGGGTGATACGGCGACGATGCGGGTCGAGGTTGGGTCACCAGAGAGTAGCCAGAAGGGCCGGCTAGAGGCGTCAGCATCGGGGATTCCGCCGCTGGTGGCTGCGCCGCCGGTCGACTCGGTCATCCCGCCACTGGTGGCCGCGCCGCCGGCCGACTCGGTCATCCCGCCGCTGGTGGCTGCGCCCCCGCCGGGCGTACCCGCGCCAACGGTGAACGAGCCTCTTCATGCCTCGTCCTCGGCGCTGGCCCTGGGGGATCGGATTGTCTCTGGCGCGGCCGATCTCATCGGCAAGTACGCTTATGGGAACATGCGCGACGGCCCAGCCCAGGGTTACTACGTCTGCACGGATGTGGTGAACTATGCGGCGGCGGCGGCGGGCGTGCCCATCGTGGAGAACTACAAGGATGCCGCCACAGTGCGCTGGGTGGGGACCCACATGAACTGGTTCAAGGGGACGAACGTCAAGCGCATGGTGAACAGCCGCCAGCGCGAATTCAAGGCGGCCGAGACGCTGCCGCAGCCCGGCTGGGTTATCTTCATTCGCCGTGACCCCTATCGTGAGGCGAGCCACGAGGGCATCGTCCGCAACGTGCGCGTTGACGGTGACCGCGCGGTGGTCACGACCCTCGAGGCGCTGGGTGGCTTCAAGCGCGACGCCTTCAACAAGGCCAACAATGTCCAGCCGACGACCTACAGCTACCAGCGTGGCGACGACGGTAGCTGGCGGCAGACGGGCATCAACAAGACGAACCGCATCGTGGGCTATGGCGTGGTAAAGGGCTAGGTGGCGACGACAGGCAGCCGATGCGCGGCGACGGACTATGCTCCGTGCCTAGGTGTTGGCTGCCTGTCGGCTGTGTGTCGGTCTCGTGTCCAGCGCCACTTTGTATCAGGGTGTGTAATCGAGAGGAGCGTGCGCGCTAACCCTTCTAGCGGACGATGCTCACGTTGTCTGCGGCTATTCAGGCGGGGCTACAGCTGGGGCTTGACACAGGGCTGTATACGGCGTATACTGATATTTAGGTACTCCTAAATCGTTCCGTGTGCGAGCCGCCAGGAGATGTATCCTGTCTCGCTGCGCCGCCTGGCGGCCTGTTGCGCCTGGACCCGACCATGATTCTCAAGAACCTCTGGCGTCGCAAGACGCGCACGCTGCTGACCATCCTGGGCATTGCCATCGGCGTGGCCGCTGTGGTGGCCCTGTCGGCCTTTGGCGAGGGCCTCGCCAGTGGCATGGGCAAGGTGTTCGCCGATACGCGCGGCGACATCATGGTGACGCAGAAGGAGGCGCTGGCCTCGTTCCTGAGCGTGGTCGATGCCGACATAGGCGGCGAGATTCGAGCGCTGCCCGGCGTCGAAGAGGTGACGGGGACCGTGGCGGGCATCGTGCAGATGCAGGACGCGCCCTATTTCGTCATCATGGGCGAAGACCCCAAGAGCTTCACCATCGACCACTACAAGCTGGTCGAGGGCCAGCCGCTGAGCGGGCGTCGGCAGTTGTGGCTGGGCAAGGTGGCGGCGCGGAACTTCAAGAAGGGCGTAGGGGACACATTCCGCCTGCAAGACTCGACCTACCGCATCGTTGGCCTGTACGAGACCGGCGTCAGCCTGGAGGACGGCGGCGCGGTGATGAGCCTGGCGGACGCCCAGCGCGCCTTCGACAAGGTGGGCAAGGTCAACTACTTCAACGTCAAGGTCAAGGACCCGCGCCGCATCGACGAGGTGAAGCAGCGTATTGAAACGAGGTGGCCCGACCTGGCGGCGGCCCGCTCCGGCGAGGCGACTAAGACGAGCGAGATGCTGGATGTCTACCGCTCCTTCGGCCTGTTCCTGGGCATCTTTGCCGTGTTGGTGGGCGGGCTGGGCATGATGAACACGATGCTGATGAGTGTCATGGAGCGCACCCGCGAGATCGGCGTGTTGCGCGCCATCGGCTGGCGGCGGCGGCGCATCGTGTTGATGATTCTTGGCGAGGCGCTGGTTCTGGCCCTGGTCGGCGGTATCGCTGGCATCGCCCTCGGCGTGGGCCTGACGATGCTGGTGCGGCTGTCGCCGGCCGTCGAGACGCTGTTGCAGGGCGTCTTCCGCCCCGACATGTTCGTGCAGGCGCTGGTCATTGCCTTGCTGCTGGGCGGGCTGGGCGGCGTCTACCCCGCGTGGCGGGCGTCGCGCCTCGCGCCCGTCGAGGCGATGCGCCAGGAGGGGGGCAGCGCGCCGAGCATGGGCCGCGTCAGCCGCTTCCTGGCCCGCTATCTCCCTCTGGGGGCGTTCCGCAATCTGGTGCGCCGTCCGGGTCGAACGCTGGTGACGGTGGTGGGCATCGGCATCGGCGTCGGCTTCATCTTCGCCTTGAGCGCGATGACCGAGGGCATGAAGGCCTCGTTCATGGCCATGGCGGGCGCGGGCGAGGCTGATCTGATGGTCGAGCAGGCGAACGCGTCGGATCTATCCCTGTCCAAGCTGGATGAGCGGCTGGCCGACCGACTGCTCAATCAGCCAGAGGTGACGGGCGTGTCCAAGATTCTGTTCTCGGCCACCAATGCGCCCGGCCTGATGTACTTCCTCGTCTTCGGCATTGACCCCGCTGACGATTGGATGCAGCACTATCGCGTGCGCGAGGGTCGCCCGGTCGCGCGGTCGAAGGAAATCATGCTGGGCCGCTTCGCTGCCAATAGCCTCAAGAAGGGTATCGGCGACGAGGTGCGGCTGGCGGGCAGCAGCTACGAGATCGTCGGTATCTATGAGACGGGCGTGTCCTACGAGGACGCGGGCGGCGTGATGCTGCTCAAGGACGCTCAGGAGCGGTTCGGCATGGACCGCAAGGTATCGCTGATGGCCGTAAAGCTGCGCGACCCGTCCCGCGCCGAGAGCGTGGCCGCCGTGCTGGAGGCGCAGTACCCGGAGGCTGTCTTCACCCGTGCGGCGGCGATGCTCGACCGGACCCAGGACTTCGCGACGACGACCACAATCCTCAACGCCCTGATCGGGCTGACGGTGGTGGTAGGCGGCATCGTGATGATGAACGCGATGCTGATGAGCGTGTTTGAGCGCACCCAGGAGATTGGCGTGCTGCGGGCCGTGGGCTGGCGTCGGCGCCGCATCCTGCGCATGGTGGTGGGCGAGTCGCTGGCGCTGGGTGTGCTGAGCGCGCTGGCGGGCATCGTCATCGGTGTGGCCCTGAATGGTCTGTTCATGTTGATTCCCGGCATGGGCGCGTTCCTCGCGCCTGCCTATGCGCCGCCCGCGTTCATTGCCGTCGTCGGGCTGGCCGCCGTGCTGGGTGTCATCGGCGCGCTGTACCCCGCCTGGCGGGCGACGCGGATGCAGCCGATTGAGGCGCTGCGCTACGAGTGACAGGCGAGAGCTTCGGGATTGGAGATTGGGGATGACCATGCAGACCGCAAACCTGCCAGCTACCATCGTCGAGACCCACAACCTGACGAAGGTCTATGGCAACGGCTATCAGGTACGCGCGTTGGACGGTGTGAACCTGTGTGTCCACGCCGGTGAGTTCGTCGCTGTCGTTGGGCCGTCGGGGTCCGGCAAGTCGACGCTGCTCAACATGATCGGTGCGCTGGACAGGCCCACGTCAGGCGAGGTCGTCATCGACGGTACACCCCTGTCGAAGGTGCGCGACCTGGACCGCTTCCGTAGCGAGACCATCGGCTTCATCTTTCAGACCCACAATCTGATCCCAACGTTGACGGCGCTGGAGAATGTGGAGACGCCGACCTACGAGCTACCGCTGCGGGGCCGCGAGCGACGCCGCCGCGCCGAGGACATCCTGCGGCTGGTGGGGCTTGGCGAGCGGATGACCTTCCTGCCCGCCCAACTGTCGGGCGGCGAGCGGCAGCGCGTCGCCATCGCCCGCGCCCTGGTCAACCGCCCGGCCATCGTTCTGGCCGACGAGCCGACGGGGATGCTCGACTCCCATACGACGCAGGACATCATGGACCTGCTGATGCAGCTGAACCGCAGCCAGGATACGACCATCATCGTCGTGACCCACAACCACGAGGTTGCCCGCGCCACACGGCGCGTTGTGACCTTCCGTGATGGCCAGATTCAGGCCGACGTGGTCCTCAAGAATGCCTTCGACAGCGATCTGTACGATCTCAAGGCATCGTCCCTCGGCCACGCCCTGCTTACCGGCGAGGCGCTGCCTGGCGACCTCCAGCAGATTGCGCCCCAGCTGCGGGAGATTCTCGCGCGGGTGTGAGGGTGGGGTGAGTTTAGACCGAAAGCGTAGTATAATAGGGCCGTCCCGGGGGGACCGTGTTGTTGTCACCTGTGGAGGTCCGCGTGCGATATTGCGCCGCGCTGGGCGTGGCTCTTGCTGTCGTGCTGGCCCTGGTCGCGGGGCGTGCCGTGGTGGCGGCCGCCGCGCCGGGCCTGAGTTTTTCGCCCAGCCCCGCGACCGTTGCCCCCGGCGGGACAGCCCTCATCGAACTGCGGCTGGGGGGCGGCCAGGACGTGGGTGGCTACGAGGTGGACCTGGCCTTCGATCCCGCCATTGTCGCCATCGACGCGGTCGAGCGCGTGGCTGGAACCGCCACCCAACCCTCGCCCAACCGTCCCTGGCATAGCCTGCCCCTGAGCGTCGATCCCAACGTCACCTACACTGTTCTCGGCCCCGGTCGCATCACCTTCGGCGCGTATAGCACAGCCGACGGTAACCCGCCGGGACTGACAGGCGACCTGACGCTGGCGCGCCTGCACGTGCGCGCCCTCCAGGCGGGCGGTAGCGCGCTCCACCTGGAACGCGCCGTGGTCGTCGACACGGCGGCGCAGGCGAGCGCGCCGAACCTCACCGACGGGCAGGTGACCGTTGGCGCGACGCCGACCGCCACCGTGACTCGCACGCCAACCCGCACAGCCACGCCGACCGCCACACGCACCCCTACACCCACGCCCAGCGGGACGCCGCCCGCCGGTGGGCAGCCCATTAGCGGGCGTGTGACGCTACAGGGTCGCGCGACCCACGCGGGCAGCCTGGTCGCGGCCGGCGCGGCGAGCGTTTCCACCCAGGCCGACGGTTCCTTCAGCCTGTCGCTAGCGCCCGGTAGCTATACTGTCACGGCGAGCCGCCCGAAGTATCTCAGCCGCCAGACGAGCGTCAGCCTGGGTGCGGGCGGCGCGAGTCTGCCGCCGACCATGCTGGTGGGCGGTGATGCGAGCGGCGATAATCGCGTTAGCCTGAGCGACCTGGTGATTGTGGGCGCGAACTACGGCACGCAGCCGCCGAACGACGCGCGCGCTGACCTGAACGAGGATGGGGCAGTGAACCTGTTCGACCTGGTGCTGGTGGGTGGCAGCTATGACCGGGCGGGGCCACTGGGCTGGACGGCGGCAAAGGACACGCCGCTAGGGGCAGCGGCCGACCTCGGCCTCGCCGCGCCTTTCAAGCGAGCATCGCGGCCGCGCGCCCTTCTCGACACGCCAGCCGACATCAAGGGGGGCGAGACCTTCGACGCCGTGCTGCGGGTCACGGGGGCGCACGGGCTGGCGGGCGTCGACGCCGCGCTACGCTACGACCCGACCGCGCTGGAGGTCATCGCCGTCACGCCGGGCGCCCTGTTTGACCCACGCTTGAGCTTTGTGGCGCGGCAGGCGGTGGACGACAGGCATGGTGTGGCGCTGTACACGGCCGTTAGCCTGTCGCCGCTGGGCGCGACTGTGGACGAGGGCGATGCGCTGCGCGTGACCTTCCGCGCGCGTACCGATGGCCGCCCGACCGTCGCCCTGGAAGCGGCGCAGTTCGCCCCGCGGCCGTGAGGCGACGGGACTCGGACGGCGCGGCCGTCGACTAGCCCACAGGGCGCGGAATAGTTGTGGACAGCCTCTACAGTCAGGCCCTGGGGAACGACCCCAGGGCCTGACTCGCGTTTGCCAGACACTCAATTCTGCTCTGATAGACGCGCCGTCTCGCTCTAGCGGCGACGCATGCCGCCGCCACTCACGCCGGCTGGCTCCATGTCGGTGGGTGCGGGGCGGCCACGCGCGAAATCGGAGGGCCGGACCAGCAGAACCGGCAGTGTGCCGTGGCGCATGACATCGAGAGCGACGCTGCCGTACAGGGCGCGGCGTAGCCCGGTGCGGCCGTGGGTCGCCATCACGATCATCGAAGCGCTGGTCGTCCAGCACTCTTCGAGGAGGGCCTGCACCACGTCGCCCGAGCGGACCACCGTTCGCACGCGAAGTCCCAGGTCGCGAATCTGCTGACTCATCTGCGCCATGTAGGTATCGACCTCAGCCTGGTCGCGGTCGAGTTTCTCTGTCGCGTGGGGCTTGTCGGTCAGGATGTCGTCGTGGCGTACCATCGGCGGCTCATGGACATGACCCAGCACGATGGTCGCGTCCATGGCCTGGGCCAGGGCGACGGCCGGGGGAATGGCTTCCTCGGCGAAGGCCGAGCCGTCGAGGGGAACCAGCAGCGTGGTACTCGTCCGCTCGAAGGCGGGCTGGGTCATGTACTCGTCGGCCCGCACCAGCAGCACCGGCACGGGGCTGTGGGCCAGGACAGCCTCGGCGACCGAGCCGTGACGCAGGCGGCTGAACCCAGATCGACCGTGGGTAGTCATCACGACCAGGTCAGCGCGCTGCACCTCAATCTCGTCGAGAATACCGTGGACGGCGCTGCCGTAGGGAGTGGCTGTGGTGACTTCCAGGCCGTCGTTGGTCAGGTGGGCTGCCTGGGAGGCGAGATACATGGCTGCCTCATCTGCCCCGCGAGGCTCACCCGCGAGGACGCCGGATCCGTTGCGCCCGGCGCTACGCACGGCCTCCGTCAGTACGAGGCGCGCCGCCAACGCCCGAGCCAGGGCCGAGGCGATGGGCAGCGCCATCTCACTGGTGGCGGAACCGTCCAGGGGAACCAGAATTGTCTTGTACATAATCCTCAATCTCCTTTATGAATGAATGATTGCCGAGTCAGCATCCAGATGACTGTGCGACCCGTTGGTTTGCAAACTTGTGGGGCGGACGACGAGCACGGGGTGATCGCCGCGCTTCAAGACCTCCATCGCTACGCTACCGGCGGTCAATCTCGCCAGGCCGGTGCGGCCGTGGGTACTCATCACGACCACTGAGCAGTCGCGACCCTCGGCCAGAATGGTGGCAGCCGCTTCGCCCACTTGTACATCGGTATCGACCGCCAGCCCTTGCTCGCGCAGCGGGGCGGCGAGGCTTTCAAGGTAGCGCTTGGCGTGGTCGATCCTCGTTGTCACCTCGGCGACCGTCTTTTCAGAAGGTAGACGGCCGTGGCCCTGTCCCTTGGGGGGAACCACCACGCGCAGAAGCCGTACCTGACCGTCAAAAGCGCGCGCCAGGGCAATGGCATGGGGCAGCGCGGCCTCGGCGAACAAGGAGCCGTCCAGCGGGACCAGGAAGCAGGTCTGGCGCAGTGGGTCCGCCGGAGTCGCCTTCGTATCGCTCATTCGCGCCAGGAACACTGGCGTGTGCGTCCGCGAGAGAACCGCCTCGGCCACCGACCCGAAGACCCAACGGCCGAACAGCGATCGCGGGCGAGTGGTCATCACGACGAGATCGACGTTGTCCAGCTCGATCTCCAGCGGGATGGCGTCCTCCGGTCGGGCGGCCAGTGTGGCTATTTGCACCGCCAGGCCATCCGCTTGCAAGGTGGCGGCCATTGGCTCCAGGTAGGCCACGGCGGCATCCGTCAGGCGGGCCTGCTGCTGGGCCAGGGCGTTGCCCCCTTCGCCTTGGGCGTATACCGCCTGCATCAGGATGACCCGCGCCCCCGTCGCCGTGGCGATCTGGCTGGCGAAGGGCAGCGCCTGGCGTCGTCCAGGCGAATCGTCCAGAGGAACCAGAATGGTCTTGTACATGTCTCCCCCTGTCGTCACGGTGGCCCTGCGGGCGCTGGGGCCACGGGCGCTTGTCTCACGGCGTCATCGCTACCGATGGCGCGACGATGCCGGGCGCGTCCAGGGTCGCGGACAGGACGCGCCCCAGGCGGGCGATGCCGGTCTGGATTTTGTCAGGCGGCATCATCGAGAAGTTCAGGCGGAACGTGTTCTCGCCTCCACCTCGCGGGTGGAAGGGGGCGCCGGGCACGAAGGCCACCTTCTCATCGACGGCGCGGCGTAGCACATCGGCGGCGTTCACCCCTTCGGGCAATGTTACCCACAGGAACAGGCCGCCTCGCGGGTGGGTCCAGCGTACCCCCGGCGGGAAGTGGGCCGCCAGGGCCGCCAGCATGAGGTCACGCCGTTCACGGTACACGCGCTGGATGACCTTGACGTGGTCATCAATGAAGCCGCTGCGGACGACCTCGTAGGCGATCATCTGGGTGAAGCTGGGTGAATGGAGATCCGCGCCTTGCTTGGCCTGGACCAACTTACGAATCACCTCTGGCGGCGCGATGACCCACGCCAGGCGGAAGCCGGGCGCGAGAATCTTGGAGAAAGTGCTCAGATAGATGACGTTGCCGTCATAGGTCGCCGGTCTGCCATGCGCCAGGCCGTCGAGGGTGGCGATGCTGGGCAGCGGCTCGCCCTCAAAGCGCAATTGGCCGTAGGGGTCGTCTTCGACGATGGGTACGCCGTGTCGCTCGGCGAGGTCGACCATCTGCCGCCGCCGGGGCCGCGACAGGGTGACGCCGGACGGATTCTGGAAGTTGGGCAGGGCGTAGATGAACTTGGGCGCGGCGCGGAAGGCTGCCTCCAGGTCGTCGGTGAGCATCCCGTCGTCGTCCATGTCTACGGCGATGTACTCCGCGCCGTAGGATGCCCAGGCCTGCATCGCGCCCAGGTAGGTGGGGTTCTCGACGAGCAACCTGTCGCCAGGGTTGATGAAGACTTTGCCGATCAAGTCCAGCGCCTGCTGCGATCCGGTGGTGATGAGGATGTTGTCGGGCGAGACATGCAGCCCGGCCTGGGCCGATGTCGCGCAGACCCACTCGCGGAGGGGCCGATAGCCCTCGGTGGTGCTGTACTGCAAGGCCTGAGCACCGTGATCGCGCAATACCCGCGCCGTTGCGTCGGCGATCTCGGCGACGGGAAACAGTTCGGGCGCTGGCATGCCGCCGCCGAAAGAAATCATGTCGGGTTGCTCGGTCAGCTTGAGAAGCTCGCGAATTGCCGAGCTACTCATGCGCTGGGTGCGTTGCGCGTAGCGGTAGTTCCACTGTGTGGGCATCCAGGTCCTCCTTAGGCGCGAACAATACGGCGTCGCCGCTCGCCCTTGCGTGGGCGGTCGTCGGTGCGCCTTGCCTGCGCGGTGTAGTGGCGCAGCCTGTCCTCGGCGCAGCGGTGAATAGAACCTTCAGGGTAGCGGCCGTCGGCGCCGCGCTCGCCGGCCGGCAGGCCAGTCAGAATCTCGATGCCGTCGTCGATGTCACGAATGGCCCAGATGTGAAATCGCCCCTCGCGCACGGCTTCGACCACCTCGGCCTTGAGCATCAAGTTGGGCACGTTGGCGGCGGGAATGATAACGCCTTGCTCGCCGGTAAGTCCAATGGCCTGACAGACGGCGAAATAGCCCTCAATCTTGCGCGTCACACCGCCGACGGCCTGCACCTGACCAAACTGGTTGACCGAGCCAGTCACCGCGATGCCTTGCTGGATGGGGACGTCGGCCAGGGCCGAGAGCAGGGCGTATAGTTCGGCCGCGGCGGCCGAGTCGCCGTCCACCTCATCGTAGGATTGCTCGAAGGTGAGGGTTGCGCTGATGGGCAGGGCATTCTCCTGGGCGTATTGCCCGTGCAGGTAGCCGCCTAGAATCAGCACGCCCTTGCTATGCAGATCGCCGGAGAGGTGCGTTTCGCGCTCGATACTCTGCACCGAGCCGTTGCCGATGGAGATGCGGGCGCTGATGCGCGAGGGCTTGCCGAAGGCATAGTCACCGAGGTCGAGGATAGCAATACCGTTGACCTGGCCGACGCGCGCGCCGCTAGTGTCGATGAGGATGGTCCCGTCGGCGATCATCTCCAGGATACGCTCCTCCACCAGGTTGGAGCGGTATTCCTTCTTGGCTATCGCCTGCGCCACGTCTTCGGCGCGGACGGTCGGCTGGCTCGCGCGCCGTGCCCAGAAGCTCGCCTCGGTCACAATATCGGAGATGTCCAGGAGGCGGGTGGATAGCTTGCGCTTGTCCTCGCGCAGGCGCGCGCCGTACTCCACCACGCGCGCGACCGCGCCGCTTGAGAAGGGGAGCAACCCGGCCTGTCGCACGCAACCGCTGATAAAGGCGGCGTAGTTGAGGGCTTGCGCCTGGGTCCAGTCCATCTCGGGCGCAAAGTCGGCCTTGACCTTGAACAGTTCCTGGAAGTCCTCGTCCAACTCGTACAGCAAATGGTAGACCTGCAGGGGGCCGATGAGGATGATCTTGAGGCTCAGCGGAATAGGCTCCGGCCGCAGTGTCTCCGTGGGCAGTGCGGTGTACTGCTCGCCCAGGTTCTCGGTGGTGACGGCGTGGCTGAGCAGGGCGCGCTTGAGCGAATCCCAGGCGAAGGGAACGCGCAGCACATCCGTCACGCGCAGCACGAGGAAGCCGCCGTTGGCGCGATGGAGCGCGCCGGGCTTGATCTGCTGGAAGCTCGTTACCAGCGCGCCGAAGCTGGCCCGGTAGTCGAGGCGGCCTACCAGGTTGTAGTAGGTGGGGTTCGTCTCGAAGACGACGGGCGCACCCTGCGTCTGGCTGTGGTCGATGAAGACGTTGATCTCGTAACGCTTGAGGCTGGCCTCGCGCTGGGCGATCTCTACCTGGGCCAGCATGGGCGGCGTGTCGGCGTCGCTACGCGACGGTCGGAAGTCGGACAGGTGCTCGGGGAGGTCTTTTTGCAGTTCCGCCAGGTAGGTGAGCACCTGGGGCCGATCCGCGTAGGATGTGCGCAGGTCGTCGAGCAGGGGACCAACGGCGTACATCGCCACGTCCTGTTCCAGCTGATGCAGCCGCTGGCCGGTTTCCTGCTCCAATTGGTGCGCCTGGCGCACAGTCTCGCCAATGCGGACCTGGAGTTCGCCGCTACGCTCCTCAATCGTCGCCTTCTGCTCAGCCGGCAAGCGGTCGAACTCTTGCACCGACACGGGATGCCCATCTACCAGGGGTACGCTGGCAATGCCGACGGGCGTCTGCTGGAGGGCGAAGCCGCGTTCCACGGCGTATGACTGGAGATCGTTGAACAGAGTGTCGCGCCGGCGGGTCAGCTCAGCCACAATCTCCTGCTGGCGGCGCGCGTAGTCTTCGGTCTCGAAGGCGCGCACGATTTCACGCTGGGCGGAGGCGACGAAGCCTTGCATCGCTTTGGCGAGCCGGGCGCCCTCGCCGGGAGCCAGAGCAATAGCACGCGGCCGATCGGGGTCGGCGAAATTGTACACGTAGACCCAGTCCGAGGGAGTCGGGCGGGTGGGGGCATAGCGCTCGAGGGTGGCGCGAATCGCGCTTTCTCGGCCCGACCCTGGGGCGCCCGCCATGAACAGGTTGTAGCCGGGCGCATCCACGGCCAGGCCGAACTCGATGGCGTCGAGGGCGCGCGGCTGACCGATGACCTCATTCAGAGGCGCGACGCTGTCGGTCGTCTCGAACGGCAGGCTGGCCGGATCGAGGACGCGAGATAGTTGCTCGTGGGAGAGCCGCAGCTCGTCGGTCTTGGCCATGGTGTGTCCCTTCATTGGGGTCCAGTAGCCACAGCTTCTGCGCGCGGCGTGGGACATGGGCCAGGGTGGAGGCAGGCAATAACAGACGGCTCTGCCCCCGCCTGCCGATGGGGGATGCAGACCGCATGCGCCAGTCGCCGGTTGGCGTTACAGCGATGCCTCTCTAGGCAAGGTCAGCGTGATCACGCCGTATTCGAAGACCGCTTCAGCCTGCGCTACGCGGACAGGGAAGGGCAGAATCACGGAACGCTCGAAGCGGCCATAGCGATGCTCGCGCAAATGATAGTCCTCGTCTTGGCACGGGATGTCTCTTCGCGTCTCGCCGGAGAGGGTTAGCACGCCGTCACGGATGTAAATCGTGATGTCGTCGGGCTTGAACCCAGGCGCTGAGGCGACGACGACCAGGTCATCGCCGTCCTCATAGATGTCTAGCGGGAACGTGCCCACTCCGGTCTGCCATGACGTAAGCCAGCCACGGGGGCGACTGACAGTCTCATCGAACAGTCGGTCGATGGCATCGCGCAGAGAGACAATCTCGCGGAAAGGCTCCCACCGGGGCAACATCATGCATCTCCTGGTGCGGCGTTGGCCCAACGTGCGACGGGAGTTACCCAAATGACGCCACTTCCATTATAGCCGCTTCGCGCGGCGCTGTGGTGGAGAGATTGCTACAGTAGGCCCATGGTTGACAACGCGACGCACCGACCTTGAACGCGATACTGTGAAGTACTTCACACACGGGGTGTGACCCGCCCCACGGCGCGGCGAGGGTGCGCGGTGTATACTGGCGCGGAGGGAATGGGGGGCCTGGCTTCCTCGTACTTCTAGCGCCCGCTGCATCCCCCGAACGCCTGACACACTATCAGGACGACGATGGATGTAAACCTTCCCACGCTCAGGTACACTAGGGGCAGGGGAACCGATGGTCTGGTGGCGTCACCTGGCTGACGCAGGCGCGGGCGGAGGTGTGGCATGGAGACGCTCGTTCTGATAGTGGCGCTGGCGATACTGCTGGTGTGGTGCAATACGGTCGGCATGCGCCGCTGACGTTGGCGTTGCCTGCCGACAGGCCCGACGAGACATCCGGCGGGCCGTGCGAAGCGTCTTGACCTTTGAAGGAAGCGGGTTGGCATCGAGCGGCAAGCGGGTTCAACCAAAGAGCGTATCAGAGCAGGGATGTGACACCGACGTTTGTAACCTTGACGCGGTAAACGAAGGAACGCAGAATGATGGAGGCCCTCGCACGAGCGGGGGCCTCCTGCCGTGGAGGGCCAGCCATGAGTCGCGCCGACCGGGACCGTTGGGACGCTCGCTATCGCGCGGGGGGCTACAAGCGTACCCCGTCACGGTTCGTGGTCGAGCATGCGCCGCCACCGCGTCAGGGGGCGCGAGCCGTCGACATCGCGTGCGGGGCTGGCCGCAACGCTCTCCATCTGGCGGGATTGGGCTATCAGGTCGACGCCGTGGATGTCAGCCCTGAAGCGTTGGCCACCCTGCGACGGGAGGCCGAGCGCGTCGGTGTCGCCGACCGACTCACCATCATCGAGGCCGACCTGGATGTGTGGCGACCGGCCCCGGACCGCTACGACCTGGCCGTGCAGATTGGCTTCTACGACCCGTGGCTGCTGCCATCACTAGGGCCAGCTATCCTACGCGGCGGCCTTGTCATCATCGAGACGATGAATCTGGTAATGCGCACGCGGCGCATCGACTTCGCTTTGTCGCACGCTATGCCACGCGGGACGCTGGCCGCTGCGTTCGCACGCTGGGATATCCTGTGCTATTCCGACTCGGCGGGCGGCTTTGGGGAGCGCTCGCACATTGTGGCGTGTCGTCCTATGCGCCCCTAGCTGCGTAGGGTCAGCTCACGGTATTGCCCATCCCGGACGACGGTGAGTGGGATGGACTGCTCGTGACTCAGTTGCTTGCTGGCGCGAATCAACTCGTCGGCGGTCCGGATGGGCTGGCCGTCGATGGCGATGATGACGTCACCCGCTTGCAGACCCGCCCGCTCGGCGAGCGAGTCAGACTTGACGTGGCCCACGTAGGCCCCGTTCCCGCCCTGGGGCGCGTGAGTGGCCGCGTCGGCGACGCGCACGCCCAGCGCTACCCCGACCGGTGCGGCCGGTGCAGCGGCAGGCTGGGCGAGCAGGGCCTCGAGGCGTGGCCGATTGAAGCCGATAACGAGCTGGTCGCCCACCAGAATCTGGGGCACGCCGCTATGCCCCGATCGTCGCAGCATCTCCTGGGCGGCGATTGGGTCGCGCTGGACGTTCTTCTCGGTGTACGGGACACCCTTCCGCGAAAGAAACTCTTTCGCCATGCTGCAATAGGGTCAGGTGGATGTCGAGTAAACGATGACCGGCGGATAAGGCATGCAGTCTCCTCTGGAATCACCCGATTGGGGTCTACTGCCCTAGAGTGGGCAAGGGTGGCCGATGTTACCCGACACGGGCGGGGTTTACGCCATCGTGTTGCGCCTCCCCGCGCCAACGTGTCTGCGCGTGCTGGGCCGCGAGGTGCGGCTGCCAGCGGGGCGCTACGTCTACGTCGGCAGCGCGCGGGGGCCGGGTGGCCTGCGCGCCCGGTTGGGGCGACACCTGCGCGGCGACGGCCGGCTGCGCTGGCACGTCGATGCCCTGCGCGCGGCGGCCGAGGTCGATGGTTTCGCCTACTGGGTCGATGAACAGGTGACCGAGTGCGCCGTGGCTCGCGCCCTGGCCGCGTTGCCCGGCGCGACCATCCCCATCCCGCGCTTTGGCGCGAGCGATTGCCGCCAGGGCTGTGCGGCGCACCTGATTGGCGTGCCCGACTAGCCGCGTCGGCCGCTCGTATACCAGGCGTCAGCTTTGTCGCGTACCCTTGCGCCCCTGCTCAGCGTCACAACTATAGACCTGGCGCGCCGGCCAGCATTACCCATTCGCGAATTCACTCCTTGCCCTGACGCCATCGCTTCCTGGAAAGGCCGCCCATGCCCCGCGCTCGCTTTTTGCCTGGCCTCACCCTCGCTGTTGTCATGCTCTTCGTCGTGGCCGCTGCCCATGCCACCGCCGACCCTGCGGCAGGGGGCGCAGCATCCCAGTTCGGCGTTGACTGGATCGCTTCGGCCGAGCAGCCGCCGAGCGCCGAGCGCGTTCAGATCGGCGCAGCGACAGGCGCGGGCTGGGATCGCTGGGTCTTCTACTGGTCCAACATCGAGCGCAGCCCCGGTCAGTTTGACTGGAGTCACCAGGATGCTGCGTTCCTGGCGGGAGCCGCCTCGGGCCTCAGCGTCAACGGAATCCTGCTGACCACACCGGATGCCTACGCGCGCGCCGGAAAGCTAGGCCAGCCCGTCCCCGATGTACGTGACAAGCGACCCCTGTTCGAGTTGAAGACGGCCTACGACAAGGGGGAGTTGCCCGCCGAGAAGGCTCAATGCAGCGGCGCGGCGAACACGTACCCGCCGCACAGCCTGGGCGAGCCGGTGTTCATCAGTCAGGGCGGCCAGACGGTGGTCAACCCCGACAATCACTGGGCGCGCTTCGTGCATGCGGCCGTCCAGCGCTACAAGCCGGGCGGCGCATTGGCGCAGGCTCACGGCCTGCCCGGCAGCGCGGGCGTGCGCGCCTGGGAAATCTGGAACGAGCCAGACTGGGATTGCGGACACGCCGGCGGTGGCTTCGGCGGCTTCTTCAACGGCACGCCGGCCGAATACTACCAGATGCTCAAGGTCGCCTACCTCGTCGTCAAGTTCACTGACCCTTCAGCCACCGTCGTGACCGGTGGGCTTACCTTCTGGGCGAACCCAGGCTGGTTCGATACCTTCGCCGCCGCTGCCCAGGCCGACCCTGACAGGGCCGCGCAGACCGCCAACGGCTTCTACTTCGATGCCTTTGCCCTGCACTGGTATAGCAACGTCCGCCACGCGCTGGAGATGTCGTACACCTTTTCGGCCAACCTCCAGGCGGCGGGTTTCGGCCGCAAGCCCATCTGGCTCACTGAGACGGGCCTGCCCCTCAACGGCGATGGCGTGGGGCCGCCGCCTGACGCGGCGTACACTGGCACGTCCGAGGAGCAGGCGAGCTATATTATCCAGAATGCCGCCTATGCGCTGCGGGTCCGCGCCGACGCCCCGTCGGGCGTCGATAAGGTGTTTCACTTCCAGCTGTACGATGACGGCATCGACGGCGCGCTAGGGGTATTCGGGTTGCTGCGCAACCCGGCCGGCTCGCCGCAGCCGCACCCTGGTCAGCCCGGTGCGGCCCGACCTGGCTACGCGGCGTATCAGGTTATCGCGAAGTACCTGGACGGGGCGACGCCCATCGACCGCGTGGCCGACGACAAGACCGAGCGCCTTGCCTTTCGCCACCCCGACGGCCGCCGCGTGACGGTCGTGTGGAGCTGGACGACCAATGAGCGCGTGGTGAGCATTCCCGCGACGGCCACGAGCGCGGTGCGGGTTGACCGCCTGGGCGGCGAGATGACGATCAGCGCCAGTCGCGGCGCGTACAGCCTGACCCTGCCTGCGGCGACGAACTTCAATCAGGTGGGCGACCCGCGTCCCATGCTGGGTGGTGCGCCGTACCTGATTGTGGAGAGCGGCGCCCCGGTCCCCACGGCGACGGCGACTCGCACCATCGTTCCGCCGACCCCCACGGTCAGCCAGCCCACGCCGACGCCCGGCCCGACGACTACCCCGCAGCCGGGCGGATGCGTCAACCTCACTGCCAACCCCGGCTTCGAGGGCGATGCGAACTGGCTCTTTGAGCAGGCCGTGACGTCGTCCTTCCAGGCGTATCATGGCGCGCGGTCGGCATTCGTGGGGCTGACCAGTGTGCCGCAGAATCAGACCTGGTCCACGGTGCGCCAGGCGGTGCGCCTACCCGCCAGCGCGGGCCGCCTCACCCTGCGCTATGCTCGTGCCTTGAGTGGCGGCGACGGCGCGCACCGCCAGGTGGTGGAGGTGTGGGCGGGCGACAGTATCGTCGCCACCCTGGAAGACTTCGGCCCCGCCGTCAGCCAGCCGTGGACGGAACAGAGCTTCGACGTGACGAGCCTGCTTCGCCCCTACCTGGGGCAAGACATACGGCTGTCCTTTGCCACGCGCAACGATCCGGGCGCGCCTCGCCCCGCCTATCTGCGCCTGGACGAGGTGACGCTCACGGCCTGCGCCGCGCCGCCCACCCGCTCACTGGCGGGCCGTGTACTCGATATGGCCGGTTGGCCCGTCGCCGGCGCAACGGTCAGTGCGGCAGCCACCGGCTTCAGCCAGACTGTCACGAGCGATGCGTCGGGGCGCTTCGACCTGGCCGACGCGCCGACCGCCGACCTGACGATTGGGGCGACGGCGCCCGGTTATGGGGCGTGGGCGGCGCGGCCAGTGGCCGATGCCGACACGGTGGTGGAATTGCGCCTGCCACCGCTGTCCAGCGCCGTGCGCAACGGTGGCTTCGATCCGCTGGCTATCGCGGTCGCAGATTGGAGCCTGTCGGGCGACACGCCGGCGGTGGCCCTCTCCCAGGGGCTGAGCGGGGCCGGCCTGCTCCTGGGCCGTGACTACACGCCTATGGCGGGGGGTGGCTCCAATTCTACCGTGAGCCAGACGATCAACGTGCCGGACGTGGACGGTGTCGGCCTGACGTTCGCCTACCGCATGACCACCGAGGAGACGGCCCCCGGCCAGGACTTCTTCGAGACCCTGCTCTTCGACAAGGGGATACGCACCGACCTGGTCAACCATCTTTGGCATCTCAGCGGTGGCTGGGGCTATCGCTGGCTCGACCTGGGCGCGTGGCGCGGCAAGACCGTCACCCTTGTCTTCAACGTTTATCAGGCCAGTGCGGAGCGCCCAACCGTGGTTGCCCTGGATGAGGTGAGCGTGGGCGCGGGCCGAGCCGTGGCAGCGTTGCATCGCGTGCACCTGCCCCTCGTGGCGAAATGACGGATGGGCGGTTGAGGATTGACCACGATAGCGGAGTGGCCTATACTGTAGGGACGCCGACGACCCGGGCCGGGTCGCCGGCGTGCCATGATGAGAGTTCTCTCATCGTCCCGCCTGGGCGTGTAGAGTAACGTATCGAGCCGAACTGTCTCACCGTTATACAGGGGAAACCAGACCTCACAGGAGTTCAAGAGATGAGTCGACAGGGAGCCATTATCACTGGGATTCTCGTGATCCTGCTATTGCTGATGTGTAATGTGGCGGTGGCTATGTTTGCCATTCCGCGCGTGCTGGCTGTCGTGCGCGAGGGGAACCCCCCTGTCGCTGCCCAGCCTACGGCGCAACGGCCGGCCAGCCAGGCTCAATCGCCGGCGGCGGCGGCGACTCCGACGCCTAATGCGCGACCCCAGGGCCAGCCTACCCGCTCGCCATCGCAAGGCGGTCAACCGCAGCTGCCGATGCCCCAGGTGACGCTGGTGTCGCCAGGAAGCTCTGGCCTGCAAGGCCTACCGTCGGCGACGCCCGGCGCGACGCCGACCCTCGGCCCGTCGCCGACACCTTTCCCCACGGTCGCGCCGTTGGCGATGACAGCGCAGGAGCAGGCTCTTGCGGCTCTGTATAACCGCACGCGTCCCGGCGTCGTGAATATCGATGTGACGATGGATGCGGGAGGGGCGCAGTTGCCCATCCAGCCGACTGGCTCTGGCTCGGGCTTCGTCCTCGACAAGCAGGGCCATATTGTGACTAATAGCCACGTCGTCGCCGACGGCAAGACCATCAAGGTCACGCTGTGGGATGATACGGTCGTGTCCGCCACCATCGTCGGCGCTGACCCGGATGCCGACCTGGCGGTGCTGAAGATCGACGTGCCTGCGGATAAGCTTGTTCCCCTGGAGTTGGGAGATTCCGACCAGGTGAGGGTGGGCCAACTGGCGATCGCGATGGGCAACCCCTTCGCCGTCGGTACCAGTATGTCGTTGGGCATCGTCAGCGCGATCGGCCGCTCCATCCCAGGCCTGACGCTGTTCCAGATTCCGGATGCGATCCAGACGGACGCGCCGATCAATCCGGGTAACTCTGGCGGCCCTCTCATGGACGCCGCCGGTCGAGTCATCGGCGTCAACGCGCAGATTCGCTCCGACACGCGCGCGAACTCCGGCGTCGGGTTCGCCATCCCTGTGAACATTGTCAAGCTGATCGTGCCCGACCTGATCGCCAAGGGGCGGCATGCCTGGCCGTGGCTGGGCGTGTCGGGGGTGACGATTACCCAGCCCATCGCTGATGCCAACAAGATCAAGCAGGTGGCGGGCGCTTACATCGACTCGATTGTATCGGGGGGACCGGCCGACAAGGCCGGGGTGCACGGCTCCACGAGCCAGAATCGCACGCCGGATGGCACGGTGCCGGTGGGCGGCGACGTTATCATCGCGGTGGACGGTGTACCGGTGAAGCATTTTGACGATGTGTTGCGCTACGTCACCACCAAGGCGCGGGCCGGGCAGACCATCGAGTTGACCATCCTGCGCGACGGCCAGGAGCAGAAGGTCAAGTTGACCCTCGAAGAGCGGCCGCGCACGCAGCAGACACCGGGCCTGCCCGTTCGCCCCTAGGCGGTCCCTGGCTAGAGACGGCTACGCGCAGTCTGGCTGCTGCCGGCGCGGGATTTGGGCAGCAGCCAGGCAAACGTCGTCGGTGGGGGCGCGGGCACGGCCGCGCGCTCGGTGGGGGTTCTGGCGTGGCGGCGCTGCAATTCCAGGGCCAGGCTTCTCTCGCCCTGGCGCATGGCCCACTGGTGGTTGCGCGCGAAGATGGGCTTAAGAAGCGGAGAGAAGTAACGTAGCAGGGGCTTCTCGGCGAGGATGCGCCAATCGTAGGTAATGTTGGTCCACTCGCCAGCCTGCGCGAAGGTCCAGTCGCCATGCCCCACGAAGTCGCCCTCGGCGTCAAAGCCGAAACCGTGAGGATAGCGGTCGTCGGTGATGCGCAGCCGCCAGTGGAGGGTATAGGGCAGCCAGCCCTTGGTGTACAGGCCCACCACGCGGCCGATGCCGCGCTCGTCCCCCGTGTCCAGCACCCGCACATCCAGATAGACCGACGGCCACCAACGGGTCAGGCCTGAGGCGTCGTGTAGGATCTCGGTGATCTCCTCGCAGGTACTCCGCATTCGCCAGTGGGTGACAAAATGATAATTGTTGGTTGCCACGACGCCTCGTCTGTGTGATGTGGATGATAGAAGGGCGGGTACAGTTGTTCGCGCGCGTGCCGCGACTATATCACGACGGTCTGCCACTGTCAACTGGATTTCACGCGCGCCGGTCAAGTTGGGCTTGACGACGGCGCTCGTGTGTGCTAAAGTTGCTGAACAATTGGATAGCGGCTCTTATCCAGAGAGGCGGAGGGACCGGCCCTATGAAGCCTCGGCAACCCCGGTCGGGAGGTGGTGCGCGCCTCCTGGTCGTCGGCGGGTGCCAAATCCGGCAGAGACATCTGGAAGATGAGAGCGGTCATGTCGGCATGGTCGCGCCTCTTCTATCGCAGAAGAGGCGCGTTTCGCGCCAGGGCTGTGGGGTGCGGGAGCCTTGCTCCTGCGCGGCAGTATGGCCGCCGCACTCCAGGAAGAGTAGGGGGAATGGCATGGCGAAACTAAGCTCGCGATATCTGGCAGAGTTGCAGAAGGGCGTGCTGATCTTCGACGGGGCGATGGGCACGTCGTTGCAGTTGCTGAACCTGACGGCGGCCGACTTTGGTGGCGACGCGACGTGGGGCTGCAACGACTATCTGGTCATCAGCCAGCCCGACGCCGTGGCGCGCGTCCACCGCTCCTTTATGGAGGTGGGCTGCAACGTGCTGGAGACGGACACCTTCCGCTCCAACCGAATCACCCTGGCCGAGTATGGACTGCAAGACCGGGTGGTCGAGATCAACCAGACGGCGGCCCAACTGGCGAAGGGCATTGCCCAGGCGTATGACAGCCCCGACCTCCCGCGCTTTGTAGCGGGGTCGATTGGGCCGAGCGGCCTGCTGCCGTCGTCCACCGACCCGACGCTGAGCAACGTCACCTTCCCTGAACTGGTGGACGTATTCCGCGAGCAGACGGTGGGGCTGCTGCTGGGCGGTGTGGACGTGCTGCTCATTGAGACATCCCAGGATATTCTCGAAGTGAAGGCGGCCATCTTTGGCATCCAGGAAGCCTTTGCTGAGGTTGGCCGGCGCGTGCCGCTGCAATGCCAGGTGACGCTGGACACGGCGGGGCGCATGTTGCTGGGCACGGACATTGCGGCCGCACTGACGACGCTTCAGGCGCTGCCTATCGACCTCATCGGTCTCAACTGCTCGACCGGCCCCGAGCACATGCGCGAGCCGATTCGCTATTTGACCGAGAACGCGGCCATCCCGGTATCGTGCATTCCCAACGCGGGCCTGCCTCTGAACACCGGCACGGGCGAGGCGGTCTACCCGGAGACGCCTGAGGCTATGGCCGCGCAATTAGGTGAGTTCGCGCACAAGTTTGGCGTGCGTGTCGTGGGCGGCTGCTGCGGCACGACGCCCGCCCACCTGGCCGCGATTGTGGCGGCGGTGCGCGAGACACCGCCGGGCGCCGTTCGTTTCGAGTACGCGGTGGAAACCACGCGCCCCGCGCCACCACGGAACACGGCGGAGTGGCAGCGTCTGCGGCGGGTCGATGCGCCCGACTGGCCGTATGTCTCGTCGGCGATGACGGCCACCGCCATGTGTCAGGACCCGCCGCCGATGCTCATCGGCGAGCGCGTCAATGCCCAGGGCAGCCGGAAGATGAAGCGGCTATTGCTGGAGGACAACTACGAGGAGATCGTCAGCATCGCCCGCGAGCAGGTCGAGGGCGGCGCGCACACCCTGGACGTGCAGACCGCGCTGACCGAGCGCGCCGACGAGGCACAGCAGATGGCGACCCTGGTCCACCTGCTGAGCACGGCGGTCGAGACGCCGCTGGTCATCGATACCACGGAAACCGAGGTGGTGCAGGCGGCGCTGGAACGCTGCCCCGGTCGCGCCATCATCAACTCCATCAATCTGGAGCGGGGACGCGAGCGGGTGGATAGCTACCTGCCCCTCGTCAAGGCCCACGGGGCAGCGGTCATTGCCCTGACCATTGACGAGGTCGGCATGGCCCACGAGATCGAGCGAAAGCTGGAGGTGGCGCGGCGGCTGTACGATATTGTGGTCAACGAGTACGGGCTGCCCGCCCACGATCTCATCATCGACCCGCAGGTCTTCCCGGTGACGACCGGCCAGGCCGAGTTACGCGACGACGGCCACTGGACCATCGAGGGCATCCGTCGCATCAAGCAGGAGTTGCCGGGTGTGCTGACCAGTGTCGGCGTGTCCAACGTCTCCTTCGGCCTCAAGCAGGCGGCGCGCGCAGTGCTGAACTCGGTCTTCCTGTACCACTGCGTCGAGGCGGGGCTGGACATGGCGATCGTCAACCCGTCCCATATCACGCCGTACGCCGAGATCGACCCGGAGCAGCGGCAGTTGGCCGACGACCTCATCTTCAACCGCTCCGAGGACGCCTTGCCGCGCTACATCGCCTACTGGGAGGGACGCGAGGCGACGGCTGACAGCGGCCAGGAGCGCGAAGACCCCACGGCGGGCATGACCGTCGAGGAGCAGCTGCACTGGCAGATCGTCCACCGCAAGCGCGAGGGGATCGAGGCGTTGGTGGACCAGGCCATCATCAACGCTTCTGGCGGTGACGCGGCTACCAGTGAGGGCGCGGTGCAGGTGCTGAACCTGGTCCTGCTACCCGCCATGAAGGAGGTCGGCGACAAGTTCGGCGCGGGGGAGCTGATTCTGCCTTTCGTGTTGCAAAGCGCGGAGGTGATGAAGCGCGCGGTGAGCCGCCTTGAGACGTACCTGGACCGGGTGGAGGGGACGAGCAAGGGCAAGGTGGTGCTGGCGACGGTCTTCGGCGACGTGCACGACATCGGCAAGAACCTGGTCAACACCATCCTCAGCAACAACGGCTATACCGTCTATGACCTGGGTAAGCAGGTCCCCATCAATACCATCGTCGACAAGGCCATCGCCGTGGAGGCTGATGCCATCGGCCTGTCCGCGCTGCTGGTCAGTACGTCCAAGCAGATGCCGCTGACGGTGCAGGAACTGAGTCGCCGTGGCCTGGACATCCCGGTGCTCATCGGCGGGGCGGCCATCAATCGCCGCTTCGGCCGCCGCGCCTTGTTCATCGACGACGCGGGCACGCCCTACGCGGGCGGCGTCTACTACTGCCGCGACGCCTTCGAGGGGCTGGACGCGGTAGAGCAGGTAATCGACCCGCCGCGCCGCGCCGCCCTGTACGAGCGAACGGTAGACGAGGCGCGCCGGGATACGTTCCTGAATCAGACGGCCGAGGAGCGGGCTGCCCCGGCGGCCGGTATCGAGTTCAAGAAGGTCGGCGCGGCGCCCGACATCCCGTCGCCGCCGTTCTGGGGCTGGCGGGTGCTGGAGAACGTGCCCCTGGACGACGTGTTCACCTGCCTTGACACGCGAGAGTTGTTCCGCCTGGCCTGGGGGGCGCGGGGCGCGCAGGGGGCGGCGTTCGAGCGGCTGGTGGAGACGGAGTTTAAGCCGCGTCTGGCGGAGTTGCAGGCGCGGGCGCGGCGCGAGGGCTGGCTGAAGCCGCGCGCCATCTACGGCTACTTCCCGGCCCAGAGCGATGGCGATAGCCTTATCGTCTACGACCCGGCGACCGTGCCTTTCCCCACGCGCGGCCGCAGCAGCGATGGCGGCCAGGTGGTGCGCGCGGGCGAGGCGACGCGGGTAGTGCGGCCTGGGCGCGACTACCGACCAGCGACCGACGGGGTGACGACCGACGACCGACGACCGACGACCGGAGGGGGGGACTACACTGTCAATCAAGCAGTGGTCGATGGTCCGTCGGCGGTGGTCACGTCGGCGGTGGTCGGTGGTCCGTCGCCGGCCGTCGCTCCCCGCGAGCTGGCCCGCTTCACATTCCCACGCCAGAAGAATCGCGGCACGCTGAATCTGGCCGACTACTTTGCGCCGGTCGAGTCTGGTAGGTTCGACGTGGTGGCCTTCCAGGTAGTGACGGTGGGCGATGAGGCCGACAATCTTTCGGACAGCCTGATGCAGGGCGGCGACTATACTGAGGGCTACTACCTGCACGGTTTCTCGGTGGAGATGGCCGAGGCGATGGCGGAGTATACCCACCGCCACATTCGCCAGGAGTTGGGCCTGGCCGACAAGCGCGGCCTGCGCTACTCGTGGGGCTATCCGGCCATGCCCGACCTGGCTGACCATGAGAAGGTGTTTGCCCTGCTGCCCGCCGAGGCGGAACTGGGCGTTAGCCTGACCAGCGCCTACCAGATCGTGCCGGAGCAGTCCACAGCGGCGATGGTGGTCCACCACCCGGAGGCTATCTACTTCGCGGCGATGTAGGGATGACCAACGACGAAGGGCAAAGGACCAGTGGGCTGAACCCGTTGGTCCTTTGCCCTTCATGCCGGGGCGCCCGCAACCTTCCAACCGTCATCGTTCAACTCCGCTGGGGGCGGAGGCCAGCGCTTCGCGAACGGCGTTCTCCAGAGGAAGGGCGTTGCCTTCTGCCCACGCCGCCTCAAAATCTTCGGCTCCTAGCCCCGATCGTAGCGCTTGCATCGACCGCTCGTAGTCAATCTTGTTGCTGTGCCAGATGGGAACCTGGATACGCTGGCGCAGGGCGCTGGCCGCCCCATATAACCGCGTGGCATTCCTCAGGCGCGCCTGAGACAGCCAGACGCCGGCAATCCCCTCCAGGCACTCAGCCACGCCGGCCAGGTTGCCTTGCGCGCGCTGCAGCGTCAGGCTCTCGGCAAACAGCGCGCAGGCGCGAGGTAGATTGCCCTGGCCCCGCTCCACATAGCCGAGGTTGTGTAACCCGGCCGCGACATCCCATCTATTGCCGAGTTGGCGATAGAGGGCGAGCGCCTCCTCGTAATGGCGCCGGGCGCGCCCATAGTCGCCCAGATTGCGAGCGACGTCGCCCAGAAAGTTCAGCATCTGCGACACGCCCCACAGGTCACCGGCCGCTCGGAAGTTATCGAGAGCGAGACGGGTCATGCGCTCGGTGGTAGCTAGATCGCCCTGAGTGAAAGCGATCACTGCCTGCGCCGTGGCGCCCATGGCCCACCCCCAGGGATCGTCGAACTGCCCAAACAGGGCCACGCACTCCGCGGCTAACGCATCTCCCTGCTCAACGTCACCTTGCCGCGCCGCGGTGACCGTCAGCCACTCGAGCGCGTGGGCCAGTTCCCAATGCTCGTCTTGCTCCCGCAAGAGGGCAACGCCCAGTTCCAGGTGGGCGTGCGCCCCCGCCAGGTCGCCCATGTGCCAGGCCAGCGCGCCCGCGCACACCAGCACACGGGCGCGAGGTTGAGCGTAGGCCGCGGCGCTTGGCATGCGGAGGGCGGCGGTCAGCCATCCCAGGCCCTCCATCCAGTAGCCACGCCGGTCCCAGAACCACCAGGTTGCGGCCGCGAGTCTCAGAGCGCGCTCGGCGTCGTCCTGCGCCACGGCTGCCGCGAGGGCAGCTCGCACATTGTCCAGGTCAGGCTCCAGGCGGTCGAGCCACGCCACCTGATCAGGGCCGCGCAACGCGGGCGCCACGTCCTCCAGGTAGTGGATGTAGAAGTCGGCGTGGCGGCGCTGCGTGATCGTGACCTCATCGCTCGCGGCCAGGGCGTCGGCGGCGAACTCGCGAATAGTCTCTAGCATGGCGAAGCGCATGTCGCCTGAGACATCCTCGCGCTGGGTGAGCAGGCTCTTGGCGACCAGGGAGTCAATGCCGTCGAGGGCGGCGATCGGAGATTGGCGAGTGTACCGTGTTTGGTCTGAATCGCCAATCTCTAAGCTCGAGCCTCCAGCAATGGCCTCCGCCGCGTCCAGGGTGAAGCCGCCAACGAAGACACTCAGGCGGCGGAAGAGAGTCTTCTCGGTGGCGTCGAGGAGGTCGTAGCTCCAGGCGATGGCGTCGCGGAGCGTCTTCTGGCGTTGGGGCAGGTCGCGCGCGCCGCCGGTCAACAGGCTGAGGCTGCGGTCGAGGCGTTGGAGGATGGCTTCTGGCGACAGGAGACGGACGCGGGCGGCAGCGAGTTCGATGGCGAGGGGAAGGCCGTCGAGGCGGTAGCATATCTCGGCGACGGCGGGAGCGTTGGTGTTGGTGACCCGGAAGTCGGGCTTGACGGCGCGGGCGCGCTCGATGAAGAGGCGCACGGCGGCGTAGTGGGAGATGCGTGAGGCTTGATCCGTGACGCCGGTGTCGAGATCGGTAGCCCGCTGCGTGGCCGGTGGTTGGTAGTCGGTGGTCGCTTGGGTGGTCGATGGTCGGTGGTCGGTAGTCGGCTCGCTGCGTGGCGGTAAGCCCAGGGGGGGGACAGGGAACTCGTGCTCGGCGCGCAGGCGCAAGGCAGTGCGGCTGGTGACGAGGACTTTGAGGCGGGGGGCGTCGGTGAGGAGGGTGGCGACGTCGGGGGCTGCATCGATAACCTGCTCGAAGTTGTCCAGCACGAGCAGCATCTGATAGTCGCGGAGGTAGTCTCGCAGCGTGTCGGCCAGGGAGCGGGCGCCCAGATCCGGAAGCTCTAGCGTCTGGGCGATGGTCGGTAGTACCATCACCGGGTCGGACAGGGGCGCGAGGTTGACGAAGAACGCGCCGTTCTCGAAGTGGTCGAGGAGGTCGGCGGCGGCCTGGAGGCTCAGACGCGTCTTGCCCGTGCCGCCAGGCCCAGTCAGTGTCAGCAGGCGAACCTCGTCGCGCAGGAGCAGGTCGTGAATGCGACGTAATTCGGCGTCGCGGCCAATCAGGGGCGAGGGCTGGACCGGCAGGTTGTTGGGGCGGCTGTCCAGGGTGCGTAGGGGTGGGAAGTCGGCGGGCAGGTCGGGGGCGACGAGTTGATAGACGTGCTCAGGCCGCGTGAGATCTTTGAGGTGATGCTCACCCAGGTCGCGCAGAGTCACGCCGTCGGGCAAGGTGTCGCGCACCAGTTCATAGGTCGAGCGTGACAACAGCACCTGTCCGCCGTGGCCCGCCGCCAGCAAGCGTGCCACCCGGTTCAGGCTCGCGCCAAAGTAGTCGCCATCCCGCTCCTCGGCCGTCCCGGTGTGTAGCCCCATTCGGACGCGGAGGACGAGGGGCTGCCCGTCGCTGTCGGGTTTCAGTCCGCGCTGGATAACCAGCGCCGCCGATACCGCCGCGACGGGCTGCGGGAAGGCGGCGTAGAAGGCGTCGCCTACCGTCTTGAAGACGTAGCCGCCGTGACTCTCGATGGTGCGCCGCAGCAGGGCGTCGTGCCGGGCCAGGGCGGGGCGCATCGCCACCGGCTCCTGCTCCCACAGCCGACTACTCCCCTCGATATCCGTGAACAGGAATGTCAGTGTTCCGGACGGTGCCGTTACCATGGTGCGCCTCCCTGCGGGGGGGCCATTCTAGCAGCGCGCCCTCCGCCTGTCCAGGCGACCCGACCCAAACCCCTCGCTACCCGCCGAAGCGGGCCAGAATCGCCTGCCAGCCATTGGTGACGCGCGGCGACTGGCCGGGGTCGTCCAGGCGCAGGCCGAGGATACCCGCCAGGGAGCGCAGTTCGTCGGCCTCGCTGCGTGCGTTGAGGATGTCCGTCGCCATTTCATTGAGGATGGCGATGGCGCGCGGCGTGTCCAGATCGTCGTCCAGGGCAGCCTTGAAGGCGGCGACGTGGGCGTCGGTGGGCGGGGTGTGAACTGTGGACAGGGAGCGGCGCGCCGTCCCGCCACCCAGGTGGCTGGCGAGACGTAGCCGCTCGGCCAGGGCCGCCGCCCATTCCATGTCGTCATCGTGGAACTCCCACGACTCGCGGTAGTGGTGATTGAGCAGGGCGAGACGAAGGGCATCGGCGCTGTAATCTTTGAGCAGGTCGCGGGCGAAAACCATGTTGCCCAGCGACTTGCTCATCTTTTCGCCGTGGTAGCGGAGCATGGCGGCGTGGAACCAGAAGCGCACGAAGGGTTCCTGGCCGGTGAAGGCCTCCGACTGGGCAATTTCGCTCTCGTGGTGGGGGTAGATCAGGTCGCCGCCACCGCCGTGGATGTCGACGGGCTGCCCCAGATGGCGTAGCGACATGGCCGAGCATTCAATGTGCCAGCCGGGCCGCCCCGCTCCCCATGGGCTATCCCAGGCTGGCTCGCCTGGGGCTTGCGCCTGCCACAGGATGAAGTCGAGGGCGTGCTCCTTGTTGGGGTCATCGGGGTTGGCGCCGCGCTCGGCCGAGATGGGCAGCATCGCCTCGGGGCTGAGGCGGCTAAGCTTGCCGTACTCCGGGTCGCGGGCGACGCGGAAGTAGACATTGCCGCCGCTGGCATAGGCCATCCCCCGGTCCACCAGCGCCGATACCATCTCTACAATGGCGGCTATCTCGTCGGTGGCGCGGACATAGGCGTCCGGCGGACGCACGTTGAGCAGCATCAGATCGGTGGCGAACTGGCGCGTCCAACGGTTGCCCAGTTCGATCCAGTCGTCGCCTGTCTCGCCCGCCTTGCGCAGGATATCGTCGTCGATGTCGGTCACGTTCTGGACGTAGCGCACTGGCCAGCCCTTCGCTTCGAGGTGGCGCACCAGGGCGTCGATCGAGACGTAGAGGAAGGCGTGGCCGAGGTGGGTGGTGTCGTAGGGGGTGATGCCGCAGACGTACAGACTGACGGGCTGGTTGGGGCGTGGGGTGAAGGGTTCGACGCTCTCGCTGAGGGTATTGTAGAGACGCATGGTTATCCTAGCTGGCGGGCCAGTTCGGCCGGGTCGTGGGTGGGTAGCTGACAGGCGTAGTTCTCGCAGACGTAGGCGGTGGGGTGGCCATCCAGCAGGTCACGCTCCTGGAGCAGGGGGATGAGCGCGGCGGGGCGTGAATCACCGGGTTCGGCGGCCGCCAACAGCCGATTGGGCAGATAGCCGCTGTGGACGACATCGAGCAGGGCACGGGTCTCCGGGCTGTTCAGGGATCCGACCAGGGCGATTTCTTTCGGCGTCGCCAGAGTGCGATCGACGACGCACAGCAGATAGCCGAAGGCCGTCGGCGCGCGGTCGAGAATCTCGCGGAAGCGTTCCAGCGTTGCCAGGGAGCGGCGGCTGTAGTCCTCGTCGCCCAGGAGCTGGGCCAGGCGCAGGAGGACGTCCGCGCCGATCGCGTTGCCGCTGGGAACCGCGTTGTCGTAGACATCCATCGGACGCGTGACCAGGCCGGGCTGGTCGCGGCCGGTCTGGAAGAAGCCGCCGCGCTCGTCCCAGAACAGGCGAATCATCTCATCAGCCAGATTGCGCGCCTCCTCCAGCCAGTGCAAGTCGAAGGTGGCCTCGTACAGGGCGAGCAGGCCGTGGATGAGGAAGGCGTAGTCGTCCTGGAAGCCGAGGATGAGGCTTTGGCTGCGCGGCACGACACGCAGGATGCGCCCGTGGCGGCGAGCCGCGCGCAGCAGGAACTCGGCGTTGCGGACGGCCAGGTCACGGTAGTCGGCGCGGTCCAGGACGGCGGCGGCCTCGGCGACGGCGGCGAGCATCATGCCATTCCAGGCGGTGATGATCTTGTCGTCGCGGAGGGGTGGCACGCGCGTCTCCCGCGCCGCCAGGAGGATGGCGCGACCGCGCGCCAGCCGCCGGTCCAGCGTCGCCTCGTCCAGGCCGAACTCGCGGGCGGCGACGCTCACGGGCCGGGTGACGTTGAGAATGTTGTGAGTCTCCCAGTTGCCGCCGGGTGTCACGTCGTAGAAGCCGCCGAAGGTGTCGGCGTCCGCGCCTAGCAGGTCGCGGATCTCCTGATGCGACCAGACATAATACTTGCCCTCGACGCCTTCGCTGTCGGCGTCCTGCGCCGCGTAGAAGCCGCCCTCGGCCGATGTCATCGCGCGCTTGACGTAATCGACGGTCTCCTCGACGGTCTGGCGGTAGCGGGCGTGGCCGAGGGCCTGGTAGCCGTGGAGGTAGAGGCTGGTCAGCAGGGCGTTGTCGTAGAGCATCTTCTCGAAGTGGGGCACGAGCCAGCCCGCGTCGACAGTGTAGCGATGGAAGCCGCCGCCCAGGTGGTCGTAGATGCCGCCGTCGCGCATGTGGTCGAGGGTCGTCTCGACCATGTGGCGCAGCGATGCGTCGCCCAGTCGGTGGGCCGCGCGCAGCATGAACTCCCAGCTCATGGCCTGGGGGAACTTGGGCGCGCCGCCGAAGCCGCCGTGGCGGGGGTCGAACTGGCGTGCGAAGTGGCGAACCGCCGCATCGAGCAGGTCGGAGGTGATGGACTGGCGCGAGGGGCGCAGCAGGTCGGCGCGATGGATGGCTCCCAACACCTGCTGACCCTGTTCCAAAAGCTCCGCCCGTTGATTTGCCCAGGCGTCGGCGATAGCCGTCAGCAGGCGCGGGAAGCCGGGCAGGCCGTGACGGTCCTCCGGCGGGTAGTAGGTGCCACCGTAGAAGGGGACGCCATCGGGCGTCAGGAAGACGGTCATCGGCCAGCCGCCGTGGCCCGTCAGCGCCTGGACCGCCTCCATGTAGATAGAGTCGACGTCGGGGCGTTCCTCGCGGTCGACCTTGATGTTGATGAAGTGGCGGTTCATCAGGGCAGCGGTGGCCGCGTTCTCGAAGGACTCGCGCTCCATGACGTGGCACCAGTGGCAGGCCGAGTAGCCGACGCTCAGCAGAACAGGCCTGTCCTCGGCCTGGGCGCGGGCCAGAGCCTCGTCGCCCCAGGGATACCAGTCCACCGGGTTATGAGCGTGCTGCAATAGGTAGGGGCTGGTTTCGTCAATCAAGCGGTTGGTGTGTCGTGGCGGCTCCGTGGTCGGCTGAGTCATGCGTAGCACCTCGTTTCCCCTGGCCTTGTCCAAACCAAGTGTCTAAACTATACTGTCGTGGGTGACGTTCGGCAAAGCGGAGACCAACATGGCGACGACGGTTGACCTGGCGCAGCACCTGGCCCCCTATCTTGCGAGCGTGGAAGCGGCGATGCGCGCCGCCGTCGCGCCGCCTGACGCCCTGCTGTCGCCCCTGTACGGGATGCTCCAGTACCACCTGGGCTGGGCTGACGAGGCGTTTCGCCCGGTGAACGGTCGGACCGGCAAGCGGCTGCGGCCGGTGTTCCTGCTGCTCGCCAACCAGGCCGTCGGTGGTGACTGGCAGCAGGCTATCCCCGCCGCGGCCGCTATCGAGCTGACCCACAACTTCTCGCTCATCCACGACGACGTGGAGGACCGCGATGCGGAGCGCCACGGGCGGTTGACGGTGTGGAAGCGGTGGGGCGATGCCCAGGCCATCAATGGCGGGGACGCCCTGTTCGTCCTGGCGCGGCTGGAATTAGGCCGCCTGGTGGAGCGCGGTGTCTCGCCCATGACCCTGGCGGCGGTTCAGGACAGCTACGACCGCGCCTGCCTCGCTATCACTGAGGGGCAGTATCTTGACATGACCTTCGAGAATCGCGTTGACGTTGTGGAGGCCGACTATCTGCGCATGGTGCGCGGCAAGACGGCCGCGCTCTTGGCGGCGTCGACGCGCATCGGGGCGCAGGTGGCGGGGGCGGGGCCGGAGATGGTCGAGGGGTTGACACGCTTCGGGGAGGTGGTAGGGTTGGCGTTCCAGATCGCCGACGACGGTCTTGGCATCTGGGGCGATCCCCGCCTGACAGGGAAACAGGCGGCGAACGACATTCGCCGTCGCAAGAAGAGTCTGCCGGTCGCCTACGCCTTCGAGCGGGCGCATGGCGAGGCGGCGCGTGACCTGGCGCGACTGTATCGCCAGCCGAGCCTGGGCGACCAGGATGTGGCGCGAGTGCTGGCGATTCTGGATGAGGTGGGCGCGCGCGAGCACGCCGAGATATTGGCCGACCACTACCACGCCCAGGCGCTAACCCTGCTGGAGCCGCTGCGCGGCACCGAGGCGGGCGCGACGCTGCGCGAGTTGACCCAGTCGTTGGCGGGGCGGGCGTTCTAGCCACCGAGTGGAAGTCGGCGGTCAGCCTGGGAAGCCTGCTCGAAGCGGGCTGGCGCGGCATCGGTAGGGTTCGGCGTTGGGCCACGGGTGAGAGCCTGCCCGGCGGGCCTGGCATAGTAGCCTCCGACTTCGAGTCGGAGGGGCGCACAAAGGCAACCCATGACCTGTTCGGCCCGCCAGGCCGTGTTCCTATTGACTGTGCTGCTGGGCGTGGCGTGGCTCGTCACAGGGTGGAGCGCGGGGCGTACAGCGGACGAGGCGAGTCTCTTCCTGCCGTACGCGCCGCACGGTATCGCGCCCGGCGTGTTGCCCACGCCGCCAACGCAGATGCCATCGGCGACGGCCAGTCCGACCCTCTCGCCGACACTTGCGCCGCCATCCCCGATGCCCAGCGCCACGCCGGCGGCGTCGCCAACCTCGACCGCCACGGACGGACCACCGCCGACAGCCACGGCAACGCCGCTGCCACCCCTGGTGCGGCTCGTTGCGGTTGCCGACACGTTCCTGACCGAAGGGCGCGCCGATGCCGTGTGGGGGGGCTATCCTGGCATGTTCGTTGGCTACGACGACCAACTGTGGCTGCGCCAGCGCGCGCTGATTCGCTTCGACCTTAGCCCCGTGCCGCGCGATGCTCTGTTGCTCGCGGCACAGCTTGAGGTGTTCATTCACAACTGCTATGAGTGCCGGGGCGCGGAGATCGCGGCGCATCGGGCGCCACGCGCCTGGGACGAGGCGACGGTGACGTGGCAGGAGTACGGCGAGGCGATGGCTGAGGCCTACGGCGTGGCGAAGCTCCAGCCGGCGCTGGTACAGAGCTGGGTCAGTGTCGACGTGACGGGTCTTGTCCAGGCCTGGCAGCGCGGGACACCGAATGATGGTATCCTGCTGCGTGGACCGGAGACACCGGTCAGCGAACAGCCACTGCTGTACGATTTCTGGGGCATCGAGACGCGCGAGGGGATCACGAAAGCGCCCCGCCTGGTGATTCGCTGGGCGCCGGAGTGACGACCACTGACCACCGATGACCGATGAGGGCAGGGCGGAGGTCTGTGGGGGACGCTCTGTGAAGCGGTCCCTACTTCACGAGCGGCCTACCTCGCCCCTGCATGAAGCTGGTGGGGCGCGGGTCCTGGCTGGGGGCGGCGCGGGCAACTTCCGCCTCCCACTCGGCGGTGGTCAGGAAGCCGAGGGCGGCCAGCCGCACCCGTATCTCCTGGATCAGAGCATCGCGGCGGTCGGGATCGCACAGGATGACGGACGTGTAGAAGCCGTCGTCTACCCTGACGACCCCCTTCAGGCCGCGCACGACCTGGACGCGACTGGGAATCTCGCCGCGCCCCGCCAGGATGAACCCGTAGCGCGTGCCGCTGGCGGGGCTGTGGCCGCGTAGGAAGATGAGGGCGGGAGCCTCCTCGCTGGCCTCGACATCCACAACCCACTGTTTGAGGGCGTTGGCGCGATAGGAGGCGTACATGGCCTCGTTGCTGGGCACGCGGCTACTCCGTCACCAGGCGCACGAACTTGCGGCGGCCGACCTGGAGGATTCCCTCGCGGTCGGGAACCTCGAAGGCCACGCTGTCGATTCGCTCGCCGTCCAGCTTGACGCCGCCCTGCTCGATGAGTCGCCGCGCCTCGCTCTTGCTGGCGACAAGCTGCGCCTGGACCATGATGTCGACGATGGAGCGCGTCCCGTCGAGCTTGAGGCTGGGCATGCTCTCGGGGATCTCGCGCTGCTGGAAGACCGTGGCGAAGCGTTCGGCGGCCGCCGCTGCGTCGTCGGGCGAGTGGTAGATCTCGGTGATTTCCCAGGCCAGTTTCTTCTTGGCGTCCATCGGGTGCAACTGGCCCGCTGTGACGGCGGCCTTGAGGCGCGAAATCTCCTCAACCGGGAAGCGCGTCACCAGGTCGTAGTACAGCCACATGGCCTCGTCGGGGATGCTCATGACCTTGCCGTACATGTCGTTGGGCGGGTCGAAGATGCCGATGTGGTTGCCAGTCGACTTGGACATTTTCACTACGCCGTCGGTACCGGGCAGGATGGCGGTGATGATGCCGATCTGAGGCCGCTGACCGTAGACCTCCTGAAGCTTGCGGCCCGCGACGATGATGTTCCATAGCTGGTCGGTTCCACCGACCTGGACATCGGTGTCAAGGGCTACGGCGTCGTAGGCCTGCATCAGCGCGTAGAAGGTCTCGTGCAGGAAGATGGGATCGCCCACGTCGAAGCGTTTGGCGAAGTTCTCGCGCTGCAAGAACTGCTGGAGGGTGAAGTTGGAGCCGACTTGAATCAGGTCGGCGAAGGTCAGTTTCGACAGCCAGTCGGCGTTGTAGCGGACGTGGGTCGTGGCGCGGTCGAGGATCTTGAAGGCCTGCTCGGCGTAGGTTTGGGCGTTGGCCTCGACCTGCGCAGGCGTCAGGATCGGGCGCAGCTTGTTCTTGTCGCTGGGGTCACCGATGAGGCTGGTGTACGTGCCGATGAGGAACGTCACGTCATGCCCCAGTTCCTGGAACTGGCGCAACTTGCGCATGGTGATGGTGTGGCCGACGTGCAGGTCGGGCTTGGTGGGGTCGTAGCCGCAGTAGACCCGCAGCGGGCGGCCTTCCTTCAGCCGCGTGCGCAACTCGGCCTCCATGTTCAGGCGGGTCTGGCTGTCGCCATACTCCGTGCCACGCATGAGAATGGCGACCTGTTCTTCGACCGGAACCGTCATACGTCCTCCCGACTGGTAGTGGCTGAATTATAGCACAAGGCTTGCCCATGTAGGGCGGCGAGACAGTCTTGGCGTTGCCTGTCGACGGGGCTTACGACAACCCAGGAGGTGACTATGACCGAGGTGCAGTTGACGACGCGGGCCATTCGAATCTGGTTGCGCATCGCGGGTACGCTTGTCCTCATCATTGGCGCTGCCCTGTTCCTGGCCCCCGAGCAGACCGACGGGCTCTTTGCCTGGACCATCGCCCCCCCCAATAATCGCTACCTGACGGCGGCTTTCCTCGGTGCGGCGTACTGGGCGGGCAGCGTGCTGGAGTTTCTGGCCGCTCGCGAGCGCGTGTGGGCCAATGCGCGAGTCGCTATCCCGGCGGTGTGGGTCTTCACTACCCTGACGCTGATCGCCACCCTGATGCATCTGAACCTGTTTCACCTCAACCCGCCGCTGGGCACGCCCGCCGGCCCGCTGACGGTGAGCCTGACTTACGTCTGGCTGGCTGTGTACGCCATCGTGCCCATCGCCGTGCCCATCATGGTGGCGATACAGCGGCGCGCGCCAGGTGGCGACCCGCCGCGCCTGGCCCTACTACCGGGTTGGCTGCGGGTGATTCTCATCATTCAGGCCGTCATCCTTATCGGGCTTGGGACTGTCATGTTCCTCGCGCCACCCCTGGGCGCGCCCCTGTGGCCGTGGGCGTTGACGCCGCTGACCGCGCGGGCCGTGGCGGCCTGGCTGGTCGGCATTGGCGTCGCGGCGGCGCAGATGGCGTGGGAGAATGACCTGGTGCGGGTGCGGGTCGCCTTCCGCGCCTACGTCGCCATCGCCGTCTTGCAGGCCATCGCGCTGCTGCGTTACCTGGGTGATGTGCGCCTCGACGACCCGCGCCTGTGGCTGTACGTCATCGTCGTGGCGAGTTTCCTGGTCGTCGGCCTGCTGGGTCTGCGGCTTCAGCCGTCGGCGTCCCAAACGCAAGGACGGTAGACGAGGGAGGTCGCCTACCGTCCTTCGTCCACCGCCCGGCTAGAATCAGGGATAGTACAGGCCGTCGGTCTTGGCGGCCATGATGAAGTCGTTGCGGTGCAGGTTGCGGATCTTGTGCGTCCACCACGTCACAGTGACGCGGCCCCACTCGGTGAGCAGGGCGGGGTGGTGGCCCTCTGCCTCGGCCAGCGCGCCGACGCGGTTGGTGAAGGCGAGGGCGTCGGCGAAGTTCTTGAACTTGAAGATCCGTTCCAGGCGCGGGATGCCGTCGCGCTCGACGATGCGCCAGTCGGGAATCTGGGGCATGAAGGCGTCGATCTCGGCGGCGGTGGCCGGTGGCTCGCCGGCGCGACAGGCGACGCACTTGAGCTGAGTGAGAGTTTCCATGCCTCAAGTATAGCCACGCCAGGCGCGGCTGTCATCCATCGGTTGGCGGATGTTGAGTAGGACGCATGGTGGACCGGATCTACGCGCGAAACCTGACAGGTTTTCAGAAACCTGTCAGGTTTATTCCTTAGCTTGCCTCAATCGCTCGTCGGCTGCATCATCTCGTCCACGAGGCGCTGCATCTCGGCCGGGGGGACGTCCTTGACGAATGTGCTGATGATCCAGATGTGGCCGAAGGGGTCACGGACGCGGCCGGCGCGGTCGCCGTAGAAGTGGGTATCGACGGGGTGGACCAACGCCGCGCCCGCCGCCACGGCGCGCGCGACTGTCGCATCGGCGTCGGCGACGTAGAGGCTCAGCACGACGGGCGTGCCACCCAGCGTCGCGGGGCTGATGTTACCCCAGGCGGGCGATTCCTCGGACAGGGCGACGGTGGTGTCGCCGAAGCGTAGCTCGGCGTGGGCGATGCTGCCGTCGGGGTTGGTGATGCGGTATACCTCGACGGCGCCGAAGGCGTCGCGGTAGAAGTTGAGGGCGCGCGGGGCGTCGATGACGGTCAGTGCGGGCGACAGGGCCGTGTAGCCGGGCCGAACGTAGCTTGGGGTGTCGGTCATGCTTTCCTCCTGGTGCGTCATGGGTCACGGAAGGTTGGCGCTCGTCACGCCACATCGGGGGCGCGACAACCAAGGTATAGTCTATCATAGAACAGGTGTGCTGTAATCGTCCGAATGGCTGATCTGGCCGTGGCGAAGGGAGCATCATGACGCAGCCAGGCGAGTCGCCTCGTTCGCCCTTTTGGGTCGCGCTGCTGGCCGAGGCGGCCCTCGGTTTCGTCATTGGCCTCATTCTTGGCCCGCTGGCCGCTATCGCCATCGGCTACGTGGCCCTGGGGACGGGCTGGGCGCAGTCGCTAGGCATGGGTCTGCTGGCCGTGCAACTCTTCGTGGGGCTGGCGGGCTACGTCGCGGGCCTTGCGCTGGGTATCCACGCCGTCGGGCGGCGCATGGGGCAGGGTGGCCGACCGTGGGCGGCGCTGGTGGGGGGCCTGGTCGGTATCCTACCGGTGGTTCTCTTCACCAGCCGCGGCGTGTTTGGCGGCCTGCAAGGGTCGCTCGGCGCCGGGTTGGCGCTGGGGCTACTCGGCGCGCTGCTCGGCTATCGCCTGACGCGCCAGCGGTGACGGCGGGGTTGGCCTGCCTGCGCCACCTGCGCCACCTACTGGAGGTTGGCTCGCAGCGGACCAGCCGAGGGCGGTGAACGCTGACCCTGCTGCCGCGCCTGTGCTATAATTTATCCCCATGTCCCACGCCATCCGGTTCAACATCCTGGCCCGCGACCCGACGTCCTGGGCGCGAGCGGGGGAGATTCACACGCCTCACGGCGTCATCCCGACGCCGTATCTGGCGCCGGTGGGAACGGCGGCGACTGTCAAGTCGGTTTCGCCGCGCGAGCTGCGCGAGCTGGGGGCGAGCCTCATCCTCGCCAACACCTACCACCTGGCGCTGCGGCCGGGCGCCGATGTTGTGGCGGAGATGGGCGGCCTGCACCGCTTCATGGCCTGGGATGGGCCGATCTTGACCGACTCGGGCGGCTTCCAGGTGTTCAGCCTGGCGCCCATGCGTACCCTCACGCCGGATGGCGTCCGCTTCCGCTCCCATATCGACGGCAGCGAGCATATCTTTACGCCGGAGAGCGTGATGGACACCGAGATGAAGCTGGGCGCGGACATCATCATGCCGCTGGACGTATGCCCGCCGTACCCTGCCACCCGCGAGGAGAACGAGCGCGCCCTCGATCTGACGCACGCCTGGGCGGCCCGCTGCCTGGCGGCTCACCATCGGCCCGACCAGGCCCTGTACGGCATCGTGCAGGGGGGAGTGTACGCCGACCTGCGGCGGGCCAGCGCCGAGGCCATCGGTGGGCTGGACGTGGCGGGTATTGGCATCGGCGGGCTGAGCGTCGGCGAGCCGAAGGAGATGATGCTCGCCATGCTGGAAGCGCAGACACCCGCCCTGCCCGACCACCTGCCGCGCCATCTGCTCGGCGTGGGCGCGCCGGAGGACCTGGTGGCGGGGGCGGCGCGAGGCGTCGATACCTTCGACTGCGTGCTGCCAACACGGGAGGCGCGTCACGGTAGCGCGTGGACGCCGGAGGGTCGCCTCAACCTCAAGAATGCCCGCTTCCAGCGGGACGCCGACCCGCTGGACCCGACATGCGACTGTTACACGTGCCAGACCTTCAGCCGCGCCTACCTGCGGCATCTGGTCAAGGCCGATGAGTTGCTAGGCCTGCGCCTGCTCACGATCCACAATCTGGCGTTTCTGTTGCGCCTGATGCGCGAGGTGCGCGCGGCTATCCTCGACGGCTGCTTTGCCAGTTGGCGGGCCGACTGGGAAGCGCGCTGGCCCCGCGCCCTGCCAGGCCTGGCTTGAGTCCTTTGTCCGCGCTTGCCTGGAGTGCGGCAGCCATGCTGCCGCAAGAGACGGTCTCGACCTATGCTGCCAGGAGGCATACCATGCAGACGTATCCCATTGCCCTCGTGCCCGGGCCGACCCGCGTGCCGGAGGTGGTCCGCCGCGCCTACCTGACCGACTACGGCTCGGCCGACCTTGAGCCGGAGTTCTTCGACCTGTACCTGGCGACCCAGGACCGCCTGCGCCGCATCCTCAAGACCCAGAATCAGATCGCTGTCATGACCGGTGAGGGCATGGTAGCTCTGTGGTCGGCTCTTAAGAGTTGCCTGCGTCGTGGCGACCGGGTGCTGGCCGTGGGCAACGGTCCCTTTGGCGTCGGCATCGGCCACATGGCCGAGGGTATCACCGCTGAGGCGCGTATCGTTCGCTTCGACTTCGACGCGCCAATGGACCTGGCCGTCGTCGAGGCGGCCATTGCCGAGTATCGCCCCAAGATGGTGACCGCCGTGCACTGCGATACGCCGGTGGGTAACCTCAATCCGATTGCCGAGCTTGGCGCGCTGGTGAGGCGCTACGAGGTGCCCCTGTTCTACGTCGATACGGTGTCGGCAGCGGCGGGCGCGCCGCTGGAGGTCGACGCCTGGAATATCGACCTGGCCCTGGTCGGCACACAGAAGTGCCTGTCGGCTGTGCCCGATCTGGCCATGGTGGCCGTCAGCCCGCGCGCCTGGGACATCGTCCACGATGTCAAGTACGCGGGCTACGACGCCCTGGCTCCGTGGGACGGCTTCGTGGAGCGGCGCTACACGCCCTATACCCCCTCGTGGCACGCCACGGCCGCCCTCAAGGTGGCCTGTGACCTGGTACTGGACGCGGGGTTGGACAATGTCATCGCCCGCCACGCCCAGGTAGCCGAGGTAGTTCGGCGGCGACTGCGGGAGATGGGTCTCCGGCTCTACCCGCGTAGCGATGACTTCGCTTCGCCAACGGTGACGGCGGTTCACGTGCCCGATGGTCTGACGTGGGAGGCGCTGGATGGGCGGCTGCGAGAGCGGGGGGTGGTCATGGGTGGGTCGTGGGATGAGTTGAGCGGCCACGTGTTCCGCATCGGGCACATGGGATCGCAGGCCGACCTGGGCCTGGTGACGGCGGGGCTGGATGCGCTGGCCCAGGCGTTGTGAAGGTGGCGTCTTCTCCACCCCACACGAACGAGTCTCGCCGCCCGGTGTCTTGACACACGGCGCGGCGTGCCGTACAATGCGCGTTGACACATTGCGGCATCCCGGTCCGCCGAGGGCCTGGCTTGCTGATTCCAGGAGGATGCGGTGAATATCATTGTGCTGGTCAAATCGGTACCAGACCCGGCGGCCAAAGTCCCGGTGAAGGACAACCACATCGTCGAGACGGGGCTGGCCTGGGAAGCCAATCCCTACGACGAGAACGCGGTGGAGGAGGCGATTCGCCTCAAGGAGAAGCTCGGTGGCAAGGTAACACTCATTACCGTGGGGCCGAAGCGCGCCGAGGAGACGCTGAAGAAGATGCTGGCGCTGGGCGCTGACGAAGGCATCCTCCTCAGCGATCCGGCCTTCGAGGGTAGTGACGAGCTGGCGACGGCCAGGATTCTCGCCAAGGCCATCGAGAAGGTCGGCGAGTATGATGTCATCCTTGCGGGCTGGACGGGGGTCGATTGGAACCAGGGCATCGTGCCCCAGGCCGTGGCAGAGCTTCTCGCCCTGCCTCACGTCTCCTTCGTGACGAAGGTGGACGTCGACGCTCAGGTGGCGGTGTGCACCACCGAGGTTGATGGCGGCCGCGAGATCATCCAGGTGGATCTGCCCGCTGTGTTGACGGCGATGCAGACGCTCAACGAGGTGCGCTACGCCTCGCTGAAGAACATCATGGCCGTCAAGCGCAAGGTCATTCCCGTGTGGGGTGCGGGCGAGCTAGGCATCAACCCGGCTGAAGTCGGCGCGGGGGCCGCGCACGCCCGGCTGCTGACCCTGGTGCCGCCGCCTGAGCGCGCCGAGGGGCGTATCATTCCCGGCGAGCCGGCCGAGGCTGTCAAGGAGTTGGTCCGCGCACTGCAACAGGAAGCGAAGGTGATCTAGCCATGCCTAACGGAGTCCTCGTCTTTGCCGAGTTTCGCGGCAATTCTATCAAGCGCGTTACCTATGAGATGCTCAGCGCGGCCAAGCCCCTGGCGGCGGCCCTGGGCGGTCCCGTCCAGGTCGCATTTGTGGGCGGCGCGGGACTGGCCGGCAACGCACAGCCTGTGTTTGATGCGGGTGTCGGGAGTGTCGTCATCGCCGAGAGCGCGGACCTGGCCGCCTACGCGGTCGAGTCGTACACCGACGCCGTTCAGCAGATCGTCGCTGCGACGCAGCCCGCCGTGGTGATGATGGCTGCCACGCCGCGTGGCCGCGACCTGGCCCCGCGCGTGGCGGCTCGCCTCGACGGCGCGTACGCCGCCGACATCACTGGGATCGAGAGTGCGAACGGCCAGTTGCTCGTGACGCGGCCGGTCTACTCCGGCAACGCCATTGCCACGGTGGCCCTGGAACAGCTGCCCGCCTTCGTGACCGTCCACCCCGGCGCGTTCCCCGTCGCTCCGCGCCAGGCGGGTGGCAGCGGCACGGTAACGCCGGTGGCGGTGACGATTGAGTACGCGCCGGGCGCGATGGTGACCGAGTTCCAGGAAGTGAAGAGTGAGCGCCCCGCCCTGACCGAGGCCTCGACCGTTGTCGCCGGCGGGCGCGGCATGGGCAGCCCCGACCAGTTCAAGCTGGTCGAGGACCTGGCCGACGTGCTGGGCGCGGCGGTAGGCGCGTCGCGCGCCGTCGTCGATGCCGGCTGGCGGCCGTACGGCGAGCAGGTGGGGCAGACGGGCAAGACCGTCTCGCCGCAGCTGTATGTGGCGTGCGGTATCAGCGGCGCTATCCAGCACCTGACCGGCATGCGCACTTCCAAGTACATCGTTGCCATCAACAAGGACCCCGAGGCCCCCATCTTCAAGGTGGCGGACTATGGAATCGTGGGGGACGTGGCGACGGTTCTGCCGTTGCTGACCGAAGAGGTCAAGAAGGCCAAAGCCGGTTCCTAGACCCTGGGCCTATCGCCGGCGACGGGTGGGGGTGAGCGTCCGTCTCACCCCCGCTCTTTTTTGCGCCGGGCCGGAGTGTTGTGCTAGACTCTGGCGAATGACCTACCCCACTCCGACGCATACCGTCGACGTACCACTGTTGCGCTTCGCTTCCTTCCCGGCTGACGATGGACTGGCGCATGCCGTCACGACTCGCCACGGCGGCGTATCGCGGCCGCCCTGGGCGACACTCAATCTGGGCGGATCGGTGCACGACGACCCGGCCGCCGTCCACGAGAACACCGAGCGAGTGTGCGCGGCCCTGGGTGTGCCCCGCGCGTCGCTGGTGACGGCCTATATGGTCGCGGGCAATCGTGTCGGCGTCGCGACGGCCGAGCACTGCGGGCAGCCGTTCCGCGAGACCGATGCCCTGGTGACGGCGACGCCGGGCGTGTTCCTGATGCTGCGCTACGCCGATTGTGTGCCGGTGCTGTTGGTAGACCCGCTGCGGCGGGCGGTGGGCATCGCGCACGCGGGCTGGCGGGGGACGCTGGCTCTGGTGGCGCAACGCACCGCCGCGACGATGATGGCCGAGTTTAGCTGCCGCGCCCATGACCTTCGCGCTGCCATCGGGCCAGCCATCGGCCCCTGCTGCTACGAGGTGGGCGACGAGGTCGCCGCGAAGGCGCGCGCCGTCTTCGCGGGACAGGCTGACGCGCTGCTCCTGCCGAGGGCAGGGCGCACCTACCTGGACTTGTGGCAGGCCAATCGGCTCCAGCTGGAGGCGGTCGGCGTAGGCCAGGTCGAGGTGGCCGGTATCTGCACTCGCTGTCACAGCGACGACTACTTTTCGCATCGCGGCGAGGGCGGCCGAACGGGTCGCTTCGGCGCAGTCATCGGCTACCGGGCGTAGAGGAGTAAGGATGCAGCGGCCGCGCACGGCGGGCAATCAGGACGCGCTGGCGATTGCCGAGCGGGTGGCGGCGGTGCGCGCGCGCATCGCCCAGGCGGCGGCGCGGGCGGGACGAAACCCGGCCTCGGTGACCCTGGTGGCCGTCAGCAAGACGGCGCCTGCCCACCGGGTCTACGCGGCGTACCTGACGGGAATTCGCGACTTTGGCGAGAACCGTGTCGACGAGGCGCTGGCCAAGCAAGATGAACTGCCGTCGGACAGTGTATGGCATATGATCGGCCACATTCAGAGCCGTAAGGCCCGCGATGTGGTGGGGCGGTTCGCGTTGGTGCATTCCCTCGACAGCCTGGGTCTGGCCGAGACGCTGCAACGGCGCGCCGAGGTGGCGAATGCGCGCGCGTCCGTCTTGCTAGAGGTGAATGTGGCGGGGGAGGAGTCAAAGTACGGCTTCGCCCTGGCCGATGTGGCCGCCGCCGTCGGGAGCGTCGGTCGGCTGGATCGCCTCGACGTGCGCGGGCTGATGACGATGGCGCCTATCGTGGCCGACCCGGAGGCGGCGCGTCCGGTGTTTCGCGCGTTGCGTGAGCTGCGGGACCGGCTGCGCGCCGAGTACCCCGCGCTGGACCTCGACGAGCTGTCGATGGGCATGACCGACGATTTTGAGGTCGCCATCGAAGAGGGCGCGACGCTAGTGCGGGTGGGACGCGCTATCTTTGGTGAGCGGCATTGAGGTTACCCGCTGGTTTCGTGTTACAATTCCCGCTATGACCCTACCCGGTCCTCCTGAGAGCCTGTTATGCTAAAGCAACTCGATATTGCCTTCGTGGGCAGCGGCCAGATGGCTGAGGCGATGATCAAGGGCCTGCTCGACCGCGACATGGTTGCTGCCGTCCGCGTCCGCGCCAGCGGACCCCGCGCCGAGCGCGCCGCTTATTTGCGGGAGCGTTACGGCATCCAGGCCACGACGGACAACCTGGCCGCCGTTGACGGCGCGGATGCGGTCGTGCTGAGTGTCAAGCCCCAGCTATTGCCCCACATTGAGCCGGAGCTACGGGGCGCGATTCGCCCCGACGCCCTGCTATTGAGCATCATCGCCGGGGCACGGCTGCGTAGCATCGGCCATGGTCTGGGCCATGAGGCGCTGGTGCGCGCCATGCCGAATACGCCCGCCCGCATCGGCGAGGGGATGACAGTCTGGACAGCGACTCGCGAGGTGACGCTGGTCCAGCGGGAGCAGGCGCGGGCCATCCTCGGCGCGTTGGGCGAAGAACTGTTTGTGGAGGATGAGGGCTACCTGGACATGGCGACGGCCCTGTCGGGCACTGGCCCGGCCTATATCTTCCTGGTCATGGAGGCGCTCATCGACGCGGGGGTGCACATGGGCTTCTCGCGCCACGTGGCGCAGCGGCTGGTCTTGCAGACGATGCGCGGGTCGGTGGACTTCGCTCGCGCCAGCGGCCAACATCCGGCGGAACTGCGCAATCAGGTGACGTCGCCGGGCGGCACGTCGGCCGAGGCCATCTATCACCTGGAGAAGGGTGGCCTGCGGACGGTCCTGTCGCGGGCGGTCTGGGCGGCGTATCAGAAGTCGAAGTTCCTGGGCGACCTCAGCGAAGAGCGCGTGAACAATCACGGTGAGTTTGCCAGGGAAGGGGAGGACTGAGGATGTGCAATCTCATCAGCAATCTGTTTTACCTGTACTTCATCCTCCTCCTGATTCGCGCCCTGATGTCCTGGATCAACCCTGACCCCTACAACCCGATCGTGCGCACGATCAACATGTTGACGGAGCCGGTGCTGGCCCCGTTCCGCCGCGTGATTCCACCCATCGGCATGCTCGACATCAGCTTTATCGTGGCGATTCTGGCCCTGCAACTATTCGAGACCTTCCTGGTGTCGATTCTCCGCCAGTCGGGGCTGTGCTTCTGAACGTTGTCGCCGTGGCCGGGGGCAGCCGCTTTGCGGTGCGAGTGCAACCGCGCGCCAGCCGGTCGGAGATTGTCGGCGTTTGGGATGATGCGCTGCGCGTGCGCGTGACCGCGCCGCCAGTGGATGGGCAGGCCAACGCGGCCCTGGTGGCGCTGCTCGCGCAACGGCTGGACGTGCGTAAAGCGGATGTGAAGGTTGTGGCAGGGCAGACGGGGCGCGGCAAGTGGGTGGAGGTGGTGGGCCTGACGCCGGAGGAGGTGGTCAGGCGTCTGGGAGTGGAGTAGCCGCCTCGTCTGCTGTGGGCGGAGGGTCCTCCCAGCGGAAGACGTAGCCCTGCCCACGCACGGTGTGGAGGAAATGGGGGCGGCGAGGTATCGGTTCTATCCGCCGCCGCAGCCAGTGTATGTGCACTTCGAGGGTGCGGGTATCGTCGGCGAAGTCAGTGTGCCACACCTTCTGCATCAACTCTGCGCGACTGAGGACCGTGTTGACATGCTGCATGAGGGTCCACAGGAGGAGCGCCTCTTTGGGCCGAAGGCGCTGCACCTGCTCATCGATTTTCACTGTGGCAGTGTCACGGTTTACCGTGATAGGCCCGATGGTCAGGATTGGCGGAGGCGAGGCCTTGCGGCGCGATCTGGGCATGATGTGTGACCCTAGACGCCGGCGACGAGAATACGGCCACAGTTGTTGCATCGCGCGATCTCGCCGAGGCGCGCGCGATCGATATTGGCGACGGGCAACGCGACCTGGCAACCCTCACAGCGGCCCCGATTGATGGCTGCGACGGCTCGCCCCCCCTTCTTCCGCCGCAACTCGTCGTAGTCCGCGAGGGCGTCGCTGGGCAGGGTTGCGCGCAGGTCGGCGATGGCGGTTTCGACCTCGCCCAGCTCGACCTCGACGGCCCGCTGCTGTTCCTGCAAGCCCGCGAGATGGGTCGCCCAACGCCGCTCGATGGCGGTCAGCTTGTCGGTGGCGGTACGCTGTTCCGCCTGGGCTGTCTCGAGCGCCATCATGGTCTCGAGCATGCGGTCGTCGAGGGTCGAGAGCCGTCGGCGCAGCGACTGAATCTCGCTCTCGATGCTGGTCATCTCCTTGACGTTGGACACCTTGCCGCCGTACAGCCGTCGCTCTTCGCTGGTGATCTTGGTGTTGAGGGATTGGCGTTCCAGGTCCGCATCGCGCAGGCTGCCCTGTAGGGTCTCTACCTGGCGCGTGGCGGCGGCGGCGGTGGCGCGGGAGGTGAGAACCGACGCGGGTTCGATCACGGCGGCCTCGATATCGCGCTTGCGGCGGCGCAGCGCGTCCAGGCGCAGATCACGCTGCTGGAGCCGATACAGCGTCTCGACGACACTCATAGGGCCTCTTGGGGGCAGAGTGGTTTGATTCTACACCATGTTGACGGCTGCGGCAAAGGCGGCTGCTTCGATGCGAGACTCATGGAAAACGCCATCATCATTCCCACCTACAACGAAGCCGAGAACCTGCCGCCGCTGGTAGCGGCCATTCTCCAACTACCGGCTGACCTGACCGTCATTGTCGTCGATGACAATTCCCCCGATGGTAGCGGCGCGATAGCCGACGACCTGGCCGCACGTAGCCCGCGCGTCTTGGTCCAGCATCGGCCGGGCAAGCTCGGTCTGGGCAGCGCGTACCGGGCTGGCTTCGATGTCGCCCTACGGGGTGGAGCGAAGCGCATTCTGACCATGGATGCCGACTTCTCGCACCACCCTCGCTATATTCCGCATCTCCTGGCCTTGTCGCGCACGGCGGATATTGCCATCGGGTCGCGTTATGTGCCGGGCGGGGGGACACTCAATTGGGGACCACAGCGGCAGGCCTTGAGCCGCATCGCCAACGGCGTCGCGCGGCTGGCCCTCGGCCTGTCTGCGAATGACTGCACGGCAGGCTTTCGTTGCTATCGCCGCACGGTTCTGGAGCAGGTCGATCTGAATGCTATCCGCTCGAATGGGTACTCATATCTGGTCGAGATGCTGTACCGCGCCGCGCGGCTGGGGTTTCGCATCGCGGAGACGCCCATCCTGTTCGAGGATCGTCGCCATGGGCAGTCGAAGATTTCGCAGCACGAGATTCTCCGCGCGATGGCAACCGTGGGGCGACTCTCGCGGGAGCGGCTTGTAGACAGAGGCTGATGTCCAGGCTGACGGGGGCGGCGGGGCGATGGCCGTCGGAGCAAGGGAGAAGGGCGACGGGGTGGCGCGAGCCACCCCGTCGCTGTCGTGAAGGGCTATCGCGATGGTCGTCTGGGGCGCAGGCGGCTAACCTTCTCGGCCAGCCACTGCTGCCAGAGGGCGCGCTGTGCGCGAAGCCAGCTCTCGGTGAGAGCCGGGTCTTGCTCGGCCGAGCTGCCCGCGGCGCTGAAGTGACGGCGGACGTAGACGTCGGCGATGCGGCTGATGTCGTCCTGGGTGTCGGGCACAGCCTGACCCATGCGGCGCGCTACCTCGTGGGGGGTGTTGGCGGCGCTGATGGGGACGCCGAGCATCCGGCCAAAGCGAAGGATCTGCTCCCAGACGCTATCCACGAGGCCCAGCCCGCGCAAGTCCCGATTCCAGAGGATCCAGAAGGCGCTGAGGGCGACGCCGGCCAGGACGATGAGAATCGCCGGCAGGAAGAGCAGGCGCGGCAACTGCCTGACGGTGTCGGATAGCGAGCTGGTGTCGCCGCCGCTACGGTCGATGCGGTCGGCCATAAGCTCGTCCTCCGGCGGCATGTTCATGGGATGCTCGAGCGCCTCGCGGTCCAGGCGCTCTTGCAGGTTGGACTGGTTGGGATCGTCCGGGTTGACTTCGCCAGGTTCCTCGATACGCTGCACCTGGGGGTCGGCGGCGGTCGGCTCGAACTCGATCCAGCCGTAGTCAGGGAAGAAGACCTCCGGCCAGGAGTGAGCGTCGTACTCGTGGGTGCGAAGGACGCCTAGCTCCGGCAGGTACTCGCCCCGCGCGTAGCCCGCGGCCAGCCGGGTCGGGATGCCAACGCTGCGGGCCATCACATTGAAGGCGGAGGCGTAGTAGTCGCAGTAGCCTTCCTTCGCCTCGAAGACGAACCAGTCCACCAGATCGCGGCCCGGCGGGGGGCTGGGGATGGACTCATTGTAGGGTATCGTGCGCAGGTAGGCCTCGATGGCCGTGGCCTTCTCGAAAGGCGTGTTGTAGGGCGCAGTGATTTGCTTCGCCAGGTCCAGCACCCGCCCCGACACGGTATCGGGAAGTTGGAGATACTTGTCGCGTACCCACTTGGGGTAGTCGACGCCGGCCTCGCGCAACTGGCGGGTGGAGGCGATGGATTGGGCTGAGGTGACGGAGAAGGTGTCGCCGGGCCGCCATACCCGGTTGGCGTTGATGAGCGAGACGTCCAGGGGCATGAAGGGCCGCTCGTTGGGAATCTCTACCAGTTCCGTGGGACCATATTGGGCGCGCGCGCCAAGTCCGAGGGCCATCGGCTGGGCCACGGCATGCACCACGCTGCCGCCGGCCTGGATCATGGTAACGGTCTGGGTAACGACGGTGCGGGCATTCCAGGTGACTGTCGATAGGCGGCGGTCACCTGGGTCGATGGCCGTGATGGAGGTGTTGCCATTGACCCAGCCGCGACCGGTATACTGGTCGTAGGTGACGCTGCGGAAGTAGCGCGCGCCCACGCCGCCCTCGACCTTGACGTCGAACACCGGCTGGTCGCCCAGGCTGACCGCGCCCGTCAACGCCAGGGTGTTGCTGAAATAGGCCGGGCCGGGGCGTGGCCGGTAGTTGAGCGAACTGAACATCCGGTTGAAGTTGGACTGCCAGTTGTTGAGGGGTTCCTCGAAGCGCGTCGTGACCTCGTTATAGATCTCCGGCGCGGCGGTGAGCGTCGGCGTCATCCAGGCGAAGGCGACCGTCACCAGGGCGAAGATCGCGCCGTCGCGGAGGATGTCCCAGCTGATGTCGGGGTTGAAGCCGACGCGCGTGGCGTGCCACTCGCTTTCTTGCTCGTAGATGTGAAAGCGTACCGCCAGTAGCAGGGCGAGGACAACGTAGAGGAGCAGATACGGCCCAATGTCCGGCGCGGCGTAGTACAGGTTCATGATGAGGGCCACGCCCGACAGGAGGATACCCACCCAGACGTTGTGGAGTCGGTACAGGCTCCATGCGCTCAGGTAGGCGACCAGCCACATGAGCAGTCCCATGTGCATGACGAAGATCAGGTTGTCGGCGCTGATGCCGCCACTGCGCATGATGTCCAGCCACTTCAAGAGGCGGTCGGCCATCTCGCGAATCGTCTCTCCCCAGGTGTAGTCCCAAGGGATGAGACTCGATACCCAGGCGACGCAGAAACCCACCCATACCACGCCCAGCACGATCGCCATCAGGTGCGAGAGCAGGGTCGGAATACGGCGGGTCGCGCCAAACACCGCACCAATGATCACACCGCCGAGGGCGATGGGCGCGAGGGTCCACAGGCCGTCGGCCCAGTTGGCCCCTTCGATGGACCAGCCGACGGTCAAGAGCATGACGGTTAGGAGGAAGAACACCGTCCACCCCAAGGGGGGACGCAGCAGTCGACGCATGTGGCAACCTTCCCAGCCAAGTGACTCAAACGAAGCACATACCGATATGCGATGCTTTACCCATTATGGAATATGCGGCAGGTTCCCTCAACGTTCATCCCTAGATTCTAGGTCGCGATGGGGTGCGGGTCAAACTGCGGGTCGCGCCAGGCTCAGCCCCGCTGGGCGTCGCGCCAGGCGCGCAGGTGCGCCGTGTGCTCCGGATAGTGCCGCCAGACGGCGTTTTTCGCCCAGCGCCTGACGAGGGGTGTCCAGTCCTCGGGGGGCAGGCTGCTCAGGACTGCGAACAGCGCGGCGTGGGCGGTCTCGAAGCACGCTCGCGCCTGGTCGGGGCCGAGCGCGCGGTCCAGGGCGGCCCACTCGTCGTTGATGTCAAGATAGTTGGCGTAGTCACCGCCGGCCGGTTGCCCGGCGCGCTCGGCCTCGATTTCCTGACGGGCGATGGCAGCCCAACGCGCCAGGTGAGCGAGGATGTCCTGGCCGCGCCACGCGCCTGCGACGTGGGGCGCGCGCAAGTCGTCGTCACTCAGCCCGCGCAGGGTAGTCAGTAGATCGTTGGCGACGCGCGTCAATTCGGCGAGCGCCTCGCCGGATGCGCTGGGGAACTCCGCTGCTGTCATTGAGTAGCCTCGATGCTTGACGAAACCGTATGGCGCGTTGCCATACTTGATGGATATTGACAGGGTTGCTGAGACAGGCCCTTACTGGTTGCGCCACCGTCGGGGCCTGACGGTGGCGGTCCACGGGTGCGTGTGCGGGCGCGACTGGGGTGTCGGCGGAATGTGGGGAGGATGTCGGCTGCGTGTCTCCCTGAACCACCAGGATACATTATACTTATGAAAGGCCACCGTGCGGCATCGAGCCAGGTGGATAAGGAGCAATATTCAATGCCAGCGTCTACGAACCTAGAGATAAGCGCAATGAAGCAGCTGAGCGAGGCGATCGTGAGGAGCCTGGGGCGTTCCGCGTTGCGCGCGCCGGTGGTGTACGAGCAGAATGACTGCGTGGTCATCGAGATGCCTGCGCCTGGGGTGCAGTGTGACGAGTTGGAGCTGCGCCTGGACGGCGGCGTGGCGCTGCGCGTCTGCGAGCCGTTGGGGGTGTGTCGCGCGACGATCATCCTGCCGACGGCCATTTCCCTGGCGGACAGCGTCATCTATTGCGTCGGCGGCGTTCTCAGCATGACCTTCGTCAAGGCCGACTCTGCCGAGGCCTGCGGAGTAGTCGATGTCGAGTTCGATCGTGCAGAGTTGATGTCGATGGCGAGTTAGCGGTAGCGGTCGGCGTAGCCGGGCGCGGCGGCGGAGGAGGTAGTCATACGCCTCCTCCGCCTTGCGTTGTGTCCAAGTGACGCCTATAATGGGGGCCGTCACGCGGAGGCGCCGGGAGGTGGCATGCTCAACCTGGAATTCTGGTTCACGGTCGCGGTGTTCATCCTCTTTCTTGAGATCAGCGTCACGCTGTTCGTATTCATTGTGCTGGCGGCGGGCCTGGCCTACGGTTCCAACCCGCTGCGGGTGAAGCTGAAGGAATACGTGCCCCTGGCGCAGCAATACAGCGACAAGGGCGCGGAGTTGACCGTCAACGTCTCGGGCAAGGCTATGTCGCCGTTCATCGGCCTGCGCAGCGGCCTGGCCGGCATGCGCGCCACGGCCCGAGGACTGGTCACGCGCAAGTAGCCTGGCAGCCGTGCGATACTATACGCCTCCCCCTGCGCCCTTCGCGTGGCGTCGCCTCGTTGCGCCCCTGCTATTGCCCCTGATCCTGGCCGTGCTGCTCGTCGGCCTCGGCAAGCCGCCGGTCATCCCCACCGAACTCGGCCCCCAACAGACAGTCGTCACCCGCGCGCCACAGCTGGCCGTGCATACCCGTCTGACCGATGAGGTCGAAAGCTGGAAGATCAAGCAGACGCTGGTCATGGTGCGACTGATGGGCGCGTCGACTATCGTCGAGTACTTCCCATGGGCGTACATGGAGCCGCGCCAGGGCCGCTACAACTGGGACCATGCCGACCAGGTGATCGACCACGCCCGACGCCAGGGGTTGAAGGTCGTGGCGCGCATCGACTATGTGCCGGATTGGGCGCGTCCCGCCCAGTCGTCGACACGCCTGCTGCCCGACGACCACTTCGAGGACTATGCGCGCTTCATCGGCGCGTTTGCCGAGCGTTACCGGGGTCGCGTGGAGGCGCTGGTCATCTGGAACGAGCCGAATGTTAGCTTTGAGTGGGGTGGGCGGCCACCCGATGCGGCCGCCTACACCCGCCTGCTGGCGGGCGCGTATCAGGCCGCCAGGGCCGCCGACCCGGCGGTGCAGGTATGGGCGGGCGCGCTGGCGCCGACGCTCGCTAACAGCGACGAGGAGGGGGCAGTCAGTGACCTCGCGTTCCTGGAGGCGATGTACGACGCCGGGGCGGCCCCCTATTTCGATGGTCTGACCATGCACGCCTACGGTTGGAGCTTTGCGCCCGATGACCCGCCCGACCCTACGGTCGTTAACTTCCGCCGCGTCGAACTGCTGCGCGACATCATGGTGCGGCATGGTGACGGGCACAAGCCCGCGCCCATCACCGAGGCCGGCTGGAATGACCACCCACGCTGGACAAAGGCCGTCCGCCCTAGCCAGCGCATCGCCGCCACCGTAGACGCCCTGGACCTGGCGCGGGGCTGGGAGTGGGCGCCGTTCGTGGCGGTGTGGGCCTTCCGCTTCCCGTGGGCCAACCGCTCGTACATCGACAACTGGGCGCTGGTCGATCCCGATTTCGCGCCGCGTCCCATCTACACAGCCCTGGCGGCGTACGCGGCGTTTGGCTCGTCTGAGGCCGCGCTGGAGGCGGTGGGCCTCGCGGCGGACGCTCCGCGCGCGCAGCGCTGACAGGGGATGAGCATGGGCCGTGCCCCAGGCAACGCGCCTTGACCCGCCGCTCATCGGGGCGGCTCCTCGTCGTGCTGCTCCTGCTGCTGACCGCCGCCCAGGTCGCGACGAGGGCGCGCGTTGGGGGGGGCGTGACCGAGACGAGCGGGCTGCCGCCGCTGCGGGTGGGCATGGACCCCAGTTTCGTGCCGTTCGAGTTCTACACCGGCCCTGACGCGCCCGCCCTGGGTTACGACGTTGACCTGGCGCGCGAGATTGCCCGGCGCATGGGGCGCGACGTGACCATCGTCCCCGCTGCCTTCGATGCCCTGCCCGACGAGCTGCGGTCGGGACGCGCCGAGCTTGTCGTGTCTGCCTTTCCCTATGACCCGCGCCTGACCGAGGACCTGTCGTTCAGCGGCGCGTACTTCAACGCCGGGCCGGTCGTTATCGTACGGGCGGGGCAGCCGGAGCCGGCGACGCTGGGCGTGGTGGCAGTGGAGTTGGGGACGGCGGCCGACGCGACGGCGCGCAGCCTGACGCCGCCGCCCGCGCATGTGGTGCGCGTCGCCAGCCCGGAGGCCGTCGTGCAGGCCGTGGCGAGCGGGCAGGCAGAGGCGGGGCTGCTGGACATGGTGGCCGCGTTGCAGGCGGGGCCGACGGTGCAGCCCGTCGGTAGGCCGGTGGTGGATGAGTTCTACGTCGTCGCTGTTCGCAAGGACAACGAGGGCCTGTACCGGGCGGTGGACGTTATCATGGAGGCGCTGCGTCGCGAGGGATTCCTTGACCGATTGGCCGAGAAATGGATGGGCCGCGCGCCGCCGAACTAGGGCAGGTGGGCCAGCAGGTCGTCCAGGATGCGGTCGGCGAGGGCGTCCTTGGGCATAGGCTCAAGGGGCGTGACGTGGCCGTCGCGGTCGAGCAGGGTGGCCTGGACCATGTCGCTGCCGAAGGTCTGGGGCACGGGGTTGGCGACGATCATGTCCAGGGCCTTCGACTGGAGTTTGGCGCGGGCGTTGTCGACGAGGTCCTGGGTCTCGGCGGCGAAGCCGATGACTACCCGCGAGCGGGGCGACTCGTGGACGGCGCGCCAGTCGGCGACGTCGCGCAGGATGTCGCGGGTGCGGGTCAGCTGCAGGGTCAGGCCGGTGGTGTTGTCGGCGGTCTTCTTGATCTTCTGGTCGGCGGGGGCGGTGGGCGTGAAGTCGGCGGGAGCGGCGGCCATGATGAGGCCGTCGTGGTCGGACAGCCGGGCCAGCACCGCCGCGCCCAGGTCGGCGGCGGAAGTGACGCGGACCTCGCTGACGCCGTAGGGGGGCGCGGTGTCGGTGGTGTGGATGAGGGTGACGATCGCGCCCCGGTCGCGGGCGGCCTCGGCCAGGGCCAGGCCCATCTTGCCCGACGACTGATTGGTGACATAACGCACGGGGTCGATGGCCTCGCGTGTTCCGCCACTGGTGACGATGAGGCGGCGGCCGGCCAGGTCGCCGCGCTGTCCCAGGACGTAGCGGGTAGCGTCGAGGATGACCTCCGGCTCGGCCAGGCGGCCGACGCCGCTCGCGCCCGATGCCAGGTAGCCGCCGCCGGGGGCGACGATGTGGACGCCGCGCGCCTGGAGAGTCGCCACGTGGCCCTGGGTGGTGGGATGCTGCCACATGCCGGTTTCCATCGCGGGCGCGACGAGGATGGGCGCGCGGGTCGAGAGGCACAGCGCAGTCAATTCATTGTCAGCCAGGCCCAGCGCCATCTTCGCCAGGCTGTTGGCGCTCAGGGGCGCGACGATCACGAGGTCGGCCGCGCGGCCGAGAGTCACGTGGGCGATGTCGGCCGTGCCGCGTGTTTCCCAGAAGCTGGTCACGACGGGGCGGTGGGTCAGGGCGGCAAAGGTGGCCGCGCCGATCATGTGGGTCGCTGCCTCGGTCATGACCACATCGACGGTCGCGCCGTGCTGGACGAGGCGGCTGGCAAGGAAGGCAGCCTTGTAGGCGGCGATGGAGCCGGTGACGCCGAGAACGACGCGCTTACCGTGAAGGTTGGACATGGGGGTGTCTCGCGGTAGGCAAAGTGGCCGCAGTCTAGCACGCCCGGCGGGCGGGGTCAAGCACGCGAGAACCGATGACGAGTCGCTGGGAGTCGGTTGTGGGCCGGTGGGAGTTGGGCTAGAATGTGGGGTCTACCACACAGGCGCTGGCTCATCTCAGGAGGTTGCCATGTCGGGCTACGCGCGTCCGGATAGCGTCGTGGATTCTCAGTGGGTGACAGATCACCTGGGCGATCCGTCGATTCGCTGCGTGGAAGTCATCTGGGGAGACTCGGCCGAGTGGGGGACGACTGCATATGCCAACGGGCACATTCCAGGTGCGGTGGCCTGGGAGTTTGCCATCGACTTGCACGACCTGGCGCACCAGGACATCGTTGGCAAGGACGGGTTGGAGGTCCTGTTGGCTCGCTGTGGCGTCACTCCCGACACGCCCATCGTGTTGTACAGTGGATTGAGCAACCTTCTCGCGACCTTTGCCTTCTGGCTTCTCAAGGTTTACGGCCATTCGGATGTGCGCTTGCTCGATGGCGACCGCCAGAAGTGGCTGGCCGAGGGGCGGCCTTTGTCCTATGAGACCCCTCGGTTCGCCCCGGCCCTCTACCATGCCCGGCCACCTGACACGCGCCTGCGCGCCGGGTGGGAAGATGTGCTGCGCTGCCTGGGACAGACCGGCCACGTCCTGGTAGACGCACGCTCGGCCGAGATGTATGCGGGCGGCGACACCGCCGGCGCAGCGCGGGGCGGGCACATTCCCACCGCGGTCAATCTGGCGGCGTATCGAGAAACCCATTCGGATGGGTCGTTCAAGGCCTGGCGCGTTCCCACGGTCCGCGCGGATGGAACGTTCCTGGGCGCGGCTGATCTGCGCAGCGTGGTCGAGCCGTTGGGCATCACGCCCGACCAGGCCATCATCACGTACTGCGTGCGGGGTGGCCTGTCCACCCACACCTGGTTTGTGCTGACGCAACTGTTGGGCTACCCCAACGTGCGGGAGTATGACCGTTCCTGGGTTGAGTGGGGCAATCGTCTTGAGCTGCCTGTGGATGGCGCGCGTGGCTGAGATGGTGGCGCTGTACATCCACGTGCCGTTCTGCCATGTGCGCTGCCGGTTCTGCAATCTGCATGCGTATGGCATGGGCGACTACGCGGCCCTGCCCGACCTGCGGGCGGCGTACACTGAGGCGTTGGTGGCGGAACTTGGCCGCTGGGGCGAACGGCTGCCGGGCGCGACGGCGCGCACCATCTTTGTTGGTGGCGGTACGCCCACCGAGTTGGACGCGGCGCAACTGGCCGACATCCTGGCGGCGGCGCGGGCGGCGTTTGCTGTGTCCGACGACGCCGAAGTGACGGTTGAGGCGTATCCGGGGCTGAGCTACGCCTATCTGGCGGCCTTGCGCGCGGCGGGTGTCAGCCGCGTCAGTTTCGGCGTGCAGAGCTTCGAGTCGCGTCTGCTGGCCATGCTGGACCGGGCGCACGATGCGGCGGCGGTAGCGGCTTCGGTGGTGGCAGCGCATCGCCTGGGTTTTTCGGTGGCGCTGGACCTGATCTATGGCCTGCCGACGCAGACGCTCGCCGAGTGGCAGGCAACGCTGGCGCGGGCGTTGGCCCTCGCGCCCGACCACCTGTCGCTGTACGCCTTGTCGCTGGAGGAGGCGACGCGGCTGCGTGCGCTGGTCAAGGCAGGCGCGCTGCCGGCGCCCGACGCTGACCTGGCCGCCGACATGTATCGCCACGCGCAACGCGGGCTGGCGGAGGCGGGCCTGGTCCAATACGAGCTGTCCAACTGGGCGCGGCCGGGCCACGAGTGTCGTCATAACCAGGTCTACTGGCGGAATGAGCCGTGGCTGGGCATCGGCGCAGGGGCGTATGGCTCCTACGGCGGGGCGCGTTACGAAAACACCCCGTCGCCGACGCGCTACGTCGAGGCCGTCCGGCGGGGCGGGTTGCCCATGGCCGAGGTTGAGCCGATTAGCGAGGCGACGGCGATGGCGGAGACGGTGATGCTAGGGCTGCGGCTGCGGGAAGGCATTGACCTGGACCAGTTCGCCCGGCGTTTCGGGCGACGGCTGGAAAGCACGCACGCGGCGCCGCTGGCGGAGCTGACCAGTTGGGGGCTGATCGAGGTGGTGGAGGGGCGGCTGCGGCTGACGGAGCACGCGCTGCTGGTGGCGAATGAGGTGCTGCTGCGCTTTTTGCCTGACGCCGCAAGTGTCATAAACTAGACACGTCAACGGATTGGGGGTAAACTTCGCCCCGTTGACGGCGGCCCCGTGGCCGCCGCGTTTCTGGCCCTGGCCACCCCATCGTCGCCGCGAGGAATCCTTGTCGCGCCTGACCATACTATCCACCGCCGCCGCTCGTCTTCGTCCGGTGCGCTCGTCCTGGTTGCCGCTGCTGGCCATCACCCTGCTTGGCTTCGCCTTGCGCGTGCTGTGGCTCGACCGCCAGAGCCTGTGGTATGACGAGCTGTTCACCGTCTGGGCCAGTCGCCTATCGTTGTCGGCATTGCTCGACGCGGTGGCCGCCGACAGCCAGACGCCCTATCTCCCCTACGTGATTTTGCACTGGTGGCCGGGCATCGCGGGTGGGGAGTTCGCGCTCCGCCTGTACGCGGTCTTTCCAGGCACGCTCGCCATCGTGGCGACGTGGCGGCTGGCGCGGGTCTTCATGGGGCATGGGCAGGCCCACCTGGCCGCGCTGCTCATGGCGACGTCGCCCTTCCTTATCAGCCGCTCGCAAGAGGTGCGTGGTTACACGTGGTTCTTGCTGTTCGGTATTCTCGCCAGCTACTTCTTCATGCGCCTGGGCACAGGCTCGCGGGCGGCGAAGGCGGGCTATCTGGTCACGCTGTCGCTGACCCTGCTCAGCCATTATTACGGCGTCTTCCTGCTCATTGGGCATGGCATCACCTGGCTCGGCTGGCGGCGCGTGCATCGTATGCGGCTCTGGCCGGTCGCGGCTGGTCTGGCAATGGCGTTGCTACTGTGGTGGAGCGGGCTGGTCGTGGCGAGCGCGGGCTTCTCGGTGCCGGCTCGCCCATCGCTGCCGCCGACGGTGGGGGTCGGTCGTCCCACCTCCCAGTGGTCGTCGGTAGTCCAGGAGGCGACGGCTCTGCTCCAGCAAGCGCCGTCGTCGGTGCCGGTGGTGGGGCTGCTCAAGGGGACAGGCTCGCAACCCGTCGCCACGCCAGCCGCCACGAGCGCGGCCAGCGCGGACAAGACGGCGCAATGGAAACGCCTGTCGGGACGGACGGTCTTTGAGGTCGCTTCGCAGATGAGTCTGGGGGGCGAATTTGGCCTCGGTATTGCCGCGCGGCCGGCGTGGTGGAACGCGCTGGCGGGGCTGTACCTGGCGACCATCGTGCTGGCGGGCTTCATGGCGCGCGGCTATGCGGGGTTCTGGCCGCTGCTGACGTGGATTCTGGTGCCGGGTGTCGCCACCTACATCATCGACCGTATCACGGCGATGGGTTTCGAGGCTCGCTACCTGATCATGTTAGCGCCCTTCGTCATCGTGCTGGCCTGTCTGGGCCTGGCGGGACGCCGGGAGCGGCTGGCGGTCGCCGCTGTCCTGCTCACCTTGCAGGGCATCGGGTTGTACACCTACTACCACTCGCCCTACGATGCGCGGGATGATTGGCGCGCGTTGGTGGCAACGTTGCAGACGGAGCAGCAGGCAGGTGACGGCCTGTTCGCCTTCCCGGCTCACCACTTCGCGATGGCGAGCGCGGTATACAACCCCAACTTGCCTGAGGGCGGGGGCTGGGTCTGGCCCGACGGTCAGCTACTGCTGCTGCCCCAGGGGACGCGATGGCGTGGCTATGGCATGCGCCTGGCTGCCGTGCCGGGCGGTGAGGCGCGGACGCGCCTGCTCGACCTGGCGTGTAGCTACGATCGCTTGTGGGTCGTGACCTATACGTCGCGCGTGGACGGCGATAGCACGAAGGTGTTGCAGCAGCTCGACGGCGCGATGAACCTGGTCGAGTCGTTTGTGTTTCAAGGCCCGAAGGGGTTGCGCTTGTGGCTGTACAGCGGCTGTCGTACGGCTAGCGGGCCATCGGGCGACGGCCCGCCTGTGGCGGTGGGACGCGCGCCCTAGAAAACGGTTGAATGGGTCACATGTATTCCGAGCCTGAGACGACGGACGAGACGATCGATCTCGGTGTCGGCCCAGTCTCGTTGAGCGAGGGGCGCGCCGGGTTGCGCGTCGCTCTCCGGTCTCACGATCTGCGCTTCCTGGCCGCCGGCCTGGCCGTCTCGCAGTTGGGCGATAGCTTCTTGCTCGTCGCCCTGCTGATCATCGCGCGTAGCCTGACCACCAACCCCCTGGCGATCTCGCTGCTGGCCGTCTCCATCGGCCTGCCCACGGTCTTGTTTGGCCTGTTCGCAGGCGTGCTCATCGACCGTTTTGACCGCCGCAAAGTGATGATTGTGTCGGACATCATTCGCGGTGTGGCGGTGCTGTTCCTATTGCTGGTGCAGGATGCCAGTGACCTGCCCATCATGATGATTGTTGGCTTTATCATGGGCACGGCCGGGGTCCTCTTCCTGCCCGCGCGCAATGCGCTGCTGCCGCGTATCGTGGCCGCCGAGGGCCTGGTGGCGGCCAACATGCTGATCGAGGCGACGCAGATTGCGGCGCTGGTCATCGGCCCTGCCCTGGGCGGTCTTTTTGTTACCGTGCTTGGCCCCCAGGCGGCGATTCTGTTCGACTCGGCCAGCTTCTTCGTGTCGGCGCTATGCATATTCCTGCTCAGGACGCGCCACGTGCGGATGCATACGGAGAAGCTCACGTCGCGCCAGCTTCGCGATGAGATGATGGAGGGGCTGCGCTACATTCGCCGCAACGAGCTGCTGTGGCGGCTGATGCTGGCGGGCGCGGCCAGTATGCTTGGCCTGGGCGCGGTGATTATCCTCGGCACGGTGCAGATTCAGGATGTGTATGGCATCGAGGCCAGCGGTATCGGCGCGCTGCTGAGTGTGCTGGGCCTGGGTATGGTCGTGGGTGGCGCGGCGGTTGCGACTCCCTGGGCGCACATCTACCCGGCGCTCTTCGTGGGCGTGAGCATGGTTCTGCTGGGGTCGAGCCTGGCCTTGTTTCCGTTTCTGGGCGACTTCCGCCTGGCGCTGGTGGCTATCTTAATCACGGGCGCGAGTCTCATCTCGCTGCGCTCGGTGGTGAACGCGCTCATGCAGATGAACGTGCCCGACGACCGGCGCGGTCGCGTCGAAAGCGCGAATAACGTGGTGATGGCCGCATCGTACAACGCCAGTCTCATTGCGAGCGGCGCTTTGGGCATCGCGATTCCGCCGACGTTTCTGTTTCCACTGGCGGGCGCGTTCGTGCTGGGAGCGGGTGTCCTGGCGTTTCAGTCGATTCGGCGTCTGCCCTCGCCGGCCGTCGACTATTAGGCTGCCACCATGCCGCGACTCCTTCTGCCGCCGCCGCCCTGTCCTGTGTGTGGGCGCGCCAGTTCCGAACTACTGACCAGCTTTCCCGGCCCCATCGGGGAGCGCGTCGTGCAACTCATCTGGCGCGACCACCCCGCCTGGGTCGAGGGCGATGGCGTGTGTGACCGCTGCGCGGATCGTTACCTCCAGGAGGCGTTGCGCCAGCTGGCGCGGGAAAACGTGTGGAGTGAGCTAAACGAATACCGCGAGATCGTCTACGATGACGACCTGGCCCATATCATCCCCACGCCGGAACGGGTGCATGCCAATCCGCTGTACACGGGCCGGGGGGTGACCGTCGCGTTTATCGACTCGGGCTTCTATCCCCACCCCGATCTGTTGCACCCGACCCACCGCATCCTACGCTACGTGGATGTGACCGACGCTGAGGCAATGTCTGACGATGATTTCAGTCGGCCGCGCGGTACGTCGTGGCATGGCATGATGACGTCGGTTTCGGCGACGGGCAGTGGCTATCTCAGTGGCGGCCTGTATCGCGGCATCGCGTCTGATGCACAGGTCGTGCTGGTGCGGGTCAGCGATCCGGTCACGGGACGCATCGACGACGAGGCGATCTATCGCGGTATCGCCTGGGTCATCGCCAACCAGGCCCGCTACAACATTCGCGTTGTCAACATCTCCCTGGGTGGCGACCTGGCGCCGCTGCCGGGCAATCGCCTCGACCGTAAGGCGAATGAGGCGGTGCGGCGGGGGATGGTGGTGGTGGCGGCGTCGGGTAACTATGGGACGCGGCGACTTCACCCGCCGGCCAGCGCGTCGCGTGTCATCACCGTTGGTGGTCTTGACGACCGTAATACCCTCGACCGCTCCCGGCATCGCATGTACTGGTCGAACTGGCATGGCACGCCCACCCACCCCAAGCCGGAACTCATCGCGCCGAGCATCTGGGTGGCTGCGCCTATCCTGCCGGGCACCCGTGTCCACCAGGAGGCTCTGGCCCTCGATCGCCTGGTGCATTTGCCCAGAGCCGAGCTGCGCCTGGCTGTACGCCGCGCGCCGCGTTGGCTGGGCCTGCGCCCGTTACTGGCCGCGCCGCTGCCCATGTTGCGCGCCGCGCTCCGCCAGCGGTTCAGCGCGGCCAACCTGATCTCGGCCCACTATAAGCACGTCGATGGCACGTCGTTTGCCGCGCCCATCGTGGCGGCTGTGGTGGCGCAGATGTTGGAGGCCAACCCGTCGCTGACCCCCGATGAGGTGAAGCACATCCTCATCGAGACGGCTAACCCGCTACCCGGCGTCGAGCGCGAGCGGCAGGGCTACGGCGTGGTCAACCCCAGCCGCGCTGTGGCGGCGGCCTTGCGGCGTGGTGCGGGGCCGATGGCGAGCCAGCCGGTGTCGCCGTGGGTTCATGACGGCCAGGTGACCTTCACCTATCAGAATCCGGACGCTCATGTCGTCCGCCTCACGGCGAGCTTTACGCTGTGGAAACCGGATGGGCCGCGTTTCAGGCAGGATGCACCCGGTGTCTGGACGCTCACTATCCCGACGCCGCCATCGGGGCGCTACGCCTACAAGTTCATTGTCGATGAGGTCCTATGGACGCCTGACCCGGAGAACGGCTTCCAGATCCCCGACGGCTTCGGTGGCTGGAATGCCGTGCTGACGGTGCCGCGACGACAGGTGAAACACGAGGCGTGAGGCGTTGGCGGCCGACGGGGCTGACTTGCACCATTGCCGTGTTTCCGGCACAATAGAGGCACATTCACCCCAGGGAGGTGCGTTCTCCTATGCCTACTCAGAGCGTCAAGCGGGTCGGTCTTGTGGTCGGCCGCGAGTGGTCGATGCCGCCAGCCCTCATCGAGGAGATCAATCGCCGCGACGAGGGCGTCGTGGCCGAGTTTGCGAAGTTCGGCGGCACGCGCGAGAATGAGCCGTGCCCCTACGATGTGCTAGTGGACCGCATATCCCACGAGATTCCCTACTACCGGACCTACCTCAAGAACGCTGCCCTGCAGGGCACACGGGTCATCAACAACCCGTTCATGTGGGCGTCGGACGACAAGTTCTTCGGCGCGTCGCTGGCGGTGGAGTTGGGCGTGGCGCACCCTAAGACGGTGGTGCTGCCCAATAAGGACTACGTCGAAGGTATCGTCTCCGAGAGTCTGAGCAATCTAGAGTATCCGCTGGACTGGAAGGGCATCCTTGACTACATCGGGCTGCCCGCCGTTCTCAAGGATGCGTATGGCGGCGGCTGGAAAGAGGTGTACATCGTCCGCTCGCTGCAAGAGCTGATTGACCGCTACAACGAGGCAGGCACGCTGACGATGATTCTGCAGGAGTTCATTGAGTGGGATCACTACGTGCGCGTCATGGTGCTGGGGCAGGAGTGGGTGCTGCCGATGAAGTACGATCCGCGCGAGCGTCGCTACTACGTGGAGCACGAGCACATGTCGGCCGAGCTGGGGACGCGGGTCGTCGGCGATAGTCTCAAGCTGTGCCGCGCCCTGGGCTACGATATGAATACCCTGGAGTTCGCGGTGCGGGATGGCGTGCCCTATGCCCTCGACTTCATGAACCCTGCGCCTGATATGGATATCTACTCGCTGACGCCAACGTACTTCCGCGAGGTTGTCGATCAGATGGCGAGTCTGTGCATTCGCTACGCCAAGCTGGGCCGCCTGGAACGCACGCCGAAGACGACGGTGTGGTCCAACTTCCTGGCGGGGCGGTAGGGGTTTACATGTACGACATCATTGCCGCGTATAACGATCTGGCCGTCGCGCGGCCGAGCCTGACGGGGGCATCCCAGGCGATGCTGGACGAGGTGCTTATCCCGCGCGACTTACACTTCGGCCATCGTCCGCTGTCGAACGTGCTGCGGCCCCACTTTCTGACGTGGCAGGAGTACCAGTACATTCGTCGTGAGGGTGCGTTGCTGCTCAGCGCGTTCGACCGGGCCTACCGGCGACTGCTGGCCGACGAGACATTCCGCGCCCAGATGGACCTGACGCCGGATGAGGAGTATCTGGTCCAGATTGACCCTGGCTACGACTCGCCGACGCCGACGGGGCGCATCGATACGTTCTTTGTCCACGGCGGGACGTGGCACGCTGTCGAGTACAACGCCGAGACGCCGGCGGCGACGGCCTACGAGGATGAGCTGAGCGATGCCTTCCTCAACCTGCCGCTGATGCAGGTGTTTGCCCAGGACTACTATGTTCAGCCGCTGCCCGCTCGCTGGCAGTTGATTGGGGTGCTGCGCGACCTGTGGCGGCAGTACGGCGGCCAGGGTAGCCCGCAGATTGCCATCGTCGATTGGGATACGGTTCCCACGTATCCTGAGTTCGAGTTGTGGCAGCGCTACTTCACCTTGCAGGGCTTCAAGGCCATCATTACGACGCCTCAGGACATCGAGTACCGCAACGACCACCTGTACAGCGGCGATTTCCGCATCGATGTGATCTACAAGCGCGTGCTGGGTAGCGAGTTGTTGGAGGCGTATGGCCTGGACCACCCCATCTTTACCGCGCTTCGCCACCACAAGGTACTGATGTTCAACCCTTACCGCTGCAAGTTGCTGCACAAGAAGATGAGCTTCGCGGTGGTGTCCGACCCGGTCAACGCCGACCTGTTCAGCGCCGAGCAGTGGCGCGCCATCGAGGAGCATATCCCGTGGACGCGCAAGGTGGTGGAGACGAAGACGACGCGCGACGGGCAGACGGTGGACCTGATTCCGCACATTATCGAGGCCAAGGACGGCCTGGTCCTGAAGCCGAACGATGAGTATGGCGGCAAGGGTGTCGTCATCGGCTGGGAGACGGAGCCGGGGGCGTGGCAGGCGGCGGTCGAGGAGGCGTTGCGCTCGTCGTTCGTCGTGCAGGCCAAAGTCAACATCGCCCGTGAGGATTACCCGATGTGGCACGCGGGCGGCGTCCATGTCGGCGAGCGACTGGTGGACCTGGACCCCTACGTGTGGCAGGGTCAGTATGTCCATGGCGCGCTGACGCGCCTGTCTGCCTCGACGCTGTTGAATGTGACGGCCGGGACCGGCTCGACGGTGCCGACCATGATTGTGGAGCCTCGCTAGGTCCTGTGCCTGGCGTTTGTCGCCATCCTGGGAGGAGGCTATGAAGCGTCCGTCGTTCAGCCTCGGTATCGAGGAAGAGTATCAGATTATCGACCCGCAGACGCGGGAGCTTCGCTCGTACATCACCGAGTTTCTGGAGGGCGGCAAGCTCATCCTGCGTGAGCGAGAGATCAAGCCGGAGATGTTCCAGTCGGTGGTCGAGCTGGGCACGCCAGTATGCGAGAGTATCGACGATGCGCGACGCGAGATTGTTGACATGCGTAGCGCCATCGCCACCCTGTCCCACGACAAGGGGTTGACCATCGCGGCGGCGGGGACGCATCCCTTCTCGCATTGGGAGAACCAGCAGGTGACACCTTTCCCGCGCTACTTCGGCGTGCTGGAGGATATGCAGGTGCTGGCGCGGCAGTTGCTTATCTTCGGCCTGCACGTCCACGTGGGCATCGAAGACCCTGAGCTGCGCATCGATATCCTCAACCAGGTGCGCTACATGCTGCCGCATGTGCTGGCCCTGTCCACGTCGTCGCCGTTCTGGGAGGGGCGCAAGACGGGCCTCAAGTCGATTCGGAGCATCATCTTTGAGCAGTTCCCGCGTAGCGGTATCCCCAGCACGTTTACCTCGTGGGCTGATTTCCAGAATTACGTGGACCTGTTGATGCGCACGGGGTCGATTGACGATGGCAAGCGCATCTGGTGGGACGTGCGGGTGCATCCGAACTTCCCGACGCTGGAGTTCCGTATCTGCGACATGTGCACACGGGTCGAGGAGGTGTTGTGCATCGCGGCGTTGTTCCAGGCGTTGTGCTTGAAGCTGTATAAGCTGCGTCGCGACAACCAGGCGTTCCGTAGTTATCGCACGCAGCTCATCCAGGAGAATAAGTGGCGGGCCATTCGCTACGGTATCGATGGCAAGCTGATCGACTTTGGCCGCCAGGCGGAGATGCCGGCGCGCGACTTGATTCACGAGATGGTGTCGTTCGTGGATGATGTGGTGGATGACCTGGGCTGTCGCCGGGAGGTGCAGTACGCGTTCCAGATTTTGCGCAATGGGACGAGCGCCGACCGCCAGCTGGCCGTGTACGACCGGACGGGCGGCGACATGAAGGCGGTGGTCGACCATCTGGTGTCGGAGACGCTGGAGGGCGTGCAGATCGCGCCGCCGATGCGCTAACCGGCGGGGGGTGCATGTCTCCCGTCGTGCTGGCCGTCTTGCTTCTGTCGGCGGGGATGCACACGGCCTGGAATGGCTGGATGAAGGGCAGCGGCAACAAGCTCGCCTACCATTGGGTGGGGCTGGTTGCCGCTATCGCTATCTATGCTGTGCCCGTGGCGTTGACGACGCCGCTGGCTCTGCCGCGCGTTGCGTGGCCCATTCTGGCGGGGAGCGCGCTGTGCGAGGTGGGCTACATGGTGTGCATCACGCGCGCCTACACGCGGGGGGATATGTCACTGGTCTACCCCATGTCGCGTGGGTCGGCGCCCGTGTGGATCGCGGCTGGCGGGTTGGTGGTGGGTGTGTGGCTGCCGTGGGCGGGCTACCTGGGGCTGGCGCTGCTGGTGGCGGGTATCTATATTGTCAGCCTCTCGTCGTGGGCTAGCGCGCACAAGCCGCTGCGTTCGCTGGCGCAGCCGGGTGCGGGTTGGGCGCTGGCGGCAGGCATCTGCATCGCGGGGTATTCCAGCTTCGACAAGGTGGGTGTCAGCTACATGCCGCCGGCCGCCTACAATCTGTGGACGTTCATTGCCATGGTGGTGGCGGCGGCGCCGGTCGTCTGGTGGCTGGAGGGGCCGTCGCGTGTGGTGGAGACGGTGCGCGTTGAGCGATGGCGGGTCGTCCTGGGCGGGCTGTTCGTGATGGGGACGTATTTCCTGGTGCTGTGGGCGCTGGCGCGCGCGCCAGCCAGTTACGTGACGGCGGTGCGTAGCTTCAGTATTCTGTTTGGTGCGGTGTGGGCGGCGCGTGTGCTTCATGAACGGTTTGGCGTGGCGCGGGGGTTGGGGGCGGCGCTGGCGGTGGCGGGGCTGGTGGTGATTGCGGTGGCGGGGTAGAGGAGGCGACCGACGGGTGACTTGACAAGGCTGGCGGTCGGCATAGTATTGCGCAACACTGTGACCGTTGCTCTACAAAGGAGAACTGGGGGTATGCGCAACGTTGTTCCACGCCCGTTGGTGACCGCGTTCGCTGTGGCCGTGTGTCTCGCGCTGCTGGGGGTTGGTGTCAGTCAGGCCGGTCCCGCGCCCGAACCGGCTGCCCAGGGCGCGCCGTCCATCTATCTCAGGGCGGGGACGTTCACGCCCGCTGCGGGTCAACAGCCCGCTGTTCCGCCCGGTCTCGCCAAGCAGGGTTACGCGCCCGGCGAGCGGGGCACGTACATCGTCCAGTTCGCGGGGCCGATCGAGCAGGCCTGGAAGGATGCCATCGAGAAGGAGAACGCCGAGATCTTGGAGTATATCCCGGACTTTGCCTTCAAGGTACGCATGGCGCCGGGGGAGGCGAAGCAGGTCGAGCAGGCGACGGGGGTCGTCTGGGTCGGCGTGTTCCAGCCCGCGTTCAAGATCGATCCCCAGGCGGCGAAAGATGCGGCGCCGCGCGTCTACACGGTGCTGCTGGAGAAGGGCGGCGACCGGGGTAAGGTTATGGCCGGGTTGCAGCAGGCGGGCATCCAGGTCGTCGAGAGCGGCGCGAATCAGCTACAGATGGTCGCTGATGCGGCGCAGGTGGACGCGGTGGCCCACAGTGTCGATGTGGCCTGGATTGAGGCGTACCAGCCGGCTACGAAGCACAACGATGTAGGGGCGGGTAGCATCATTGGCACAGCGGTGGCGAACACGCGCGGCTACGACGGCTCGACGCAGATCGCGGCGGTGGCCGACACGGGCCTGGGGAATGGCACGGCGGCGGGCGCGCACCGCGACATCCCCTCATCCCGCGTGCAGGGGATCTACAACTGGCCGGGTGTGACTGACTCGTGCTTCCAGACCATCACCAACGATGGCGCGGTGGATGTGGATAGCGGCCACGGCACGCATGTCGCTGGCTCGGTGCTGGGGGGCGGTGCGCCCGGCAGCGGTATCGGCAAGGGTGGCGCGCCAGGGGCCCGCCTGGTGTTCCAGGCGACTGAGAACTGGGTGAAGATCTCGAGCCTGTGTAAGGCGCTGTACGGGTACACCGATGGCTACTACCTGACGGGCCTCAATAACCTGTCGGGGCTGTTCCAGGAAGCCTACAATGCGGGGGCGCGGGTTCACTCGAACTCGTGGGGGTCGGCGGCGGCGGGGGCGTACAACGCGAACAGCCAGACGGCCGACCAGTTCATATGGAACAACAAGGATATGCTGATCACGTTCTCGGCGGGCAACGAGGGCGCGGACGCCAACGCCGACGGTGTGGTGGATAGCGGCTCGTTGGGCGCGCCCGCCACGGCCAAGAATGTGCTGGCGGTGGGGGCGAGCGAGAACGCGCGCCCCGATAACTATCCATGCGACCCTGGCCTGACCTACACGTCCCACGACACGACCTACCAGAATGGGCAGACGTGCAGCAGCATGGGCGGCGCCAACTTGCTGGGTACGCCGCGCCAGCGCTGGGGTTTCACGGCCAACCCCATTGCCGACGATGCGACGGCCGGCAATAGCGGCCAGATGGCGGCCTTCTCCAGCCGTGGCCCGGTGGACGATGGCCGCATCAAGCCCGACGTGGTCGCGCCGGGGACCTGGATTCTGTCTACGTACTCCGACATGTATCAGGAGGGCTACGGCGACCCGGTGAACCCGAAGAACGGCGCGCACCAGATGGACGGCTGGGGTATCCCCTACGATGGCTTCTACAAGTATTTCGGCGGCACGTCGATGTCGAATCCCATCGCGGCGGGTGGGGCAGTGGTGGTGCGCGACTTCTACCAGAAGGCGTATGGGGTGAGCGCGAGCGCGGCGTTGGTCAAGGCGACGCTCATCAACTCGGCGGTGGACCTGCTGGACGAGAACAACGACGGGGCGAATGACAACGACTTCCCGATCCCGAATGTCCATGAGGGCTGGGGGCGGGTGAACATCGACAAGGCGACGGCGGGCGCGGCGAAGTATGTGGACCAGGCGACGGGCCTTGCCACGGGCGGCAGCCGTACCTACGCGGCCGAGGTGACGGCGGCAGGTCCACTGAAGGTGACGGTGGTGTGGAGTGACTATCCGTCGGCGACGAGCGCCAGCAAGAATCTGGTCAATGACCTGGACGTGGAGGTGACGGCGCCGGGTGGCGCGCTCTACCGGGGCAACGTGTTTGGCGGGGGCTGGTCGCAGACCGGCGGCATCGCCGACCGCGCTAACAACGTCGAGAACGTGTATGTCCAGGCGGCGGTGACGGGGACATGGACTATCGCGGTCAAGGGTTTCAGTGTGGCGCAGGGGACGCAGCCGTTCGCGCTGGTGGTGGAGGGGGCGACGTCGCTGACGGAGTCCACGCCGCCGCCGCCTACGCCGCCGGCAGCGCCGACGAACCTGGCGGGTACGGCGGCCTCGCGCACGCGCATCAATCTGACGTGGACTGACAACGCGAACAACGAGACGGGCTTCAAGATTGAGCGTTGCACTGGCTCGACGTGCACGAACTTCGTGCAGATCGCGACGGTGGGGGCGAATGTGACGTCGTATGCCAATACGGGCTTGACGCGCAACACGACGTACCGCTACCGGGTGCGCGCTACCAACGCGGGTGGCGACTCGGCCTACTCGAATGTCGTCAATGTGAAGACGCTGCGGTAGAGGCGGCGAGATTGGAGAGCAGAGATGAGGGATTGGAGATGCCAATCTCTGCTCTCCAATCGCTGAATCCCTCTCACGGTCCCTTGAGCGCCGCTGCCAGTACCCGCTGGGCCAGCGGCGTTGCGATTTGCGACCCTTCGCCGCCGTTCTCGACCAGGGCGGCGATGGCATAGCGAGGCTGGTCGAGGGGGGCGACGCCCAGGAACCAGGCGTGGGGCGGGGTGGCCTGGCCGGTTTCGGCGGTGCCGGTCTTGCCACCGACGGCGTAGCCCTGGATTTTGGCGGCGGAGGCGTAGCCGTCCTCGACGGCGACGCGCATGGCGTCGCGTACCTGGCGCGCGGTGTCGGGGCGGATGGGGGTGGCCAGGATGCCGCTGTCGGGGCCGCGCAGGACGCGCCCGTCGGCGGCTTTGACGTTGAGGAGGAGGTGGGGGCGTGGGGTGCGCCCGTCATTGGCGATGGTCGCGCCGAGGCTGGCGATGTGCATGGGTGTCTGCAACAGTTCGCCCTGGCCGAAGCCGGTGGAGGCCAGCAGCACGGGGTTGGTGAGGGGGGTGCGTGAGAGTTGCGCTGTGGCGACGGGTATCTCCAGTGGCAGGCTGGACGAGGCCTGGAAGGCGTCGGCGTACTGGCTGTAGCGGGGTGCGCCGGTTTCCAGGGCCATGCGGGCGAAGGTCAGGTTGCACGACCAGCCGAAGGCGTGGGCGATGTCGAAGGTGTTGACGCCGGGCGGGTTGTTGTTGCAGCGGATGGGGAAACCGCTGACGGTGAGAGTCTCGGCGCCATCGTTGACGATGCGGTCGAGTTGGGTGACGCCGCTGTCGAGGCCGGCGGCGAGGGTCATGGCCTTCCAGGTGGAGCCGGGGGGGTAGAGGCCCTGGGTGGCGCGGTTGACAAGGGGGGCGGCCGGGTCGGCGCTGAGTTGGGAGAATAGTTCGTCGAAGCGGTTGGGGTCGTAGCTGGGGTGGCTGGCGAGGGCCAGGATTTCGCCGTCGGTGTTCATCAGGACGATGGCGCCGCGTCGGTTGCCGAGAGCGCGGTCGGCTTCCTGCTGTAGGCGGAGGTCGAGGGTGAGGGTGACGTCGTGGCCGACGGGCATCTCGTGGAAGAGTTTGTAGCGCAGGGCGGCCCAGGTGTCGCCGGTTACGTTGCCGCGTAGCTCGTCGTTGAAGGCGTCCTCGACGCCGCCCTGGCCGTAGCGCAGGCTGGAGTACCCCAGCACGGGGGCGAGAGCGGGGTAAGTGTAGATGCGCTGGGGGCCGTCGGGGGTTTGCCTGGTTTCGGCCAGGACCTGGCCGTGGCGGTCGAGGATGCGGCCGCGCTGTATCTGGCGCTCAAACTCGACGTTGCGGGCGTTGTTGGGGAGGGCTTGTAGCTCTGGCGCGCGGACGAGGCCCCAGTAGGCGAGGCCCAGGCTGAGGATGAGGACGGCGAGAAGCGAGAGGCGGCCGATGCGCAGGATGGGGCCGGTCATAGGCTATCTCCGGCGCGGCGGGCGGGTATCTTCAGCAGCAGGGCGAGGAGAATGTAGGAGGTGAGCAGGGAACTACCGCCGTAGCTGACGAAGGAGAGGGTGACGCCGGTGAGGGGGATGAGCTTGAGGTTGCCGCCGATGATGATGAGGGTTTGCAGGACGACGACGCTGGTGAGGCCGACGGCGAGGAGCTGGCTGAATTCGTCGCGGGCAGTGAGGGCGATGTGGTAGCCGCGGGCAGCGAAGATAGCGAATAGGCCCAGGACGGCGAAGGCTCCAAGCAGGCCCCATTCTTCGGCGATGGCGTTGAAGATATAGTCGGTGTGGACGGCGGGGATGTAGTTGGCGTAGCCGTAGCCGAGGCCTTCGCCGATGAGGCCGCCGGCGGCGACGGCGATAAGCCCCTGGACGATCTGGAAGCCAGCGGTATCGGCGACGGTCCAGGGGTCGAGCAGGATGTCGAAGCGGGTGCGGACATAGCTGAATAGTTGCACGACTAGGAAGACGCTAGCGATGAACAGGAGCAGGCCGACGATGATGTAGCGGGCGCGGCCGGTGGCAACATAAAGCATGACAAGGAAGACGCCGTAGAAGAGGAGGGCGGGGCCGAGGTCGCGCTGGAGGATGAAGAAGAGCATGGAGAGGCCCCACATGATGAGCATGCCGCCGATGGCCTGGGGTTGGGGCAGGGAGAGCGCGCCCCAGGCGATGCGGTAGGAGGGGGTGGTGAGCTGCTCGCGCCAGCGTTCGAGGAAGCCGGCCAGGAAGACGACGAGGAGGATGCGCACCAGTTCCGGCGGTTGGAAGGAGAGGGGGCCGAGGCTGATGGAGGAGGCGATGGGGCCGGCGCCGCTGTCGGCGCGACCGGCGATGAGGGTCAGGGCGAGGAGGCCGAGGCCGAGCGCGCCCCAGAAGTAGGGGTAGCGTCGCAGCCAGCGCAGGTCGCGGGGCATGAGGATGGTGACAGCGATGAAGGCGGTGAGGCCGAGCCAGAGCCAGTTGAGTTGCCGGGCGGCAAGGCTGGGGGCGAGGCGGTAGGTCATGACCAGGCCGAGCGCTTGCAGGCAGCCGACGGTGGGAAGGAGGTAGGGGTCGGCGGTGGGGGTCTGCCAGGCCAGGGCGAGGCTGGCGATGACCAGCCCGCCGCTGAGGATGAGGGCGGGGCGCAGGTCGGTGAGGGTGGGCGGGCGGTCGTGCAGGACCATGGCGAGCAGGGCGAAGCTGCCCAGGGCCAGGGCGGCCGGGAAGAGAAGCAGGCCTAGCTCGCGCCAGCGTGGAGCGGAGAGCGGAGAGCGGAGAGCGGAGAGCGTGGTCATCGGGGTGCGGTGTGGGGGTGGGTCATGGCAGGTATTTGTCCAGGAGGAGGGCCAGGCGTTGGCGCGTTGCGGGCGGGATGGCGTCGGGGGCGGTGGCGATGGCGTCGGCCAGGGCGTGGTGGCAGCCGTCGTGGCAGCCAGCGGCGCTGATGTGTGGCACAGCGGTGGCAAGGATGCGTTGGGCGACGCGGGCGTTCTGCGCTAACACTCTTAAGACGGCGTCTGTGGTGACAGGTTCCTCGCTGGCGTGCCAGACGTCGTAGTCGGTGACGAGGGCGAGGACGGCGTAGGCCAGTTCGGCCTCGCGGGCGAGGCGGGCTTCGGGGAGTGTGGTCATGCCGATGATGTCCAGCCCCCAGCGGCGGAAGATGCGTGATTCGCCTTTGGTGGAGAACTGCGGGCCTTCGATGACGACCAGCGTGCCGCCGTCGACGACGGGGGTGGGGGCGACGGTGCGCGCGGCGTCGAGCAGGACGCGGCGCAGGTTGGCGCAGAAGGGATCGGCGATGCCGACGTGGGCGACGATGCCGTCGCTGAAAAAGGTGGTGGCGCGCTGGCGGGTGCGGTCGAAGAGCTGGTCGGGGATGACGATGTCGGCGGGGGCGATCTCCTCGCGCAGGCTGCCGACGGCGCTGACGGAGATGACGTATTCGACGCCGAGGCTTTTCAGCGCCCAGAGGTTGGCGCGCACGGGCAGCTCGGTGGGGCTGAGGCGGTGGCCGCGGCCGTGGCGAGGCAGGAAGGCGACCCGCTGCCCGGCCAGGCGGCCCAGAGTGATATTGTCGCTCGGTGGGCCGAAGGGGGTGGCGATGGCGATGTCTTCGACGTCGGTCAGTTCGGGCATACTGTAAAGCCCGGTCCCGCCGATGACGCCGATGGTGGCGCGGGGTGGGGTCATGGGGTGATTCTCCCTGGGAGGGTGTATGATGCGGCCATGCGTCCCATTATAGGGCGTGCAACGTGAAACGTGAAACGTGAGATGGGCCAGGCAGGGCAAGCTGCGTTTCCGGGGCGCTCTCTGTGAGAGAGAACGCCGCGTGCAGGCGATAGGTTGCAGTTCTAGCTTGTCGCGCGTACACTGTGATATGCGCGGGCGGAACCCCCCGAGATCTGGATGGCCTTTCCATGACTGATAAGACCCGGATGCTAGCCTCCATTCGAGCCGCTGAGAAAAGGCTTGCTGGTGAGTACGCTGATGCCCTAGTCGTTAACCCCGACCTGGATCGCAAGCTGGTCAGTTTCCAGGCGAACAAGACGGAGACTGCGCATCGCTGGTTCAAGTACAAAGAGGGTTTCTCGGCGGCCCTCGTGCGGTACGTATTCGAGAGAACCGGTATTGAGGCCGGACACATCCTCGACCCGTTCGCTGGCGCCGGAACTGCCCTGTTCGCTGCCAGTGACCTGGGCATAGATGCGACAGGCGTTGAACTCCTGCCCAGTAGCGCCGAGGCCATCGAGGTCAAGCGGCTGCTGCTTCAGCTAGACCGGGCCAGCGTCGCCGACAGCATCGCTGCCTTCGCGGCCGAGCGGTTGTGGGAGCAGTCGGGGCCAACGGAGACTTTCCGGCATATCACCATCACGGCGGGGGCCTTCCCGCCCGCGACCGAGTATCAGCTAGGGCGCTATCTATTTGAGACCACTGTCTTGCCTGACACCAGGATGGGTCGTATCCTCCGCTTCGCGGCGCTATCGGTACTTGAGGCCATCAGCTACACCCGCAAGGATGGTCAGTATCTGCGCTGGGACTATCGCTCTGGGCGACGCGCTGGAAGTAAGCCCTTCGATAAGGGGCGTATCCTCGCCTTCACTGAGGCTATCACCGCGAAGCTGGCGGAGATGGAGACCGACTTACGGGCTGTGGATAACGGCTACTACATCCCGCGTACTCTCTTCGATATTACACGGTCGGCGCAGCGCCCGGGGGAGATCGAGTTGCTCGTAGGCTCTTGCCTGGACATCATGCCGCAATTGCCCGCGGGGAAATACGATGGGCTGGTGACCTCACCGCCCTACTGCAACCGCTACGACTATACGCGCACCTATGCCCTTGAACTGGCGATGATGGGCGTTGGCGAGGCGGGGATTCGCGACCTCCGACAAGCAATGCTGTCGTGTACCGTGGAGAACCGCGAGAAGGCTGATCTGGCGGATAAGTTCGGCCCAACGCTGTACGAAGAGGCCCAGAAGGCCTTTGCATCCCAGGAGTTACTTGCCAGCATTCTCGACTATCTGGAGGCCTGCCGCCAGGACGGCTCTATCAACAACCCCGGTATCCCGCGCATGGTGCGCAACTACTTCAGGGAGATGTCGCTGGTCATCTTTGAGAGCGCGCGGCTGCTGAAGCCGGGAGCGCCCCTGGTGATGATCAACGACAACGTGCGCTATGAGGGGGCACATGTGCCCGTGGACCTCATCCTGTCAGGGATGGCAAAGCAGGTGGGCTTTTCAGTCGAGACCATCTGGGTCTTGCCGCGGGGCAAGGGCAACAGTAGCCAGCAGATGGGCGAGCACGGGCGTGAGGAAGTCCGCAAGTGCGTCTATGTCTGGCGACGCACTAGAGAGCCACAAGCCACGACGCGAGATTCCCAAGTTGCTCTGGCTTCGTGAGATTGGCGGCGTACGTCAATTGTCCGCTCGCCAGGTCGGCGAAGATCTCGTCGGCCATGGCACGCTCTATGGCGGCGGCCACGAAGAACAAGGCGGGCGGCACAAGCCCCTGACGCTGGAAGCTGGCTCGGATGCGCTCGAAGGCGCTGCGTGCTGTCTTCCAGTGTTCGTCTGCGCCCGCCGGGTCGATGCCGCCCTTGAGTTCCCCGCAGGCGACATACTGGCCCGGCTGTTCCAGGACGCTCAGACCTCCCACGAGTAGACTATCGGCTTCGACCAGAATGGCGTCCACACTCTTGTCGACGAAGCGCGGCTTGCGGTCGAAGACCAGGACGCGACTCCCCCAAGACATGCGAACGACCTTCTGCGGGTTGCGCGGCGCAGTGACCATAACGAAGTCTGTCGCTCTCTGCTGAAGTGCGCCCCCGATAGCCGTAGCCAGTTGAGCGCCTGCCGCTGCGCCTGTCAGGTTGCGCATGCTACCGCCGAGAGTATCCCCCCGATTCAAGAGAAAGCGATAGACGAGCTGCTCGCGCCAGCTATCCGGGAATTCCTGGGCGATTTCCGTCAAGGCGACGGCGAGAATCGTGTCAAGGTCGACGCTTGTTAGCCTTGCGCGTGCCTTGTCGGACAGCCCGACGGCGGCCAGGAGAGGGCTACGTAGGGCAGAGTCTGTCGTCAACGCCTCGACAGTGTCCACCTCGGCTAGCTGGCGATGGAACGCCTGCGCACGTTCTACATGTGGCTTCGCCTGCGCCGTCTTCCGCGCCGCCTGATCGGCGAAGCCTCTACGGGTTGCTTCACGTGTAGTCACCAAATCCTGCGGTGAGTTGATGTAGGGCGGCAGCATGGAATGGTTGTCCTCTCCGAGGCTTGTTGACCTCACGTGCAAGTATACCAATCCAATCACTAACGACAACCTTCGATTTCTACTTGACAGCCTGCCGCAATTCGGCTACACTACTCCCAACAACCGCATACCACTCTTATCCAGAGAGGCGGAGGGACCGGCCCTGTGAAGCCTCGGCAGCGGGCTGGCGCATCGAATGCGTCAGTGCTGTGCCAAATCCGGCAGACAAGTCTGGAAGATAAGAGGGCAGCCCACGGTGACCCTACGGCCTCCTCTCACTTCGAGCGGGGGTCATTCTTTTTCGTCGCGCGGCGTCCTCCCCAGCGAAAGGAAACTCACTTGTCCTCCTTGCCCCACATCCTCGGCCTACGCTGTCGCGAATGCGGCGCGCGCTACCCCCAAGAGCCGCGCTACGTCTGCGACGACTGCTTCGGCCCCGTCGAAGTCGAATACGACCACGACGTCTGGCGCGACACCGTCACCCGCGAGCGCATCGCCAGCGGCCCATGGAATATGTGGCGCTACGCCGACCTGCTTCCCATCGATAGTCAGCGCACCGTCGGCATCCCCTCCGGCTTCACCCCGCTCCTCCGCGCCGACCGCCTGGGCAAAGCCATCGGCCTCAAGCAACTGTACATCAAGAACGACACTGTCAACCCCACCTTCTCCTTCAAGGACCGCGTTGTCAGCGTTGCCATCACCAAAGCCGTCGAATTCGGCTTCGACACCATCGGCTGCCCCTCCACCGGCAACCTCGCCAACTCCGTCGCCGCCCACGCCGCCCGCGCCGGCCTCCGCGCCTTCGTCTTCGTGCCCGCCGACCTCGAAGCCGCCAAGATCAGCGCCGCCCTCGTCTACGGCCCCACCCTCGTCCGCGTCGACGGGACCTACGACGACGTCAACCGCCTGTGCGCTATGCTGGCCGACGAATACGGCTGGGCCTTCGTCAACGTCAACGTCCGCCCCTACTACTCCGAAGGCGGCAAGACCCTCGGCTACGAAGTCGCCGAACAGCTCGGCTGGCGCGCCCCCGACCATATCGTCGTACCCATGGCCTCCGGCTCTGTCCTCGTCAAAATTACCAAAGGCCTCGACGAATTCAAGGCCCTCGGCCTCATCGACAACCGCCCCACCCGCGTCTCTGGCGCCCAGGCTGCCGGCTGCGCTCCCATCGTCACCGCCTATCGGGCCGGCGCCGACTACGCCGAACCCGTCAAACCGGACACCATCGCTAAATCCCTCGCCATCGGCTCGCCGGCCGATGCTCCCTACGCCCTGCGCATTTTCCGCGCCACCGGCGGCCACGCCGACAGCGCCACCGATCCCGAAATCATCGCCGGCATGCGTCTCCTTGCCGAAACCGAGGGCATCTTCGCCGAAACCGCCGGCGGCGTTACCGTCGCCGTCTTGAAGAAGCTCGCCGAGAGTGGTAGAATTGCCCCCGACGAACTCACTGTCGCCTACATCACCGGTAACGGCCTCAAGACGGCTGTCGTCCTCGACGGCCATCTTGACGCCGGCCTGCACATTAAGCCGACCCTTCGCGCCTTCGAAGCCGCCCTGGATGCCACTCATCAACTTCATGTCTGACCACGTCGCCCTCCCCGCGACCCAAACACACCTCTACTTCCTCGCCGTGGCCCGCATCCCCGACGACTTCGAGGAACTAGACGGGCAACCACGCCGCGACATCGAATGGCGCTACCTCGCGCTCCTCGACGGTCGCAGCGGCCAGCCCATCCTCGTCGCGTTCACCGACACTCAGGTCATGATGCAATTCACCACCATCGGCCGCGGCTTCGACGAGCTGCCCCAATCCACCGACATCATCCGCGCCGACATCGACCTGCTACGCCGAGGTCCATGCCCCTACACCATCTGGCTGGACCCCTCGGCCGACGCCTTCCACACTGCCCTCCGCAGCGGCGACTACCGCCTCCACGACGAAGGACTGGAATCACTCCTATGAGCGCGACAGTCGACACCATCAAGAAACGCTACCTCGACTGGCAGGCAATCGCCGCTCTCGTTGACAACCTTGCCAAGGAACTGCCCCGCGACTTTGACGCCCTCCTCGTCATCACCCGTGGCGGCATGGTTCCCGGCGGCTTACTCAGCGAGACCCTCGACATCCACAATGTCCTCGTCGCCGCCGTCCAATTCTACACCGGCATCGGCGAGACTCTCGACCAACCCATCTTCTTCCAGTTCCCTGCCGACCCCATCCTCTATGGCAAGCGCATCCTCGTCATCGACGATATCTGGGACAGCGGCCGCACCGCCGTCGCCGTTAAGGAGCGCATCCACGACGCCGGCGGCATACCCATCGTCGCCGTCCTGCAATATAAGCCACGCCGCTCCCGCTACCCCGGCCACCGCCCCGACTACTACGCCGAAGAAACCGACGACTGGATCGTTTATCCCTGGGAAACCGACGAAGAGTAGACCCGTGACAGACCTATCCCGCTACGCTCGACAACTCGTCTACCCCGGCATCGGCGAAGCCGGCCAGCGCAAGCTACTCGCTGCCCGCGTCGCCGTCATCGGCATCGGCGCCCTCGGCACCGTCATCGCCAACAACCTGGCGCGCGCCGGCGTCGGCTATCTGCGCCTCATCGACCGCGACTTCGTCGAATGGAGCAACCTCCAACGGCAGACCCTCTTCGACGAGACCGACGCCGCTGCCGGAGCCCCCAAAGCCGTCGCCGCCGCCGATCGCCTCAACCGCATCAACTCCCTCATCGACATCGAACCCGTCATCCTCGACGTTACACCCGAAAATATCCAAGACATCATCAGCGATATCGATCTGATCGTCGACGGCACCGACAACTTCGAGACCCGCTACGTCATCAACGACGCCTGCGTCAAATGGCGCAAACCCTGGGTCTACAGCGGCGTCGTCGCCGCCTACGGCATGAGCATGACCATCGTCCCCGGCCAGACAGCCTGCCTGCGCTGTGTCTACCCTGAACCCGCCCCCGCCGGCCGCCTCGACACCTGCGACACCGCCGGCGTCCTCAACGGCGCCGCCGGCCTGATCGCCTCCCTCGCCTCCACCGAAGCCATCAAACTCATCGTCGCCAACGGCGCCCTCAACGACGGCCTCATCCACGCCGACTTGTGGGCCAACACCTACGACCGCTTCACCCTGTCGCGGCGGCCCGGCTGCCCCACCTGCGACAAGGGCGAGTACCACTTCCTCGACGGCCAGACCAGCGAGACCGCCACTCTATGTGGCCGCGACGCTGTCCAGGTACGGCCCACCGGCAAGCAAACCCTCGACCTCACCGACCTCGGCCAGCGCCTGGCCGGCGTGGGGCCAGTCCATGTCACCCCGTTCTTGCTGCGCCTAAGCGTCGACAACTGCGAAGTAACCCTGTTCCCCGATGCGCGCGCCATCATCAAAGGCACCGACGAGCCATCTGTCGCCCGCGCCATCTACGCGAAATACATCGGCATATAGGACAACATCATGCGCCTGACCATGAAATTCGGCGGCACCTCCGTCGGCTCCGCCCAACGCATTCGCGAAGTAGCTGGCCTGGTCCACGAGGCGGTGGACCAGGGCCACCAGGTCGTCGTCGTCGTATCCGCCATGAGTGGCGTCACCGACGCCCTCATCAAGGCCGCGCGCACCGCCGCCGACGGCGACAGCGCTACGTACCGCGCCACTCGCGACGACCTCCTTGTCCGCCACTGGCAAGTAGCCCGCGACGTCGCCGCCCCCCACGAGACCGCCGCCCTCAGCGACGAGATTCGTACCGCCCTCGACTACCTGGAAAACCTGTGCCGCGCCATCCACGTCCTGGGCGAGGTCACCCCCCGCGCCCTGGATCTCATCGCCAGCCTGGGCGAGCGGTTCACTGCATCGCTCACCGCCGCCGCCCTCCGCGCCCAGGGCCAACCAGCCGAAGCCGTCCTGGCCACCGAGCTGATACAGACCGATGCCAACTACGGAGCCGCCACCCCCAACCTTACCGTCACCCGCGACAAGACCCGCGCCCACCTGCTGCCCATGCTCGACGCCGGCCGCGTGCCCGTCGTCACCGGCTTCATGGCCGCCACCGAAAACGGCCACGTCACCACCCTGGGGCGCGGCGGCAGCGACTACTCCGGCTCCATCATCGGCGCTGCCCTCGATAGCGACGAGGTATGGATCTGGACCGACGTCGACGGTATCCTCACCGCCGACCCCCGCGTTGTCCCTGACGCCCAAACCCTGCCCAGCGTATCTTTCTCGGAGGCGGCCGACCTGGCCTACTACGGCGCGAAGGTCCTCCACCCCAAGTCTATCCTCCCCGCCGTCGAGCGCGACATCCCTATTCGCATCAAGAACACCTTCAATCCCAGCCACCCGGGGACCCTCGTCATCAGCCGCAGCGAGGCCAACGGCCGCACCGTCAAGGCCATCACCGCCATCAAGGACCTCAGCCTGGTCACCGTCGAAGGCAAAGGCATGCTCGGCGTACCAGGCGTCGCCGCCAAAGTCTTCGGCGCCGTCGCCGACGCGGGCGTCAATGTCCTCATGATCTCGCAATCCTCCTCCGAACAGAGCATCTGCTTCACCGTGCTGGCCGAGAGCAGCGCGCGTGTCGTCGCCTCCCTCGAGCGAGCCTTCGAGCTAGAACTCGCCCGCCGCAACATTGACCGCATCGCCGCCCAAGACGGCGTCGGTATCGTGTCAGTGGTAGGCGCGGGCATGAAGGCCGTCCCCGGTATCGCCGGTAAAGTCTTCGGCGCCCTCGGCCGCGCCGGCATCAACGTCATCTCCATCGCGCAAGGCTCCTCCGAGCATACCATGTCGATGGTGCTGGCCGAAACCGACCTCACCCGCGCTGTCCAGGGCATCCACGCCGAGTTCGAGCTAGGCCGCCCCGTGGCCGAGGCGCTGGCGGTCTCATGATCGTGTCGGCGGCCGCCTTCTCCGAATACTGGCAGCGTGTCCACCAGCGCACCCGCGCCATGGTAGCCACCATTCCCCCCGACCGCCTCGACTGGCGGCCCGTGGTGGGCGAGCTATCCTGCGCCGACATCGCGCGCCACATCGCCTCCGCCCGGCGTATGAACATCGTCAGCGCCACCCTCGGCAGCGGGCCATACCCCGGCCACGACGAGCGATTTGGCGCAACTCTCGACAATCTGCTCCACTACCTGGACGCGACCAACGCCGAAATCAGCAATCGCCTGGCGGGCCTGCGCGACGAAGACCTGGCCGCGCCGCGCCTGTCCAACCAGAGCGGGCCGTACCCCGCCTGGAACATCCTGCTGGCCATGATCGAGCACGAAGTCCACCACCGCAGCCAGCTCGCCGTGTACCTGACCCTGATGGGCATCCAGCCGCCCCCCCTGTACGGCCTGCACGTGGAAGACCTGCGCCCATAGCTTGACTACCGATTTGACTCCCTGCGGAGCGACTATGCCCGATCTAGTACCTGTGATCCTGTTGGGTGTTGGCAACGTGGGCCGCGCCCTGGTGCGGCAGATTATCGACCTGCGCGAACGGCACGCACAGCGACTGCGCGCCCGCTTCGAGCTGGTGGCCGTCGCCGACAGCGACGGAGCTATCTTCGAGCCAGCCGGCTTCAGCGACGCTACCCTGGAAACCCTGCTGAGCTACAAAGCGAGCGGCGGCAAGTTCCGCGAGCACGAGCTAGGCTACGACCAGGGCGACCTGGCCGCCCTGGTGGACGTCGCCGGCGACGACGGCGCTATCGTCATCGACCTCAGCGCCTCGGCGGCAACCATCCCCGCCCTGGAAAGCGCGCTGGACCGAGGCTACGGCGCAGTCACAGCCAACAAGCTGCCCCTGGCTGCCGATCTCGCCACCTGGCAGCGCCTGACCGACCACCGCCGCATGCGCTGGGAAGCCACCGTCGGGGCCGGGCTGCCTGTGATTCTCACCCTGCAGAATCTGCTCGACACCGGCGACGACGTTCATCGCATCGAAGGCGCGCTCAGCGGCACCCTCGGCTACCTGTCCAGCGAGCTTGAGCGCGGCACACCCTTCTCAGTCGCAGTGCGCGAAGCCAAAGCGCGCGGTTACACCGAGCCAGACCCGCGCCAGGACCTGGGCGGTCTGGACGCCGCCCGCAAGGCCCTCATCCTGGCCCGCATGCTGGGCTACGCCCTCGAACTGACCGACGTGGCGGTCGAAAGCCTCTACCCCGCCGCCCTGGACGACCTCAGCGTCGCCGAGTTCATGGACGTCCTGCCGACCCTCGACGACGACTACGCCGCGCGGGCAGCCCAGGCCCGCGCCGACGGCAAGACACTTCGCTACGTCGCCGAGGTGAGCGGCGGCCAGGCGCGCGTAGGCTTGCAACCCCTGTCCCCAGACAACCGGGTGGCGCGGGTCAGCAGTTCGGATAGTATTGTCGTCTTCCACACGCTGCGCTACAGCAACAACCCGCTCGTCGTCAGCGGCCGCGGGGCGGGGCCAATCAACACCGCCGCCGGCGTACTGGGTGACATGCTGGCCCTGGTCTGAGGCCACGAGGAGAACCAATGCCAAAAATCAAATGTGGAGTCCTGGGCGCGACGGGCGCCGTCGGCCAACGCTTCATTCAGCTACTCGCCAATCACCCCTGGTTCGAGGTCGTCGTCGTCGCCGCCTCCGACAACTCGGTCGGCAAGACCTACGGCGACGCGGCGCGCTGGCATGTCTCGCCCGACATGCCGCCCGCCGTGCGCCACCTGCTCGTCGAGCCAGTCGAGCCGGGCCTCGACTGCGAGCTTATCTTCTCCGCCCTGCCATCCGAGGTGGCCGGCCCCACCGAGATAGCCTTCGCCGCCGCCGGCTACGTGGTGTCCACCAACGCCAGCTCCCACCGCATGGCCGCCGACGTCCCGCTGCTCATCCCCGAAATCAACGCCGACCACCTGGCCCTGGTCACCACTCAGCGCAAGAAGCGCGGCTGGGAGCGCGGCTTCATCGTCGCCAACCCCAACTGCTCGACCATTCACATGACCCTGGCCCTCAAGCCTCTCCACGACGCCTTCGGCCTGCGCAAGGTCATGGTTACCACGATGCAGGCCGTATCGGGCGCGGGCTACCCCGGCGTACCGAGTCTGGACATCGTCGACAACGTGATTCCCTACATTGGTGGCGAAGAGCCGAAGATGGAGACCGAGCCGCTCAAGATTCTGGGGCGCGTAGCCGACGGCGCTGTGCAGCCGGCCAACTTCCGCATCAGCGCCACCTGCAACCGCGTCGCCGTGCGCGACGGCCACCTCGAAGCCGTGGTCGTGGAACTGGAGCGCAAGCCGAATCTGACCGAGCTGACCGAGGCGCTGGCGATGTTCCAGGGCGAGCCGCAAGTGTTGCGCCTGCCCAGCGCGCCACCCTGGCCCATCATTGTCCGTAGCGAGGCGAACCGCCCCCAGCCGGTGCTCGACCGCGATGTAGCGGCAGGCATGGCCTCGATAGTGGGCCGCCTGCGCCCCGACACCGTGCTCGACTACAAGTTCACCGTGCTGGGCCACAACACCATTCGCGGCGCGGCCGGCGGAGCCATTCTCAACGCCGAGCTGCTGGTTGCCAAGGGCTACCTGACCTTGCAAGACACCCTCTTCCGGCAGACCACCCGCACCGCCGTCGCCGTCCCCAAGACCATCTTCGAGCGCATGGTGAGCCAGGCCCGCCAGGGCGCGCCGTCCGAGGTTGGGGGCGTGCTGGCGACAGCCTCCGGCCAGCCAATGCAATTGCTGAAGGCGCGCAACTCCGCCGACGACCCCGAACACGCCTACCAGATGGCGACCGAGGACCAGCGCCGCATCCTGGCCGAGATTGACGAGAAGGGCCTGGACATCTTTGCCGTCTATCACTCCCACCCCAGCGCGCCTGCCTATCCGGTGACCAGGGACCTGACGGGGGCCTACTACTCCAACGCCTACTACCTGGTACTGTCTCTTGCCGACCCTGGTCGCCCGGTGCTGCGCGCCTTCCGAATTGACCAGACGCGCGGGGATGTGGTAGAGTACCCCGTGGACATCAAGTAGCGCCGCCGCGCCCCTGCCCGCGAGCGGCAGTCGGAGAATCTGCCATGCATGTACGTGTCGCGCTCCTGCCGGGCGACGGCATCGGCGTCGAGGTGACGAACGCGGCAACGCGCGTCCTCGATGCCGTGGGCCGCGAGTTCGGCCATCAGTTCGAATACACCCACGGCCTGATCGGGGGCAGCGCCATCGACGCTACCGGTACTGCCCTGCCTGCCGAGACTGTCGCCGTGTGCCAGGCCGCCGACGCTGTGTTGCTCGGCGCGGTCGGCGGCCCCCAGTGGGACAATCCGAAGGCGGCCGTGCGCCCCGAGCAAGGGCTGCTTGGGCTGCGCGCCGCGTTGGGCGTATTCGCCAACCTGCGCCCGGTGCGCGTCCATCCCTCCCTGGCCGACGCCACCCCGCTCAAGGCGGCCGTGGTGACCGGCGTTGACCTGCTGGTGGTGCGCGAACTGACGGGGGGCATCTACTTCGGCCAGCCCCAGGGCCGCAGCGAGGGACCCCAGGGCCGCGCGGCGGTCGATACGCTGAACTACAACGAGACCGAGGTGCGCCGCTGCCTCGACGTGGCCTACCGCCTGGCCCGCCAGCGGCGGCGCAAGGTGACCCACGTGGACAAGGCCAACGTTCTGGCCTCGTCGCGGCTGTGGCGCGAGGTGCATCACGAAGTGGCGGCGCATTACCCCGACGTGCGTCACGAAGACGTCCTGGTAGACGCCATGGCGATGCATCTTATCCGCCGCCCCGCCGATTTCGACGTCATCGTGACCGAGAATCTGTTCGGTGACATCCTTACCGACGAGGCGGCCGTGCTGGCGGGCAGCCTGGGGATGCTGCCCTCGGCCTCCATCGGCGAGGCCCACAACCGCCATCGCCACCCGCGCGGCCTGTACGAGCCGGTGCACGGCTCCGCGCCCGACATCGCCGGCCGGGGCATCGCTAATCCATTGGGCGCGATTCTCAGCGTGGGGCTGTTGCTGCACCACTCCCTCGGCCTGACGACGGAAGCTGCGGCGGTGGAGAATGCGGTCGATCGCGTGCTAACGGCTGGCTACCGCACGCCCGACCTGGCTGGCGGCGAGGGAACCCGCGCCAGCAGCACGACCGAGATGACCGACGCCGTGGTGGCGCGTCTCCGCTAGGCCGGGCCGGGGGGTGAAAGGAAGCAGCATGAGGCGACTGGTAACCGCCCCACGGACCTGGCTCGTGGCCGCCCTCGTCGTGGCGGCCGTCGTGGCAGGGCTGGTGGGGGCCGATGCGACCTGGGCCGGCAGCCCCGAAGCGGGCGACGCGCCCCCGGCGCGCAAGCCGCAGCCGCATGGTGGCCCCGCCGCCCCGCCGCCCGCGCCCCGGCTCGTTGGCCCTTCACCCTCCGCGAGCGCGCGGCTGGGCGGCCCCCGCCGCGACGTGCCCGCGCCCCACCCGGCAGCGTGGCTCATCCCCGACAGCGAGCTGGTCAACGCGCCGACGACGGCCGGCTTCGATGTCCGTGCCTTCGTCAGTAGCTACCCTGGCTACCTGAAGAACTTCAGCCAGGAGGTGGAGGGGCAGCCGCGCGACGGCATCGAGCTGATCGAGATGATCGCCCACCGCTACAGCGTCAACCCCCGCCTCCTGCTGGCGCTGCTGGAATGGAAGGGCGGCTGGCTGACCGCGACCGACATCCCGGAGCACGAGCAGGTCTACCCCTTCGGCTTTGAGATGTGGTGGGCGAAGGGCTTCTACAAGCAGATGGAGTGGGTCGCCAACTACCTGAATGCCGGCTTCTACTCGTGCGCCGAGCGCGGCTACTGTGAGACCTGGTTCCAGGATGGCGTGCGACGGCCCGGTCGCCCCGAGGGCCTGAACAGTGGCACGGCGGGCCTGTCCCACTTCCTGGCCCGCATGGTCAAGCAGGACGAGTGGGACGCCCTGCGCGCGCCCGATGGCGACTTCATGCAGACCTACCACCGCCTGTTCGGCGACCCCTGGCAGCGCGCCTACGACGGCCCCCTGGTCCCCGAGGGGCTGACTCAACCGCCCATGAAGCTGCCCTGGTCGCCCGGCGAGACGTGGTGGTACACCGGCGCGCCGCATGGCAGTTGGGGGCCAGGCTCAGCCTGGGGTGGCATCGACTTCGGCCCCGGCGACGCCCCCGGCACGTCAGAGCGTCGCCAGACGGGCTGCTTCGACGCGACGGAGTATTGGGTGCGCGCGACTGTCCCGGGCCTGGTGGCCGTGTCCAGCTACGGCGAGGTGATTCAGGACCTGGACGGCGACGGCGATGTGCGCACCGGCTGGATTCTGATCTATAACCATGTGGCGGCCCAGGACAGGGCCGAGCAGGGACGCTGGCTAGAGGCGGGCGATGCCATTGGGCATCCTTCGTGCGAGGGCGGTTGGGCCAGTGGGACGCATCTCCACCTGGCGCGGCGCTACAATGGCGTGTGGATAAGCGCCATCGGGCCAGACAGCGTGCCCTTCACCATCTCCGGCTGGCAGGCCCACTCGTCAGGCGTCGAGTATCAGGGGACGCTGACTCGTGACGACGCGCCCACCCGCCGCGCCGTGCCCTGGCGCGTCAACGGGCAGAATGATATGGAGTCGGACAACTGGCCTTCGCGCTAACGCCAGCAACGTCAGCAGCCCCACGTCACCGGCGGCGTGGGGCTGTTGCGTGCTAGATGGTGTTGCGATGCGGGCCGCGCGGCGCGAGGGATGCTTTGTCAGCTGGGGCCATTACCCCGCTCGCTATAGCCGCCCCGATTCGAGTAGCCCCCGCTGGGGCGGGGCTGCGACTCGTTGACCCGCAACTCTCGGCCCTGGAGCGAGTAGCCGTTGAACATCTGGATGGCCTGCAAGGCAGCGGCTTCGTCGGCCATCTCGACGAAGGCGAAGCCGCGCGGTCGGTTGCTCTCGCGATCCACCGGAACCGCGACGTCGACAACCTCGCCGGCGCCACTGAAGAGGGATCTCAGTTCGTCAGCGGTGGTGCGATAGGGAAGATTGCCGATATAGAGTCTGTTCGTCTGCATGGTGCTCGTCTCCTCGAGGCTGCAACACACGGCGCCACGCCACGAGCCAGTCAGGCAGGACGAGAACTGGTAGTCGGGCGCGGACCAGGGGACCGGGCGTCCACTAACGCTTCTGGTCAATTTAACACAGGTCCCGGCGCTTGTCAAGGTGTATTCACAGCGTTTCCTGGCAACTGCCAAAAAGGATGACGTGAGGCCGCCATGCCCGAAGTCTACAATCAAGCCGATCTGCTGCGCGCCCGCCAGTATGCCGCCAGGGGCCGGCAGGACACGCTGCGCCTGGCGCAACTGACCAGGGGGGATCTGCGCCGCGTCGATCTGGCGGGGGCCGACCTGACGGCAGCGACGTTCCTGGCCGCTCTCATGGCCGAGGTCAACCTGCGTGGCGCGACGTTGTCTGGCGCGGACCTTCGCGACGCGAGCCTGGAGCGGGCGACCCTGGTCGGGGCGCGCCTCGACGGCGCGCAGCTGACACGCGCTCGCCTGGCCGACGCTGACCTGAGTGACGCCGACCTGAGCGGCGCGCGGCTGCGGGAGGCCGACCTGAGTCGGGCGTGTCTCCATCACGCCGGCTTGCAGGGCGCGAACCTTCAGGAAACCGTGCTGGCGCGCGCTGACCTGAGCGGCGCGGACCTGCGCGCGGCCCACCTGCTGGGGACCGATCTGCGCGGGGCGAATCTGGCCGGGGCCGACCTCAGCGGCGCGATGCTCTGGTGGCCCAGGCTGGATGGGGTGGACCTGACCGGCGCGACTCTCGACGACTTGGCGCTGGTTGGTGTGAGCCTGGCGGAACTGGAATCGCTGGCGGCGGGAGGTTGACATGGCAAAGGCGCTCCTGTTGGCGGACGATCTCTTCTTCAGTGTGCAGTTGGAGACGGCCGCGCGGGCTGTGGGGCTGGAACCGCTGGCCGGGCCGGGGCCGGGCATGGCGGCCAGCCTCGCCGATCCCGACCTTCGGCTGGTCGTGCTCGATCTGGCCGTTCGTGCTCGCCCGTGGGCTGATCTGCTGGCCGAGGTGCGCGCGGCGCGGCCCGGCGTGCCCGTGGTCGCCTACGGCCCCCACGTCGATGTCGAGGCGCGGCGGGCGGCCGAGGCGGCGGGTGCGACGCGAGTCGTCACCAAGCGGCAACTGGTGACCGATCTGCCGGGGCTGCTGCGCGAGGCGGCGTCGTAGGAGGAGCAGTAACCCGCTGGCGCGCCCCAGGGAACCTGGCGTCGGTGGGCTTGGCCCCCACGCGCTGCCATGCTATACTTTGGCTTCTAGACCGCGTGACCATCGCTAGTTGTCAGGAGTAGGCCCGTGAGGCGGTATCATACTACATTCTGGGGCTGCCAGATGAATGAGGCGGACACGCAGCGCGTCGCCGCCGAACTGGAACGGCTCGGCTATATCTACACCGACGAGGCCGACGAGGCCGACGTCGTGGTGCTCAATACGTGCGTGGTGCGGCAAAGCGCCGAGGACAAAGTTTACGGCAAGCTGGGCGCGCTCAAGCCGGTCAAGGCGGCGCGGCCCGATATGGTCATCAGCGTCATGGGCTGCCTGGTCGGCCAGGGCACCAAGCGGGCCGACGCTCTGCGCCAGGCCTACCCCATGGTCGACGTGTTCATGGCCCCCTCAGAGACGCGCCCCCTGGTCGACTTCCTCCAGGCGCGAGACATGGACCGCCTGGCCCAGGAAGTGGACCTGTCGGCGCTGACCACGCGCTACCAGGCGCAGGACGAGGAACTGACCCTGCCCGCCCACGAGCGCGGGCGCAGCCAGGCCAATGTGCCGGTCATGTATGGCTGCGACCACGTCTGTACCTTCTGCATCATCCCCGCGCGTCGCGGCCGCGAGCGCAGCCGCCCCGCCGACGACATCGTGCGCGAGGTGCGTGCCCTGGTGGGGCAGGGCGTCAAGGAAGTCATGTTACTCGGACAGATCGTCGACCGTTTTGGCTACGACAGCGGCGACCACGCGGGCCTGTCCAGGCTGCTACGGCGGCTCAACGGCATCGACGGCCTGGAGCGCATTCGCTTCCTGACATCGCATCCCAACTACATGACCGACGAGCTGCTGGAAACCGTGGCCGAACTGCCTAAGGTGATGAAGCACATCAACATACCGGTCCAGGCCGGACACGACGTCACCCTCCAGCGCATGAAGCGCGGCTACACCACCGACGACTACCGCCGGTTGGTGGAGCGCATTCGGCGTATCGTGCCCAACGTCGCTATCCACACCGACATCATCGTCGGCTTCGCGGGCGAGAGCGAGGCGCACTTCCAGGGTACCGTTGACTTGCTGCGCGAGCTTAAGCTGGACAAGGCCCACCTGGCGATGTACTCGCCCCGACCGGGCACCGTCTCGGCGAAAATCATGGCCGACGATGTACCGCCGGCCGAGAAGGCGCGCCGCCTGCACGTCCTGGACGAGCTACAGCACGCCGTCGTTGCCGAAATCAACGCCCCCTACCTGGGCCAGGTGGTCGAGGTGCTGGTCGAGGGTCGGCACAAGGGCAAGTGGCGCGGCCGTACGCGCAACGACAAGCTGGTGTTCTTCGAGGATGCCGCGCGCGACTGGACGGGGCAACTGGCCGATGTCGAAGTGACGTGGACCGGGCCGTGGTCGATGCAGGCCCGTCTGCCGCATACCCCGCGCATCGAGCGCGAAGTCATCCCCCTGGTGGCGGGCTAAGACGACTGCTCACATGCTTCGCTTGCGCGGGACGGTCACGTCCCGCGCTTTTGTTGTGCAGCGGCAGCGATTAACCGCCGCGAGCCAGCGCTACCCCGCGCTGGCCACCGCCCGCAGCGCAGCCACGACCACGATGCCGACCACCATCGCCAGTAGCACGTTGCGGGTGCGCCACGCCACCAGTACCGTCGCCAGGCCCGCGACCGCGTCGGCCAGGTTCCCCGTCAGCACGGCCGGCGTGACCAGCGCGACCAGGATGGCGCCGGGAATCTGGCGCATCCAGACGGCAACGCGCGGCGTTGGCTTGACGCGCCCCATCAGCCATAGGCCACTACTGCGGGTCACATAGGTGATCAGGGCCATGCCGAGGATGGTCAGCCCGATCAGGGGATCAATCGACATCACGCCACGCCCCCACCAGGCTACCCGCCAGTCCCCCCAGCAGCACGTACCATTTGCCCGGCAGTAGCCGCGCGGCCACCAGCGCCACCACAGCGGCGACGACCCACGGTAACAGGCTCGACTTGCCGCGCCACATCCCCACCAGCAGCGCCAGGAATACAGCGTAGGAAGCGAAGTCCAGGCCCCAGCGGGCCGGGTTGGGAATGGCCGCGCCCAGCGACTGGCCTATGACCGTCGCGCTGAGCCACGTGATATAGCAGGTCACGCCGCTGCCGAGGAGAAAGGCGGCGTCGTGGCTGCCATGCTCAAGCTCGTCGAGAGTCAATGCCCAGCTCTCATCGGTCAGGAAGAACACCGAGCCGTAGCGCCGCAGCGCGCCGAGGTGGGCAAACCAGGGTTGGAGAGCCGCGCCCATGAGAACGTGGCGCAGGTTGATAATCAAGGTTGTGAGCAGGATTTCGAGCACAGGCAGCGGCGCGCGCCACAGTTCCATCGCGACGAGTTGCGACGCCCCGGCGAACACCGTCCCGCTCATCAGTACCGCCTCGGCCGGGCTGAGGCCCGCCTGGCGCGCGAGGATGCCGAAGACGACGCCCCAGGCGAGGATGCTGGGGGCGATGGGGATAGTGAGTCGGGCGCCTTTGCGGGCGCCCGACAGCGTGAAGGTCACCGGAGGCACGCGGCTGGTCCTCTGCTACATGCGGAAGGTCCAGCCTGCCGGCAGCCGCGCGACGCCCAGAATGATGATAACGAGGGAGGCCAGGGTGAGCAGGAAGAAGGTGCGCGGGCGGGCCGGCAAGGGGGCATTGCGCCAACGGCTGTAGAGATGGGCGATGATGACGGCGATGATCATCGTCACCGCATGCTCGATGCGGTAGGTGGGGAAACCGATGGGGGTGGTCAGGCCGCTCCAGATGATCAGTACCAGGCCCAACAAGACCTGCACATCCAGCGTGATGGTGTAGATGCTCATCAGGCGGCGGTCGGAGAAGCCTAGCTCGCGGTTGCGAAGCCACTCGATGAGGAAGAACACGAGAGCGATGAGGGCGACGATGACCACCACCCACCGCCACGCCGAATGCAGAATGAGAAGAAGGGTATTAAGGTCCATAGCTGAGTTCTCCGCAATAGGTGCGCTTCGCCCGGAGCGAGCGCGTCGTCGAAGGCGGGCCGTATGGCGCCAGGAAAGCGAGCCGCCACACCCGCCAGCCGAAATTGTGGACTGGCCAGGTGTGGCGGTCAAGTTTGCGCCGTGACGGGGTGGGGCGGTGGCGTGGTCGTTACCTGGGGGAGTGAGTTACCCCACGCGCGACGGCCAGCCCTTCAGGGGCGAGCCACCGGCTGGCGGATAATGGTCTTCAGCTTCTCCGCTGCCGTGCGTCGCGGGTCGCCCAGGTAGATTTCGTGGTGCTTACCGGCGAGGGCGTAACCCTCGGCAGCGATGAAGGCGTGCAGCCGCTCGATGGTTGGCGCTTCGGCGGCGTAAGGCCCGATGTGCATGATGTGCGCGCTCAGCCCCTCGGCGTAGGTGTCGAGCCGCAGGCGATCGATCGCTGGCGCGCCTTTGGCGCGGGCTTCGGCCACGGCCCTGTCGAACCAGTCGAGCGTGACCTGGCTGGGAGTCAGTATCATCATCGTCCACTGCCACGCATCGCGGTCAGCGGCGCGGAACGCGCCCATGTCATTCGCCCACCACAGGCCCTCGAGGGGCGGCACGCTGTAATCGAGGACACCCGCCTTCTTTAGGGCGAAGCGGAGCGTGTAGGCGACGCTGTACAGGGTCTGGACCGCCGCCGCGTACGCCGGGGCGGTGTTGGGGTTGCCCTGCCCGTCCACCATGAGGTAGCTCAGCGGCGGCACGTCGACCAGCGTCGGCGCTTTAGCCGGTGCGGAGAAGAGGGTCTTGTAGGTCTTCTTGAGATCGAGCGTGTCCATGTTGTTACCTGCGCAACGCGGATTCCGGGGCAGACTGACGGGTATGGGTCAGCTGGGGTCGATGTCATGCCTCCGCGAGTTCGGCGACCTTCTCGCCCTTGCCGTGGGCGGCGGCCTTGGGGCTTTCGATACGGATGGCGCACACCTTGTACTCCGGTATCTTTGCGATGGGGTCCAGGGCGAAGTCGTGGGTGAGCAGGTTGGCGGGCGCTTCTTTCCAGTGGAACGCCAGAAACACCGTCCCCGGTGGGACTGTCTCGCTGAAGCGCGCCTGGACGCGCACCTGGCCGCGACGGCTGGTAATAAGGGCGGGACCGCCGTCGCGCAGGCCAGCCGCCTGGGCGTCGACGGGGTTGACCTCGGCGTAGCCGCGCGACTCGCGCCAGTTGAGGCCCTCGCTACGGCGCGTCATCGTTCCCGTGTGGTAGTGCCACAGGATGCGGCCGGTACTCAGGATGAGGGGGTACTCGGCGTCGGTCGGCTCGGCGGGTAGCTTGGCGGTGATAGGGTGGAACTTGCCCTTGCCGCGCGTGAAAGCCTTCGTGTGCAGGATGGGCGTCCCAGGGTGATCGTCGGTCGGGCAGGGCCAGGCGAGGCCAGCCCCCGCCAGGCGTGGGAAATGAATGCCACCGTAGATAGGGGTCGTTTGGGCAATCTCGTCCATGATTGCCGCTGGCCCCGCGTAGTCCCAACGCCCCGCCGGGTGACTCAGGGCCGCGTCGAGGCGCGCGCCGAGGTCGCACAGGATGCGCCAGTCGTCGTGGGCCTCGCCGGGAGACGGCAAGATGGGGGCGATGAGTTGGACGCGGCGCTCGGTGTTGGTAATAGTGCCGACCTTCTCCAGCGCCGAGGCGGCGGGCAGGACGACGTGGGCCAGGGCGGCGGTCTCGCTCATGAAGATGTCCGCTACCACCAGCATGTCGAGGCTGCGCAGCGCCTGCTCAACATGGCTCACGTTGGGGTCAGACAGCATGGGGTTCTCGCCCATGATGAGCATGGCCTTGACCTGGCCTTCGACGGCGGCGTGCATCATTTCCACGACGGTCAGGCCGGGCGTCGGCGGCAGGTCGGGCAGTCCCCACACCTGGGCGACGGCGCGGCGTTTGACCTCGTCGGTGACCGGCTGGTAGCCACTCAGGACGTTGGGCAACGCCCCGACGTCGCACGCGCCCTGGACATTCGACTGGCCGCGCAGCGGATTGAGGCCGGTCGAGGGCTTGCCAATCTGCCCGGTGAGCATGGCCAGATTCGCCAGCGTCAGCACCATCTCGGTCCCGTTGCTACGTTGGGTGATGCCCATCGCATACAGAATGGTGGAACGGCCGCGGGAGGGCGATGGCGCGCCGGTCGGCTCCAATCTCGAATCGCTCGTCGCCTGCCGCTCCCCCAGGGCATATGCCCGCGCGGCCTTCTCGACGAGGTCGGCAGGAACGCCCGACATCAAGGCGGCCATCTCCGGGGTGTAGCCCTCGACGGCGCGGGTGAACTCGTCGAAGTTCTCGGTGCGCTCGGCGATGAAGGCGCTGTCTGCCCAGCCTTCGCGCAGGATGACGTGGGCCATTGCCAGAAAGACGTAGATGTCCGTGCCCGGCTTGGGCTGCAAGAAGAGGTTAGCATGATCGACGAGGGGGATGCGACGCGGGTCGATGATGACAAGTTGCGCCCCCTTCTTCACCGCGCGCACCACTTCATAGCCAATCACCGGGTGGGACTCGGCGGTGTTCGAGCCGGTGATGAGGATGCAATCGGCGTCGCGGATGTCGCGGATGGGGTTCGTCATCGCGCCGCTGCCGAAGGCCATCCCCAGGCCTGTCACCGACGACGAGTGACACAGCCGTGCGCAGTGGTCGACGTTGTTAGTGCCGATGCTGACGCGCAGCAGCTTTTGGAACAGGAAATTGTCCTCATTCGTGCAGCGCGCCGAGGCGAGGCCCGCCACGGCGTCAGCGCCGTGGCTCTTGACGGTGTCTGCCAGCCCCGTGGCTGCAATGCTGAGGGCCGTGTCCCACGACACAGGGACAAAGTCGGTAGTGACGACCGCCGCTCGCCGTCGGCCGCCGCCCGCCTGGGAGCGAGCCGGCGGGCTACCGTTGTCCGTGCCTGGGACGGCCCGCTCAATCAGGCCCAGTCGCTCCAGTACATCGCGGCGCACGAGGGGTTGCGTCAGGCGGTCGGGGTGGGTGACGAAGTCCCAGCCGAAGCGGCCCTTGACGCACAGGAACTCGCCATTGACGGGGGCCTGCGAGAAGCCCTGGGCGTATAGAATCTGGCCGTCCTTGACAGCGTACTCGACGGCGCAGCCCACGCCGCAGTAGCCACAGATGGTACGCTTGCGCTGTAGCTCCCACTCGCGACCGCGGCGCAGCCGGGACGTGGGCAACAACGCGCCCGTGGGGCAGACCTGGACGCAGCTACCGCAGAAGACACACGTCGAGTCGAGCATCGGGCCGTCGAAGGGTGTTGCGACGTGGCTGGTGAAGCCGCGACCGCTGATGTCGATGGCGTTTCGGCCCACCACCTCATCGCACACGCGGACGCACTTGGCGCACAAGATGCAATACTGATGGTCGCGGATGAAGAACGGATTGTCTTCCTGGAATAGAGGCCGCGATAGCTCGAAGTCGTAGGCGGTCTCGGAGATGCCGAACTGGTAGGCGTAACGCTGCAAGTCACAGGCCCCGTTCTTGTCGCAGACGGCGCAGCGCATCGGGTGGTCGGATACGAACAGGTCGATGATGTCGCGCCGTAGCGCCGTCAGGTGGTCGCTCTGGGTATGAATGACCATGCCCTCCTCGGCGCGCAGGCCACAACTGGGGGTGGGCGCGGCGCGGCCCTCGACCTCGACCAGGCACAAGCGGCAGCCACCGGAGGGGACAAGCTCGGGGTGGTAGCACAGGCGCGGCACGTCGATGCCGTGGGCCAGGGCTGCTTCCAGGACGGTGGAGCCGTTGGGCGTCTCGACGCGCTTGCCATCGATGGTCAGGGTCGTCATGCTCGCACCTCCTCGGCGGCCACCACAGGCACACGATGGGATAGGGGCGCGCCATTGGTCGCGGGGGCCTCGCCCATGTGGCAGACGCCGGCCGGGCAGTGATGATGCTCGATGTGGGCGATGTACTCGTCCTTGAAATAGCGCAGGGTCGTCAGCACCGGGTTCGGCGCGGTCTGACCCAGGCCGCACAGCGAGGCGGTACTGACGGTGGCGCACAGGTTGAGCAGACGATCCAGATCGGCCGGCTGGGCATGGCCGTGGCAGATGCGGGTCAGGATGTTGAGCATCTTGCGCGTGCCAACGCGGCAGGGAACGCACTTGCCGCACGACTCGTCCTGAGTGAAGGTGAGGAAATAGCGGGCGAAGTCGACCATACAGGTGGTGTCATCGACGGCTACCATGCCACCCGACCCCATAATCGCGCCCGTCGCCTTCAGATCCTCGTAGTCGATGCGCGTATCAATCAGCTCCGACGGGATGCAACCGCCCGACGGCCCGCCTAGCTGGACGGCCTTGAAGGGGCGGCCATCCTTGCAGCCATCACCCAGGTCGAAGACCAGCTCGCGCAGGGTCATGCCGATGGGGACTTCGATCAGGCCGGAGTTCTTGATAGCGCCTGTCAGGGCGAAGGCTTTGGTGCCGCCGCTCCTTGCCGTGCCCATGCTGGCGAACCAGCCGGGGCCGTTGAGGATGATGGCCGGGACGCTGGCGTAGGTCTCGACGTTGTTGATGTTGGTGGGGTAGCCCCACAGCCCATGCACCGACGGGTAGGGCGGTCGCATGCGCGGCATGCCCCGCTTGCCCTCGATAGAATTCATCAGGGCGGTCTCTTCGCCGCACACAAACGCGCCGGCGCCCTCCTTGATGACGAACTCGAAGCTCATGCCTGTGCCGAGAATGTTCTGGCCGGTCACCCCGTACTCGCCCGCTTGCTTGATGGCGCGACGCAAGGCCTTGACGGCCAGGGGATACTCGGCGCGCACATACAGATAGCCCTTGGTGGCGCCGATGGCGCGGGCAGCGATGAGCATCCCTTCCAGGAGGCGGTGCGGGTCGCCCTCAATCATCGTGCGGTCCATGAACGCGCCAGGGTCGCCCTCGTCGGCGTTGCAGATGAGGAACTTGACAGCCCCTGGCTCCTTGCGGGTGAGGTCCCACTTCACGCCGGCCGGGAAGCCCGCACCGCCGCGCCCGCGCAGATGCGAGTCTTTGATGATCTGGACGATCTGGTCGGGTGACATTTCCAGCGCCAGGCGGAAGGCGGCGTAGCCACTGTGACTCAGGTAGTCGTCCAGGGAGTGGGGATTGATAACGCCACATAGCCCCGTAGTGACTTTGACCTGGCGGCCGAGGAAGGGGTAGTCGGCCTTGTCGTTGCGGCGGCTGACTACCCAATCGGCGGCGATACCCCGTCCCCGCGCGCCGAAGTGCTGGTCGAGGATGAGGGGCACACGCTCCGGGCTGACCGGCCCGTAGAGGGTGGACTGGCCGTTGACCAGAATCTCGACCAGCGGTTCGCGGTGGCACGCGCCCAGGCAGCCGGTTCGCTGCAAGTCCACGTCCAACTGGCGGCGGTGAAGGTACGTGTCGAGGGCCGAGAAGGTGGCCTCAGCGCCCGCGGCCAGGCCGCAGGTAGAGACGCCAACACGAATGATGGCGGTCATGGCTTCACCTCCTCGGCCGCGCCAGCCTCGCGCCGCAGGTCGGCCATCGCCGCTGCGGCCTTTTCAGGCGTCATGCGGCCATAGGTGCGGTCGTTGATGACCAGGACGGGGGCCAGGCTGCACGCGCCCATGCACGCGACGGTCTGGAGTGTGAACAGGCCATCGGGCGTCGTCTCATCCTCGCCGATGCCGAGGTCGGCCCTGATCTGGGCCAGGATTTCGTTGGAGCGGCTCACGTGACACGCCGTGCCCTTGCAGACGCGGACAACGAAACGGCCGGGCGGGCTGAGTTGGAACAGGTTGTAGAAGGTGGCGACGCCATACACGCGACTCAGGGGGAAACCCAACTCGCGGGCGACATAGCGCAGCCCCTGTTCGGGCAGGTAGCCGTAGTGGTCCTGCAGCTCCTCCAGGACGGTAATGAGCGCGTCTGGCTGGTCGCGGTGACGATCGAGAATGGCCATCAGATCATCCGGCGGCGGACCAATCAGGGGGTCGCCCTGATAGACATAGCGCTTGGCGATGACATCCTTGATTTGTGTCGACATGACGACCTCGCTAGGCCGCGTTTCGGCGAGGGCCGAAGACGGTCGTGGGCTGATGGAACGGAGGCCTCGCGCCCAGGCGAGCGCGGCGGGGCGATGAGGCTAACGCACTGGCCGGGGGGCCGCCTCCGCCGTGGGCGTCGCGGACGCCGAGGAAGCGGCCGCATGTGCGGCGCGCAGGTAGATGAACCAGTAGACGGCTCCGACCATGATCGCACCGCCGATGATGTTGCCGATGGTGACGGGCAGCAGGTTGCCTACCAGGAAGCGGTCCCAGGTGATGGTCGGGTAGTCGGCGGGCAGCTTGCCCAGCGCGGCCCAGAATGGGGCAGGGGCGAACGCCTTGATGAGCAGCCCCATCGGGATGAAGTACATGTTGGCAATGCTGTGCTCGAAGCCAGCGGCTACGAAGGCGGCGATGGGTGGGACAATTGCCAGGATACGGTCGGTAGTGCTGCGCGCGCTGAAGCTCATCCACACCGCCAGGCAGACCAGGACGTTGCACAGCATACCCAGGGCAATGGCGGGTACGAAGTCAATGCTGGTCTTGGCGGCGGCGGTGGACAGGGCGGCCGCGCCGATGCTGGCCTTGCCGAACATGTACTGGCCGCTGATGAAAACCAAAGCGGCCGTGGCGATGGCCCCGGCGAAGTTGCCGAGGTAGACGATAATCCAGTTCTTGATGAGCAGCCAGGTGCTCACCTTGTGGTCGGCCCAGGCCATGACGATGAGGTTGTTGCCAGTGAACAGCTCAGCGCCGCCGACAACGACCAGAATCAGGCCCAGGGAGAAGACGAAGCCGCTGAGCAGGCGCATGATGCCGTAGGGCATGTCGCTGCCGCCGGCGATGACCGTGGTCGAGAACATCGCACCCAGGCCGATGAACGCGCCAGCCAGCACCGACAGCATGAACATGATGGGCCAGCGCAGGTGGGCCTTACGCACACCGATAGTCTCGGCCTTCGTTGCCATTTCGGGCGGCACGAGCGCATCGAAAGAGAACTCGTTAGCCATTTTCACACCCTCGTGAATGTTGGATTGTCTAGGCCCGCACGCGGGCTGGTGACGTTTCAGGGCTAGTCGCCAGGAGACGACGGGCCAGGCGACCCAGTTGATGCCGCGCACGATGGAGCCGACTCTTGACCGCGCTCTCGGAGAGGCCCGCTGCCCGGCTCATCTCCGCATAGGACAGGTCATCCCAGTAACGCAGGATGAGCAGGCGTCGGCACTCTGGCGATAGCGATTGCAGCAGGCTGCGCAGCTCGGTGTCGCGCTCGTGCGCCAGGGCCGTGAGTTCGGGGTCCTGGTCGTCGCTGATAGGCTCGAAAGCGCCGAGGTAACCCACGGGTAGAGCCGCCTCGTGGCGCAACTGATCGATGCAGATGTGCGCTGCAATCGACATCAGCCAGCTTCGTAGCGGCCGGTCGGCCTGGAACGAGTCGAAGTGGGCAAAGGCGCGTAGCAGGGTTTCCTGCGTCGCATCTTCAGCCTCTAGCTCCGAGCGAAGCAGGCGCAACGCCAAACGGTAGACGGGGAGCTGGTATTCGGAGACCAGATCGCCAAAGGCAACGGTGTCCCCCTGTTGCGCGAGTCGAATCAACTCTGAATCAACGCACTGCGTCATATGAGCCTCGTATAGCCGTCCCAGTCTATGATACTGAAATCCAGGAAGGGGGGCGTGAAGAGGCGACGCTGAGGGGAGAAGACTTCTCCACCGACCGCAGGGACCGCGCGAACGGCGGTGGGGAGGACAAGATCCGCCCTCCCCACCGCGCGCGGCCCGCTGCTGCCCCGGCTAGAAGCCGTGGGCGATGCCGCGATGACAGCGGGTGCAGCGGTCGAGGGACTCGTGCCCCGACGGAAGCTGAAGCATGGGCGAGACCTTCGCCTCGTGGCAGCGAATGCAGTTCTCCTGCACGATCTCCAGGCTGCCAGGCTTGATCTGAATCACCTGCGGATCCCCCAGGGTGAACACCCAGGAGTGGCGCACGCCATGCTCGGCCTTGGTCACATACTTGCCTACCAGGTCATGGGGCACGTGGCAGTCGTTGCAGGTGACGCTGCGGTGCGCGGACACCTGCCAGCTGTTGAACTGGTCCCGCATGACGTGGCAGTTGACGCAGGCGTTTGGGTCGTCCACCATGTAGGAGTAACCCTTGGCGTAGCTGAAGGTGAAGCCGGCGACGCCGACGAGGACGCCAACCGCCAGGGTGGCGAGCGCCCAGACGTAGGTACGGAGGCCGCCGGAGGCTGTCATTTTTGCGTCTCCGCCGCGCGCGCGGCCAGCTCCGCCTGCCGGGCGTAGTCGATGGCGTCGCCCAGCACGCGGTTTGCCTCTTGGGGGCTGTGGAAGCCCATGCTGTTTTCCGCCGACAGCATGTCGTAGCGGATGAAGGCGCGCCGGTGCAGGTCGCGGGCCGCCTTGAGCTTCTCGTCGCTGACTCCTGCGTTCATGGCCGCGACGATGGCATCCTGGGCGGAGACGATGGCCTTGTCGGCGCGTTCCAACTGGCTGTAGGTGCGCTCCTGAATCTCCAGCACCCGCGCCTTCAACTCATCCTCCGAATAGCGATGGCACGTGCCGCAGGAGTTGGTCAGGTTGACCATCGGGGTGCGAATCCAATGGTCGGCGATCTTGACCGCGCCCTCGCGCTTGTAGGGCATGTGACAGTCGGCGCATGCCACACCCGCGCGGGCGTGGATGCCGGTGGACCACAGTTCGAACTCAGGGTGCTGCATCTTGATCAGGGAGGCCTTCGTCTCGGCGTGATCCCAGTCCTTGAAGCCTGCCTCGTTGTAGTAGGCCTCGATGTCCTCGATGCGCAACCCCTTGTCCCACGGGAAGGTCACATACTTACCCTGGCCCTTGAAGTAGTACTCGACGTGGCACTGGGCGCAGACGTAGGTGCGCATGTCCTGGCGCGACGCCTGGGTCACGTCGATGCCCCGGCGCTGCATGGCCTCGATGAAGGCCGGGCGTGACACTTGCAGCTGCATGGTCTCGGCATCGTGGCAGTCAGCGCAGCCGATCGGGTGCTTCTGGGCATCGACCTGGTACTGGGCCATGATCTCCTTCATGGGCGTCGCGTAGAACTTTTCTGCTCCCATCTCCTTGATCATGGTCGGGACGAGGGAACTCTTGCAGGTGAAGCATGAGCCGGGCTTGGCGTCGCCCAGGCGGGCCGTGCTGACGACATCCTTGATGGCGTTCATGTGGCCCTGTTCCTCGCGATACTCTACGGCGAAGGGGTAGCCCGCGAAGAGTCGCTTGAGGTTGGGGTACTTGTCCAGGCGACTGAACGCCTCAGAGCCGCCATAGCGGCCAAAGTCCGAGTATTTCACGGTTTCGGCGGTGTTCAGGGTCTTCTTCCAACCATCGTACTCACGCGGGAAGTTGGGCGCCCACAACGCCGAATCAGGCTCCAGGGGCTTGATGTCGGTCACCTTGACGAAAGTGGCGCGTGCTTGCTGCTGGCGCTCTACGACGCTGATGAGGAGGGCCAGGCCCACCACGGTGAGAAGCGTCGCGGCGAGAAAGATGAACACCAGTCGCGATCGGTTCATATCGTCTCTCCTGGGCGAGATGGAAGATTACGGCTGACGACGCGACCTTCCTGGCGGGCCGGCGTCGGCAGGAGCAGGGTGCGGCAACGCCGCGCTACCACCGTTGGATGCTAGAGATGACAACGCTCCCGGGATGCCATCTCCCCGACCGGTGTCGGCGGAGAAACGGCATCCCACGAGCGGAGTGGACTGGGAAGGCGTCAGGCATTGACCGTTAGCCGCCCTTACGGGCGAAAACGGTTGTCGTAGGAACTGAGCACGCGCATGTAGTTGGCGCGCTCGAAGGCGGCCGGCTCGGCCACGGCCAGCTGGCTCATGCTGCCGCGCATCTGGGTGATAGACTCGTACTCATGCTCCAGCATCCAGGCTTCAATCCCGTGCAGAATCTCACCCACCGAGCCAGTGCCGTACTCTAGCAGGTGGGACGCCATCATTGCTACATTGGCGCCGGCCATCATGGCCTTGAGCACGTCGGGGCTGCTATGAATACCGCTGGTGAGGGCGAAGTCGACGGGGATGCGCCCGTACAGAATGGCGATCCAGCGCAGGGGCAGGCGCAGTTCGTCGGAGGTGCTGAGGATGAGGTTCGGCTCGACGGTGAGCGTTTCCAGGTTGAAGTCGGGCTGGTAGAAACGATTGAACAGGACCAGGCCGTTTGCGCCTGCCTCGGCCAACCGCCGCGCCAGGTTGGGCAAGGCGGTGAAGTAGGGGCTGAGCTTCACGGCGAAGGGGATCTGTATCCTGGCCCGCACCGCCTCGACCAGGTGGACGTACTCATCCTCCAACTGGCTGCTGGTCACATCGGGGTGAATGGGCAGGTTGTAGATATTGAGTTCCAGGGCGTCGGCCCCCGCCTGCTCCATCATCTGGGCGTACTCAACCCACCCGCCGACCGAGATGCCGTTGAGGCTGCCAATGACGGGGATGCCCAGGCTGCGCTTCAGGTTGTACAGGTGCTCGAGGTACTGGTCCGGCCCGATGGAGTAAGTTCCCAGGTCAGGCAGGTAGGTCAGCGCCTCAGCGAAGCTGTCCGTGGCGCGGTTGAGGTAGTGGTCGAGGGACAGGCTCTCGTGGACGATCTGCTCCTCGAACAGGGAGTACATAACGATGGCGGCGATACCGGCATCCTCGAGCCGCCGCGCGCGGTCGGCCTTCTTGGAGAGGGGCGACGCCGAGGCGACCAGGGGGTTCTTGAGGGCCAGGCCCAGGTAGCTGGTCGTCAGATCAGGGTGGATGGTCAGTTCTGTCATGGTTGCTGCTCCCAAGCTGGGCGTTACGCGACGCCTTCGACTTTGCTGGTGTGCATGGCCGCCATCTGCTCGTAGAAGCTCCAGCGGCGCTTGACGTCCTCCTGGGCCTCGCGAAGGAGAAG
>DAOUDG010000099.1:0-5780 GCA_034431435.1 Anaerolineae bacterium | reverse complement strand
CGTCGCCAAAGGACCCGGCGACCCAGCCGGCCAGGTGGGCCTGCTGAAACCGGTACGGTGGGACGGCTGTCCCCAGGGCCAGCAGCTCGACGCGCCCCGTTTCCTTGTTCACGCCATCCTCGCTGTGCTCGAGATGAAGGGTCGCTCCACATAATGAAGCGGGAGCAGTGGAACGGGCATACTCACGAAGGGTGCGAAGTATCATCACGCCGACTCTGCCGATGTTGCCCGCGGTGGAGAACTTGACGAAGCGGCGCACGCTGTCGTAGCTGGTGCGACTTTCCTCGGCCGAGTATGTATGAAGAGTGCGGCTAGGGGCGAGATTCTTACCGTTGGCCGCGCCCAATCTCGCGAATCGAGCCGGACGTAACGCCACGCCGACGCGGCGCATCTATATCTCTATCATCGTGAGAGTCTGGTATAAGGAGATTGTAGATGAAGCTGCATGTTACCCCGCGCTGGCTGCCTCTGATGTTGATTGTCTTGCTTCTGACGGTGGCGGCCGGTTGTGCCGCGCCCGCGTCGCCGCCAACAGCCGCTATTGCCCCCGCCGTTGGGGCCGCCGCGCAGGCCGCGGCCGTGCCTGTCAAGGCTGGTTCCTTGCCGGCGGAGCTGTCCGTAGACGCGGCGAAGGCGCAGCGTGACGCGGGCGCTTTCATCCTAGATGTACGCGAACAAGAGGAGTGGGACCAGTTCCACGTCCCTGGCTCGACGCTCATTCCGCTCAAGCAACTGCCGCAGCGACTGAACGAGATTCCCAAGGATAGGGAGATTGTGGTGGTATGCCGGTCGGGCAACCGCAGTCAGGCGGGGCGAGACACTCTGATGGCGGCCGGCTACAAGAGCGTCACGTCGATGAGTGGCGGCTTGCTCCAATGGCGACAGAAGGGCTATCCGACCGTCAGCGGGCGGTAGGCAGCCACCTTGACGGCCAGCGGTGCGTGGTGCGGTGAAGGGGTAACAGGTCTCCTGCGTTACCGCAACGGCCGTCGTAGCCCCTTGGGGTAGGCATTCTTGACCGTGTCGCCGCTGCGCCGCCCCCAGCCCAGCGCGAAACCATCGACGGCGACCAGGGTCCAGCCCGCTGCACCCGGCGCATCCAGCGGGTGGCCCTGTAGGTAGCGGTCGAGGCGCGGGTCGCCCTCGGCCAGGTCGAGGACGCGGCCCAGGGCGCTCGCCCCAGCGACGGCGTCGCGGTGCGCGACCAGCGCGAGGCTGTGGGACGGCTCGAAGCGCGCGCCGCTCAGCGTGCCCAGCCAGACGCCCGCCCGCGCCACCCGCACGCCCTCGGTGTTGAGAGCCATCTCTGGCACAGCGTAGAGACGCTCGCCCTCGGCGACAATGACGCGCTTGGCGGCCGGGTCCAGGCCGAAGGCGGCCGCCGCGAAGTCGCGCCAGGCGGCCACCACGCGACGGTCGGCGGGCCTGACGTTGGCGCGTGGGGGACGCGCCGGCGGGCCGTCGGTGCGCTGCAAGAGGGCGATGAAGTGACCCTCGCCCCGCGCCCGGTGCGGCCAGATGCGCGCGGCATCGGCCAGGTCAACGCCAGGTGGAGCTTCAGTCGCCCAGTCGGGGCGGCCGCGGCTGACACCAGGCAGCGCGACGTGGCGCAGCTCAAAGTCGGGGTGAGCGGCCAGGAAGGCGGCGATAACCTGCTCGTTCTCCTCAGGCGCGAAGGTGCAGGTGCTGTAGGCGAGCCGGCCGCCCGGCCTGACGAGGGCCGCCGCGCTCGCGATGATCTGCCCCTGTCGAGCGGCGCAGCCCCGAACATTGTCCCCGCTCCAGTGGCTCAACGCCGCCTCCGACTTGCGGAACATTCCCTCACCGGAGCACGGCGCGTCCAGCAGGACGCGGTCGAAGAGTCCCGCCCACCGCTCGGCCAGGCGGCGCGGCTCATCGTTCACCACCACGCTGCGCCACACCCCGCACCGCTCCAGATTGCTCAGCAACGCACCGACACGGCCGCGCTCCACCTCGTTGGCGACGACCAGTGCCCCGTCACCGGCCAGGGCGGCCAGATGGGTCGTCTTGCCGCCGGGTGCGGCGGCCAGGTCGAGGACTAACTCCCCCGGCTGCGGCGCAAGGGCCTCGGCGACGGCCAGGGCGGCCGGCTCCTGAAGGTAGTACAACCCGGCGGCGTGATAGGGATGGCGACCGGGGGCGGCCGCGCCGTCGACGATGAAGCCATCGGCGCACCAGGGGACGCCTTCCAGCCGCCACGGGGCGCGCGCCCCAAACTCGGCGGCGGTCAACTTGAGGCTGTTGACGCGCAAGCCGGTCAGGGGCGGGGCTGTCAGGGACGCGACCAGAGCGTCGGCCTCGCTGCCAAGCAGGGCGCGCATGCGCTCGACGAAACCGGGCGGCAAGGCCAAGGGCTGGGGGGCGCTGGCGCGGGCTGTCTTGTGGCGGGCCACGTAAACTCTCTTCCACACTGGTTAGCTGCGCTGAACGGTTGAATTGTAGCCAGGCTGACCATGGGCCTCAAACATGCGCCGGGCCGGCCAGGCCGCGCGCCTGGGCGTTGACAGGCGCGCCGGTTCCCCTATACTGCATGTCGACATTATACAATCCTGGGATGAGCCGCGCCGCCAGCGCGGAAGGAGAGGTGCGTGACGAAGCCTGTCGTCTTCCTGGTCGACGCCATCGACTTCCTGGGTCCCTACGACTACGAGCGCGCCGCCCTGGCCGCCCACGGCATCGAGCTGCGCGAGGGTCACTGCCAGACGGCCGAGGACATCGTGGCCCAGGGACAGGGCGCAGAGATGCTATGGATCCACGCTGCCCCCATCTCCCGTGCCACCCTGGCCGCCCTGCCCGACTGCCGCATCGCGCTGCGCTGGGGCGTCGGCTACGACGTCATCGATGCGGTGGCGGCTACAGACCTGGGTGTCGCCGTCGCCAACTGCCCCGCCTACTGCACCGAAGAGGTTGCCAGCCACGCCAGCGCGCTCATTCTCGACCTGGCGCGCAAGGTGAGTCAGGCGGACCGGGCGGTGCGGGCGAGACGCTGGTCCGATACCGGGTTCAAGCCCATCCAGCGCCTATCCACCAGCACATTGGGTTTCGTCGGTTTCGGCCGCATCGCGCGCATGACGGCCCACCAGCTAGCGGGCTTCGGCTGCCGGATGCTGGCCTACGACCCGTTCCTGCCCGCCGACGTAGTCCGCGACCAGGGCGCGCAGCCGGTTGAGCTGCCGACCCTGCTGGCCGAGAGCGACTACGTGTCGGTCCACGTGCCCCTCGGTCCTGGCACGTGGCATCTCCTGGGTGAGGCTGAGCTGGGGCAGATGAAGCCGTCGGCGTTCCTCATCAACACCAGTCGTGGCTCTATTATCGACGAGGCCGCCCTCGTCCGCGCCCTCCAGGAGGGTCGAATCGCCGGGGCTGGGCTAGACGTGTTCGAGACCGAACCGCTGGACCCCGCCTCACCCCTGCGCGACATGGACAATGTCGTGCTCACGCCCCATATGGGGGCGACCTCGGAGCAGGCGCTATCCGCGCTGCGCCGCGAGGCGTGCGACACGGCCATCCGCTGGTTCGCCGAGGGCTGGGCGCCCAACGTGGTCAATCCCCAGGTGCGGGAGCGGCTGCGGTCGCGGCGATCTAGCGCTGATTGAGAGTGTAGCGCACGCTATCGGGGGAGCACTTGCCCACGTCGAGCAGAGCGCCAGCGGGTAAGGGTGAGGCGATTGCCAGGGGTACGCGCTCGCCGGTCGCGCCGATGGCGTCGTACAGGCCGACCTGCACGTGCCAGGCACGGTTCCGCCCCAACTGCGACGGTGGCGGAACCGCCAGCGTCTCCTCGACCACCGTACCGGGCACAAAGGACGTGAAGGGCAGGCGGCCGCCCTGGGGCATACTGTCCACCTGGGACAGGATGTAGCCTGTATCGCCCGCTACGCACGCCTCGCGCCGCTCGTCGATGAAGTGGGCGAACACGCTCCAGTCGCGCGTCAACGGGCAATGGATCTGCCACGCCAGGTCGAGGGCGACCGGCGTGCCGCGCGTGCCGTCCCACGCGGCGGCGGGATTCGTCCACAGGGACAGGCACGCCTGCGGCGCGCCCGGCTCGGTCAGTCGTACCTCCACTGCGCTCGGCGGTGGCTGCCACGTCGCGACGGTCAGGGGTGGGTCGGGCGCGTAGGTCGGGGTGATGAGCATGCGCGGAAAGGCCACGGCAGCGACGCCCAGCAGGGCGACGGGCAGCGCGCCGAGCCAGCGCGGGCGATACGCGCTCAGCCCCCAGGCGACGGCCAGGGCGATGATGGGCAGGGCCGGGAAGAGCAGTCGCCCCTGGCCGGCCAGTACCTGGCGGTTGAACTGCCACCATGCCCCGACCAGGAGCGCGGTGTAGCCGAGCAGCAGGGCGACGATGCCCCAGGTATCGACGGTGCGCGGCGACATCGGCGGCGCGGGCTGTGGGGAGGCGGCGATGCCCACCGCGCTGGGGCTGAGCGGAGCCTTGGCGCTTCGGGTGCGCCAGGCGCGTAACGCCCAGCCCCCCGCCGCCATGATGAGCAGCGCGACGGTCCCGGCATAGAACCCCGCCGGGGCCAGGATGTTGAACCAGCCAAACACGCCCCAGAACGATAGATACACGCCGCGCAACTCCGCGCCGAGGTCGGCGGGCGGCCAGATGCGCTTGCCGGTCGCCTGGGCCACCCACCGCGTCGCCAGTGGATCGCCCAGGGCGCGCCAGTTGTCAAGGGTCCACCAGCCGGCAATGACCAGCCACGCCGCGCCGATGACCAGGGCGTAGGCCACCAGGCGGGTCAGCGGCAGACGGTCGCGCCAGGCCACCCAGGCCAGGGCGGCCAGCGCCACCGGGTACAGCAGGACGCCGCTGGCTTTCGCCAGGCTCGCCGTAGCCATGACAACCGCCAGCGCAGCAACCAGGGGCCACGCCGCGCCGCGCCGCACGACGAGGACGGTCAGCCACAGCCCGACGGCGGTCAGGGCGACGACCAGGCTGTCGTTGCTGACCACGCCGCTGAGGAACAGGAACTGGGGGTTGAACGCGACGACGGCCATAGCCAGCAGAGCGGCCCACGGCTCGGCCGGGACGACGGCCCGCGCCAGCAGGTACGTGCAGCCGACCGTCACCGCGCCCAGGAGCAGGCTCAGCAGTCGCGCCAGGCGCACCGCCAGCCCCGTGCCGCGCCAGGGATCGGGCAGTCCGTGGTGGACGACGACGTTCACGTTGTCCTCGGCGCTGGTCAGGCCGATGCGGGCGTGGGGGTTGATGGGGTAGGCGGTGGCAAAGTCGGACGTATCGACGAGGGCGACCAGGGGCGCGGCGAGGAGATAGTAGCCGGGGGCGTGGAAGGCCATCTGCCGCCAGGGGGTCGGCTGGCGCGTGGCCGGATCGGCGGCCAGCTTGGGCGGCAGCGCGCCCGTGTGCGCCAGATGCTCGATGACGGCGAAGTGGTACAGCTCGTCGGGGGCCTCGAACAGGGGGGTGGCGAGGCCGTAAAGCGCGGCCAGGGCGAGGTAGACGCCCAGGCACGCCAGGGCCAGACGTGGCGCATAGCGGTCCAACATGCGCCGATTGTAGCGGCGGAGGCAAGGAATTGTCAAAGGAACGAGAGAGGGCGAGCCGCCTGGCAAGCTCACCAGATCGACAGAGTTGGTCAGATGTATTCCTAAGCTTCTTGTCTGACAGCTAAAGAACGACTACACTGTCAAGGACAAGGAGACGCAGATGAGCCAGACGACCTCGACAATAGAACCAACGACCGCGACGAGCGAGCTGCCGACGCCAACTAAGGTGACGGCCAAAG
>DAOUDG010000098.1:0-47393 GCA_034431435.1 Anaerolineae bacterium | reverse complement strand
CCCAAGCTGGGCGTTACGCGACGCCTTCGACTTTGCTGGTGTGCATGGCCGCCATCTGCTCGTAGAAGCTCCAGCGGCGCTTGACGTCCTCCTGGGCCTCGCGAAGGAGAAGCTCGGCGCGCTCCTCGTCCTGCTGCATCAACATCCGGTAGCGTGTCTCGTTGTAGGCGTAGTTCTGGAACGGGATGGTCGGCTCCTTGGAGTCGATGATGAGCGGGCTTTGGCCCTCGCCAGCCAGGGTGGGGTTATAACGATACAGCGGCCAGAAGCCCGACTGGACGGCGAGTTTCTGCTGCTCCAGGCCCTTCCTCATGTCGATGCCGTGGGCGATGCAGTGGCTGTAAGCGATGATGACCGACGGGCCAGGGTACTGCTCGGCCTCGATGAAGGCGCGCAGGGTGTGCTGATCGTTGGCGCCCATCGCCACGCGGGCGACGTAGATGTAGCCGTAGGACATCGCCAACAGGCCCAGGTCCTTCTTGGGCAGGCTCTTGCCGTTGGCGGCGAACTTGGCGACAGCTGCACGCGGGGTGGACTTGGAGGCCTGACCGCCGGTGTTGGAGTACACCTCGGTGTCGAGGACCAGCACGTTAATATCGCGACCGGTGGCGAGAACGTGGTCCAGGCCACCGTAGCCGATGTCGTAGGCCCAGCCGTCGCCACCGATGATCCAGACGCTCTTGCGCACCAGGCTTTCGGCAATGCTGAACAGGTTGGCCGCCACGGGGTTGCCCGCGCCTCGGTCGCGCAGGCGGGCCTTGAGGACGGCAACACGCTCGCGCTGCGCTCGCAGCCCACCCTCGGTGGACTGGTCGGCGTTGATGAGGTCTGTCACCAGGTCGGGGCCAACGATGTCGGCGACCTGGGGCAACATTTCCTGGGCGAACTCGAGCTGCTTGTCGAGGGTCAGGCGCATGCCCAGGCCGAACTCGGCGTTATCCTCGAATAGAGAGTTGGACCAAGCGGGGCCGCGCCCGTCGGCATTGACGGTATAGGGTGTGGTGGGCAGGTTGCCGCCATAGATGGATGAGCAGCCCGTGGCGTTGGCGATGATCATGCGGTCGCCGAACAGCTGGGTGGCGAGCTTGATGTAGGGCGTCTCACCGCAGCCGGAGCAAGCGCCAGAGAACTCGAAGAGCGGTTCCAGCAGTTGCGAATTCTTGATGGTGCCGACGCTCATCAGGGTGCGGTCTGGCTCAGGCAGGGTGCGATAGAAGTCCCAGTTGATGTTCTCGCGCTCGCGGATGGGCGGCTGCTCGGCCATGTTGATGGCCTTGCGCCCCACCTGCCGCTTGTCCTTGACGGGGCACGCTTCGACGCACAGGGCGCAGCCGGTGCAGTCCTCAGGCGACACCGCCAGGGCGTACTTCATGCCCGGGAACTCCTTGAACTTGGCGTCGATGGACAGGAAGGTGTCGGGGGCGTTCGCCAGCAGGGCCGGGTCGAACACCGTGTGACGGATGACGGTGTGGGGGCAGACAAAGACGCACTTCCCGCACTGGATGCAGATGTCAGGCTCCCAGACCGGGATTTCCAGGGCGATGTTGCGCTTCTCGAACTGCGTCGTGCCGGACGGGAAGGTTCCGTCCACCGGCAGCGCGCTGACGGGAAGGGCGTCGCCGTTGCCGGAGATCATCACCCCCAACACGTCGCGGACGAAATCGGGAGCGTTGGCCGGAACGGTGGGTCGCATGACCACGTCGCCGCCGACCGTCTTGCCCGTCAGGTCGACCTCGTACAGATTCGCGAGGGTCTGGTCGACGGCCTGGAAGTTACGCTCGACGACGGCCGCGCCGCGCTTGCCGTAGCTCTTCTCGATGCTCTTCTTGATTTCGGTGATGGCCTGCTCGCGGGGCAACACGCCACTGATGGCGAAGAAGCACGTCTGCATCACCGTGTTGATGCGGCTGCCCATGCCCGTCTTGTAGGCTACATCGTAGGCGTTGATGACGAATAGCCGGAGCCGTTTGGCCAGGATGGTTTCCTGCGTCTCGCGCGGTAGCTTTTCCCACACTTCGTCAGGGCTGTAGATGCTGTTGAGCAGGAAGATGCCGCCGGGCTTGGCGTAGGTCAGAACGTCCATGCGCTCGAGGAACGAGAATTGGTGGCAGGCGACGAAGTTGGCCTCGTTGCGGCCGATGAGATAGGGGGCCTTGATGGGCCGGGGGCCAAAGCGCAGGTGCGACGTGGTGATAGAGCCGGACTTCTTGGAGTCGTAGACGAAGTAACCCTGGGCGAAGTTGTCGGTCTCCTCGCCGATGATCTTGATGCTGTTCTTGTTCGCGCCGACCGTGCCGTCGGCGCCGAGGCCCCAGAACACGCACTCCACCGTGTCATCGTTGGAGATGGAGAAGGTGGGGTCATATTCCAGGCTGGTGTGGGTGACGTCGTCGACGATGCCGACGGTGAAGTGGTTCTTGGGCGTGGGGCGGGTCAGCTCGTTGAAGATACCCTGGACCATCGCTGGCGTGAATTCCTTGGACGCCAGGCCGTAGCGACCGCCGATGATGGTCGGCTTTGGAGCGTCGGGGCCAGCCTCGCTGAAGGCCGTGACCACATCCTGATACAGCGGCTCGCCGACGCTGCCCGGCTCCTTGCAGCGATCCAGCACGGCGATGCGGCGGACGCTGGCGGGGAGGGCGGCCAGGAAGTGATCGACGGCGAAGGGGCGGTAGAGGCGAATCTTGAGCAGACCGACCTTCTCGCCGCGAGCGTTCAGGTAATGGACGGTCTCTTCGACGGCTTCGTCGCCAGAGCCCATGATGACGATGACGCGCTCGGCGTCGGGCGCGCCCACGTAGTCGAACAGGTGATACTGGCGGCCGGTCAAGGCGGCGAAGCGATCCATCGCCTTCTGGACGAGGCCCGGCGTGGCGAGGTAGTAGGGGTTGACCGTCTCGCGGGCCTGGAAGTAGACGTCGGGGTTCTGGGCCGTGCCGCGCACGAAGGGGCGGTCGGGGGTGAGCGCGCGCTGGCGATGGGTGTGGACCAGCGCGTCGTCGATCATGGCGTGGAGAATCTCGTCGTCGAGTAGCTCGATCTTGGCGACTTCGGACGAGGTGCGCCAGCCGTCGAAGAAGTGTAGGAAGGGAACTCGCGACGCCAGGGTAGCCGCATGGGCGACCAGGGCGAGGTCCTGAGCCTCCTGGACGGAGGCGGAGGCCAGCAGGGCAAAGCCGGTCTGGCGGGTCGCCATCACGTCGGAATGGTCGCCGAAGATCGACAGGCCCTGGGCGGCCAGGGCGCGGGCGGCCACGTGGAACACCGTGGACGTCAGCTCGCCCGCGATCTTGTACATGTTGGGAATCATCAGCAGCAGGCCCTGGGAGGCGGTGAACGTCGTCGCCAGCGCGCCGCTTTGGAGCGCGCCGTGGATGGCCCCCGCCGCGCCGCCCTCCGATTGCATCTCAATCACGGTGGGCACGGTTCCCCACAGGTTGCGCTTGCCCACAGCGGACCAGGCGTCGGACAGCTCACCCATCGACGTTGATGGGGTTATGGGATAAATCGCGATGACTTCACTCAGCTTGTAGGCAATGTTGGCAGCCGCCTCATTGCCCTCAATGGTGATTTGCTCACGGGTCATGGCATCCTCCTAGGGCGGGAAAAGCACCTCCCTAGTATAACCCCGCGCTCCGGCGCGGTGGGTGAAGAAGAGGCAACGCTACAGGAAGGGTCTTCTACGCCACTCGTATCCGAGCGTCGGCGACCCACACGCCCTCGCCCGGCGGCAGGGCATCGACCGGCGACAGGTCGATCGCCGCAATCTCCGGCGTGGCTTCGGCCAGACGTGAGACGCGCAAGAGCGCCTCTTCGAGAGCGGGGAAATCGACGCCGCGCCCGTCGATACCCTCGGCCAGGATGGGGAAGGCCCGCACCGCTCGTACCATCGCGCTGGCGTCCTGATCCGTCAGGGGCGTTACCCGCAGGCTCACGTCGCCGATGGTCTCGGCGTAGCGTCCCGCCAGGCTGAAGGTGACCATCGGGCCAAACGCCGGGTCCTGGCTAACGCCGATGCGGGTCTCGACTCCCTGGCGCGTCATGGGCATGACCAGGACGCTTGTCTCGCCGTGGTCGTGATCGGCGAAGTGCTGTCGCATCTCGCGATACACACGGCGGACGGCGGTGGGGGTGGGGATGTTGGCGCGGTAGCCCTCCCCCTCGGCGGTCTGCGGCGGTGGCGCGGCCGACCAACGCATCGCGACCGGAAAGCCGACCGTCGCGGCCAGCTCGACCGCCTGGGCGCCGGAGCGGGCGACTCCGCCGGGGCCGTTGGGCAGGCCGATGGCGTTCAAGATGGCGCGTGTCTCGTCCGCTGTCAACCAGCCGGGGCCACGTTCCGCCAGGGCCTTGGCCGCGACGCGGCGGGCCGCCCCCGCGTCATCATCGTCGAAATCGGCAACGATGGCCGGCGGGCGTCGGCGCCACTCGGCGTAGGCGACTAGCTTGGCGAGGACGTGGGCCGGGGTCTCCGGCGAGGCGTAGACGGGGATGCCGGGCGGGCCGGGGGCGGTCGGGTCATCACCTGCCATTCGACCCAGGAGGACCGGCTTCTGAGAGCCGCTAGCGCGCGCCTCGGTGACGCCGGCGGCGATGGCGCGTTGCACGGCCTCGTCATTGGACAGCCCCACGCCGACGTAGACGACGACGAGGGCATCAATCTCGTCGTTGGTCAGCAGGGCGGTCACCCCGCGCTGATAGCTCTCCGGGAGGGCGGCGACGTGGATGTTCACCGGGTTCGCCGTGCCCGCGTTGGGTGGGAGCAGGGCGCGCAGGTGGTCCTGGGTGTGACTCAAGAGGCTGGGGATGGTCAGCCCGGCCGTCTTGCAGGCGTCGGCGGCGAGGAGTCCGGCTCCGCTGGCATTGGTCAAGATGCCGATGCGGCTGCCGTCGGGCAGGGGCTGGGTGGTGAGGGCGGCCGCCAGGTCGAGCATCTCTTCGAGGGTGTTGGCGCGCAGGACGCCGGTCTGGCGGAACAGAGCCTCGACGGCCGCGTCCGTGGTGCCGAAGGTGCGGCCGCTCTTGACGGCGACAATGGGCTTGGCGTGGCTCACGCGGCGGGCCAGGCGGGCGAAGCGTTGGGGGTTGCCGAAGGACTCTAGATAGAGCAGGATGGTGTTAACGTTGGCGTCCTCTTCCCAATACTGGATGAGGTCGTTGCTCGACACGTCCGCCTTGTTGCCGAGGCTGATGAAGTGGTTGATGCCCAGGCCACGCTGCGCCGCCAGCGAGAGCATCCCGACGCCGACGCTGCCGCTCTGGCAGGCGAGGGCGACGCGGCCCGGCTCCGGCTGGATGGGTGAGAAGGAGGCATGCAGCCGCATGTCCGGCTGCGTCGCGATGATGCCGAGGCTGTTGGGACCGATGAGGCGCATGCCAGCGTCGCGTACCGTCGCGACAAGCTCAGCCTGGAGGCGCTTGCCTTCTGCGCCCCCGTCGGCAAAGCCTGCCGTGACCACCACCACGGCGCGGACGCCGCGAGCGGCGCAGGCTCGCACGGCGTCCAGCACGCGATCGCGGGGCAGGGTGATGAGGGCGAGGTCAGGCGCTTCAGGTAGGTCGGCGACGCTCGGATAGGCGCGAATGCTGTGGACGGCATCCGCGTTGGGGTTGACCGGATAGATGACCCCCTCGTACTGGCCGCGAATGATGGAGTCGATGACCTGATGGCCGACGCCACTCGACTTGCGCGATGCGCCGATGATCGCGACGGACTGCGCCTCAAAGATCGGACGTAGCGAGGCGATGGTGGAGACCCGATCACGCATCTCGGAGCGGGCCGTGCTGCTGGCGCTCGGCACGACCGACAGGTCGATCTCGATGTCACTGCCATCCCAGCGCGTCTTTACCTGGAAGCCCGACCGGCGGAAGGTCTCGATCATGGGGCGGTTGTCGGAGTGCGTCACGGCCCAGAAGCGGGTGATGCCCTCCCGCGCCCCCAGGACGGCCAGCCGTTCCAGCAGGAGGCTGCCCAGGCCCTTGCCCTGGAATGAGTCATCCACGGCGAAAGCCACCTCCGCGCTCTGGGCGTCGATGGCGGTATAGGAGGCGGCGGCGACGATGCGGGGATGCCCGTCGATGATGCGCTCCACGACTAGCGTCAGCTGCTCCTTTGGATTCGAGGGGTCACACATCGCCGCCAGAAGCTCGTCGCGAGGTGGGCTAGGCGAGAAGAAACGGTGCAAGCGGGATTCGAGGGATAGGCTGGTGAAGAAATGGCGTAGCTCGGCAAGGTCCTCGGGGTGGGCGACGTGGATGCTGGCGGTGGTTCCGTCACGCAGGATCAGGCGGCCCGAGTCGGGGCGATCCTGATAGACGGGTGGCAGGTACAGGGGCCGGACTTGTGTTGTCATAGTAATCGCCTAGGGGGCCGAGCGGACGACCTCGACCGTGCAATGGGCGCGCGCAGCGACGGCTGTCGAAACACTGCCGAGGACAAGGTAGCCGCGACGGGTAATGCCGCTCGCGCCGACAAAGATGCTGTCGGCCTGCCATGCCTCGGCTTCGTCGATGATGGCATGCTTGGGGTCGCCCTCGCTGATGAGGGTGGAGGTTGCCAACTGGGCGCGGGTTAGTATGGCGGCGGCGCTATCGACGGTCTCGTCCACCCATGCATGGGCCTCCTGCTCGCTGGCGGCCAGGAGGTCATCGTGAGGTGGGGCAAAGGGGTTGTCGGCGACATTCGTGCGCGGGTCGACGACGGCCAGAACCAGGGCCTGGGTGTGGGGGGGCCAGCGGCGCTGGGCGATGGTGCGGAGGGCCGCGCTCGCACCTGGGCTACCGTCCACGGCGACGGCCAGGCGCAGATCGCCGGGCACGCGGTTGGGCATGGCCCGCGCAATGCGCACCGAGCACTGCACCTCGGTCAGTACCTTCTGCGAGACGCTGCCCAGCACGAAGCGACTGAGAGCCGAGTGGCCGTGCGCGCCCACGACAACGAGGTGGGCGGGCCAGGTTTCGGCCCGCTTGATGATGGCCCAGGCCGGGGAGTCGGCGACGGCCTCGGCGCGGATCGTCCAGTGGGGGAAGTCGCGGCGAATGCGGGCGGCAGCGCGATCGGCCATGTCCTGCGCCTCGCGGACGGCCTGGGCCGCCTGGGAGCGGGCCATCTTGACGGCGGGCGGGACGCGCTCGCTTGGAGCCTCGACCGGTTCGTAACTCGACGGGGGCCAGACGTCGGCGACGGACAGAACCAGGGCCTCGACGGTGTCAGGCAGACCCGCGCGACGCAAATCCTCCAGGGCGATATCGGCGCTGGCGGAGCCGTCGTAGGCGATCAGGAGGTGTAGGCTGTCGCTCATGGTGTCTTCCTCTCTGTCAGAGAACGCATGCCGCCGGGCAGCGGGCCGGGGGCCGCTGCCGCCTGCGCTGATAGTATACCAGCCTTCGGTAAGCGCGTCGTTAAGATGGGGCTACCGGGATAGGAGGGACGTTCACGGGCTGGCGGTCACGCGCGGCTCCTGTCAAGGGTTGATGGCGGTCGGACGAACAAGGACCACGGGCAGCGTCCCGTGGCGCAGGGTGTCGTGGGCGACGCTGCCGAATAGAGTCTGACGCAGGCCGGTCCGTCCATGGGTGGCCATGACAACCAGGCGGATACCAGGCGTCGCGCTCTCGCGCAGGAGAACGTCGCGGGCGGCCCCGTCGTCGACGACGAGACGAGCGGGGCGACCCTCAAGCCGGAGGCGTTCCACCCAGTCGCCCAGGTAGGTGCGCGCCTCGCTGGCGTCGAGGAGGGCAGTCTCCGGTGGGATGATAGGCTGGGTGAGCAGGAGGTCGTCGGCAAGGCTTGCCGGCTCGACGGCGTGGACAAGCAGGATGCCGGCGCCGAGAACGCTGGCCAGTTCGCGGGCCACCGGCAGGGCAGCCTCGGCGAAAGGCGAACCGTCGAGTGGGACAAGAATCTCCACGGGCATATCGACCACCGACGGCAGGCTGGCATGGGAGGCGCGCACGACCCACACGGGGATGGGACTGGTCGCGATGACCTTCTCGGCCACAGAGCCGAGTAACAAGTGGCGCAGGCCACCGCGTCCGTGGGTTGTCATAACAATGAGGTCGGCGGCATGGTCGCGGGCGGCGGCCAGAATCACCTCGGCGGGGTCGCCTGGGGCGACGTGGCGAAGGCACGTCGGGAGGCGAGACGACGCGGGGCTGTCACCCTCTGCTTGCGCGGTCGGCAGGCCGAAGGCCTCGGCGGGCAGCTGGTCGAGGTAGGCGGCGGCCTCCTCGGCGTCGCGCCGGGCGGCGCGTACCAGTAGCAATTGGGCGCCGCTGCGCTGGGCGAGATCGGTCGCGGTTGGGAGGGCGTACTCGCCGAGGGCTGATCCGTCCAGGGGTACAAGAATCGTCCTGAGCATATTGACCCTCCGAAGGGGTGCGCGTTGCGGCTGGAAGGTTGGAGGGCGTGTCCGTTGTCAGCGGGCCGTGAACCCTCAACCTTCCAGCCTTCAACATCAATAGCGATAGATGGCGGCGACAGGGGCGCTCGCGCCAAGACGGTCCGGGGACACGACGTACAGCGCGCCGTCGTGGAGCAACGTTTGCACGGCGACCATCTCGACCAGGTCAATGTCGTCGCTGTCGCGGCTCTCATGCAGCGTCACCTGCTGGAGGACCGGCTCGTAGCGGCCCCATTGCTCGCTACCGCGCGCCAGGAAGAGGGTGTCTACCCGGCCGAGGGCGGCGGCGGGCACGATGTCGCTGAGGTCTTGGGCGGCCAGTCCTGTGCCGAGGAGGCGCTCGTAGCACGCCATGGCTGCGTCGCAGGCTTGCAGGAAGACCGGTTCTACCAGCGGCCAAGACTGGGCGTGGAGGTCGGCGGGCGGGCTGGCCTTCACAGCGCCGACGACGTTCCGGGCGGTGAGGTGCGGATAGTCGCTGACGCCGCGATAGACGGCAAGCAGCGACTCGACCCCGGCCAGGACGAGGGGGGCCTGCTCGCTGCCTAGCCGCATCTGGACCGCGCGATCGATGGCGCGGCAGTAGCGCTCCAACTGGGTCTTGGCTTCGTCGAGCCGCGAGCCGACGCCGTAGTACAGGCTGGTCCCGCGTCCGCCGCCTGTTGCCACGGCGTAGGAATGTTCGCGCCGTTCGAGACTGCCGAAGGGGAGCGTCTCCTCAAGGCCATGCGGGGCGCCGGGTAGATCGATCGGTTGACATGTATTGGGGGTGCAGTGGTAGAGGTGCGCGCCCTGCTGGTCGAGGGCCAGGACGTAGTAGCTGACCGCGCTGTCGAGCAGAGGCAGGAGGGGCGATACCGCAAAGCGGTGGCTGACAACGACGCGCTCATCCAGAGCGATGGGAACGCGGTAAACGCGGAACTGCTCGTAGGCCAGGTACATCGCCAGGCCGCCCGCCTGGTCCTGCCAAAAGGCGGTGTCCTTCAGCAGGCGCACGGCGGGGGCGAGCAAGTCCCGCACTTCAGCGGCGCGCATGCCCAGCGCCAGCAGGCGATCCTCTGCCTCGCGCAGCAGGTTGTGGAAGCGAATCGGGTTTTGCGCTGTGTCGGCGCCGGCTGGATAGGCCGGCATGAACAGGGAGACGTGCCAGCCGTTTTCGGTTTCGGCCAGGTACTTCAGATCGTCACGGGTGAGGGTGTCCATCAGGAGCCTCCGGTCGTGAAACGGATCGTACGTTACCAGGGTTTGGCGCGTTCGACGGGCGTGATGCGTGAGAACGTGCAGCGATCTGTTCTCACGCATCGCGCATTGCGTTTCACGCGGCTTACGGGTAAATGCCCCGAATCAGCGTCGCTTTGGCGACGCGGTCGATGGCGCGGATGTAGGCGGCGGTGCGCATGTCAACACGCTTGTCGCGCATGACGCCGAGCACGTCGCGGAAGCTGCGAGTCATGATCTGGCCGAGACGCTTGTCGATCTCGTCGTCGTTCCAGAAGAATTGCTGCAAGTCCTGGACCCACTCGAAGTAGGAGACGGTGACGCCGCCCGCGTTGCACAGGATGTCGGGGATGATGAAGATTCCCCGCTCGCGCAGGATATCGTCGGCGTCGGGGGTGGTGGGGCCGTTAGCGCCCTCGGCGATGATGCGGGCGTGGATGCGGTCGGCGTTGGCGCGTGTGATCTGGCCTTCGAGAGCGGCCGGGATGAGCACGTCGCATTCCAGCTCCAGCAGCGCTGCATTGTCGATTGGCTCCGCCTCTGGGAAGCCGACGACGCTGCCGGTGGCCTGCACGTGAGCCACCAGGGCGGGCATGTCGAGGCCGTAGCGATTATAGATAGCGCCGAAGACATCGCCCACGGCGATGATGCGCGCGCCGGCATCGTGCATGAGGCGGGCCGACGCACTACCGACATTGCCGAACCCCTGGACCACGACTTCGGCGTCGTGGACCGGGATTTCCATCACTTGCAGGGCTTCGAGGGTGGTGACCATGACACCGCGGCCGGTGGCGTCGGCGCGGCCGAGGGAGCCGCCAATCTCCAGTGGCTTGCCCGTCACGACGGCGGGCACCGAATAGCCGCGATGCATGGAGTAGGTGTCCATGATCCAGGCCATGATCTGGGCGTTGGTGTTGACGTCGGGGGCGGGGATGTCGCCCTCCGGACTCATCAGGATGCTGATCTCACTGGCGTAGCGACGTGTCAGGCGCTCGAGTTCTCGCCTGGAGAGAGTCTTGGGGTCGACGATGACGCCGCCCTTAGCGCCGCCATAGGGGATGCCGACCGTGGCGCACTTCCAGGTCATCCACATGGCCAGCGCGCGCACCTCGTCCATCGTGACGTCGGTATGATAGCGAATGCCGCCCTTGCTGGGACCCAGCACCGTATTGTGATGGACGCGATAGCCGGTGAAGATGCGGACGGAGCCGTCATCCATCTCGACGGGGAAGTTGACGGTCAGCTCGCGCTTGGTGTTGCGGAGCATCTCGCGGACGCCGGCCTTGATGTCGAGGTAGGCGGCGGCGCGGTCGAACTGCTCACGGGCCACGTTCCAGGGGTTGATGGCATGTTCCAGGGTTGTCTCACGTAGCATGTGCTCCTCCTTGAGCACGCGGCTGCCCAGCCGTGGGCAGGCTAATAGCGGGGCACGTCGGGATGTCCCACTATCATTATAGACCACCCGACAGGTAGCGCGGTGAAGGTGCGTGGCTGGCGGGTGGAGGGACGGCTACCCTGACGGCTGGCAGCCGCGCCGGCATGTGGTTGCGTGGGGTGTCGCCCCCTGCTATACTAGCGGTATGCAGGAGTTCCCCCGTACCTTCGTCACCTTTATCGGCGCAGCGCAACACAATCCTGACGTGACTCCGAGGCGGTATACGCTGACCCAGGCTGGCGCGGCAGGCTCCGTCGCGGTGGCAGTCGGTGATGTCTTCGACTATGCTGCGTTGTTCAGCCCGCGCACGCAGATGGTGCGCGACGAGTTGACGGCCGAGCTAGGGCGCGACGAGGAAGGGCGGCCTCAATTGCACGTCTACTGTCACGTCAGCGGTGTGAAGGTTGCGCCGCCTTTCTCTGACCCCACCTGGCGCGCCCAAATCTTCGAGGCGGCCCTGCCTATCGCGCTGAGCGCGATTCATTGGGCGGATCGCGACTTCTATCGCCGCCACCCTGAATACAATCGCGCCCGAGTGCTGGTGCATTTCCACGCGCAGGAGCAGGAGCTAGACCGCATCGCGGCCTACGGCTGGCTGGGCGAGTATGCCCTCGATGAGGAAGACACCCCTTGACGCGCGCGGCGGCCCTGGTCTTCCACGATATCTATCGCGGCCGCGGCTTCTCCCCCTTGACGACCTCCTGGGCCCGCTATGGACTGGCCTATGATCTGATCGAGTCGCTGGGCCTGTTCCAGGGCGGCCTGCGCCGGCTGACCCCCGTCGAGGCCAGCGAGGATGAACTGCGGCTGGTCCACACCCCCGACTACATCGCACGCGTGCGGGAGGCTGACGCGCGCGGCGAGGGCGCCCTGGACGGGCGCGACACGCCCGCCTGGCGGGGCATGTATCGCCGGGCGGCGCTGGCCGTGGGTGGCACGCTGGCGGGCGCGCGGGCCATCATGCGTGGCGAGGTGAGCCACGCCTTCAACCCGGCGGGTGGGCTGCACCATGCCCAGGCGGACCGCGCCAGTGGCTTCTGCATCTTCAACGACATTGTTATCGCCGCGCGCATGCTACAGCGCGAGTTTGGCCTGGAGCGTATCGCCATCATCGACGTGGACGGCCACCACGGCGACGGTACGCAGGCGCTGCTCTACGACGAGGCGCTCCTCAAGGTGTCGCTGCACCAGTACGATGGGCGATTCTACCCGGGCACAGGCAGTACCGAGGAACGCGGCGCGGGCAAAGGCTACCTGTGCAACATCAACCTCCCCGTGCCGCGCCGCGTGGGAGATTCGATATACCAGGCCATCTTTGACCGCTTCGTGCCGCCCCTCGTGCACCAATATCGTCCCCAGTTCATCATCGTCCAGTTTGGCGCGGATACCCACGTCAGTGATCCGTTGGTGGGCCTGCGACTGACCACCGACAGCTACGTCCACCTGATCCAGCGCCTGCACCGCATGGCGCATCTGGTGTGTGGCGGGCGGCTGCTGTTTCTCGGCGGTGGGGGCTACAACCCACAGACGGTGGCGCGGGTGTGGGGCATACTGGCGGCGATGTTGTCGGGCGCGCTGCCCGTGTGGGCGAGGGCCGACTACCAGGCCTTGTTCGACACCGAGCGCCCGCCTGAGGACGCGGACCTGGCGGCGGCGGCCCGGCCGTTGCTGGGCCTGTTCGAGGCGATGTGGGACTACTGGGGGTTGAGGGACGTGCCGCCGGGTTGGCCGGGCTGATTCACGATCAGTTGGGGGCGATGGGGCCGGCGTCGTCGGCCAGGCGGCGGGTGCGTTCCATGTAGCGCAGGATGGCTGTCTCACTGTGCATGAGACGCTGCTCTCGACGCAACAGGTCGATGAGGGTGGGCGCTTCGAGCAGCGCCTGCTTCTGTTCGAGGCCGATCTGAAGCACGACGGCGATGAGATAGGCCAGGGTATCGGGCGCGTCGGGCATCTCGTCGACGGTGATATCCTGGCCGATAGCGCCGCGTAAGGCATCGAGGTACACGCTGAAGGCCTGGCGGACGGCAGCCGTGTAGGCGGCCAATTGTGGCCCGCGACGGGCGGCACAGGGCCATTCCTCGACGCTGGCGACCAGGTAGGGGAAGTCATGGCGGAAGTCGGTCACGCGGAAGCGTTCCTGGCCGAGAGTGATGATATTGGAGCGCCCATCGGCGAGCCGTTCCAATTGCTGGATATGGGCGGCAACCCCGACACGGTGGGGCAGCTCGTCGTTGGTGGCGAGGACGAGGCCGAACGGAATCTCTTCCTCAACACACAGGTTCAGCATGCGCCGGTAGCGCGGCTCGAAAATATGCAGCGGCAGCAGCATGCCGGGGAACAACACGACGTTGAGCGGGAAGAGGGGGATTTCGGCGGGCAGACTCATGGCGCCTCGCGTTCGGCCAGCGCGCGCACGGTTGCCAGACTATCAATGTCAGCGGGCAGCTTGTCGGTACGGACGCGCACGATGCGCGGGAAACGCAGCGCGTAGCCGCTGGGATGGCGATCCGACGCCTGCACGTTATTGAAGGCGACTTCGAGGACGATGTGTGGCTCGACACGGCGAAACTTGCCGAAGTCCTGAAGGGTGTGGGCCTGGAACCAGGCCGTCAACTCGGCGATCTCCGCATCGGTGAGGCCGGTATAGGCCTTGCCCACCTCGACGAACCGACCTTCGTCGTCGAGGACGGCAAAGGTGTAGTCGGACAGCACCGCGCGACGTTTGCCGTTGCCCCACTCCACACCCGTCACGACGACATCCAGGGTCGCCAGGGGCTGCTTGACCTTGAGCCATTCCTTGCCGCGCCGCCCCGGCTTGTAGGCTGAGGCCGGGTCCTTGACCATCAGGCCCTCGTTGCCACGCTCGCGGGCCGCGTCGAAGGCGGCGGCCAGGCGGTCGCGCAGGGTGGTGGGGTCAGGGTCGAAGGGTACGCTGGCCGCCAGGCGCACGGGGCCGCCGGCGTGACGGAGAAGGTCTTCCAATTGGCGGCGGCGCTCGGTGAGGGGCTGGTCGAGGAGGACAACGCCGTCGCGGTAGAGGATGTCGAAGGCCATGAAGACGACGGGCAGGCTGGCGAGCAAATCGGCGTCGACTGTCTTGCGGCCCAGGCGGGGTTGGAACTCGGTGAAGGGGATGGCACGGTCGTCGCGCATGCCCAGAATCTCACCATCGAGGATATACGCGCCGGGCAAGGCGCGCAGCGGCGCGTCCAGTTCCGGGTAACGATGGGCCACTTCGTCCAGGGTACGCGAGTAGATGGCCAGGCGCTCACCCTGCTTGTGCGCCTGGGCGCGCACGCCGTCGAACTTGTCTTCAATGCGAAAGCCGTCCGGCAGCAGACGGGCGATGTCGTCGGCGCTTGCGGTGGGCGAGGCGAGCATGAACTTGAGCGGGTGGAACAGGCGCATGCGGGCATCGGCGAGCCGCCCATGGCGGGCGAGAACGGCCGTCTCGCCAATATCGCCGAGGAGCATGTTGGCGCGCTGCACGTCGGCGACGGTGACACCGTAGGCCCTGGCGAGGGCATCTTCTACCTGGCCCTCGTTCAGCCCGATGCGCATCTCGCCCATGATGATCTTGACCAGGTAGCGCGCCTCCTCGGCCGTGGCGCGGCCCAGCGCATCCACCAGGAGCTGCACGCGGGCCTTGCTGCCGCGCGCGGCGGCCAGCGCGTCGAACAGGGTGGCGACATCGGCCAGGGTGAGGGTCGGTGGCGGATCAGGTCGGCGGTGGAATAACTCACCCGCCATGTCGCCGAGATCGGCGAGCCGAACGCTGAGGGTATAGAGTTCGTCCATCGGCGTGGGGACAAGGGTCAGCAGGGCGTCGCGGACCTGTGCCCAACCGACTCCCAGGACGCGCTGGTCGTTGAGGGCGAAAGCCTGGCCGCTGAGGTAGCGGGCGGCGCGACTCAGGTCGGCGTCGTCCAGCCCCGCAAAGTAGTCGTCCAGCAGGGCAGCCTTCTGGAGGCGGCTACGGGTGGCCGCGACGGCGGCGGCGGTGCGGGCGAAATCGTGCATGTAGAGATTATCGCCGCTGGAAGCGTGTCACACAAGTGCGACCGCCTGGGCCGGCGAGGGCCTATCGTTGCTATCCTCGTCTAGGGCGTAGGCGACGGCCTGGTTCAGACTCATCTCGCGGCCGGCGGCCCATTCCCGCTCGACCATGTCGGCCGGGAAGCCCTCGCGCAGCATGCTGACGAAACGCGCGTAGATGGCCGGGGCCGGCACGACCGCGCCACGCAGCTCACGCACGCGCTCCTCCGCGCCAAAGAGGCGGGCGGCTCGCTCGCCCTCGCCACGGCCGACGGCCAGCACTGCCAGGCTGATGAGACAGTTGCTAGTGAAGAGTTTCTCGCCCAGGGGTTGGAGGCGACGCAGCGCGTCCTTCAGCTGGACCTCGGCGCGATCGTAGTCTTGCCGCAGCAGGGCGGCGAAGCCGAGGACCCAGGTTGCTCGGGCGCTGGTGAGGAGATCTCCCGCCCGCTCCGCCAATTGTACCGACTGCCGCGCGTTGGTCTCGGCGAGGTCTAACTGCCCTGCCAGGGCGTACAGGATGGCGACGTTGCCGCGCATGGACGCGGCTTCGGGGTCGGCGCCGGTCGCCGTGAATTGCTGATAGGCCTGCTCGTGCCACTCGATGGAGGCCTTGATGTCGCCAGTGTACAGGGCGACCAGTCCCAGGTTGCGCGCCACCATCGCTTGCAGCCAGGGGTCCGCGACGGTCGGGGCCAGGACACGGGCCTCCTCGCTCATCTCGCGCGCCAGTGCCAGTGAGCCCTGGCGCAGGGCCAGCAGTACGGCGCCGGTCCTCAGCTTGAGCCGCTGCTCTGGGGTTGGGTTGGGGACTGCCGCCGTCACGGCGTCCAGCCAGTGGCAGCCCTGGCTGAGGTAGCCGCGCACGTCACAGAAAGTGCTCATCTGCCAGGCCATCTCCAGAGCCACGTCGCTGTGCTGGTGATCGAGCGACCACCCCAGGGCTGCCCACACGTTGTCCAAGTCCTGCTCGAGCCGGGTGGTCCACAGCAGCTGGTCGCGACGGTTCAGCTCGTGGACAGCCTTGGTGGCGAACCCCTGGTAGTAACGGGCGTGCCGCAGGCGCACGGCGGCCTCCTCGTCGGAGGCGGTCAGAGTGTCCGTGGCGAACTCGCGAATCGTTTCCAGCATGCGGAAGCGCGGGTCACCTCCGCTGTCGATGTGCTGGGTGAGCAGGCTCTTGGCGACCAGGGAGTCGAGGCCATCGAGAACCGAGTTGGCGTTGTCGTCGCTGGCGACGGTATCGGCGGCTTCGAGTGAGAACCCACCGACAAAGACGCCGAGGCGGCGGAACAGGCGCCGCTCGATCTCATCCAGCAGGTCGTAGCTCCAGGCGATAGCGTTGCGCAGGGTCTGCTGCCGTTGGGGTAGGTCGCGTGCACCGCCCGTGAGCAGGGTGAGGCTGTGGTCGAGGCGCTGGAGAATCGCCTGGGGCGAGAGGAGGCGCGCGCGCGCGGCAGCCAGCTCGATCGCGAGCGGCAGGCCATCGAGGCGAGTGCAGATCTCGGCGACGGCGGCGGCATTGTCGTTGGTGACCTCGAACTCAGGCCTGACGGCGCGGGCGCGCTCGATGAACAGCCGCACTGCGGCGTACTGGCTGATGCGGGCGGCTGTCGATGCGGGGTGCGGTTGGGGGGGGATATCTGGCTCGTCATCGGCGGGCGGTAGCTCCAGCGACGGTACGGGGTATTCGTATTCCGCGCGGACCCGAAGCACGATGCGACTGGTCACCAGCAGTTTGAGGCGCGGCGCGTCGGCCAGCAGGGTGGCGACACTGGGGCCAGCGTCAACGACTTGTTCGAAGTTGTCGAGTACCAGGAGCATGTGCTTGTCGCGCAGGAAATCGCGCAACGTTTCCGAGGCGGGCCGGCTGCCGGTCTCGCGGATGTCGAGGGTTTGGGCGATGGCAGGCAACACCAGGGCCGGGTCGGAGATGGCCGCCAGGCTGACGACGAAGACGCCGTCGTCGAACTGGTCGATCATGTTGGCTGCCACCTGAAGGCTGAGTCGCGTCTTGCCCGTCCCGCCAGGCCCCGTCAGCGTCACCAGCGCGACATCATTCCGCGTCAGCAGTGCCTGGATGTCGGCTGCTTCGCGCTCACGGCCCACGAGCGGCGACGGGTGAGCCGGGAGATTGTTGGGGCGGTTCGCAAGGCTACGGAGCGGCGGAAAGTCCAGGGGCAGGTCGGGGGCAACAATCTGATAGATGTGCTCGGGTCGGGTCAGGTCCTTGAGCCGCTGTTCACCCAGGTCGCGGAGCGAGACGCCGTCGGGCAGGCTATCGCGAATCATCTCGTAGGTTGCCGCTGAGACGAGAATCTGACCGCCGTGGCCGACGGCGATGAGGCGGCTAAGCCGACCGAGCGGGGGGCCGAAGTAGTCGCCGTCGCCGGCATCGGCGACGCCGGTGTGGAGGGCCATGCGTACCCGCAGCGGTCCTGTCTCCCCCCAGGCTTCCCCCAGCAGGGCGCGCTGGCCTGCCAGGGCCGCGTCAAGGCTGGCCTGGGGTCGGATAAACACGGCGTATACAGCGTCGCCGGCCGTCTTGAAGATGTGACCGCCACTGGCTTCGACGGCCTGCCGAAGCAAGGCGTCATGACGCGCCAGGGCGATCGCCATCGCCTGGGGGTACTTTTCCCATAGCTGGGTGCTGCCCTGGATGTCGGTAAACAAGAAGGTCAGCACCCCAGGTGATTCAGCTGTCATCCTCTGCCTCTCCATGCTTGTGAGGCAATTGTAGCCGGCAAGCCGCTGGCTGTCCAGGGCCACGACTCCCAGTCGCGGGCTGACATGCCAGGCCTGCCCGCGATGGGCGCAGCCCTGCGTGACGCCAGGGTCAATGGTCGCCGCGCTGGAGGAGGGGGAGGAATTGTCGGGCGGCGGGCGTGGGGGTGGGTGTGACGGGCATGGGCGGTGGTGGGGAGCCGCTGAGGGCGGTGACGCCGCCGCCGCGTGTGCCGAACCAGCGCGTCCCGTCAGGGGCGAGGCTGATGGATGACACGCTATCGACGCCGAGCTGGCCGCCGGTGTTGGCGGCGGTATACACGCTCCACGCCCCGCTCTCTGAGGCGCGACGCGCCAGGCCGGCCGTCGTACCGACCCACACATCGCCGCTGGCATCCACGCCCACTGCCTGGACGGAGGCGGCAGGCAGTCCACTCCCGTCGGCCCAGAAGGTCTGCCAGACGCCTTCGGTGGGGCGGGCCATATTGAACTCGTAGCGGCTGACACCGCCCGGCTGCCCTGTTGCCGGGTCGGCGGCGAATCCTACCCACAGGGCGCGGTGGCCAGTAGGCGAGTGAGGATCGACGGCGAGGCTGGTGACACGGTCGCTACCCAGGTCGGATGTTGCCGTGGTGAAGGTGTGCCGCAGGCGATAGGGGCGCGACGAGGCATCGAACAGAGTGATGCCGCCGCCCCACGTGCCCGCCCAGACGTGGCTGTAAGGCAAGAGAGCGTCGCCGGCCAGGGCGCGCACGTCCGCTGCGCCGAGGCCCTGGGCCGGGGTGAAGGTAAAGACCTCTTTGCCCTGCCACATGCCGTGGACTCCATCCGACAGCCCGTACCAGTGGGAGTTGTTGACCACGGCGATGGCCTGGACGGCGCTGGTGGGTGGCTGCCAGACCAGGGGCGAGAATCGCCAGAGCAGACTCTCCTTGTTAGGGCAATGGGTGCTGAGGCCGGCGCTGGTGCCGATGAGGACGCGGCCGCGCGGCATGATAAACAGGGCCAGGATGGTGTCGGCGGCGAGCGTGACGCCGGGGGTGGCGTGGGTGACGGTCTGCCATCTCGCCCCATCCCACCAGCTCAGACCGCCGCCCGCGCTGCCTACCCAGACGGAACCGCCAAGCGGGGAGCCATACGTGATGCAGGCGGTCTCGATTCCTGTCGAGCTGATATCGGCGGCGCGGACCGCCAGTACATCGTTCGAGCCAAGCCCGTCGGCGGTAGTGAATCGCCGCCACCCTGACGCGCTGGGCGGCGTGGGACTGGCCGAGGGTGTCGCCGCGATGGCCGCCGGCCGCGCAGTGGGCGGTGGGCTGGCCGCCATGCTCGGCGGCGTTCTGGTGGCAGGGGGCAATGTGGACGACGACCCGCATGCGGCGGCCGCCAGGGCTAACACCGGCAGGAGTAGTGCAAGCCATCGAGAGGTGTTCGACCGAGTGGTCATCCACATGGCGCGCGGCCTCTCCTATGTAGGGCGAGGGGTCGGACGAGGGATAATTGTAGCCGAGAAAGGGCGAAACCGAAACATGGAAGTGAAAAATGAATGTTAAATGTTTGGCCTTGCGCCGCGACAACTGTAGAATTGAGGCGCTGCGCGGCGCATCGGCGCCCATCATGGCGACAAGGAGCTACTATGACAGACCGCAGGGGGCGAGGTCTCTACTTCGAGGAGTTCCAGGCTGGGGATGAATTGGTCTCGCCGGGCCGCACGGTCACGGAGACGGACATCGTGCAGTTTTCGGCCCTCACGGGCGACTGGACGCAGCTGCATAGTGATGCGGTGTGGGCGGCTGAGACGCCCTTCGGTCAGCGTATCGCCCACGGCGCGTTGGGCCTGAGTATCGCAACGGGGCTGCTGGCGCGAATGGGCGTCATCGAAGGAACGGCGCTGGCGTTCCGGGGCATCGATGAGTGGAAGTTCAGCAAGCCGATCTTCATTGGCGATACGATCCATGTCGCGGCCCGCGTCGCCGAGACGAAGGCCGTGCCACGCCTCGGTGGCGGCCAGGTGATTCTGGCTGTCAGCGTCGTCAATCAGAAGGGCGATGTCTGCCAGCGCGGGCTATGGAACGTGCTTATCCAGGCGGGGGAAGGTCCAGGATGATGAGCCTGGAGCCGCGCGTCGTGCCGATCAGCGTGCCAACGCCGTTTCCGATCGGCCCGGTGAATGCCTATGTCATCGACGGCGACGCGCTGACTCTGGTCGACGCGGGGCCGGCGACCGAAGCGGCCTGGGACGCGCTGCTGGCAGGGCTGGCAGAGTGCGGGCGACGTGTCGAGGATGTACGACAGATTGTGCTGACGCACGCCCACATGGACCACTACGGCTTGCTGAGGCGCGTGGTGGCGGCGTGCGGCGCGCCGGTGGTGGCGCATCCGCGTTCCAAGTTGTGGTTGGACGATACGCCGGGTGAGTGGGTGAAGCGGGGCCGCTACTTCTCCGAGTTCTGGGCGCGCGCCGGCGTGCCCGCCGAGCGGCGCGTGCGCATGGAGCAGGCCCTATCCGCCAGCGTCGGGTATGCCGAGTCGCTGACGCCCGGTGCGGTGGTGCGCACGGTCCACGACAGCGATGTGGTCCAAATGGGCGGTGTGCCGTGGCGGGTCCTATACACGCCGGGCCACGCCGGTAGCCACATCAGCCTGTACGAGCCGCGTTCGCGGCAGATGATCGCGGGCGACCATCTCTTGCTCAAGGTTAGCTCCAACCCGTTGCTGGAACCACCGATTGGCGTTCAGCAGCGCGCCCGTAGCCTGGTGGATTACATCGCCTCGCTCAAGCGGGTGGCCGAGCTGGACATCAGCGTGGCCTGGGCGGGGCATGGGCCGCCGGTACTGAATCATCGTGCGCTGATTAGCGAGCGGCTGGCGCACCACGTCGAGCGGATGGAGCAGGTGGCGAGCCTGCTGACGGACGGCCCGCGCACGGCGTATGAGCTGACGCTGGACCTGTTCCCACAACTACCCACTAGCGCCGTATTCCTGGGGCTGTCGGAGGTTGTGGGGCATCTCGACGTGCTGGAGACGCAGGATCGGGTGCGCGAGCAGGAGAGCGACGATGGCCTGGTCCGCTACGAACTGCTGGCGGTTTCGGTGGAGGCGGTGGGCGGCGAAATGTAGCACAGCCGCGCGTCAGCGCGGCTGTGCCCGTGTCAGGGAACCGAGGCGGTGGCGGCTAGATGCTGGGATCGTTGCTGGCGGTGGCTGCGTCGTCGGCCTTGCCCGTGGTGGGCGCGCCAGGCGCTTGCTCCTCGGTGATGTACTTCGCAAGTTGCTGATTGAGGTTGGCGATACCCTTGGCGAAGATGGATAGCACCTGCTGCGCCGGCTTGGCCTGCACGACGTCACCGGCGACTCGCTTGGCCTGGGCGCTGAACTCTTGGGCCGCCTCCGGAACCTTGGCGTCCTTCAGCGCCGCCTCGGTCTGACTGCGCAACGTGCCGAAGCCACGGCGTACTTCCTGCTCCAGGTCTTTGGTCTTCTCGCTGCTGGCGAGGCCGCGCACGGCCTGCTCCAGCGTGTCGGCAAGCCCGCGCAGATCTTGCGCCAGATCGGGGCGCGTCTCGCCCCTGGCTGGCTCGTTGGGGGTATTCGGCGTTGGGTTCGGGGTCTCGGTCATGGGTTCCTCCAGCCAGAGCCGCGCGAGTTGGGGCGCGGAGTGCGTCTGGCACAGTATATCCAGGATAGACTTCTGACACTCTATACGCACGGCGCACGAGAAGGTTGCACTTGCCAATAGGCCGAAGATACGTTAGCATAGATGGACTGTCGAGAAGGCATAGGTATCATGACCCAAGAAAGTTTGGCTACGAGAATCAAGGCGGTGGTGATGGCGGGCGGGGCTGGCTCGCGCCTGCGACCGTTGACCGTCGGCCGGCCGAAGCCCGTCGTGCCCATCGCTGCCAAGCCGGTCATCGGGCACATCCGCGACCTGCTGCGCCGCCACGATATTCTGGACCTTGTGGTGACTCTGCAGTATATGCCGGACCAGATTCAGGATTATCTGGGCGATGGCAGCGACATGGGGATGCGCATCGAGTATAGTGTCGAGGAGCAGCCCCTGGGCACGGCGGGTAGTGTCAAGCATGCCGCCGATCGGCTTGACGGCCCGTTCCTGGTCATTAGCGGCGACGCGGTCACCGATATCGATCTCAGCGCCGTCCTGGCGTATCACCGCGCCCACGATGGTCGGGTAACGATCGTGCTGCATCGTGTGCTTCAGCCGCCAGACTATGGCGTGGTCGTCACCGACCCTGAGGGCCGCGTCATCCGATTTCAGGAGAAGCCCAGTTGGGGCGAGGTGATGTCCGATACGGTCAACACCGGCATCTACGTTCTCGACCGCGCTGTGTTGGATGATATCCCCGCCGATGTCCCCTTCGATTTTGCCAAAGACCTCTTCCCCGCCATGCTAGAGGGCGGCGAAGCCCTGTACGGCTACATCAGCGAAGACTACTGGACGGACGTCGGCACGCTCCAGGAGTACATGCAGGCCAACGCGGATGTCCTGGAGCGTAAGGTGAAGGGCATCGAGCTGGGCCGCAACATTGGTGGTGACATCTGGGTAGATGGGGATGTCGATATTGCTCCAGACGCCCAACTGTATGGCCCCATCTACCTGGGCCACGGCGTGAAGATCAAGGGCGGTGTGGTGGTACAGGGGCCGAGCGTGATTCGCTCGTTCTCCGTGGTGGACAACCACGCCTACATCGATCGCAGTATCATCTGGCGCAATTGCTACATCGGCGAGAATGCCGAGGTGCGGGGCGCGATTATCGGGCGCTCGTGCAACCTCAAGAATCGCACCTCCGTGTATGAAGGGGCGGTCATTGGCGATGGCACCGGGGTCGAAGAAGGCGCTATCATCCACGCGGGGGTCAAGATCTGGCCGGGCAAGGCCATCGACGCCGGGTCGAGTGTGCGCAATTCTATCATCTGGGGTTCTCAGGGCCGGCGCACGCTCTTCAGCCGCTTCGGCGTGTCGGGCCTCGTGAACGTGGACCTGACGCCTGAGTTCGCTGCCCGGCTGGGGGCGGCTTACGCGAGTATCCTGCCGCAAGGGTCGAGCGTCGTCATCAACCGTGACCCGACACGCTCGGCGCGGATGCTCAAACGGGCGATCATCGCAGGTCTGCCGTCGGCGGGCGTGCACGTCCACGATACTAATTTAGTGCCCATTCCCGTGATGCGCTACTTTGTGTCGAGCGATAGGGCGGCCGGCGCTATCCACGTGCGCACATCCCCCTTCGATAGTCGCGTGGTGGATATTCGCTTCTACGACAGCGAGGGCATGAATCTGAGCCGTAGCGTCGAGCGTGAAATTGAGCGCGTGTTCTTTCGCGAAGATTATCGACGAGTCTACCTCGAGGAGATCGGCACGATACAGGAGATGCCCCAGGTCCAGGAACGGTACACGGCTGGGTTCATGGCGGCTCTCGATACCGAGGCGATTCGCGGCCGGCGCTTCAAGGTTGTCGTCGACTGCGCCAATGCGCCGACGAGCAGTGTGCTGCCGGCCGCGCTCACCGGTTTGGGTTGTAGCGTGGTGGCCCTGAATGCGCAGCTCGATGAGAATCGCATGTCGATTCTGCGCAAGGACTTCGATGGTGAACGGGAGCAGTTGCGCCTCATTACTCAGGCGGTGACGGCCCACATGGGTGTACGGCTGGACGTGGGCGGCGAGCGCCTGTTCCTCGTCGACAATATGGGGCGTCTGGTTCCCGAGACGGCGGCGGCGGCCGCCCTGGCCTGGTTGGCGTGGCACGACCGACCGGGCAGCGTGGTCGTGGTGCCGGTCACGGCGTCGCATGCCTTCGAGCAAATCGCCGCTGAGTTAGGCGGTCAGGTGTGGCGAACGCGCCTTGATCCGGCCGAGATGATGAAGGCGGCCCGTCGCGAGGAGGTGGTGCTGGCTGTGGATGGGTTGGGAAACACCGTGTTTCCCTCGTTCCAGCCTACGATTGATGGCCTGTTCGGGGTCGCCAAGCTGCTGGAGTATCTGGCCCGCCAGAAGATGGAGCTGTCCGACGTGCTTGACGCATTGCCGGCAGTGCATCGGGCCGAGCGCCGCGTGGAATGCCCGTGGGATCATCGAGGGCGTATCATGCGTGAGTTGCACGAGCGGTTTGGCGAGGTCCGCGAGCCGCTCGCGGAGGGGATGGAGTTGAGCCTGGGCGAGCGCGAGTGGGTGCTGATGCTGCCCAGCCCCGACGAGCCGTTCATCTTTGTCTATAGTGAGGCCGATTCGCAGGCACGCGCGACGAGCATTGTCGACGAGTATGCGCAGATTGTGCGCGACATGCTTGCTGGCTAGTGGGGAAGGGCGGTGGCGATGGCGGACGGCCTGGAGCATAGCGTTCCAGGCCGTCGCCGTCAGGAGGCGGGAATTCGCGCCTAGGGCGTGGCGAGGGTGACCCGCCCGTTATTGGTGCGCACCGTGAGCAGGGGACCACCGCTGCCGAGGGCGCCGGTCAGGCGTCGCCGGTCCGTTTGCGCGTTCGTGAGGGGGAGGCTGTTGTTAATCGCCCCGTTGTCGGTCTGCACGTCCAGTTGCAGCTTCTGGTCGGCGGGGATGGCGACGGTCACCGCACCATTGCTGGTCTGAATCTCGTGGGGACCAGCGCCGAGAGCGCCGGCAAAGTTGACGGCTCCGTTGCGGCTGCGCAGTCGCATGGTGTCGGCCTGGGTGACCGTGGCGTCGATAGCGCCGTTGTCGGTCTGTACCTCCAGCAGGCCTCGAGTGCGGTCGATAGTCATGCGGCCATTGTCAGCCTCGACCTTGACCGGCCCCTCGACGTTGCGGATAGTGACTGCGCCGTTGTTTGAGTTGGCGTTGACCTCGGCGGCCGTGCCGTCCACAACGATCTCGCCGTTGGTAGCCTCGATGTCCACAGCGGTCGCACGCGGGACGGTGACGAGGTAGTCGACGGCGGTTCCTGACTGACCGAGCAGAGAGGTTGGCCCATTGTACTGGTAGCCGAGGCGCACGGTGTCCCCCGACTGGCTCATGTCTAGCATGATGCCTGCCAGTTTCTGCTGAGCGTTGGGGCCGCTGGCGCGCTTGGTGGCTTCGACCTGAATAGTCCGCCCCTCGCCGACGCGCACTTCGGTGCGTCCGTTGCCACTGCGGACGACCAGGCGCGGCGCAGCGCCAGCATCGAAGGAGCGCGTTTCAACCTCGCGCAAGCCGCCGTCGAGGGGGAGGCTCACGGCGCGGTCGAAGCGGCTTATGCCGACGATGGCGCCGCCAATCGCCAGCGCCGCCGCCAGCAGGCCGCAAACGATGAGCGCCACGACGATCAGCACGAGAGATGGCGCGCAGCCGGAGCGGCGTGGCGGTGGGGGCGGACTCTGTTGCGAGGGGAGGGGGGCGGGCGGCAAGCCGCTGCTGGCGGGCAGTGGCGTCAGAGCATCCTCGACCGAGGCGCTAGCGGCGGGTGGTGTGGCGGGGGGTTCTAGAGGTGGCGGCTCGGAGCGTGGATGCTCGGTGTTTGCTGGATCAGGCGGCTGACTGGGGGGGCGGGGTTCCATCTCCTGGCTCATGAGAGTCTCCTGACGAGTGCCCTGGTAGCGTGGGTTCCACTAGGTATACGCACGGCCTGGGCTACAGTTGCGCAAAGCAGGCGCACGTGTAGGGTGTAGACTCGTCCCCAGCATTGAAATCGTTTATAATGTTCTAAACGAAACGCGGCTATGGACCTGAAAGGCTGGCCCGATGCTTTCTGATTCGGTTGTTCAGCGGCTATCGTCGTTCGCCGTGGACGACATTGCCGCCGAAATGGCGCAGCTTGAGACCATCCTGCAGGATGTGTCGCGCACCGAGTATTCCTTCATTCGGGATATCGTCCGCGTTGCGTTTGCCCACAGTGGGCAGCGCCTGCGCCCGGTGGTGGCGCTGCTCAGCGGTCAGCTTGCCGCGGCCGCAGCGGCCCCTACCCTGTCGCTGGCGGCGTCGGTGGAGGCGCTCCACGCGGCTTCGCTGGTGCATGACGACCTGATCGACCAGTCCTTCATCCGGCGCGGCCATCCCACCCTGGGCGCGCACCTCAGCGCCGAAACCACAGTGCTGGCGGGCGACTATCTCTTCGCGCGCGCGGCAGCCTTTGCCGCCGCAACGGGCAACCCGCGGGTGGTGCGCGTCTTCTCGGCGTGCCTGATGAGTATGTGCGCGGCGGAGCTGGCACAACTCACCGCGCGGCGTGGTGTACCCAGCCGTGATGAATACCTGGCCCGCATTCATGGCAAGACGGCGGTCCTGTTTGCCACCGCCGCCGAGTGCGGGGCGATTCTGGGCGCGGTAGACGAGGCCGGGGTGTCGGCGCTGCGCAGCTACGGCGAGCAGCTAGGCCTGGCGTTGCAGATCGTCGATGACGTGCTGGACTTCGTGGCCGACTCGACTAGCCTGGGCAGACCGAGCGGCTCGGCCTTGAGGCAGGGCACGCTGACCCTGCCGGCCCTGTATGCCGCCGCCTACGGCGACGCGCCGCTCCTGGAGGCCCTGGCAGGCGACATCGACGCTGTGGCCGAGGTGATCGACGCCGTGCGGGAGGGGGGCGCAGCCGACCTGGCCCTGGCCGATGCGCGCGCCTACGCCGATGGGGCCGTGGCGGCATTGGGCTGGTTCCCGCCCGTGGCTGCCCGCCATGCCCTCGAACGCCTGGCTCACGTTGCCGTCGAACGCAGCGCGTGATTGTTGTTCCTCGCGCCAAGCTATGCGCCGTCCTGGCCGTCCTGGGTGACGACGACCCGCCTCCCCCGGCGGACCCGCTTTCTGCATGGCCTGACGACCCTGTGGACGAGCTTGTCGGAACCATCCTCTCGCAGCACACCCGCGACAGCGCGGCAGCGCACGCCGCCCTTCGCGCTGCATTCCCCACCTGGGACGCCCTACGGGCCGCGCCCGAAACGCTCGTGGCCGAAGTGATCTGGTCCAGCGGGCTGGCCCGCGTCAAGGCGCACCGCCTTCACCTGGCGCTGAACGGCCTGGCCGAGGCTTACGGCGGCCAGGTGACTCTGGCTCCCCTCGCGGCCGCGCCGCTGGCCGACGCCCGGCGCTGGCTGGCGGCCCTGCCGGGCGTCGGGCCTAAGACGGCTGCCTGTGTGCTCCTGTTCGGGCTTGGCCGCCCGGTCCTGCCGGTGGACGATCACGTGCATCGCTGCGTGACGCGGCTCGGCCTGGTCCCCGCGGGCCTTACCCCCACCCAATCCCACGCGGCGCTTGAGGCCGCCCTGGGCGAGGATACGGCGGCGGTTCGCCTGCTGCACACCCGCCTGCACGGCCTGAGCCGTCAGGTGTGCCGCCGCGACGCGCCCCTCTGTACCGAGTGCCCCCTGGCTCCCTGCTGCGATTTTGCGTGAGCCTCGCGCTCAGTGACTCCCCGCGGCCGCCTGGGGCGCGTCGGCGGGTCTTCGCCCTGCCCACTTCATGGGCCAGCCCGGCAGGAATGCCCCCAGGACGAGCGCTACGAGGGACGCCGCGAAGGTCAAGAGATAGGTCTTCTCGAAGCCGGCTACGGCCTCCTCGCAAGCCTGCTTGACGATCGGTTGCACGTCGGGCGGTGCGCCTGGCGTTGCCGATATGGAGGGCGCCAGGCCGGCCGCCTGGCACAGCCCGATGTGCTGCGCTGGGTTCTGCGCTGCCTGTTCCTGGAACTGCGCCTGGACGACCCGCACCTGGGGTGAGAGCGTGCTGGCGAGAACCGTCGCCAGCACGGCGACGCCGAGGGCCTGGACCAGCTGACGCGACGAGTTCACCAGGGACGACGCCCGTGCGATCTGTGGGATGGGAACCTGACCCAACGCCGTCACAAAGGTGGTCTGGACGGTCATGCCCAGCGCTATGCCGCGCAACGCCAGCAGGAACATGATCCACGCGGTGGGCGTGTTGGCCTGCAGCTGCGACAGTTGCCAGGTGTTGAGGGCCAGGATGGAGAAACCCGCCACGACCAGGGGGCGCGGCCCGATCTTGTCGTAGAAGCGACCGGCGACCGGCGTGGCGATGGCCGCCGCAACGGCCATCGGCAGCAGGGTGAGGCCCGTTTGCAACGCCGACAGGCCGCGCACGGCTTGCAGGTAGAGCGGCATCAGGAACTCCGCGCCGAACAGCGCCAGCACGCTTACCCAGCCGACCATGCTGGCGTTGAGGAACACGCGATTCTGGAACAGGCGCAGATTCAGCAGGGGATGGTTTGCCCGGAATAGCTCGATGTAGGCGAAAAGGGTCAGGCTGACCAGGCCGATGGCGAAGATGGCCAGCACTTGAGGGTCCGTCCAGCCGCGGTCGGCGATGATGGAGGCTCCGTACAGAATCGCGCCCGCGCCGACGGCCGCCGTCAGCAACCCCCACACGTCGAGGGGTATGGATTGCAGGCTTTGAGGCGGTCGTAGCCAGCGTGACGCGAGGAAGATGCCCAGCAGGCCGATGGGCACGTTGATGAAGAAGATCCAGCGCCACAGACCCTGGTCGACCATGAAGCCGCCCAGGATGGGGCCGAGGGCAGGCGCGACGACGAGGGCCATGCCGAAGATGCCCAGCGCGGTTCCCTGCTCGCGAGCCGGAAACGATGCCAGGAGCAGCGCTGAACCGAGGGGCGTGGCGATACCACCACCCAGGCCTTGCAGTGCGCGCGCCCCGACCAGGAACCAGAAACTCGGGGCGATGCCGCACAGGAAAGAGCCTAGCACGAACAGGCTCAAGCCAGTCACGTACACCCGCTTCATGCCGAACCGGTCGGCGAGGAAGCCCGCCAGCGGCGTCGCAATGCCCAAGGCCAGGACGTAGATGCTGATGATCCATTGCGCCTGGTTCAGGTCAACGCCATACTCGACGCGTAGCGTCTGAAACGCCACATTGATGACGGTCGTGTCCAGGATGACCATGAACACGCCGAAGATGACCGAGATGAGGACTTTCCACTTGTGAGCCAGGCGGCCGCCGTCAGGGGCGGCTGTCTGAGAGGGGCCATAGGCCACAGCGACTCTCCTTGCTTACAGGCTCAACCCACCTTTACCCTGATGGGTTGGTCCTCACTAGCCTTACCCCTGTGCAGCCTGGCCGTTTGGCCGTATCACAGCGTTGTGGCTCTACTGACATCTCCCGATGCGTCGAGCGCCGGGGTACGTGGCGGCGGAGCATAGAGTTCCCCTGCTCACCGTCAGTGGCCTTGTCACTAGACGCGGCTTCTTCCCCTGGCTATAATTTCCCCAGGCCCTCACTCGCCGCACCGATGGATGGGGAGTTCACGATGCTGTTCTGGCTGTGCATTGGGGTGGTGATTACCCAGGCAGTCTTCGCGGTGCTCTCGTTGCGGCATTTCACCGCCCTTCCTCTCGTGCCCACGGTTCCGCGGCGGACGGGCATGCCCCGGGTGTCCATCATCATCCCCGCCCGCAATGAGGCGCCCGTTCTCGGTCGGCTCCTCGCCTCCCTCATCAATCTGGACTACGGCAGCTACGAGATCATCGTCGTCGACGATGCCTCGGCGGATGCCACGCACTACATCGCGGGCGAGTTCGACGCGATTCTGATTCGGAGCGGCGGCCCGCCGCCCGGCTGGACCGGGAAGGCCTATGCCTGCTACCTGGGTGCGCTGGCCGCCACGGGCGACTGGCTATTGTTCACGGATGCCGACACCGAGCACTCGCCGTTGTCCCTGGCGAGCATGATGGGGTACGCGGCCGATCGCCACCTCGAAGCCCTGTCGGTGTTGCCCAGTCAGGAGTTGACGACCTTCGCGGAGCGGCTGATCTTGCCGTTCACGTATCAGCAGTTCTATGTAGGCGTACCGGGGGCGCGAGTGAACGACCCGCACGCTACGGCGACGCTCGCCAGCGGCCAGTACATGCTCATTCGCCGCGATGTCTACGAGAAGGTGGGCGGCTACGAGGCCGTCCGCCGTAGCGTCGCGGATGACGTGCGGTTTGCTCACCTGATGCGGGGGCGGGGCGTTCGGTACGCCATCGCGCGCGCGCCGCAGCTGGTGCACGCCAGCGCCTACCGCGACGCGGGCGAAGTGTGGGCCAGTTTCCGGCGCATCAGCTTCCAGTTCCTCAGCCTCGACCCCGGCCGCGGCGCACTGGTGATGCTGAGCGCGCTTCTGGCCGCGCTCACACCCGTCCTGTTTGCATTGGGCCTTCAGCCGGGCGGCGACGCCTACATGCTCATGGCGGGCTACTCCTACGCCTTCCTGGCGCTGGGCCTGATGAGTTGGGACCGGCTCTTGCATGTACCTGCGTTGTTCGGCCTGTTGCAGCCGTTGAGTGTGCTGGTCTTTGGCCTGGTGGCGCTGACCTCGGGGCTGCGCGCCATGCTGGGACAGGGCGTCGCCTGGAAGGGGCGAGTCTACGGCGGCCGCCGCGCACCTGAGACCACCCCCTCCGAGCAGCCTCGATCACACCAGCGCCCCCCGCAGGCGTGATGGGCCTGCCTGGCCCCCTTCCCCGGCGCGAGGGGGCCTGACCGGCATCCCCAGCGCCGGCGCCTCCTCTTGACAACGATGGAACCCGATCTCACCCCGGTGGATTCGGCTGTAAGAGCGCGGCGATTCGCCTTGACAGAGCCTGCCCGGCGCATACAATTTTGCAAGTATTTGCATCTGCATGCCATCGCTATCCGTCGATTATGACGGATAGGGTAAGAGGCCGCCCCCTCATCCACACCCTCCACACCCTCAAGCGCTGGCCGCGTTCAGTGTTCAATAAGGAGGCTTCGCCGTGCTGCTCGCTAGCGTCCAGCTACCCCTGGGGGACTGGGTCCACCAGAACATGCACATCCCGGATGGCTACCTGGCCCCCGTGTTCTCGCTGGGGCTACTGGTCATCGCGATGGTCTGGCTTGCGTATGACCTTCGCGTCTTCAGCCGACAGCTCAATCAGCGCATGGTGCCCCTGGTGGCCTTGTTCTCCGCTTTTGTCTTCGTCATCATGATGTTCAACGTGCCGCTGATTGGGGGGACGACGGGGCACGCCATCGGCGCGACGATCTCAGCGATTGTGCTCGGCCCGGCCGGGGCTGCCCTGGCCGTGTCCATTGCCTTGCTCATCCAGGCGCTGTTCTTCGGCGACGGGGGCATTCTGGCCTGGGGCGCGAACGTGCTGCTCATGGCCCTCATCATGCCGCACGTTGCCCACTTCATCTACAAGGCGTTTAGCGGCGCTTCGGCCATCCAGAGCGGGCGGCGGGTTGTGGCGGCCTTCGTGGCAGGCTGGGCGTCGCTGAGCCTGGTCGCGGGGCTGGCCGGGATTCTGTTCGGCCTGCAACCGGTTCTTTTCCGCGCCGCCGACGGCGCCCCGCTGTATGCCCCGTTCCCCCTGGCGATCGCCGTCCCGGCGATGTTGATTCCCCACATGCTGGTCGCCTCGGTCGTCGAGGGCCTGGTATCGGCCGGCATCGTGTGGTTCCTACAACGCACCAACCCCGCGCTGCTGGGCATCGGCGCGCCGGGGGCAGCGGGTGCGGGGCCTGCGACGAGCGCGCGCTGGCAGCCGTTGGCTATCCTGCTGGCGGCGCTGATTGTGCTGTCGCCCCTGGGCCTTCTGGCCGGTGGCGCTGCCTGGGGCGAGTGGGCGACCGAGGAGATTGAGGAGCTGGTTGGCTTCGTACCGGCGGGCATGGAGGCGACAACGACCTGGAGTGGGCCGCTGCCTGAGTACGAGATCGCGGGCCTGTCGCCCACGGTCAGCTACATCCTGTCCGCGCTCATCGGCTGCGCGCTGATTGGCCTGGCGGTATGGCTGGTGGGCCGGGCCATTGCGCGCAAGCCAACGGTCGAGCCGGCGACTGCCCGTATCGAGAAGCAGTAGGCCCATGTCGCAAACGATGGTCGAGCGCAGCCTGATTGGCGTCACCGGTGCGCTGGAGCAGACGCTCTTCGCCGACGAGTCGGCGCGACGGCCCGGCTTGCTCCAGTCGCTGGATCCGCGGGTGAAGCTCGTGAGTGTCCTGGCGATGCTCCTCGCGGTAGCCTTCGCTCGCAATCTGTGGGTGCTGGTGGGCCTGTACCTTGCCGTCCTGCTGCTGGCGTGGCGGTCGAACGTCCCGTTCCGACTGCTCGTGCGCAATGTGTGGCTGGCGCTGCCGTTCTTCACCGGGCTGGTCGCGCTGCCGGTCATCTTTAGCTTTGTCACACCGGGCACGCCGCTGGTGGTGCTATCGGTGGACCCATACGTCGCCATTACCGTGCAGGGTGTCCGCGCGGCGGGGTTCCTCGTCCTGCGCGTGGGGACGTCGGTATCGCTGGCGGTGCTGCTGGTGCTGACGACTCCCTGGAACACCTTGCTGAGTGCGCTGAGCGTGCTCAGAGTACCGTCGGTATTCCTGTTGATTCTGGGCATGACTTATCGCTACATCTACCTGATGCTGAGGACGGCGAGCGATATGTTTCTGGCCCGCCAGAGCCGCGTGGTCGGGCGACTGGGTGGGGCCGAGCAACGACGGGTGGTCACTAATACGATGGGCGTCATGCTGGGTAAGTCCTTCGACATGAGCCAGGAGGTCTATCTGGCGATGTTGTCGCGAGGCTATCGCGGCCGGCCGCGCACGCTGGACCGCTTTCAGATGCAGCAGCGCGATTATGCCTGGCTTGGCGTGTTCCTGGCGGTCGCGCTGGCTGTCTTCTTCTTGGGGAGCATTCCATGAGTGCGGTTCTCACGCCGGGCCTGGACAGGGTGGTGCGGCCCCAGGCAGGCAAGCGGCGGCCGGTCTTTCGCGTCGACGATGTTCATTTCAGCTATGACGGCCGCCAGCCCGCGTTGGCCGGGGTGTCCATCGAGGTGAGCGAGGGCGAGAAGATTGCCGTTCTGGGTTCTAACGGCAGTGGCAAGAGCACCCTGCTAAAGATTCTGGATGGTCTGCACTTTCCGCAGTCGGGCAGCGTGACAGCATTCGGCCGGCCTCTGACGGAGGCGGCGCTGCACGACGACGCCTTCGCTTTTGACTTCCGCCGCCGCGTCGGCCTCACGTTTCAGGATGCCGATGTGCAACTCTTTTCCCCGACCGTCTACGAGGAGGTCGCCTTTGGCCCGCTGCAACTGGATATCAGCCAGGACGAGGTCAAGGAGCGGGTGGCGGCGGCCCTCGCCAGTCTGCGTATCGAGCACCTGGCCGAGCGCGCTCCCCACCGCTTGTCGGGCGGGGAGAAGCGGCGCGTTGCCCTGGCGTCGGTCCTGGCGCTCGGCCCCAACGTGTGGCTGCTGGACGAACCGACGACCGGTCTCGACCCGCGTAGCCAAAGCTGGCTGGTGGATTTCATCCTGGAACAGTCGGAGGCGGGCCACACCTTCGTGACGTCAACTCACGACCTGGGTATCGTTGGCGAGATTGCCGACCGGGTCTACGTCTTCGACGAGACTCATCGGGTGGTTGCCAGCGGCCCAACGGACGAGGTTCTGGCCGACGCCGACCTGCTGCTGCGCTGCAATCTCATCCACGCGCACCGCCACCGCCACGGCGACCTCGATCACAGCCATCCCCACGGCAACTATCGCCACGCCGATCACGAGCATTGAAGCCGGTTGGACGATGATGATTGAGAATCGCAGGTTGGCGGGAATCATCGCTCAGCCTGCGATTTGTCACTCGCAGCCGCCTGGTATATCATCGAGGTAATCTACTCTAGAGGCGCGGTATGCCGCGCCTGTGCCACCGGAGCGCGATTCGTATGCCCGACCATAAGCCTCCCAAACCCGCTGGCGCCGCCGACATTGCGAGAGAGTACGCTACTGCCCACGCCGCTCAGGCTGGCCCGCCTGGCCCCATGGATTCCTATCTTGAGCCGCTGGTGTGGGGTATCGCCGGTCGCTGGCCCTATCAGCTGGAGCGACTGCGACGGGCGGAGATTCCGGCGGCGTCGCGGCCGGTCGAGGTCGCCGATCTGCTCAACACCCTGCACCGCGAGGTGGCGCAACAGGCGGCCGCGACGCCCTTCGTGCTCCTCGCCGACTCGCTGCTGCCGGCGCAGGCGGCTCGTATCTGGGAGGTGATCAAGGGGGATCTGGGCAAGCAGACGGCGTGGCTGTCGGGGTCTGGCCTCGACGGCCCGCTGACGGGTGAGGTGACGCATGCCGACTTTGCCGTCGCTGTGGGCCAGTGGACACAGGCCGCCGCGTTCCAGACCCTGGACCGCAAGCTGTCCGACCTGGACTACCTGCGCGGCTATGTGGCCCAGTTCCGCGCCGACTGGCGTCCCTTCGCCCAGGCGGATCCCGGCCATCTGCTGGCTCCTGGCCCCGCCGTCGAGCGCTACAATTGGCTTGTGGCGAAGTCGCGCCAGGCGGTCGTCAAGCAGCGACAGCATGTCGACAATCTGGACACGTTCGACCTGGCCGAGGTAAAGCGGAGCGCGCTGGTCCTCGACTTCAGTCTCGTTCAACTTCTGCGCGCCCTCTCCTTCGCCTGACCGCTGTCTCCCGCACCTGGCAGGCTCTACAGGCCTGTCAGGTGTAGCTCTATCCTCCATGAATCACCAGGATTATGTTGCCCTTCTGCGCCCTGGGATTTCTGGCCCTGGCGGCGTATGGGCCGACCTGGGTGCGGGCAGCGGGGCCTTCACCCTTGCCCTGGCCGACCTGGTGGGGCCGACAGGCGTCATCTACGCCGTTGACCGCGACCGCGCCGCCCTCGACCGCCTGCGCGACGCATGGCTTCGCCTCACCGCCCCGCCGTACCTGGAAACAGTGATGGCCGATCTGGCGCGACCATTGACGTTGCCGCCCCTCGATGGCGTGGTGATGGCTAACGTTCTCCACTTTTTCCACGACCACGTGGCGGTGTTGCGCCGCACCCATGACCTGCTGAAGCCGGGAACGCCCTTGCTGTTGGTAGAGTATAATGTGGACGACGGCAATATGTGGGTGCCGCATCCATTGTCGTATGCGACTTTTGGCCGCGAGGCGGTGGCAGCGGGCTTCACAGCTGTTACCCGGCTGGGGACGCGCCCGTCGCGCTTCCTGCGCGAGATCTACGCGGCGCGCGCCTTTCGTGTAGTCACTGACGGCTAGAGGGGCGATGAGGGCAGAATGATCTGAAGAGGGCAGGGAGGCCGGGGCATGGACTGCCTGACCCGGCTCCTACGCCTTGAGAGTCCGGTCGAAGAAGGCGACAACACGTTGCAGGAAGAGGGGGTTGGCCGCGCCGTTCAGCCAGTGGGGCTGGCCGGGGTAGGTGAATAGCTCGACGCTCTTGCCATTGTCACGCAGGGCCTGGGCCAGCCGACGCGAGAATTGTACCGGTACGTCGTTGTCAAGCTCGCCGTGGTGAATGCTGATGGGGGCGGTGACGTAGGCGAGGTGGCTCATGGGCGAGAGGCGCTCGTAGACGTCGGGGCGATCTTGCGGCGTAAGGGGCACCACGTCACCGAAGCTAGCCTCGTTGCGCAGCCAGCCCATGGCGCGACGGTGGTTGTAGTTCTCAACCTCATCCGCGCTCATCGCCCCATACAGTACGGCGGCCTTGACGTCGGGGGTGGCGACCAGGACGCGGCTGGTGATGCCGCCGCCCATGCTGTGGCCGAGCATGCCAATGCGGTCGGGGCGGGCGTTGGGCAGTGTCTTGGCAAGCTGCACCAAATTGAGCACGTCGATGGCGTAGCCGATGCGGAAGGGGTTCGGCCCCTGGCCTGAGCCGCCGTAGTTGCGATAGTCGGGGTGGAGGGTAAGGTAGCCGTTGCGGGCCAGGGCGTCGGCCAGGGGCAGGGTGTACGCGCTCGTCGTCTGGTATGAACTGGGTTGAATGAAGCCGTGGTTGACGATGACCACCGGGAACGGCCCTTCGCCCTTCGGGACGTTCATCACGCCCGTGATGGGGATACCGTCACTGGGATAGCGGATGAGATAGCGAGTGAACGCGGCCTGCTCCTCCAGAACGCGCACGGTCTCGATACGCCCGCTGCCGTAGTCTCGCCGGCGCAGCCCCTCCACATCGATGGCGGCGTAGGCGTCGGGGGTCGGTGTCGGTGGTAGCGGCGTCGCAGTTGGCGGGATGGGCGTGGCCGACGGGGGCGGAAGGGAGGCGGTAGCCGTCGCGGTCGGGGGGCGTGGTGTGGCCGTGGGAGTGGGCGGCGCGGGCGTGACCGATGGAGGCGAAAGGGTGGCGGTAGCCGTCGCGGTGGCGACCAGTGCGACCGGGATGGCAGTGGGGAGCGGGGCAGGGGAAGGCGGATTCACGGCCCCCTGGCAGCCCGCCAGCAGGAGGATAAGCACCAGGGTCAGCGCACCAACTCGCATCGGGCCTCCATTGTCGTTTGTCTTGGCAGAGTCTAGCCAGCGGGGGTGTAGGTCGCAAATCCGGACGAAGGACCAAAGCCCAGACGCCAACGGGAATCGCCCATCTGGCCTTCGGTCGTGGTCTTTGGTTGCTCGCCTTCTTCGTATAGTCAGGGTAGGCTATGTTCGAGGCGCATGCACGTCCCCTGATTGCTATCGTCGGCCCGACTGGCGTGGGCAAGACTGCCCTGGCGGTCCGGCTGGCCCAGGCCTTCAACGGTGAGATTGTCTCGGCCGACTCCCGCCAGTTCTACCGTGGCATGGACATCGGCACAGCCAAGCCGACACCTGCTGAGCAGGGGGCGGCGCGCCACCATCTCGTCAACATCGCCGACCCTGACGAGACGGTCTCGCTTGCCCAGTTCCAGCGGCTGGCCCGCGCTGCCATCGATGACATCCACGCCCGTGCCCGATTGCCCCTCATCGTTGGCGGCACAGGGCAGTATCTGTGGGCGTTGTTGGAAGGCTGGGACGTGCCTGCTGTGCCGCCTGACCTTGCCCTGCGCGACCGCCTGTATGCCCGCGCCGAGGCTGAAGGGGGGCCAGCCCTGTATGCGGAGCTAGTGGCGATCGATCCAGTTGCTGCCGAGGGTATCGACCCGCGCAATGTCCGCCGCGTAGTCCGTGCCCTGGAGGTCTACCACGTTACGGGACGGCCCTTCTCCGCGGCGCGGACGAAATCGCCACCGGCCTACGCCACCCTCATCCTCGGCCTGACCCTCGACCGCGCCGCGCTCTATCCGCGCCTCGATGCCCGCATCGACAGGATGATCGAGGCGGGGTTGGTAGACGAGGTGCGCCGATTGGTCACAGATGGCTACGGCTTCGACCTGCCGGCGATGTCAGCCCTCGGCTACGCCGAGCTTGCGCCGGTGCTGGGCGGCGAAGCCAGCCTGGCGGATGCGGTGGCGACCATCAAGCGCAACACGCGCCGCTTCGTGCGCGCCCAGGGGGCGTGGTTCCGCGCCGCTGATCCCCGCATTCATTGGCTCAATGTCGCAAGCGATGTCTATCCCGCCGCAGCGGCAATGATTGCCGGCTGGCTCGGCGGAGCAGCGCCATGAGATGGTCCCTGCCCGAGGGGGCGGGCGTCATGCGGCCGCGCGCGCCGTGGCTGCTAGGCGGCGTGCTGGGCCTCAGCCTGGTAATGACCGTGTTTGACCCGGCAGTGGCCTGGCGTATGCTGCTTATCAGCGGCCTCGGGTTGACCGCGTTGTGCTTCGCGTGGGCGCGGTCACTGTCCCTGGGCGTGACGATCTCACGTGGCCGGCGGTACGGCTGGGCGCAGGTTGGCGACCGGCTCGAGGAGCATTTCGAGCTGCGCAATACCAGCTCGTTTCCTCTGCTATGGCTCGAAATCGAGGACAACTCGACCCTGCCGGGCTACAGGGCGCGGCGTGTCGAGTCCCTGGGTGGCCACAGCTCCAAGCGCTGGACCATCGATACCGTCTGCGCGCGACGCGGCGTCTATCGCCTGGGGCCCATGACGCTGCGGCTCGGCGACCCCTTCGGCCTGTTCGAGGTCGAGCGCGCCTACGATGACGCCGAGACCTTCGTCGTCTACCCACCGGTGTCGCGGCTGCCGCGCCTCGACCTGCCGCGCGGCGCGGCGTCGGGACAGGCGCGGGTACGCCGCCGCGCCCTGGAGTGGACGACTAACGCCGCCAGTGTGCGGCACTACGTGCCCGGCGACGAGCTACGCTCAGTGCATTGGCCGACGAGCGCGCACCGTGACGGCCTGTATGTGAAGGAGTTCGAGCTAGAGCCATCTGGCAATGTGTGGGTGGTGCTGGACCTGGACCGGCGCGTCCAGGCGGGCCGTGGCGAAGAGGCTACAGAGGAGTATGCAGTCATTTTCGCCGCATCGCTGGTCAATGCCATGCTCGCCGAAGGGCGCGCGGTGGGGCTGGCTTTCTCCGGGGAGGCGCCGACACTCATCCCGCCCAATCGGGGCAGTGAGCATCTGTTTCGCATCCTGCGCGCCCTGGCCCTCGCCCAGACCGGCGGCGACCTGTCACTGGGCGACTTCCTGGGGCGTAGCGCGTCGGCATTCGGTCGCGGGCTGACGCTGGTGCTGGTTACGCCCGCCGTGGACGCGACGTGGCTCGGTGCGCTGGCAACGTTGCAACGGCAGGGGCTGGCGGCGCATGTCGTCCTGATCGACCGCGGCAGCTTTGAGCCGACGCCGGGGGAGACAGGTGGGGTGATGGCCCTGGCGCTACGCCTGGCCGAGGTCGGCGTGTCGCTGACGCGGGTGGCGAAGGGGTATCGCTTCGACCTGATACAACAGGGCCGCCGCCAGGGCCACGTGGACTATGTTGTTGGTGCGACGGGCCGCGTCATCGTGCGCGAGTCGCTGCCGGCCAGGTAACTCTTCGTGTAGTCAGGACGCGGGTTGCTGACCGGAGACAGGGGTAGCCTGGATTGAATTGAGGCTACACGAACGAGACTCGCGCCAGGCAGGGCAGGCGTCGGCAATGGAAACACTGTGGCGGAGTGTCAGACGCTGGATACGACCGGCCGAAGGCTGGGTGGCAGGGCTGCTACTCGTGATCGCCATCCTGTCGCTGTCCCTGGCGATCGGCATCGCCGCGTGGCTGCCCGGCGCTGATAGCCTGTGGCCGTGGTCGCTGCTGGGGCTGGTGGTTGGCCTCAAGATGGCTAGCCGCGCACGCCCTGGACGCGCCCTGATGATCGCGGCGTTGATCCTGGCGGCTCTCGCCACGCTCGGTGTGGCGGGCGTGGCTCCGCGCTTGAGCGCGCTGCCGGGGGCCAGCGCCGCTACGCCGAGCTGGCTGCTCGGTGGGCGGGTAGGGGAGGAGTCGGTTCTGGGCGCACTGCGAGGGGCAGGGGCGGCGCTGACCGACTTCACCGCGCAGCTAGCGGCGTGGGGGCGGGCGGCGTGGGGCGACGGCGAGACATCCGCGACGCGCCCCATCCTGTGGCTGACGACGCTCGCATTGACGCTGGTAGCGCTGTGGGCAGGCTGGGCCTTCCGCCACTGGCGGAGCGCGGTCGTCGCTCTGGCTCCCACCGCCGTCCTGATGATCAGTCACACCATCTTCGCCCCGCGCGTCGGCCCGATGTTTGTCATCTTCCTGGCCGCGAGCATCGGCCTGCTGGCCCAGGCGCGCTATCTATCCCTGGTTCATCGCTGGGAGGTGGCCGGCGTCGACTACTCTGAGGAGATTCACCTCGACCTGAACTTCGCCACGGCGCTGGTCATTCTCATCATCCCGCTGATGGCGTGGGCGACGCCGTTGCCCATCCTCTACGGCCCGGCCCGCGCCGCATGGCACGCCTTCGAGACGCCCCGCGAGGCAGCGGGCGCGCTCGCCAGGCGCGTGTTCGGTCCCATCCAGCGGCCGCCTGTGCCCGGCCTGTTCAGTGCGGCCACGCCCATCGACGAACTGCCTTTCAGTCGCGTCATCAGCGGCCCGGCCGCGCTCAGCGCCCAGGCCGTCTTCCAGGTGCGTACCAATGACCCGCCACCCTTCCCTGACGGCCCGACGCCCGCCAATCGCTACTGGCGACTCGACACCTGGGACACCTATACCGGTCGCGGCTGGAACAACACGCCCTGGGAGACGCGCTCGATGGCTGCGGGCAATGTCGACGACGTGGCTGCCTCGCTACCCCTGGGCACGGCCCTCGTTCAGCGCTACAGCCTGGTGGAGGGGACGGGACCAATCGCCGCCAACGTGCCTCTGGCCCTCGACCAGCCATACACCCGTCTGGAACGAGGCCCCGGCGACCTGGTAGGCATCTGGCTCACCAACCGCCAGTACACAGTCGTCTCGCAGCCGCCGCAGGCCAGCCCTGCTCAACTGCGGGCCGCCGATGCCGTGGCCGATGATCGCTATCTGGCCCTGCCGCGCGGCGTCCCGGAGCGCGTGGCGACCCTGGCGGCGCAGCTGACGGCCGACGCTCCCACCGCCTACGACAAGGCCCAGGCAATCGAGGCTTACCTGCGTGCGCTGCCCTACGACGTGACAACGCCCGCCACGCCGCCGGGCCGCGATGTGGCGGACTACACTCTGTTCGACGCGCAGCGCGGCTATTGCGACCCGATCGCGACGACGATGGTGGTGATGCTGCGCTCGCTGGGCATTCCCGCGCGCCTGGCGACGGGCTACATCAACGGGAGCTATGAGCCACAGGTGGGGGGCTACCTGGTGACGGGGCAGGACGCCCATGCCTGGCCGGAGGTTCCCTTCGTGGGCGTCGGCTGGCTGGAGTTCGAGCCGACGCCAGGCCGCCCGCCCATCACCCGCCCTGACACGGACGTTCCCTTGATAGCGGGGGCGCCGCCGGCGGAGCTGGCGTCGGGCATGGCTCGCTGGCGACTCCTCGCGGCCGGGCTGGTCGCGCTGGGGCTGGCCGTCGCGGGCGGCGTGACCCTGTATCGCGCCGTCCAGCGGCAACGCTTCCTGGCTCTACCGGCCGCGGCCCAGGTGCGGGCCATCTGGGGGCGGGTCGTCGCCCGCGCCGAGCGCCTCGGCCACGGCCCGCAGGTGGGCCAGACACCCCTGGAGTACGCCGCCGATCTGGGGCGCGACCTGGCGGGGCGCGCGGTCGAGGTTGGCCCGTGGCGGCTGGCGGGGCGCGGCGTCGAGAAGCCCCTGGCGACCCTCGGCGAGGCGTACACGGCGACGACCTACGGTGGCGCGGACGTGGACGCCGGCACGGCCGCCCGCGCGCGCATCGCGTGGGAGTGGATTGACCCGCGCGTGTGGCTGCTGGGCTGGCGGGGAATCTTTGCCTCGTCTAGAGGTACGCAGGACACACAGGACACCAAAAGCATAATATCGTGATATTCCTGCTCTTCATGCTGATGCGGGAGGCGAGGGGATGCGCCATCTCTTTGGCACAGTTGCCCCGCGGCGGTCGTTGACGTTACAATAAGCTCATTCGCGAGCCAGACATCTCACATGGGGGGCAAGGGCATGATTCAAGGTGTCGAGATCAAGGAGTTAGTCTCCCACGGTGACGAGCGCCAGGTCTTCCGCGAGATTATCCGCGTGACGGACCCGTTCTTCGCCGAGGGCTTCGGCCAGCTGAGCGTGGCCGTCATGAATCCCGGCAGCGCGAAAGCGTGGCATATCCACCAGCGGCAGGTGGATTGGTGGTACGTGCCCATCGGTGTCGTCAAGCTCGTGCTGCACGACCTGCGGGCCACGTCGCCCACCTACCGTGAGACTCAGGAGTTCATCCTCGGTCCCGACTATGGACATAAAGTGGTGAAGATTCCGCCGGGAGTGGCCCACGGTTCCAAGGTACTGGGCGGCGTCAGCTACCTGTTCTACGTGACCTCCAACGCCTACAACCCCGAGGACGAAGGCCGCCTCCCCCACGATGACCCCAGCATCGGCTACGACTGGACCAAAGGCCCCGACATCAAGTAGGGGCGATGCGCCGGGGCCGCTGGCAGGGGTGCGGGTGCTGGACCTGACCCGCGTCCTGGCCGGTCCCTACTGCGCCATGCTGTTGGGCGACCTCGGCGCGGACGTGGTCAAGGTCGAGTCCCTCGACGGCGACGACTGTCGCGCCTGGGGGCCGCCTTTCGTCGGGGATGAGAGCGCGTACTACCTGGCGGCCAATCGCAACAAACGCAGCATCACCCTCAATCTCAAGACAGACGCGGGCCAACGCATCGCCCGCTCGTTGGCGGCGCGCGCCGACGTGCTGGCCGAGAACTTCAAGGTCGGCACGCTGGCCGCCTGGGGGCTAGACTACGCTTCGCTGCGGGAGGCCCACCCTGGCCTGGTGTATCTGTCGCTGACGGGCTACGGCCAGACGGGGCCGTGGGCCGACCGCCCCGGCTACGATCTAGTCATCCAGGCCGAGGGCGGCGTCATGTCCATCACTGGCCCCGCCGACGGCCCGCCCTACAAGGTCGGCGTTGCCATCGCCGATATCACCACGGGCATGCTGGCCGCCAACGCCGTTCTCGCCGCCTTGCTGCACCGCGAGCGCACGGGCCAGGGGCAGCACATCGACATCAGCCTGCTGGACACTCACCTGGCCTGGCTTGCCAATGTCGGCAGCAGCGCCCTGGTCACGGGGCAGGAAGCGCAGCGCTACGGCAACGCCCACGCCTCCCTGGTTCCCTACGAGAGCTTCGCCACCGCCGACGGCTACCTCGTCCTGGCGGTGGGTAACGACGGCCAGTTTCGCCGCCTGGCAATACTCCTCGACCACGCTGAGTGGGCTGATGACCCGCGCTTCGCCACCAACCCCGCTCGCGTGACGCACCGTGCGACGCTCATTCCCCTCGTGCAGGCAGCCCTGGCGACGCGCCCCACCGCCGACTGGCTCGATCGTTTCTACCACGCGGGAATCCCGGCCGGCAAGGTCAACACCGTTGGCGAGGCCCTGGCCCACCCATCGACTGTGGCCCGCAACATGGTCGTGGCTGTACCGCACCCGACAGCGGGGGAGGTGCGCCTGGTCAACTCGCCACTGCGCCTGTCAGCCACGCCTACCGTTGTGCGCCGCCCGCCGCCGCTGCTCGGCGAGCATACCGCTGAGGTGCTGGCCGAGTTGGGCTACACCGAGGAGCAGATAACCGAGCTTCGCAACGATGGGGTCATCCGGTGAGGCCGCCCGCGTCGACCAAACCGCGCGCGGCGAGGTAGCGAAAGCGGTCGACGGTAGCCGCTACGCCGTCTGTCAGGGGAGTGTGGGGCAGCGGGCCGATGATGGCTTGCAGACGAGCATCGTCGAAGTCGAAGGGGAAAGGCAGTTGCCGCTCATCGTAGCCGATGGCCCCGTGCGCAGCGGGCGCGGCCGCCTCAATGGCTGCCACCACATCACCCATGGGCACGGTCGCGCCGCCCAGATTGAACACGTCGGCCCCCTGCCAGCGCGCCTCGGCAGCCTGGATGAAGGTGCGCGCCACGTCGCTGGCCCACTGCATACAGTTCGCCCCGCCAAAGGCGATGGTGTACGGGTGGCCCAGCGCGGCGGCCAGCATGGCTTTGGTGGGGCTAGAGGTCAGGCCCTGGTCGCGGGCGACGCCGTACACGACGGCGGGCCGCAAACCGATGGACGGCACGCCCCAGTCCTGCCAGTAGACCCGCGCCGTGGCCTCGTTGGCCTGCTTATAGACGCCGTACAGCGTCGTGGGTTGCAGCGGGGCGGCGTCGGCCACGGGGCCAGCGGGGTACTCGTCGGGCGCGCCGAACACGGCGATGGAGGAGGCGTACACCAGGCCCTGCACGCGGCCTTCGCTCTGCCGCGCCGCCTCAAGGGCGTTCACCGTGCCTACCACGTTGACCCGCGCCCCCAGGGCAGGGTCGGCGCGGCAGAACGGTACTTGCAGGGCAGCCAGGTGGATGATGTAACTGATCTGGCGCTCGTCTACCACGCGCCGTACGTCTTCCAGCGACGTCACGTCGCCCTGGACGAAAGTCACGCGAGCCAGGGCGTCGTCAGCCATAAGCAGGCGGGCGCGGACCGGGTTCGTCGCCACATCGTAGACGACCACCGACTGGCCGTCGTCGGCCAGATGCTTGAGAACCCAGGCGCCGATGCAGCCCATCGCGCCCGTCACAAGATAGCGTGTCATGGGGGACTCTCCATCATGAGGGCCGAGTGCGGCAAGTATAGCATGAGCGGGCCAGAATGGGCCTGACCACGTACGCGCTGCGGGTGGCGCGCCGTGTGGCGGGGCCGGCCGGCTGGCCGCCGCCGACGACCATCGCATCGCCGCCCATCAGCAGCCTGGTTGACGTTTGCCGCGAGGATCTGGGCCTCAGCCTGCCCGGCGGGGAGACGACCGCGACGCTGTGGGCGCCGACCAACCCCCACGCCGCTATCATCCTGTTCCACGGCGGCGCGGTTGGCCGCGACACCACCTGGCCGTGGGCAACGGCGCTCGCCAGCTACGGCGTGGCTTCGCTGGCCCCCGATCTCGACGGCCACGGCTCCAGTACCCGCCCCTACACGACCATCGGCGCGGCCGGCGATGTGCTGCCCGTCGCCCGTGCTGCCCTCGCCGCGCGTGGTCTGGGCGAGCGGGTCGGTATCCTGGCGGCCAGTCTGGGCGGCGTCATCGCCCTGCGCGCCGCCGCTGCTGCCCCGTCACGCCCGGCTGCCATAGCCCTGCTGGCTACACCCCACAGGTCGACCTTCGGCCAGTTGCTCACGCTCAATACCCTGCGCGCCTTGTGGGATGGCCAGGCGTTGCCCGGCGTCGCCGTTCGCCGCGCTACCCCCCGCCCACGCGGCAGCCTGTTCGCCGATACCCTGGCGGGGGAGGGTGTCCTGGAGGCGGCCCACGCGCTGGCTGGCTGCCCGCTGCTGCTGGTACACGGGCAGTACGACCCCTACGCGCCGCCGAGGCAGGGGGAGGCGCTGGCGCGCGCCCACGGCAACGGGGAGGTCTGGCCGGTGGCCGCCAGCCACGCCGGGGCGATGTACGACGCGGCGACCCTGGATAAGGTCGCCGCGTGGCTGGCGGCTGGCCTTGCCTAGAGATGCCACACGTGGCGTCTCTGCGCACGTATGCTCGCGCGCGCGAGATGTGCCCCCCGCAAGCCAACCCGCCCCGTCAGGCTGTTGCCTGCCGACAGGTGGCATGCTATAATAGCCCACACCATCGCCCCACTGAGGACTGCCATGCACAAGGTAGGATTGCTCGTCGGCCGCGAACGCTCTTTCCCCGATGCCCTGATTGCCGAGGTGGCGCGCCGCCAGGTCGGCGTGACGGCCGAATACGCCATGCTCGGCGCGCCCAGCATGGCGGAGAAGCCCGCCTATGCTGTCGTCGTTGACCGCATCTCCCATGAAGTACCCATGTATGCCTCGTACCTCAAGAACGCCGCCCTGCAGGGCACCGTCGTCATCAACGACCCCTTCTGGCGCATGGCCGACGACAAGTTCTTCGCCAACTCCGTCGCCGCCGCCGTGGGTGTCCCCGTGCCGAAGACCATCGTGCTGCCCAATCACAGCTACATCGAGGGCGTCATTGATGAGAGCCTGCGCAATCTAGAATACCCCCTGGATTGGGATGGCTTCCTGGCCTACACGGGTCTGCCCGCCATCATGAAACCAGCGTCGGGCGGCGGCTGGAAGGATGTGTTCAAGATCGACAGCCGCGACGAACTGCTGTGGCGCTACAACCAGACCGGCACACGCCTGTTCATCCTTCAGGAGTATATCCACTGGCAGGGTTACGTGCGCTGCATCGTGATTGGTCGCCAGGACGTGCTGGTTACCAACTGGGATCCGCGCCGCGACCACTTCGACCGCTACCGCGCCGACGACCCTGGCGTCGAGCCTGGCCTCGAGGCGACGTGCCGCGACTACGCGCTGCGCCTCAATCGTGCCCTGGGCTACGACATGAACACGGTTGAGTTTGCCGTGCGCGAGGGCGTGCCCATCGCCATCGACTTCACCAACTCCGCGCCCGACTTCGACATCTCATCCCTCAAGGAGAGTTACTTCGCCTGGGTTGTCGAGAAAATGGCTGACCTGGTCATTGATCGCGCCAAGAATGGCCCACCGCCCGGCCCCTATCGCTGGGATAACGCAGTTCGCACGAGCGCCCGCGGATGACGCACCCGGCCGTGGCCCTGTACCACGACCTGCTCCTGGAACGAGGGGACGCCGCCGAACTCGCCGAGACCTTCTTTGACACGGTCCGGGCGCGCCAGCTGACCTTCGGCGACCGCCTGGTGTGCTCGGTGCTGCGTCCCCACTTCATCAGCGCCGCCGACTACCGCCGCGTGCAGCGCGCCTCGGCGCGCGTCATGGGCGCGATCGCCCGCCTCGACCTGGCCCTGGCAGCGGATGCAAGTCTGCGGGCAAGGGTGGGCCTGACGGCTGACGAAGAGGCTATCGTCAGCCTGCCCGTCGGTTACCGCTACCCCGACGTCTCGGCCCGCCTCGACTCCTTCTTCGCCGACCGCGATAGCCTGTGGTTCATCGAGTACAACGCGGAGAGTCCGGGCGGTCTGGCCTTCGGCGACGTTCTGGGGCAGGCCTTCGCCGACTTTCCTGTCATGCGTCAAGTGGCGCAGGCCTACCAGCCCACCCAGTTCCCCATCCGTAAGTGGACGCTGGACGCTCTGCTGACGGCATATCGGGAGTCCGGCCGCACGGGCCGCCCGGCCATCGCGATTGTCGACTGGCGCGAGGTGCGCACCTACAACGAGTTCCTCATCTACCAGTCGGCTTTCGAGGCGGCGGGCTATCCCACCCGCATTGTCGACCCGCGTGATCTGGAGTATCGCGACGGCAGGCTCCGCGCGGGCGATTTCGTCATTGACCTTGTCTACAAGCGCGTGGTCACGGCCGAGTTGCTGGCCCGCGAGGGACTGAGCAGTCCCCTGGTGCGCGCCGTGGCCGACGGGGCGGTGTGCATGGCGAACGGCTTTCGCGCTCACCTCCTCCTCAAGAAGGCCCTGTTCGCCTTCCTCAGCGACCCCCAGTACGGCCACCTGTATACGCCTGACCAACGCGCTGCCATCGCTGACCACGTGCCCTGGACACGCCTCGTCGCCGACGGTCCGACCACCTACCAGGGACAGCGCGTTGACCTGCTGGCCTTTGCCGCCGACCATCGCGAGCGACTGGTGCTCAAGCCTAGCGGCGAGTATGGCGGCGCCGGGGTCGTCCTGGGCTGGGAGGCCTCGCTGGCCGAGTGGGAGGCAGCCCTGCGCCACGCCCTCGATGGCGTGCACGTGATCCAGGAGCGGGTTCCCGTGCCTCAGGAGGATTTCCCCATCCTCGATGCGGGCGCTGTGCGCCTGTCGCCGCGCTATCTCGATCTCGACCCCTATGTGTGGCAGGGGACGCGCACCGCCGGCTGCGGGGTGCGGCTGTCGGGGGGCGCACTGCTGAATGTCTCGGCCGGCGGTGGCTCGGCCGTTCCCATGTTTGTGCTGCAAGAAGCGTGAGGCCCGCCGCCGGTCATGTTCGACACATTCCTGACTAACCCTGCTGTCCAGACCGTCATCCAGGCAATCGTCAATCTACGCTGGTATCTGTACGGGTTCGCGGCTCTCGGTGCGCTCATTGCCCTGCGCGCCGTGTTGCGCGCCCGCAGAGACCGCGCCCGCGCCATGTTCGGCCTGGAGCGCGAGGCCGCATCGGAGCGCATGGTCTCGGCGCTGTTTGCCCTCCTGCTCATGGCCGGCCTGGCGGGTGTTGTCTTCGCCGCCACCAACTATATGACCAGCGACGCGGTTGGGCAGCGGGCAGAGGCGCGCGCCCAGAGCCAGGCCACCGCGACGGCCCAGGCTCGCGCGACGGAGCGCGCCGTTCAGGCCGCCGCCACGGCCGCCGCGCCCACCGCCCCCCCGACCCGCGTG
>DAOUDG010000097.1:0-10082 GCA_034431435.1 Anaerolineae bacterium | reverse complement strand
TGAGCATGGCGGCCTGGTTGCCGCCCCCGCCGCCTGGCATGGGAGCACGGCCCATCGGCCGCCCGCCACCCTTTTTCGACATTCGTCCTCCCTACGAATCCGTTGATACACCGGCGATCTTGCCGCCCATCTTGAGGGCTTCCTGGACCACCGGGTCTTCCACCGCCTCCTGGTGTGGGGAGCGCGGGCGCTCGGCCTCGATCTCGGCCTTGCTCTTGGGTGTCAGCTTGAAAGCCAGGCGCACCCGACGACCGAACATTCGCGCCAGCGCATCCTCCACGACAACGCGGTTCTTGGTATCGTCTAGCTGCTTCTGATGGAAGGGATAGTAAACTCCCAGCGTAACTGAGTCGGCCGTCGCGTCCAGGGGCTGACAGTCTTTGAGCAGCGCGCCGATACGCTTACTCTGGGCATCCACAGCCGCGCAGAACGCCTCCCACTGGCCGTAGATATCCAGCACGCCGTCGCCGGCCACCGGTCCAAGCGGGGGCGATGCCTCGCCCGCCGGGTTCGATTCTAGAGGAGCGAGCGGGGCCGTCGCAGGCTTCGTCGCCGGAGGCGGGGCGCTCGCCGCAGGCATGGGCACGGGGCGCGGGAGCGCGGTGGGCGGGGCTGGCATCGGCGGCTGAGCGGCGGGCTGAGAACGAGCCGCCTCCAGGGTCGCCTCGACCAGGGCCAGTTCAGCCGGTAGCTGGGGCTGGAGCGAGCCCCGCTGCGCGACGGCCGCCTCACTGAAGAGCCTGATGGCGCGCACGAGGGCCGCCGGGGACATACGCCGCGCCTGGTCCCCCATACGGTCCAGTTGCTCGGCCGTGACATTAAGCAGCGAGCCGCCGCCATTCTGGATGAGCATCAAGCCGCGCAGGTATTCGAGCAACTGGGCCACCAGCTGGCGCGGATCGACGCCCGCATCCACTGCCTGATTGATAAGGCGCAGTCCGGCCGCCGTGTCAGCCAGGGCGATCTGGTCGGCGATGGCCTCGACCGCTGCGTCCGCTGCCGTACCCAACGCAGCCTGCACCTGAGCCAGGCTCACACTCTCCCCGCAGAAGGCGACCATCTGGTCCAACAGGGAGATGGCATCGCGCATGCCACCCTGGGCCTGGCGGGCAATCAGCTCCAGGGCTGCTGGCTCAGGGGTAAAGCCCTCGGCATCGCAGATGCGGCTGAGATGCTCGACCGTCTCGTCCAGCGGAATGCGCTGGAAGGTGAAACGCTGACAGCGCGATAGGATCGTGGCGGGAATCTTGTGGGCCTCAGTGGTGGCGAGGAAGAACAGGGCGTGGGGCGGCGGCTCTTCCAGGGTCTTCAGCAGGGCGTTGAAGGCCGGCGTGGACAGCATGTGGACTTCGTCGATGATGTAGACCTTGTAGCGCGTCTCGGTAGGCGCAAACTGGACCTTCTCGATGAGGTCGCGCACGTTGTCGACGCCGGTGTGGGACGCGGCGTCAATCTCGATCAGGTCCAGGGCGCGGCCCTCGGCCAGGCTGCGACACGGCCCACACACCCCGCAGGGGCGCTGGCTCGCCTCGGCCTCACAGTTGACGGCGCGGGCCAGGATACGCGCGATGGTCGTCTTGCCCGTGCCGCGCGGGCCAGCAAAGAGGTAGGCGTGGGCAACGCGCCCCGACGTCAGCGCATTGCGCAGCGTCTGGAGGATGGGCGTCTGGCCGACGACTTCGTCAAAGGATTGGGGCCGCCAGCGTCGGTACAGGGCTTGCGCCGCCATTGGGTCGCTCCGGGGCAAGAGTACCGCAAGTGTACCACTCGGCTACCCCAAATGCAAAGGCCGGGAACAGATGTGCGAAGCGCAGAAGAGCGGCTAGAGATTGGAGAGCAGAGATGATGGCGCAGGCGTCACCGCGCGCTCCACACGCCGAAGGGACCGGCGGCGATGCGCCGATAGACCCCGCCAGGGGTGACGTCCACGACGTAGACGCCGTCGCCCTGCGGGCCTTCGTCGACACCGTAGACCAGCGCGCGACTGTCGGGGGACCAGATCCGTAGCGAGCGGGCATACTGGTCGAAAAAGGGGATCAGGTCAGCGAAGGCAGCGGAAGGCACGAATGTCGTCAGAGTGCGGCTCTGGCCAGTAGTCACATCGGCCACGTTCCAACGCAACCGCAACTCGTCGCCCTGTGCCGCTACCATCTGCCGACCAGGCCCCGCGCCCTCGGTGCTGCGGGTGAACGTCAGGTAGGCGATCTGTCGGCCGTCGGGGGACCAGAAGAAAGCCAGCGTGTTGCCGTCGGCCAGAGTCCGGGCTTTGCCGCCCGCCGCGTCGGTGACGAGCAGCTTGCCATAGGCGATCTGGCCCAGGCCGGCGATCTCCGGCTGCTCGGTGACGATATAGCCGATGCGGTCGCCGCGCGGGGACCAGGCGAAAGACACCGCGCCCGCGAAGGGAAAGATGGTGCGAGCGGGACCGCCCGCATTGTCGGCGGCCATGACCTCGCCGCCATCGCCCAGGCGGCGGGCAAAGAGGAGGGTTCGGCCATCGGGCGACCAGTCAGGGGACAGGAAAACGCCCGGATCTTCACTGAGGGAGCGCTCGTCAGTCGTGCCGATACTCCGCCGGCCGACCCGCGCCGTGGGCGAGGAGCGCCGCACCCCGCCAATGTGATAGGCCAGTTCGCGGCTGTCGGGCGACCAGTCGAAGTAGTAGGGAGAACCTTGACCCAGCGCCTGGGATTGGCTCGCGCCGAGTGTGGCGAGGCGCAGGGCGATGTCGTCGCCGGTGGCTTCGAGGAAGGCGATGCTACGGCTATCGGGGGACCAGAACAGGTAGAAGGGGCTGACGTCGTCGGCCGAGTGGAGGCTCTCGACGACGCCTGTCTCAAGGTTGGTCGCCTGAAGGGTCGATTCGAGGCCGCTCGCCCCGCCTGCCACCCGCACATAGGCGACCTGGCGGCTATCGGGCGACCAGGTGGGTAGCATGTAGAAGCGCTGCGGCCGCTCGCTACCGTCGCCGTCCGTCGTGACGGGACGGTCATCGCTGCCATCGGGGGCGACGGTGCGAATGTTGCCGTCGTTGCCCTGATAGGCGATGCGGTTCACCGGGGCCGCGCGATTGCCACCGATGGGCAACCCATTGACCCGCGCCAGGGCCGCGCCACCGCTGATGCCGACCAGGCACAGACACACCAGCAGCAGGCCGCAGCCGCCGGCAAGTCCGACCCAGAGCCAGGGCCGCGAGTGTCGGTCGGCGGACATAGCTACCCTCCGGTGGCGAACAGACTACTTATAGTCTACTCAGCCGCGGGGGAAATCACAATGTAGCCGCCTGTAGCGCCTGCTCGCGGATGCGAGCGAACACCGGCAGGGCGAAATCGATCATCTCGTCGCTGGCGGTCACAGACAGGCGGAAGTAGCCGGGCATCTCGACCACCGTGCCCGGCAGCACGTACACGCGCGCCTCGCCGAGGCGCTGGGCGAAGGCTTCGTCGTCAGCAATGGGCGCGCGCACCATGCTGTAGAACGTGCCTTCGGGCGTGGTCATCTCGTAGCCCATGACCGTCAGTTCCGACACGAGGCGGTCGCGCCGCGCTTGCAGGCGGCCGATGTCGACTGAGAGCTTCTCCAGGTCGGGCAGGGCGTGTTGCAGCAGGGCATTGGGGAAGGCCCAGCCGAGGGCGATCTGAGCGCGGTTGATGGCCTGGCCTATCGCGGCGCGGTGGGGCATGCTGGGCGGAAGGGCGATGTAGCCAATACGCTGGCCGGGCGCGAGGAGCGTTTTGCCGTAGGTATAGAGCAGCAGGGTGTTCGGGTAGAACTGGGTGGGACTCGCGAACTGACGGCCGTCGAAGACGATACGGCTGTAGGACTCGTCGGACAGGAGGTAGATGGCGCGCCCGTGGCGCTGGCTGGCGGCTTCGAGAAGCTGCCCCAACGCGGCGAGGGTACTAGCCGGGTAGATTTTGCCGGTGGGGTTGTTGGGCGAGTTGACGATGATGGCTCGCGTGCGCGGCGATAGGGCGGCCTCAATGGCGGCCAGGTCGAGGTCGAAGGTGCGCGGGTCGATTCTGACGCGCACCGGCACGCCGCCCACGCTCTGAATCATCATCTCATAGAAGAACCACGGCGGGCTGATGAAGATTACCTCGTCACCGGGGTCGACCACGGCGTTCAGGGCGACGGACAGTGCGGCAAAGGCGGCGTTGGTCAGGTGGATGTCGTCGGCGGCGAACGCCACGCCCACGCGCTCCCGCAGGCTGGTGGCGACCACGGCCTGCGCCTCCGGCAGGTTCATAGTGTAGGCGTACCAGTCTTTGTGTTGGGGGACGGCCCACCCCTGGAGGGCGTCGACGATGCCGGGCAGCGGCATCTCGTGGGGGTTGCCCAGCGCCAGGTCGGCGTGGGGCAACGCCACATCGCGGTGGGCGTAGGGCGAGTCCATGAGGAAGCGTAGGACGGGCGCGATGGTCGTCGTATAGCGTTGGATACGCGCGGCAACGGGGCTGGTCATGAGCAAGCACCTATCTGGCAGCGTGGGCCGCCGTCTAGCGCAGGCCGTCGAACAGGTCGGTCTCGCGGGCATGGCCGCGAGTGACGAAGCTGAAGGCGCGCACGAAGGGCTGATAGCCCCACAGGAAACGATGCGTCTCGTCGGGGATGCTGTCGAGGACGGCGGGCGGCGGCAGTTGGCTGGCGTGGCAGCGACACGCCGCCCAGGTTTGCTGCCAATGGTCGGTGGCGTCGATGAGCGCGCTCACCTGCCAGTCGGGGAGCCAGTAGGGCAGCCGCGTCACACCGTCCACATCCATTGAGATGTCGCCGAAGATGGCGAGATAGACGTCGGCGAGCGGCTGGTCGGTGGCCAGGTAGTACAGCTTGTCGACGCGGTGGCCGGGCTGGTCACCGTCGGGTTGCTGGGCCAGGATGCAGGCTTGTAGGGTGAACTGGCAAATGGCGATATGATCGGGGTGGCCGTAGGCCCCGTCGGGGCCGAAGGTGATCACGACCTGGGGCCGCAGGCGGCGCAGGTGGGCGGCGATCCGGTCGGCCGCCTCCCTGGGGTTGGCCTGGTCGAGGTCGCCGTCAATGTAGCCGAGCAACGCCAGCTCGCGGATACCCAGGGTCGCCACCGCGCAGCGCAGCTCAGCCTCACGGAGGCGCGCCATCGCGGCCAGGCCGGGGTCGTCGGCCGGGTCGCCCTGCCAGCCGCGCTCGCCGAGGGTGGCTGTCACCAGATACGTCTCGACCCCCTCGGCGGCGTACTTTGCCAGGGTTCCGCCACAACCAAGGGATTCATCGTCGGGGTGGGCCAGGACAGCCATCAGGCGCAGGGGGTCGGGCATGGGGTTCTCCGGGTGAGCGTGGGCGAGCCATCCATAATGGACGCAATCCTGCGTGAACTAGATTTCGAACCGGCGGCAATTTCAGGATATGGACAGGTTATTCCCTCTTCGGGGCTTTGTGCCTTCGTGTCCTTTGCGCTGGCCCAGGATAGTATACATCCAACCGGCACAGCAGCCGAACGCTCGGCACACGTGAAGGCGTATCCCTGGCCTCAGGCTTGCGTTGGGCATGAGGCAAAGGTATACTCACGGCTACCCCCCATTGACCACCATGACAGGTACGCCCATGCCTGACCTCTCTCTCCCTGCCTTGCCCGCGACGGGGCGGCGCGTGACGCCGACCGATGTGGCGCAGTTCATTCGCCTCGACCAGTGCGAACGCTACCTGCGGCTGCAACTGGCGTCGCGCCACGGCGGCCAGCGTTTCCTGCGCGACTACGACGTCGCGCCCCAGGCAATTCCGCCGCTGCTGGCGGAGGTGGGCCGCACGTTCGAGAAAGACGTCGAGGGCGCGATTGCGGCGGCCTACCCGTCGCTGAACCTGGCGCAGGCGGCAACCATCGGCGGGCGGCGGGGCGACGACAACGCCGCCGTGGTCGAGGCGGCGCGCGCGCTGGCGGCGGGGGAAGCGCGCGTGCTGTTCCAGCCGCGCCTGGCGGTCGGCCTGGGTGACTGGCAGGTCACGGGCGATATCGACATCCTGCGCCTGGAACGGGAGCGGGCGGGCGAGCTGCGCGTGCTCATCGCCGATACCAAGACGTCGACGGCGGCGCGGGTGGAGCACCGCCTGCAAGTGGCCTTCTACCATGCGATGCTGTCGCGACTGCTGCATGCGGCCGGGTTGCCACCCGCGAGTGTAGAAATCGGCGTGCTGTACCGGGGGCCGGTCGAGGGCGAGGGGCACGCCGTACCCGATGCCACTGTGAACCTGACGGCGCAGCGTGGCGCAGCCCGCGAGCGGCTGGGAGTCGAGAACGCCTACCTGGAGGTGTTGGGCGGGGCCGACACCCAGGCGTTCCTCGATACGGTCAGCGACCTGGTAAGCGGCCCCGACTCGACGGCGGCGCGGGTAGCGGACACCCCGTTTGACGATCTGCCCTTCCACCTGACGTACAAGTGCGACGGCTGTCTGTTCAACGAGTTGTGCCTGAAGTGGGCTGTCGAGCACGACGACCTGTCGCTGCTGCCCTATCTGACGATGCAGGACAAGATCGCCCTGCGGCGACTGGGACTGACGACGACGCAGACGCTGGCGACGCTGAAGGACCTCCCGCCGCGCGACGCGAACGGGCGACGAGGCAAGGCTGAGTTACTGCCCGCGCGCGGGCGCGAGGACGAGGTGCGCGCGGCGGCGCAGGCGTGGCCGGTTGGGCCGCGCGTGGATGAGTTGGTGCTGCGGGCGCGACGCTACCGCAAGTACCTGGGTGAGAACATCGACAGCCTCGAGTACATCCCCCACTCCGGCCACACCTCCCTACCCTACAGCGACGCGACGCACAACCCAAACCTGGTGCGGGTCTTCATCGACGCCCAGCACGACTACCTTCACGACCGGGTATATCTGCTGGGTGCGCTGGTGGTGGCGAACGAGGCCGGGCTGCCGGCCCGTCGGGACACCATCATCGAGCTAGCGGACGAACCGCCGACCAGCGACGCCGCCGAACGCGAGTTGCTGGTGCGCTGGGTGGAGGAGACGGTGTGCGCCGTCATCGAGCTGGCCGCCCCCGACGCCGAGGGCGAGCGGGCCGCGCCCATCCACCTGATCTTCTACGATAAGTACGCCCAGGACGTGCTGCTGGATGCGCTCGGCCGCCACGGCCAGACGGTGCTAGGCGCGACCCCGCTGTACGACTTCATGACCCAACTGGCGGCCTACGACTCACCCATCAGCAGCTTCCTGGAGACCGAGATTCGGGAGCACCAGAACTACCCGATGCTGTGCCAGACGCTGCACTCGGTAGCCGCCTTCACCCGCTTCGACTGGAACACCCCGCAACCCTTCCGCGACCTGTTCTATACTCGCGTTTTCGACTCACGCGGCCGGCGGAACGACGACCCCGAGACGCGCAGCTACTATACCCGGCGCGCCCGCTTCAACTCGCAGATTCCGCTGGAGTACGCTTTCCACGCCTGGGGCGCGCTCCCCATCAGCGACGACGGCAAGGACGACTTCGCCGGCTACCGCCAGGTGGACCTGGGCCTGGTGCGCGCCTTCGCAGCGCGCCGCCTGGAAGCGATGGAGCATCTGGCCGGGCGGTTCCGCGGCAACCAGCTGACGGAGAAGAAGCCCTTCTCCCTGCCCGACCTGAGTCATTTCGATGACAAGGCGCGCAGTCTGGCCCAATCCCTGGCGGAGTTCGTGTCCATTGAGCGCCACACGGCGCTGGGTCGGTGGAAGGCGACGCGCCACGCGCCGGCTGCCCGCCGTGTGCTCATGGGCGAGACGTTGCTGGCGCGCTACGATGAAGCGCTGCAAGAGCCGGACGTGGCCGAGCGGAACCGCGAGAATGAGCGGCGGCGACTGCAACGACTGGACCTCGGGGCCAACGGGGCGACGTTGAGTAAGAAGCAGAGGGCCGAGATGGGCTGGGATCAGCGCGACATGCGCGTCCGGCTGCAAATCGTGACCGACGGCCTGGACTGCGACCTGGATACGGCCCTGACGCTGTGGTCGATCAAGGAGGGCGACTATATAGTCGTCTACCCCACCGAGACGATAGACGAGCGGCTGCCGGTCGAGCAGCGCACGCCGAACACGCCGACGCCGCGCCAGATGCTGTACGGCACACGCGCCGAGGTGGTGGAGGTCCAGGTCGAGCGCGACGCAGCCAATCGGGCGACGGCGGCGGCGGTCATGCTGCGGCTCACGGGCGGCGGTGGCAGTAGCGACAACCCGGCCGGCTTCCTGTTCGGCCCCATCGAGCGGCCACTGGTCGCCGACACGGTATACACCCTGGACAGTGACCCCAACGATATCTACGGCTTCTGGGGAGCGAAGGTCGTCCAGGGGCTGTGCGACCTGGAGACAGGCAAGGCCCAGGGCCGCAACGCCCTCTATGAGCGGCTGGCCCGCCCCGACGAGGCGCACGCCGACTGGCCGCAGGCGGCGGCGCTGGGCCAGACGCGCTTCCTGGCTGGGCTGGTCGAGTTGCATGCCCACGGCCTCCTGCACGACTTCGAGACGGACAAGCACAAGTTCATTGGCGAGCATGGCGATACTCCCTCTCTGCTCGTCCAGGGACCGCCGGGCACGGGTAAGAGCTACACCGCCGCTTTCGCCCTGTTCGCGCGCATGCAGGGCGCGATGGCGGCGGGACGGCCGTTCCGCGCCCAGGTGACGTGCAAGACCCACCGCGCCACGGATGTGCTGCTGGAAAACGTGCTGCGCGTGCACACTAAGCTGGCCGACATCGCCGCCAGCCATCCCGATCTGTTCGACGCACACTTCGACCGCCGCCTGCTGGACGCGCCTCTGTTTCGCCTCGCGGGCAAGGAGGCCCCGCCTGACGGGATCATCGCCCTGGCGAAGGACGCCGACAAGGAGAAGGGGGCGCGCAAGAACTGGGACATTCTGCACGAGGCCTCGTGGGAGGTGATCGCTGCGACACCCGGCGCAGTGTATCGACTGGTGAAGGATCGCAAGGGCGGCCTGTTCGCCCACCACTACATCGACTGCCTGGTGCTGGACGAGGCGTCGCAGATGAACTTACCCGAGGCGGCGATGGCCGCGCTGCCTCTCAGGCCAAACGGCCAGCTGATCGTCGTCGGCGACCACCGTCAGATGCCGCCCATCGTCCAGCACGACTGGGACAACGAGCCGCGCCGCACCTTCCGCGAGTACAAGGCCTACGAGTCCCTGTTCGATACGTTACTGGCGATGGACCCACCCATGATCCGCTTCAAGGAGAGCTTCCGCGTCCACCGCGACCACGCCGAGTTCCTGCGCCGCGAAATCTACAGCCGCGATGGGATTGACTACTTCTCGCGCAAGCACGCCATCCTCGCCGACTGCGCCATCGGCGACCCCTTCGTCGCCGCCGTGTTGTCGCCGGACCATCCGCTGGTCGTCGTGGTTCACGCTGAGGCCGACAGCCAGACGCGCAACCCCTTCGAGGAGCGCCTCGTCGGGCCGCTGCTCGACGCACTGGTGCAATGCTACGGGCTGGACGCTCGCCACGGGCTGGGGGTGGTCGTGCCCCACCGCGCCCAGCGCGCCGCCCTCATCGCCGACTATCCGTTCCTGACGGTGGTGGACGAGGAAACCGGCGCGCTGCGTCAGACGGCGGTGGACACTGTCGAGCGCTTCCAGGGTGGCGAGCGGGATGTGATTCTCGTCTCAGCGACGGAGAGCAACCGCGAGTATCTGCTGGCGGCGGGCGACTTCCTGCTCGACCCGCGCCGCCTGACCGTCGCCCTGAGCCGCGCCAAGAAGAAGATGGTACTGGTGGCGGCGCGCTCGGTGTTCAGCCTGTTCAGCGCCAACGAGGCAACCTTCGAGAAGGCGCGGCTGTGGAAGAACCTGCTGCGGCACACCTGCACCCAGCCGCTGTGGGCCGGCCAGCGCGACGGCGTGGCGGTCGAAGTGTGGGGGAACGCGGCGTCGGGGAGCGGGGAGCGCGGGGCGTAGAGCGAAAAACAGGGGCTACGTCGCCTCGACTTGCCAGCGCTCGCGCACGGGCTGCCCATCGACGTAGACGGTGGAAGCGGCGCGCTCGACACCCAACTCGAACAGGATGTAGCGATCGGCGGGGGCATACGAGGCAAGTTCCGCCGCCAGACGACGAG
>DAOUDG010000096.1:0-38145 GCA_034431435.1 Anaerolineae bacterium | reverse complement strand
TCGGCTCAGCCGTCCGCGCTGGCGGCGCCGCGGCCGCGCCAGTGGGCGCGGGACTCGGAGGCGAGGCGGGGCGCGACGTTGGGGCGACGGCCAGGGTGGCGGTGGGCGGCGCGCTCACCAGGGCGTTCTGCAGGCGCGGCGCGCCCCACCCGATAGCGCCAACGACCGTGCACAGGGCGCACACGGCCAGCACAGCCGCAAGCGCCAGTAGCAGCCAGGAACGGGATCGAGTCACAAAGCACCTCAGTAGATAGAAATAATCACCCGGCAGCCTGTGCTTCAGGGCGCAGTCGGGCGGGCCTGGTCGCGATCGCCCGTCGTCGCCCCCAGCATAATCACCACGTCCTCTTCCTTGCCACTGCGGATGACCCGCAACGTGGTCTTGTCACCCGGCTGCTTGAGAGCCATCAGGGCCGCGAGCGGATGATTATCGTCCACCGCTCGCCCATCCACGGCCAGAATAATATCGCCGTCGAACAGCCCCGCCTGGTAGGCGGGGCTGGCAGGCATGACACTCTCGATCACGACCCCCGACACCTGCCGCAGGCCGCTGGCCCTGGCAGCCGCCTCGGTCACAGGCGCTACCATAACCCCCAAATAGGGTCGCGGCCCGGTGGGAGCCGTCGAGGACGGGCCACCGGGCGCGGGAGTGAGACGGTCGGGCGCTTGTCCACCCGGCGGACGGGACGGCGTCGCCTGGGGCGCTGCGCCCGGAGGGCGTGGCGTCGCGCCAGGCGAGCGCGGCGTGGCGACAGGGGCCGCCGGGCTACGCGGCGTCGCCGCGGGTGGGGCGACGGGAGCCGCCGGGCTGCCGGGGCCAGGCAACGGCGTGGTGGGCGCGCCAGAGGCGGGCGCTGCCAGTGTCGCCGTCAGGTCGATGGTCTTGCCCTCGCGGAACACCTTCATCTTGAGGGCGTCGCCCGGCTTCTTCGCGGCCACGGCGTCGGCCAGGGTGAAGTTCTCCGCCAGGGGTTTGCCATCGACATCCGTGATGATGTCGTCAGGCAACAGACCGGCCTTCTCGGCCGGACTACCCGGCACCACCTCGCCGATCAGCGCGCCATTGGTGATCGTCAGCCCGACCTGCGCGGCGATTTCGGGGGTCAGGATATTGTAGCGCACCCCCAGGAACACCGTCGGCACGCGCGTGGGTGGGGCGGCGGTTGCGCCGGCGCCGGGCGCTGCGCCGGACGCGGGCGTGGTAGGGCGAGCCGGCGCAGCCGCGGCCGGGGTGGTCGGCGCGGCCGGCGCCACCGGCCGCTGACTCTGTGCCTCGCGCAACTGGCGCTCCAGGTCGCTGGCTCGCTGTTGGGCGAGCGCCACGTTGCGCGCCTCCATGCTGCGGCCCCCCAGGAAGCCGCCCGCGCCGCCGAGCATCGTCCCAAACAGACAGCCGAACAGCACACTCAGAATGATGACGCCCGCCAGGGCCAGGCTGGACAGGCGGACCCCGCCTTGAGTCGGGGCTGGTTCCATACCTCCTCCTCTCGTGGTAAACGTTCCTCAGACACCGCGTCCGGCGGGTCACGGGTGTGACCCGCCGGCGCCTCTCAAACCGAGTTACGTATGCGCCATGAATATCACGCCGGCAGCCAGCGTCACGACCCTGCGGGCCGCTTGACCAGCTGCACCGGCACCGTCTGGGCCTGCCCATCGCGCTGGATATCCAGCTTCACGGTGGCGCCGACACCGTAGGTCAGCAGCAGCGCGGACACTGGCATGTCGGGGTTCAGCGCGTAGCCCTCAATCGAGACAATCACGTCGCCCTGCCGCAGGCCCGCCTTCGCCGCGCCGCCATTCGGCTCGACCGAGGCGACGCGCATGCCACCCTGCGCACCCTCCAGGCTCACGCCCATGTACGGCCAATCCACACTCTGGCCGGCGATGAGCTTGTCGGCAACGACGCGCGCCACCGCGCTGGGCACGCTGAAACCCAGCCCTTCGGCGGGCGCGCTCGTCCCCTGCCCACGCACGACCATGGCGTTGATGCCGATCACCTCGCCCTTCAGGTTGAGCAGCGGCCCGCCTGAGTTACCGCTATTGATGGGCGCGTCGTGCTGGATGAGGCCGTTGATGCCCCCCAGGCTGCGATTGGTGGCGCTGACAATACCCGTCGTCACACTGTTGGTGTAGCGACCCAGGGCATTGCCAATCGCGATCACGCGCTCGCCTGGCTTGAGGCCCAAGGAGTCGCCCATCGTGGCCACCGCCGGGACCGCGCTCTTGATCTGGATGACCGCCAGGTCGGCGGCCGGATACGTGCCGACCAGTGTTGCCGTCGAGGTCGCCCCGTTGTCGAAGCGTACCTGGAACTGGCGGCCGCCCTCGACCACGTGGTTATTGGTCAGTACGTAGCCCTTCTGGTCGATGATGACGCCAGAGCCTACGCCTTGACCATTCGTGATCAACACCACGGCTGGCTTGACCACCTGGACTGCATTCACCACCGCCTCGTCGCCGGCCGGGGTGGTCGACGAGCCAGTAGTCGGCGCCGCCGATCGTGCCGTGGCCGGCGCGGTGATGGCCGCGGGCTGCGCGGGCAGCGAGCGGGCGGCCAGTCGCGGCGCAGCCACCCACGCCGCCACGAAGCCAGTCACGCCGCCGACGAGACCCGCCACCAACACCACAATCAGGATGCCGGCCACGACAGCAGCGATGAGACTTGTTCTGCGCGCGTTCATAGATGTCCTCTCTTCTTCGCTAACGACACCCAGAGGTGGACGGGCGCACAGACCGCGCGCCCGTCACCGGAAAGCATAGAGAGAACACCTGAGCAAATTCTTAACGTGCGCTAAGAGCCAACTAAGGGCAGCATGAGAAGAGCTTAAGCTCGCCGCGCCGCGCCACTCTCGTGGATTCCCGTCTCGCGGGCAAGCGACGGCGCCGCCACCGGCAGCCACAATGTGAACGTCGTACCGTCCCCCGCCTCGCTGCGCACCTCGAGCCGACCGCCGTGGGCCTGGGCGATCCACTGGGCAATGGACAGGCCAAGCCCCGTGCCGCCCTTCTCGCGCGAGCGCGCCTTGTCGACACGATAGAAGCGCTCAAAGATGTGCGGCACGTCCTCGGCGGGGATGCCAATCCCCGTGTCAGCCACATCCACGCGGACCCAGCCGTCGCGGCGTTCCAGCCCCAGCGTGACCGTTCCACCACTCGGCGTGTACTTGACAGCATTCTCGGCCAGGTTGAGAAGCAGCTGCCGCAGCCGATCCGGGTCGCCCAGCACGGTGGCCTGGTCCTCTGCGCCGAGGCGGACCGTGACGCCGGGGTTCGCCTGTTGGGCGATGACCCGCGCCTGACGATACACGTCCAGCAACAGGCTATCCATCTCCACCGCCGTACGCTGGAGTGTCACGCCCGCGTCCGCCTGGGCCAGGAGCAGCAGGTCCCGCACCAGCCGCGACATGCGCTCGGCCTCCGACTGCATCGCCGTCATCGATTCCGGGTCGACGTGGCCGCTGCGGCGAATCAAGTCCAGATTGCCGCGAATGGTGGTTAGCGGCGTGCGCAGTTCGTGCGACACGTCGGCGATGAAGCGTTGCTGCGTCTCGAAGAGGGCCTCAATCCGGTCGAGCATCAGGTTGAAGGTATCGGCCAGACGGCCCACCTCGTCAATTGGCGCGCTCGGTGGGAGAATCAGGCGGCGGCTGAGGTCGTCCGTCTGCGTGATACGTAGCGCCGTCTGAGTCACGCTGTCGATCGGCCGCAAGGCGGCCTCGGCCAGCAGCGCGCCGACCAGGGCCGCCAATGCCAGGGCCAGGCCAATCCCCACCACCAGCAGCGTCGCCAGGCGGCGCAGACTCTCCGAGACGGCGCTGATAGGCCGCGCGACCTGGAGATAGCCGGTCATCATACCGTCGATAACCACCGGTTCCGTATAGACGCGCAGTTCCGTCTCGTCGGGCAGGGTAACGGTGCGCTTCGTGGCCCTGCCACGGGCTGCCCAGTCGCGCATGTCCTGGTCGAGGGGAATCTGAAGGTCTTGCAGGCGCGGGGCCTGCGTGCCAATCACGCCCTGGAGATTGGCGAACTGCACGTAGAGCTGGGCGCTCGAGAAGGCCAGGACGGGCGCACCGCGCGCCGTGGCCTCGGGCGCAGACCCGTTGATGTACTTGATGAGCAGGTCACGACTGGCGACGCTGACCAGGGCGCGGGCGTAGGTCTGCAACTCTGCATCCGCCTCGCCCAGGGCCGACCGCTCCTGAAGGGTATAGATGACCAGGGCGAAGGCAATCAGGATGATAGCCAGCAGGCCAACGTACCAGACCGTGAGCCGGGTTCGAATCGACATGCCGCTCCCCGGTCACTCGTCACGTAGCGCATAACCGACGCCGCGAATAGTCTGAATCAGGCGCGACTCCCCACTCGCTTCCATCTTGGAGCGCAGGTAACGAACGTACACCTCGATGATGTTGGACTCGCCGCCGAAGTCATAGCCCCACAACTGGTCGTAGATGACATCCCGCGTGAGTACCTGACGCGGATGGCGCATGAAGAGTTCCAGTAAGTCGTACTCCTTCGCGGTAAGGTCGAGGGAGCGGCTGCCTCTCTGCGCCAGGCGCTGCGCCGGATACAGCATCAAATCGTTGAAGCGTAGGACATCATCGGCCGGCGTGTCATCGCGCCCCCCGCGTCGGCGTAGCAAAGCCCGCACCCGCGCCAGCAATTCGTCGAAGTCGAAGGGCTTGACCAGGTAATCATCCGCCCCCGCATCCAACCCTGCCACGCGGTCTCGCACGGCGTCCCGCGCCGTCAGCATGAGAATGGGCACGTCGGATCCGGCCCGCAGGCGGCGGCACACCTCCAGACCGTCTAGCCCCGGCAGCATCACATCCAGGACGACCAGATCGGGCGGCGTATCCCGCGCCACAGTCAAGGCGGACAGGCCATCGTTGGCAACCTGGGCCTGGTAGCCTTCGTAGATCAGGCCACGGCGAATGAAGTCCGCGATTTTCGTCTCGTCTTCCACCACCAGAATGGTCTCACCCGCCATACGATTCCTCATGCCGCGCTAGCGCGCCTCGCCCAAAACTGCCAGCAAGTAGCCCGTGCCGCGCACCGTCAGAATGTAGCGCGGATTAGCAGGGTCCGGCTCGACTTTCTGCCGCAGATGATAGATGTGGGGCTTGACCAGTTCGGTGGCTTCGAAGGGGTCAGCGTCGTAGCCCTGGGCGCAACGCACGATCTGCTGATAGGTCATCACCTGCCCTGCCTGCTGGGCCAGGCACACCAGAACGCGAAACTCCGTCGGCGTCAGGTTCAAGGTGCGGTCGCCCAGGCGGGCCATCTGCTTCCAGGTCGAGATTTGTAGATCGCCGATGGCGATCCACTCGTCGGCCGGGCCGGCCTCGCGGACGGGCGCGGCGTCGCCCTGCAACTCACTCACCACCGTCTGCAAGGTCTGGAGAAGCTGCTTCCTGCGCCGGTCCTCGCTGCGCTGCTCCAGCGCCGACGCCACCCGCGCCTGAACTTCCTGGGGGCTGGAGGTCTTCAGCATATAGTCGAAGACGCCCAGGTGGATGCCCTCCATCGCGCTTTCCAGCGAGCCGTGTCCGGTGAGGATGATAATCGCGGCGTCGGGTTGACGTTCTCTGGCGCGCCGCGCCACTTCAACGCCGTCGATCCCTGGCAGCTTCAAGTCAAGCAGCAACAGGTCGAACGGCCGCTCATGCACTAGTTCCAGCGCCTCCTCGCCGCTCGCCGCCGTGACCACCTCGAAGCCGCGCCGACGCAGCACCTCGGACATCGTGATGCGAATCGGGGCTTCGTCGTCAACGACGAGGATCTGGGCGGTCGGCTGAGACATGGCACGCTCCTGGCAGTTAGGCGCTCGGCTGATAGGGAAGCAACACGCGGAACGTGCTGCCCTGCCCCTCCTCGCTCTCGACTTCGATACGGCCGCCGTGCTGAGTCACAATGTGCGCGCTGATGGACAGGCCCAGGCCGGTGCCGCTCGGCTTGTTGGTGAAGAATGGCTCAAACATCCGCTCCCGAATATCCTTCGGGATGCCCACCCCGGTGTCGCGAACCTCGACGATGGCTCCGTTCGGCCATCCCTCAGTGCGCACGGTCAGCGTGCCGCCATCCGGCATGGCATCGATGGCATTCATCACCAGATTGAGGAACACCTGGCGCAACTGGTCGCCATTGCATACCACCTCGGGCAGGTCCTGGCTCGGCGTAAAGATCATCTGGACGGCTCCGTGGCGCAGATTCAGCCCCGCGACCGCCAGCGTTTCCTCCAAAAGGTAGTTTAGATTGTGGAGGGCCATCTCGCCCCGCGCCGGGCGGTAGAAGTTGCGCATGCGGCCGATGATGCCCGCAATACGATCGAGCTGGTCGCGCGCCAACCCCAGGTAGGGCAGGCCGCGCAGCTTTTCGGGCAAGTCTTCTTCCAGCAGGTACAGGCAGTTCCGCGCCGCGTACAAGGGGTTGTTGATCTCGTGCGCGATGGACGCCGCCAGCTGGCCGACGGCGGCCAGGCGCGCCGCCTGAAGCATGCCCGACTCGGCATAGCTCAACCGCTCGGCCATCTCGCGCTGTCGCTCCTCCAGCGAGGCGACCTGCGTCGACAGGCTGCGCGCCTGGGAGCGGCTGCGCTCCTCGCTAATGGCCGCTGCCGCCAGGTTCGCCAGCGTCTCTAGGGCGGTGCGCTCTTCCGTGGCAAACGCGCCACCGCCCCCATCGCGCATCAGGATGAGCGCGCCGATGGCCTGGTCGTGGGCTACCAGCGGAATCACCATCGCGCCCGTGGGAGCCTGGTCCAACTGGAAGTTGACGATCGTTCGCTCCCAACGCTCGCGAAGCGCGTTCTCGGCGATGGAACGATAGTCGGCCACCGAGTTCAATACATACGAGCGGCGCGTCGTCAGCGCTAGACCGAGAATGCCCATCTCGACCGGCACCCGCAGCCGGGGCACTTCCCGAAAGCCCGCGCTGGCATGCAGCGTCAGATCGCCCGTCTCCTCGTCGTACAGATAGATCGCGCCGCGATGGGCGTCTGGGACGAAGGCCATGGCATGGCGAATCGCCTGGTCGAGCATGCCATCCAGGCTGCGGGTGCGCAAGAGAAGCTGACTGAACTCCAGCAACGCCTGAAGATGGATGGTGCGCTGCTGGACCTGACGCTCCAGTTCTTCAGCGGCGCGCCTGCGCTCGGTGACGTCGCGAACAACAGCCGTGACCAGCATCCCCTCGCCGGTCTCGAAGGGGCTAAGGCTGATCTCCACTGGAAACTCGCTGCCATCCTTGCGTCGAGCCACCAGCTCCAGGCCGCTGCCCATGGGGCGCGTCATGGGTCGCGCGCTAAAGGCGCCGCGATGCCCTCGATGCAGGTCACGCAGGCGTTTGGGAAGCAGTACCTCAATGGACTGGCCCAACAACTCGGCCTGGGGATAGCCGAACAGGTGCTCCGCCTGGGAGTTGGCGACCACAATATCGCCCCGGCTATCGACAATGACGATTGCATCGGGCGCGGATTCCAGCAAGCCGCGAAACTTCGCCTCTGGCAGCGCCACTATCGGGTTACGAGTCTTGTCCATAGGTAGCCAACGCTCCGAGTTCCACACGCCTGAGCGTTCCTAATAATAGCCTAAGTGCGCGCAAGAGACAACCAGGCGCTCGCCGCTCGGCCGACGCCCCCGGCCTCACCCGCTGCGCAGGTGGACAATTCACCACCAGATACAAATGCCTCAATACATTTGCCAGCCAGGATTGCCCCTATACTAGCAGCATGCACTAACCGGTGGCCCCGCTCAACGTCGAGCCAGGTGCGCCACCGGCACACTCCTCAGGAGGGAGTCATGTCTAGTAAGGTCGCAGCCCGCAACAACACCGTGATTCAAGACCCGCCACTCGCCCGGTTCCTGTTCAGCGACACGCGCATGGCCTGGTTCTGGCTGATTGTGCGTCTGTACGTCGGCTGGCAGTGGATCGACGCCGGCCTACACAAGCTGCCCGACCCCGGCTGGACGGTCACCGGTGAGGCGCTCAAGAAGTATTGGCTGGCCGCCGTCGCCATTCCGGCCCCGCCCGCTCGCCCCGCCATCTCCTTCGATTGGTATCGCTCCTTCATTCAGTTTCTGCTCGACACCCAATCCTACACCTGGTTCGCCAAGTTCGTCGCCTATGGCGAGTTCCTCATCGGCGTGGCCCTCATCGTCGGCGCCTTCGTCGGCATCGCCGCCTTCTTTGGCGCATTCATGAACTGGAACTTCATCATGGCCGGCTCGGCCTCCACCAATGGCCTGCTGCTGATCCTGGCCGTTGGCCTGATGCTCGCCTGGAAGGTCGCCGGCTGGTACGGCCTCGACCGCTGGCTGCTCCATTGGCTCGGCACACCCTGGCCGGGCGAGAACACAGCGCCGGCCCCCGCGCCGGTCGGTTCGCCCGCCAAGTAACTGCCTCTCGAAGCGCGATACGCCAGGGCGCCGAGGTGGACTGCCCACCTCGGCGCCCTTCCCGCCTACCTGGGACATTCTCCACAGCATGTATTGGCGTCGGGAGGTGAGATGGAGAGTCGTCATGTTCAGCCGAATTCTTGTTCCCCTCGACGGCTCCTCGCTGAGTGAGCGCGCCCTGCCCATCGCCGTCATGCTCGCCCAGGCTATGGGCGGGGAAGTCTGGCTCGTCTGCGCGACGGGGGAGAGTGGCGGCCTGGGGCGGGGCGCGTGTCAGGAGGCGCACACCTACCTGGAGGCTGTGCGTCGCCGCCTGGGAGATGGGCTGAGCATCCACATCGCGACGCCCGATGCGCCCCCCGCCCGCGCCATCGCCGCCATCGTCGCCCAGAACGACATCGATCTCATCATCATGACCACGCATGGTCATGGCAGTCTACAACGCCTCGTGCATGGCTCCGTCGCCGAAGCCGTCCTCGCTGACAGCCGTGTGCCCGTCCTGCTGCTCCGCATGAGCGCGCCCGCCCCGACCATACCCCCTCGCGACGAGCGCCCGCGCGTGCTCGTTCCCCTCGATGGGTCGCCCTTCGCCGAAGCGGCCCTGCCAGCGGCGGCGGTTCTCGCCCGCACCCTGGACTGGACGCTCGTGCTGCTGCGTGTCGCCGTCCCGCCGACGGCCCTGCTGGTCGATCCGGAGGTGGCGCGCGCCGAGACAACCGACCGCATCCTCGAGGGCGAGAGCATGGCTGCCAGTCACTATCTCAAGGGCATCGCCGACGGCTTGCAGGCCGAGGGGTTACGAGTCGAGACACGCCTCCGCATCGGCCAGGCCGCACAGGCCATTCTGGATGAGGGCGCAGCATCAGGCGCAAGCCTGGTGGTCATGGCCAGCCACGGCCGGTCTGGCCTGCAGCGAATGCTGCGCGGCAGCGTAGCAACCGAGGTGCTGCATCGCGGCTCGCTGCCCCTGCTGCTGGTGCGGCCGAGCGCGGTGAACGCGGGGGAGTCTTAGTCGCTGCTGCCTCCGCTGCCTGTGTAGCGCGGGCCGAGGTCGACAGCCCCCGTGTCAACCCCCACTATTGAGGAAGCGCATCATGGAATACCGCACCCTGGGCCGTAGTGGCCTGCGTGTATCCGAGCTGTGTCTGGGCACAATGCAATTCGGCTGGACCACCGACGAAGCGAGTGCGTTCGCCGTCCTGGACGCCTTCCACGCGGCCGGCGGCACGTTCATCGACACGGCGGACATCTACTCCAACTGGGCGGCCAACAACGCGGGGGGCGTTGCGGAGGAGATTATCGGCCGCTGGCTCAAGCAGCGCGGCGTCCGCCGCGAGATGGTCATCGCCACCAAGGTACGCGGCCGCATGTGGCCCGGTCCCAACGGCGAAGGGCTGAGCCGCGCGCATGTCACGCAGGCGGCTGAGGATAGCCTGCGACGGCTCGGCGTCGAGACGATTGACCTCTACCAGTCTCACTGGTATGATGAGCGCACGCCCATCGAGGAGACGCTGCGCGCCTATGACGATCTGGTGCGCCAGGGCAAGGTGCGCTACATCGGCGCATCCAACTATCCGGCCTGGCGGTTGTGCCGCAGCCTGTGGGCCGCCGATGTGAACAGGCTCGTCCGCTACGACGCCTTGCAGCCCCACTACAGCCTGGTCCACCGCGCCGAGTTCGAGCGCGAGTTGCGCGACCTGTGCCTGGACCAGGGTATCGGCGTCATGCCCTACAGCCCGCTGGCGGGTGGCTTCCTGACCGGCAAGTATCGCCGCGACCAGCCACTACCCGACAGCCAGCGCAGCCGTGGGGTGCAGCGCTACCTGAACGAGCGAGGCTGGGCAGCCATCGACGCCCTCGACCAGGTGGCGACGGCGCGCGGCGTGTCTCTGATCGAGGTGGCTCTGGCGTGGCAGCTCAGCCAGCCCGTCATCACCGCGCCCATCATCGGCGCGAACACCGTCGAGCAGCTTCAGCCGAGCCTCGCCGCCGCTGGCCTGCGCCTGACCACCGATGAGATGGAGACGCTGAACAAGGCGACGGGGTGGGAGACGTGATGCGTAAGAAGAGAGATCGGAGATTGGGAACTGGCGATTGGCGATTCCCACATCTCGCAGTTCACGTATCACGTCCCGGCCCTGGCCCAGCGTTGTGACACACCAACTTTGCATTCGATGGGAGGTTCCGTGCCCGACCCAACCACCAGCGACATTCCCCAGTCCCCCGAGAATCAGCCCGCCAACGTGCGCGAAGAACTCGACCAGACACTCATCAGCCACGAAGGCACGCCGCGCCCGCCCGACGCCGACGTCGACCCCGAGTCGCCCCAGGAGTACATGGGCGCGCTGGAGAGCGACGTGACCCCCGTCACGCCCCTGACCACCGGCCCCCTCGACTTCGTGGGTGACGAACCCGACGGCGACGACGAGACGGGAATCGACCCTCGCGACGAGATTCCGGGCGGATGAGGCAGGCCGATGTCGGCGGCCGGGTGTCAGCGGTCACAGGTCGGACCGCCGACCACCGCTGACTTGTCTCTTGCGCCGATAGTCGTTCTGGACTATGATTTGAGGACCGTTGCGCAACGGCGCGCACGTTATTATTCATAGGGAGACTCAGGCATGGCAACGGCTGTAACTAACACCGCACCCCACCCCGGCGCAGTCAAGGAGCGAGGCGTAGTCAACGACTTCTCCATCGTGGCTGCCACAGTCAACGGCACTGGCTCGCAGACGGCGAATGCCACCCTCATCCGCGCCCTGTTCCACATGGGCATCCCCGTCAACGGTAAGAACCTCTTCCCCTCCAACATTCAGGGCCTGCCCACCTGGTACACCATTCGCATCAGCAAGGACGGCTATATCGCGCGGCGCGAGGGGACCGAGGTCCTCATCGCCTTCAACGACAAGACCGTGTTGCAGGACCTGGCCATTCTGCCCCACGACGGCGTATGTTTCTACTCGGACGAGTTACGCAATTTCCAGCCCAACCGCGACGACGTGATCTACTACAAGCTACCCGTCAAGGAGATGGTGAAGCAGTCTGGCGCTGAGGCCAAGATCAAGAGCTACGTCGCCAGCATGGTCTACGTCGGCGTCGTCTCCCAGTTACTGGGCATCGATATGGACAGGGTCAGGCAGGCTATCGAGACCCACTTCCGGGGCAGGACCAAACCCATCGAGCTGAACTGGGGCGTCGTCAAGGCATCGGCTGAGTGGGCCGACGCCAACCTGACCAAGCAAGACCCCTACCGCGTCGAGGCGATGGACAAGACCGGCGGCATGATCCTCATCGACGGCAACACAGCCGGCGCGTTGGGTGCGTTGTACGGCGGCATGACTGTCGCCGCCTGGTATCCTATCACCCCGGCCACCAGCCTGGCCGAGGCCCTCGACAAGTACGCCCCCCGGCTGCGCACGGTCGACGGCAAGGCCACCTACTCCATTATCCAGGCCGAGGACGAGCTGGCCGCCATCGGCATGGTCCTCGGCGCGGGCTGGGCGGGGGCGCGGTCCATGACGTCTACCTCTGGCCCCGGTATCTCGCTGATGGCGGAGTTCGCGGGTTATGGCGCTTTCGCCGAGATTCCGGGCGTCATTTGGGATGTCCAACGCATGGGGCCTAGCACCGGCCTGCCGACCCGCGTCTCCCAGGGCGACCTGCTGAGCACCTACTTCCTGGGCCACGGCGACGCCCGGCACCCGGTCCTCCTGCCCGGCTCCGTCGCCGAGTGCTTCGAGTTCGGCCATGTGGCGCTTGACCTGGCCGAGCGGCTTCAGACGCCCATCTTCGTGCTGAGCGACCTCGACCTGGGCATGAACCTGTGGATGAGTGAGACGTTCACGTACCCTGAGAAGCCCATCGATCGCGGCAAGGTGCTGGACGCCGAGGCGCTGGAGCGCGTCAACGGCTGGGGTCGCTACCGCGATGTCGACGGCGACGGCATCCCCTGGCGCACACTGCCGGGCACCGACAGCCTCAAGGCCGCCTACTTCACGCGCGGCTCGGGCCACAACGAGTTCGCCCTGTATACCGAGCGGCCCGAAGACTGGAAGCGCAACATGGACCGCCTGACACGCAAGCACGACACCGCGCGGCAGCTGGTCCCGACCCCCGTCATCGACCACAACTTGAACGCCAAGATCGGCATCATCGCCTTTGGCTCGGTCGACCCGGCCATTGTCGAGGCCCGTGACCGTCTGGCGAAGACGGGCCTGGCCACCAGCTACTTGCGCCTGCGCGCCCTGCCCTTCGCCGACAGTGTTCGCGAGTTTGTCGCCGCCCACGAGCGCATCTACGTCGTCGAGATGAACCAGGACGGCCAGCTCAACCTGCTGCTGCGGATGGAGATGCCCGACCTGGCAGCGCGTCTGGTGAGCGTCGCCTTCTCCGACGGTCTGCCCCTCAGCGCCCGCTTTGTCACCACCCAGGTCCTCGAGAACGAGCATCGGCCCGTGCCGGTTCAGGAACACTGAGGCTCAGGAGTTATAAGCCATGGAATCCACGAAGATTGCCCCCGGTAACGGGAAGACCAACGTCAACGCCCTGGGCCTTGAGAAGACCGCCTATAAGGGCGGCCCGTCCACGCTGTGCGCGGGCTGTGGCCACGACTCTATCTCATCGCGTATCATCGATGCCGCCTACGAGCTGGGCCTGCCCCAGCAGCGCATCATCAAGCTGAGTGGCATCGGCTGTTCCAGCAAGTCGCCCGCCTACTTCCTCGGGGCGTCCCACGGCATCAACGGCCTCCACGGCCGCATGCCGACCCTGGCAACGGGCGCTGTGGTCGCCAATCATACCCTGCTCGCCATCGGCGTGTCGGGGGACGGCGACACCGGCAGCATCGGCCTGAGCGCCTTCAAGCACTCGATGCGGCGCAACGTCCCGATGGTGTACATTGTCGAAAACAACGGCGTCTACGGCCTGACCAAAGGCCAGTTCTCCGTAACAGCCGACAAGGGCCAACGCCTGAAGAACGCCGGCGTCATGGAGTTGCCCTCCCTGGACCTGTGCACCGAGGCCATCATCGCCGGCGCCGGCTTCGTCGCCCGCTCCTTTGCGGGCGACGCCAAGCAGGTGCGCGAGTTGCTCAAGGCGGCCATGCGTTTCAAAGGTATGGCCCTCCTCGACATCATCAGCCCGTGCGTCACCTTCAACAACGACCCCGAGTCGAACAAGAGCTACGACTACGGCAAGTCTCACGAAGAGCCACTGCACGAGATCACCTTTATCCCCGACTACGAGGAGATCAAGGTTGACTACGCGCCGGGTACGGTTCAGCAGGTTCAGATGCATGATGGGCCGGTCATCCAGCTGCGCAAGCTCGAAGAGGACTACGACCCGACCCACAAGATGGCCGCCGTGATGCGCCTCGAAGAGGCCCGTGAGAGGCAGGAGTTCATCACCGGCCTGATCTACTTTGACCAGAGCCGCCCATCGCTGACCGACCTTGAGAACATGGTAGACACGCCCCTCGCCCTGCTCGGCCAGGACCGGACCCGCCCCTCCCGCGAGTCCCTGGCGAAGCTGATGACCGAGTTCGTCTAGACGCACGCACCCACGAGGCCGCTCCCGCTCGATGGGGGCGGCTTCGTTCGTTAGGGACCACGTGCATGTCCACCCCCAGCGCCCCACGCCGGCTACTCAACTCGGCCATGAAGACCTTCGCCGCCAGCGGGCCAGGCTCGTGGCTGTTTGCCCGCACCGCCCACCACCTCGACCGCTGGGCGCTACGGGCGACGGACGGCCGCGCCACCCTGGCCGGGCTGTTGGTGGGGTTGCCGGTCGTCACCCTCACCACCGTCGGCGCGAAGAGCGGCCAGCCACGCTCCGTGCCCCTGGTGGCGCTCACGGCCGGCGACGACCTGGCCGTCATCCCCTCCAACTTCGGCCAGCAGCGCTACCCCGCCTGGTACCACAACCTGCGCGCCCACCCCGAGGCGACCGTTACCCGCGACGGCCTCGCCCGCGCCTACACCGCCCGCGAGGCCGACCCTGACGAGCGCGCCCGCCTGTGGCAGCAGGCTCTCGCCATCTATCCCGGCTACCACGCCTACGAGCGACGGGCGGGCGGGCGGCATATCCCCATCTTCATTCTGACACCCAAATAATGCCGCCTCCGTCGTATAATTACGGCGGAGGCACTATCCCCTATGCACACTTTCCCCTTCGACCAGCCGGGTCGCTTCTGGCGCGGCAATCTACACACCCACTCAACCCTGTCCGACGGCCAGCTATCCCCGGAGCAGGTGGCCCAGGTGTATCGCGAGAACGGCTACGATTTCCTGGCCCTCACCGAGCATTTCCTGGAGAGTTACGGCTACCCCATCGCCGACACGCGCCCGTTCCGCACCCCTACCTTCACCACTCTCATCGGGGCGGAACTGCACGCGGGCCAGACCGAGCTAGGCAACCTGTGGCACATCCTGGCCGTCGGCCTGCCCCTCGACTTCGCGCCGCCGTCACCCGGCGAAGGCGGCCCTACCATCGCCCGCCGCGCCCTGGACGCGGGCGCTTTCGTCGCCGTCGCTCACCCCTACTGGTACACCCTGACCGAGGGCGACGTGGTCAGCCTCGGCGACGTCCATGCCATCGAAGTCTACAATGCCGTATCAGCCGACTACAATGACCGCGCCGACAGCTGGTACATGCTGGACCTGATGGCGATGCGAGGCCGCCGCTACTCGGCGTGCGCGACGGACGACGCCCACTTCAACCCCAACCGCTGGGACGCGGCGCGTGGCTGGGTGTGGGTCAAGAGCGAAGAGAACACGCCCGAGGCGTTGCTTGCCGCCCTCAAGGCGGGCGCGTACTACTCCAGCACCGGCCCTGCCATCCACGACATCCAGGTCTACCCGCGCGACAAGGCCATCGTGCGCTGCTCGCCCGCCGAGCGGGTCTTCGTCACCGGCAGCCAGTTCTATGCTGCCAGTGTCCACGGTCACGGCCTGACCCACGTCGAAATCAACCTGAAGAACTTCGCCAGTCCCTATGCCCGCATCACCGTGCGCGACGCCCTGGGCCGCGCCGCGTGGTCGAACCCGATCTGGATCGAGTGAGCCATTCGGCCAGGGGCGGCCCTGTAGAGCTGACGATAGACAAAGGACCGTGGACCGGAGGGATCGACCCTCGGCCCACGGTCCTTCGTCGTCGGTTATTGGTGTTGGGGGCCGCTACGCCAGCGCCTGCCGCAGCGCCGCCAGGTTAGCCGCCGTGCCCGCGTACTGCTCGCCCTTGCCCTCGAACTCGGCTGACCACCAGCCATCGTAGCCCGCGTCGCGAACGATCTGGACGCAGCGGGCGAAGTCGTACTCCGGCATCTGGAGGTTAGCGTCCAGGTCCAGCGCCTTGGCGTGGACCATGCCGGCGTAGGGGGCCATCAGGGTCAGGCTGTCATAGCGGAGGTCGGAGGGGAAGTTGCCAAAGTCGGGGCACGTCCCGAAGCGGTCCCAGCCCACCCCCTCGCCCAGCTTGAGAATGTTGGCCACGTCGGCCGAGATGCCGCCGTGATTCTCCAGCAGGATGCGCACACCCAGAGGCGCGGCGTAGTCGGCCAGCTGGCGATACGAGTCGATGGTGATATCCGTGTCGAAGGGTGGTGTCTGGCTGCCAGTGTTGACGCGGACGTTTGGGCTACCCAGGGCGGCCGCCACATCAATCCAGGTCATGATGGCCTTGAGGTCGTGGGCGCGGCGCTTGGGGTCGCGGTCGGAGATGTTGCCCACATCGATCGGCATATTGACCAGGCTCAGGCCCGCCTCGCGCAGGCCCGCCGCGACCAGATCGACGTGGCGCATGTCCGAGACCGGTATGTGCCGCGAAATCAACTCGATGCCCTCGACGCCGTACTCGCCGAAGCGCTCGCGAACGACCGCCGGAAAGCGGTCGAAGGTAAAGTCCTTGCCAATGTAGCTACGGAGGGACCAGGAGGAGACGGCCAGTTTCATCGGAACCTGCCTTTCAGAATCCAGGGAGTTGGAGGATTGTCGCTCACAGTTGGATTATGCCAGAGGTGAGCGGCTTCGCCAAACTAGCCGCGCCTGTCGCGCGACAGATGGGCGGCCAGCCGCTTGCCCAGGGCAATGATGGTCAGCACCGTCGGCCGCGCCAGCGCCTCAGGGAACACACTGGCATCGCACACATACAGTCCTCGCAGCGATGTTTGCAGGTCCGTGTCGAGCATGTCGCCGATGCGCACCGTCGCCGACGGGTGTGTGCCCCGAATCGGCGTGCTGAACACCGTCGCCCCATCGACGCCCGCCCGCGCCAGGATGCGCCGCGCCGTTGCTTCGGCGTGGGCCAGGCGAGCGCGGTCGTCGTCGGTGAGGGGCTTACTCAGGGTGTGACCCTGGCGTACATCGCCCGATACGTGGTCCTTGAGCTTGATCATGACGCCCAGGGTGCGCCCCCAGCGCGGCCAGGTCAGGGCATAGCGCGGCCCCTTGAGGGCGGTGATGATAGGGTACATCAGCCACGGGTCGATCAGGGTGCTCAGCATGTAGCCGCGCTCCAGGTCCTCGTAGTACCACGTCATCGGCGGCTCGTGGCCCTGGTTGGCGTGCGGTGCGACGCCGTACACCATGAGCGTGGCGTCGATCGCCATGCCCCGCCCGGCATCCGGGAAACCGGCCTGTTCGAGGATGCGCGGCGTGCCAATCCCCCCCGCCGCCAGCACGACGACCGACGCGCGCAGGCGGAAGGGCGTGTGCCCGACCCGCCCCCGTACCCCCACCACCTGGCCGCCCTCGATGAGCAGGTCCTCGACCATCGCGCCGGTCACGAAGTGCGCGCCGCCACGCACCGCCTCGTCAATCCACTCGGCGGCGTTCCACTTTGCCCCGCAGCGGCAACCGAGCATGCAATGCGCCCCACAGTTGAAGCGCCGCGCCCGCGTCGGGTCCATGAACTTGGGCTGCGGCCGCCAGTCCATGCCCAGATCACACGCTGCCTCCGCCAGGCGCGTGGACGCTGCGCCGCGCAACTCCGGCGGCAGGGGCGCGATACGCAACTCCGCCTCCGCCTCGGCCACTGGCTGGTCCAGGTCAACCCCGTAATTCTTGAACCAGTCGGGCGGCGGGGCTGAGCAGCCACAGTACATGCTCGTCGCACCGCCCGCCATCAGCGGACGCACGATGTTGACGCCCTCGCGGGTGTACAGGAGCGCGGCGCGGTCGGTGTACAGCATCGCCCCCAGGTACGTGCCGTAGTAGGGGGCGCGGCGATGGTCCTGGCCCCGCTCCAGTACCACGACGCGCTGACCCCGCCGCGTCAACTCGCGGGCCACCGTCGCGCCGCCCGGTCCTGACCCCACGACGATAACATCGGTGTCCATCGGCGTCGCACCCAGGCTACGGCTCATCGGTTCAGAGGCTGTGGACATGGGTTGCCCCTCGCGTGTCGCGACAGTCGGCTCGCGCGGGAAGGCCACATCCCGCGCCAACGAAGCCAGTGCGGCGCATCTGCGCCAAGTGTACCACAAGCTGGGGCGGCAAGGCAGGCGGGCAAAATAGCGCGCCCCCCGCCTGAGACCAGGCGGGGGGTTGGAGTCGAGCCGGGGAGGAATCGGGGGCTACCACCAGCTATGACGCTTCTTCTCTTCGTCCTCGCGCAGGGTCTCGGCCCGCTCGTCCACGCGGCGCATGAAATCGTCCACGACATCGCCGGCCTCGCCTCGGTCGGCGCCGAGCCGCCGCAGGATCTCCGCTGCACGGCGCTCGGCGTCGCTGTCGTACTGTTGCCGCTGCGCATCACGGCTGTCATCTGTCTTGTGATCGTCGCTACGCCAGCCGAACATGGCTTCCCTCCTGACACACATCCAGGGACTGACCCGTCGTTGACGTATTTAATCACAGAGCGGCCGCCATTGTTGGGCGACACGCCTACGTTGGCGTGAAGAAATGGTGGCGGACGTGAAGAAGAAGAATCAGAGCGCCCGTTTCAAGATCTGCATCAGCGTCGCGCGGCCGAGCGTCACAGGGTTGCCCTTCATGCTACTGGCCTCCTCGGCATGTAGGGCAAGGTCAGGCAAGTCATCGGCGCGCACGCCATAGCGCGCCAGGCCACCCAGGCCGAACTGCTTGACCCGGTCACGCACCCAGTCTACCCCGGCCTCAATAGCGTCCGCGCCCCACTCGCCGGTCAACATGCCGCCCACCTCGACGTAGCGGCGCAGGGTTGCGCCGGCCGTCGCTGGGCCAGCCGTGGCGTCCGGCTCCATCGCCCGCAAGGCCGCCACGTTGGCCTCCATGACCGGGGCCAGCAGCAAGGCGCAGGCGACACCGTGGGAGATGGGATACGCGCCACCGAGGGGCGCGGCGAAGCCGTGGACCGCACCCAGGCCAGCGTTGGCGAGGGCCAGGCCACCGCACAGACTGGCGAAGGCCATGTCCGCGCGGGCATTCGCGGCGTCGGGCGTGGCCCAGGCGCGGGGCAGGGCCGTCGCGCCTCTGGGCAGCGCGCTGAGAATCAGCGCATCGGTCAAAGGATTGGCGCGGCGCGAGACATACGGCTCGATCAACTGGGTCAGAGCATCCAGCCCCGTGGCAGCGGTGGCGTCGGGCGGCAGGCTATGGGTCAACAGCGGGTCGACGACGGCCAGCCGGGGCAGGAGATACGGGCTGCGGATGCTGGCCTTGACGCCATGCGCCCGCGACAGGACCACGGCATTGCGTGTCACCTCCGCGCCCGGCCCGGCCGTGGTCGCCACGGCAATGTAGGGCGCGGCCGGTTGGGTGATGGCCTGGCCGCGCCCAACGACCTCCATGTAGTCCAGCGGCTCGCCGCCGTTCGTCAGCAGGCCCGCGACGGCCTTGCCCGTGTCGAGCGCGCTGCCACCACCCAGGCCGACGACCACATCTGCGCCCGCCTGCCGCGCCGCCTCGGTGGCGGCTGTGATACCCGTCACCTCCGGCTCGCCGACGACGGTGAAAGTCGTCAAGCTCACACCGAGCGCGGCCAGTTGCGCCGCCAGCCGTCCGGCCGGGCCACCGTCGGCGAAGGCGGACGATCCCGCGACCAGGAACACGTGGCGGCCTTGCTCGGCGGCAAGTTTACCGACCTGGTCGAAGACGCCCGCGCCGAACAGGATGCGTTGGGCGGTCGCGAACTCGAAGCCTGGCAAGGGAGTCATGGCTGGCTACCACACGCCATCAGGCGGACACAGTGTCGTGTACATGGCGCGGTGGCGCGGCTCGGCCAACAGCCCGTCGATGGTCGACTTCCAGCGGGCGTAGTGGGCCGTCCCCTGGTGCGCCGTCACGTCGTCGGGCGTGCGGTACACTTCGTACAGCGCGAACCGGGCGGGATCGTCCTGAGAGCGCAGCACGTCGAAGCGCAGGTTGCCCGGCTCCTGGCGTGTATTCTGGTGGTTGTACTCAACGAGTTCGAGGAAGTCATCTACTTTGTCGGGCTTGACGCGCAGAGTCACGAAGAGAACTTGCATGCGGGTATCTCCGGAGGTTGTAATTCCCCCTCCCCCTGGGAGAGGGAGCCAGAGCACAGGCCTCGGCGGGCCAGATTGATTGTAACCTCGCCCGCCCCGGCTGACAACCGTCGCCTCAGGCAGCCTACCCCGCCTCAGTCGGGCGCACGCCGAAGCGCACCGACCGCGGTGGCAGAGTCATCGACGCCGGCCAGGCCTCGCCCGTCGCGACGTCGACGAGGGGCGCAGGGTACAGGGCTACCGCCTGCTCATCGTCCGTCCCATTGACCAGGCCCACGTACTCCTGACCGTCGGCCACGCGGCGCGCGACCATGACGCCGATAGGGGCCTCGACCACCTCCCACACGCCGGCCACGTGGGCCAGCCACGCCACGGCTTGGTCGGCCAGGGCATCGGTCAGCCATGCGCCCAGATAGGCCACCTGACCACCATTGACGGTGCGCAGGGTCGCCGCCGCCTGTCCCGCCAGCAGCCCACTCGTCCACGTCACCACCGTCTCGACGCCCGGCCCTGGCTCCAGCGCCTCGGCCCACACCACAACGGACGCCGTCGCGCCCTCATGGTCCGCCCACCCCAGTTCGTAGCTCAGGCCGGGCGGCAGGCTGTGGAAGGCCACCACCTTCGCGCCCACGAGATCCGTCAGCGCACCCGGCGGACCATCCGGCCGCACCAGGTTCGTCGGCGTCTTGAAGCCGGAGCGCGGCCCGATGAGCAATGTCCCGCCCTGCTCGACGTAGGCGCGCAGGTGTGACGCCAGGGCGTCGTCAACCAGCCACAGCGTCGGGGCGACGACCAGACGGAAGCGCGCCAGGTCGGTAGACGGCTGAGCAATCTCGACCGGAATACCCGCCCGCTGGAAGGCGCGGAACCAGGCAAACACCTCGCGGCGCAGGCTGAAGTCGGCCTGGTGGGGCTGCATCTCGGCCGCCCAGTCATCCTCGTAACTGTAGAGCACAGCCACCTCGGCGCGAGTCCGCGCGCCCTGCAACATCTCCAACACGGCGCGGTCATCGGCGAGGCTGATAACCTCCGCGTAGCCCTGGTCAGGCGTCGCGTCGTGCTTGAGCAGGCCGCTGTGGAATTGCTCCTGGGCGAAATGGCACGCCCGCCAGCGGAAGAAGACCACGGCGTCCGCGCCGTGGGCGAAGCCTTCCAGCGTCCAGTAGCGGACGACGCCGGGCCGCGGCGTGGGGTTGTACGCGGCCCAGTTGACGTAGCCGGGCTGCTGCTCCATCACCCAGACGGGCTGCTCCTTGAGGCCGACCATCAGGGCATGATAGAAGGCTGTGATAGCCGGGTCGCCCACGTCGTAGCCGTGGGGTGGCGGTGTGTGGCCGGGGCCGTACAGGGCGGCGCTGTCGCGCTCGGTGTTGCCCGTGGGGTAGTTGTCCCAACTCACGAAGTCCAGGTCGGCGGCCAGGGCGTGATAGTCGAGGCTGCGCAGTGTCCCCATGAGGTTGTGAGTGACCCAGCGACCCGCCGAGAATCGCCGCAGGGTCTGGGCCTGATTGCGCTGGAATGTCACCCAGGCGTCAGAGGCGAAGCGGTAGTAGTCCAGCACGTGGGAGGGGTTGGGCTTACCGAGGACGAGATTGGGCGGCTCGATCTGCTGCCACTGGCTGTACTCCTGGGACCAGAACACACCGCCCCAGGCGTCATTGACGATTCTGAGGTCGCCGTAACGCTCGCGCAGCCAGCGGCGAAACGCCGACGCGCAATGGGCGCAATAGCAGCGGGCGCCGCCGCCGCCGCCGAACTCATTGTCGATCTGCCAACCGATGAGGGCGTCGTGATCCCCGTAGCGCTCGGCCATCGCCGTTACGATGCGCGCCGCCGCCTCCTGGAAGGCGGGCGCATTGGCGCATACGTGGCGGCGGCCACCGTGGCGGCGACGGCGACCCTCGGCATCGACAGGCAGGATGTCGGGGTGAGCATGGATGAGCCAGGCGGGCGGCGCGGCGGTGGGCGTGCCTAAGATGACCTTCAAGCCTGCGCCCGTCAGCGTCGCTATGGCGCGGTCGAGCCAGCCCCAATCGTACTGCCCCGCCGATGGTTCCATGCGCGACCAGGCGAACTCGGCGACGCGCACCATCTCCAGGCCGATCTCGCGCATCATGGCCGCGTCCGTCGCCCAGCGAGTCTCCGGCCAGTGCTCCGGGTAGTAATCGACGCCAAACAGCATACCCCCTCCCCTCGCCAGTTCTGTCAGCCCGATCCACTATCAGACGTTCGCCCCTGCCCGGCAAGGACGGCCGCCACGTCGGCGGGCTGCCAGCCGGGCGGCTTCAATTGCTTTCCGTCGGCGCGCTTCGGCCCATGGGTCTTGTCCATGTTGGCGCGATGAACCTCGGCGAACACGGCGTCACCGTCGACGCCCAGCTCGACCAGGCCGCCGTACGCGACGTACAACAGGTCGGTCAGCTCGTGGACCAGTGGCACGATGTCCACCGCCGCGCCCGCCGCCCGCGCCTCTTCCGCCTCGTCAAACGCCGCCGCAACTTCCTCATACTCCTCGCGGATGAGGGTCTGACGCAGGCGCAGCGTCACCGCCGGCGGGGCAGTCGGCGCATCCGGTGCGGCCCCACCTACCGCGCGGTGAAACGCCCGTACCCGCTCGAAGTTCGTCTCATTCGTCATGCCACTCCCCATACCTCTTCACCGGCTGGCGCGGCATGACCCCATCCCGCGCCTTGCCTGCGGCGGCTGTAGGCCTCCGCGCCGAACCCAGGCTATTCCCCCGCGCCGAACAGGCGCACAGCCTCCACCGCCCGCTTCCAGCGCGCGTAGCCCACGTCGCGCTCGTCGGCCGACAGGCGCGGCTCGAAGACCGTCGCCCCGGACGGCAGCGTCGGTAGCGCGGCCAGCGACGGCCACCAGCCCGCACCGAGTCCCGCCAGCAACGCGGCGGCGCGGGCGGTGGTCTCGGTGAACTGGGGGCGCACCGTTGGCATGCCCAGCAGGTCGGCCTGTATCTGACACGCCACGTCACTCACCGACACGCCGCCACCCAGGTAGAGACGATCGACAGTCAGGCCGGTGTCAGCGCGAATGCGGTCCAGAATGGCGCGCACCTGATAGCCCAGCGAGTCGAGAAAGGCGCGCACGATGTGGGCGCGGCTGCTACCGAGGGTCAGGCCCAGCAGCGTGCCCCGCGCCGCCTGGTCGTTGTAGGGCACATTGAGACCAGTGAAAGCAGGCACGAACACCACGCCACCCGCGTCGGGCACGGACGTCGCCAGCGGCCCCACCTCTTCATCGCGATCGAACAGTCGCGCCCGCTCGCGCAGCCAACGGATGACCGCCCCGCTGACCGTCGTATCCGCCTCCAGGCAGTAGGTCGTCGTCGGGCCAATGCGCCAGGCGTAGTAGACGTTGACTCTTTCCTGCTGCGGCGCGCTCGACCCGACACACACATCAACGAAGGAGGCCGTGCCGTGGGTACACTCCGCATCGCCAGGCTGGCGGCAGTCGTAGCCGAACAGCGCGCCCTGCTGGTCGCCGATCATCGCCAGCACGGGAACGAGCGCGGCCTCGCCATCCGCTCCCAGCAGGCGTAGCGCGCCAAACTCGTGGACCGAGGGAACAGCGTCGGGCAACGGTGCGCGGGGGATACCCAGGAAGTCGAGCCAGTCCGCCCAGTATCCGCCCGCGCGGAAGTCGTACAGCCCCATTGCCTGGACGAGGGAGACATCCATCGCGTGGCCCGCCGCCTCGCCCAGCGCCTGGAGCAGCCACTCGGCCGACAGGCCAAGCTGCAGGCGACCGGCGCGCGCCGCAGCCGCAAACCCCGGTTCGTGACGCATCCGCCAGGCAATGTGCAGGGCGGAGCTATACGGCCCCGGCGCGTAGCCCAGACGGTGACGAGTCTCGCGCCCATGTTCCCAGGCCGCCACTTCCTCGACCATCGGCAGGGTGCGCAGGTCCTGCCAGCTAATGGCGTGGCCGACCGGGCGGCGGGTCGCCACCTCCCAGGCAAATTCGGTGTTGCGCTGGCAGGCGATGCCGACGGCGGCCACCTCGGTCGGCCGGGCGTTGGCCGCGGCCAGGGCCTCAGTAATCGCCTCGCTGACCCCCTGGGAGACGGCCCACGGGTCCTGCTCGACCCAACCGGGCCGGGGATGCAGGCGAGCGAGCGGGCGATAGCCATAGCCACGCGGCGTGCCCTCAGCGTCGAGAAGGAGGGCGCGGCTACCGCTGCTGCCCTGGTCAATGCCCAGCAGATAGCGTGCGGCGGGCATGGCTCGCCTCTACAGCGTCCGAATCTCGACGCCCAGGTCGCGCAACTCAGCGCGCAGCGTACCGAGCAGCATGTGTGGCAGATCGGCTTTGGGGTCGTGTCCAAGTCGACGCAGGAGCGCGTCGCGCAGACAGTCCCACTCCTGGCCGGGGCATGTTGCCAGAGCATCGCGGGCCGCGTCGTGGAGGCGCTCGGCAGCCGCCATACTGTCGACCAGGAAACGGCGCGCCGCCGCCCCCCGGTGGATCAGCGCGCGCTCGCCCGACCAGGCGAAGGGGTGACCCAGGGTGATGACGTCCATGTCCAGATCGCGCAGCGTGCGCAGGCTGGCGCGGTAGGCGGCGCCAGAGTAGAACACCAGGGGCAGGATGCCACTGCTGCCCAGGCCCTGCACCGCGTCGGAGGCGATGAGCAGGCGGCGCGTCGGCTCGTACAGGCAGATGATACCCGCCGAGTGACCGGGCGCCGCGACCACCTGGAACTGGAACGCGCCCAGGTCGATGGTGTCCCCATCGACCAGCAGGCGGTCAGGTGGCTGGGGATAGTCACGCGCATCGCCGGCCGCCGCCCACACCGGCGCGCCACTCGCCGCCCGCAAGGCAGCATTGCCGCCGAGATGGTCGCCATGTCCATGCGTATTGACAATGAGCTGCACATCGGCCGGGGTAGCGCCCAGGGCAGCCAGGGCCGGGGCGATAGCGGCTGGCATATGCTCGGCCATGCCCGTGTCGATGATAGCGACGGCATCACCCTTGACGGCAATCATCGCTACCACATGGCCGGGGCGAAGGGGATAGGCGGCCAGGACAACGCCGGGTACAACTTCCTCGAAGGAGTACACGCGGCCCTCCTTGGGGTGCGCTAGACGCCGTCGGGCAGCAAGTCGCCCAGGCGTCGGATGACGTACGTCGGTTGGATGCCTGACGCTGCCAGCGTCGCTACCGATGTCGCGCCCGTCAGGGTGAGGGCAGCCGCCATTCCCGCGTCCAGTCCCATGAGCACGTCGGTTTCCAGGCGGTCGCCGGTCATGATCGCCGCCTGGGGTGGCATCTGCAACAACCCCAGAATGGCCTCGGCCATGTAGCGCGAAGGCTTGCCCACCACCGCCTCGACCCGCGTGTTGGTACAGGCCTCGATGGCGGCAATCATCGACGCCGCGTCCGGCTCGCCACCGCCGGGCACTGGGCAGTAGCGGTCGGCATTGGTGGCGAAGAAGCGCGCGCCGTGGCGAATGGCATCGAAGGCCACCTGCAACTTAGGGTAGGCAAAGGTGCGGTCGAAGCTGGCGATGACGGCATCGACCTGCTCGGCGTCCTCGGTCAGCTCGAAACCGCCGTCGCGCAGGTCACGCTTGAGCGGCTCCTCGCCCACAACGAACAGCCGCGCCGTGGGCAGGTGACGCCGCAAGAAATCCACCATGACTACCGACGAGTTGATGATGTCTTCGCGGGGCGTGGGCAGTCCCAGGCGGCTGAGGCGCGCGGCGTATTCATCACGAGTGTGGGTGGGGTTGTTGGACAGGAATACCGTCCGCCGCCCCAGCGCGCGCAGCCGGGTAATGGTCTCGCCCGCCGTCGGCAACAGCGCATCGCCCAGGTACACCGTGCCGTCCAGGTCGAAGATATAGGCATCGTAGAGCAACGCAGGACGATGGGCCAGCGATCGGCGGTCATCGCCGTGGAAGGCTGATTCCGGTAACTGGCGCATTCGTCCTTCGTCCTTCGCTACCCCTGCGCCGCCGCCTCGCCCGAATCAGGGTCGGGGATGACGTTGTAGGCAATGAGCATGTCGCGGGCGGCGGGCGCCAGTTCGGCCGTCGTCAGCATCTGGACCATCTCGAACTCGACGGTCGCCAGCCCTGCGCCGGGGCCAGTGGGCATCAACTTGACGGCGATGCCCTCCTTAGCCAGCATGTCGGCCCATACCTGGGCCTCGATGTAGTTGGGGAACGTGGCGACCAGTTCCAGATCGCCCTGGGTCTCTTCGGTCATACGCTGCCTTCCTTTAGCTCCCACAACTGGGATGCTGAGCCTGATTGTAGATGCGGTTGAACTCGTCGATGTAGTGGGCGGCCAGGTTCGGATCGTCGATGATGAGCAGATTCTCGTCGTTGTCCGTCTCGGCCTGACCTGAGAAGTTGTACGAGCCGGTGATGACCGTGCGGTCGTCGATGATGTAGACCTTGTGATGCATGACGTAGCAGTTGCCATCCTTGAGGACGTCTACGCCCGCATTCTTGAGGCGGTCATACTCCGCGCCGCTGCCACTGGCATTGCGGCTTTCGACCACCCCCTGCACCTGTAGCCCGGCGCGACGCTTCGCGATGAGGATGTCGGCCTGCTTGTCGGCGGTCAGGGAGAAAGCCAGGACGCGGATGCTCTTCTTCGCCGCCTCCAGCCGCGCCTGGATTGCCGCCCGCGCCCCGCCGTTGGGCGAGAAGTAGTTCTCGATGGTGACGCCGTTGGCGAGGGTGATTTTCGGGTTGGGCACGGTCTTGTCGGCCTGGCCGTGGAAGCGGCCCGCCATAAACTCCTCGAAACGCTGCTGGTAGTTCTTGATGAGGCGCGGCTCAGTCAAGCGCAACATGTTGTTGTTGTTGCGATAGGTGTCGTTCGTTGTCAGGTTCCACGACCCGGTCCACAAGATCTTATCGTCGATGATCGCGAACTTGTTGTGAGAGTAGCCGGAACCGTGGTCGATGGACATCTGAACCCCGGCCCGCGCCAGCGCGTCGTCAATGGCCGCCCCATTGACCACCTCGTCATACGACTCGTCATCGGTCACGACCCGCACCTGGACCCCGCGCTGCGCGGCCCGCGCCAGCGCCGCGGTCACCGATGGCAGGTCGATAGCGAAGGACGCCACGTCGATCGACTGTCGCGCCGCGTCCAGATCCCGCACCAGCGCCGCGTCCAGGCCCCCGTAGCGATTGGCGGGGCCTTCGGGGTAAAAGGGAGCCGTGAAGTACAGCCCATACCCCGGCCCCTCCCGATAGCGTACCGCCGTCAGAGCGGTCGGGGTAGCCGTCCCCATCGGTAGGCGCGGACTGTCCCCAGAACGCAGCGGCGTCGGGGCCGGCGTGGGCGCCTGGGGCGTGGCAATCGCTGTGGAGGCCGTCGGAGTGGCTTCCACTCGCCGCGCTGCTCCCTGCTCCAGACTTGACTGGGCCTGGCGCAGCGTGTCCACGATCCGCTGAGTCGTGGCGGCTACATCGCGCGCCGCCTCCATCGCCTCACGGGGCGACGGAACCTGGCCGCAGCCCACGACGCCAAAGCTGAGGGCCAGCACGAGCAGCAAGCGCGCCAGGAGGCGTCCTGTCAAGGGAAACGCCTGTTGACTGAAGGGACGACGCGCAGGCGTCCGCGCCCCGATGGGTGAGGCTCAAGCCTGAGCGGCATCGTCTGGCCCTTCGTGGGAGGTGGGCAAGGGGAGGCCGGCCTCCATGTCGTTCCCGCTCCCATCGGCCGCGCGATCGGGCGCGAGGGCCTGGCGGGCCGGGGCGTCAACAGACGCCAGCATGCTCGTGGCCGCCGACAGGGCCAGCGCCGGGTCTTCCGCTCCGCTGCGATTGGCAGCCTTGACGCCGGCAACCACCGCCTCGTAGGGCGTACCGGCCGCGATCTGGTCCTCGCCCCACGCGAGGACAGCGCGCGCCGCTGCATCGGTCAGGTTGCCGGTGAGCATCTCGTTGTCGCGCAGCCGATTGATATCGGCCTTCTGCTGGGAGGTCAGGGTCATGAGCGCCTCACGAGGGTAGAGACGCCAGCGGCCGCTACGTTCGCGAGCGTCTGGCGCGCGTCAGCGTCGGGTCTCATATATCGCGCAGGATATGGCGGGCGATGACCAGCCGCATGATCTCGCTGGTTCCCTCGCCAATCTCTGTCAGGCGGTTGTCGCGGTAGTAGCGTTCGACGGGGTAGTCGCGTGAGTAGCCCGCGCCACCGAAAACCTGAATCGCTTCGAAGCATGCCTTCTCGGCCGCCTCCGACGCGAACAGCTTCGCCATCGCGGCCTCCTGGCTGAAGGGCTGCTTGTGGTCCTTGAGCCACGCCGCCTGGAGAATCAGCAGCCGCGACGCCTCTAGCAGCGTGGCCGAGTCCGCGATCTTCCACTGGATGGCCTGGTAGTTGGCAATGGGGTGGCCGAAGGCGATGCGCTCCTTCGCGTAGGCCGTCGCCGCCTCCAGCGCCGCCACACCCAGCCCCTGGGCCATCGCCCCGATGCTGATGCGCCCACCGTCGAGGATCACGAGCATCTGCTTGAAGCCGCGCCCCACGTCACCGAGAATATTCTCGGCCGGGATGCGGCAATCCTCGAAGAAGAGCTGCGACGTAATGGACCCCTTGAGGCCCATCTTCGCCTCGTCCTTACCGGGGATGAAGCCTCGCGTGCCCTTCTCGACGATGAAACACGAGATGCCCTTGTCGTGGCCGTCGACGATGGTGCGCGCTGTGGCGACGACAACATCGGCGATGGACCCCGATGTGATCCACATCTTCGCCCCATTGAGTACCCAACTGTTGCCATCTTTAGTGGCCGTGGTGCGCGTCGCGCCCGCATCCGAGCCAGCCTGCGGCTCGGTCAGGCCAAATGCCCCCAGGCCCTTGCCGCTCGCCAGGTGGGTCAGGTACTGCTGCTTCTGCGCCTCGCTGCCGAAAAGGTAAAAGGGCGCACAGCCCAGCGACACGTGGGCGGCGTAGGATAGCCCCGTCGAACCGCACGCCTTCGAGATCTCCTCGACCGCCAGGGCATAGCTGACGGTATCGGCCCCTGCCCCGCCGTATTGCTCCGGGTACGGCAGGCCGAGGAAGCCTAGTTCCCCCATCTTGCGGAACGTCTCGGCCGGAAACGTGGCCGTCTCGTCCACCTCACGAGCGCGCGGCGCGATCTCCTTCTGGGCAAAGTCGCGCACGGCGTCGCGCAACATCGTTTGTTCTTCGGTCAGTCGAAAGTCCATGCTCGTCGCTCCCTGGACGCCAGCGTGCCGGGTAGTCTAGCGGCTAGTATAGACCCGCGCCGGAGGCGGGTCAAGGCTCGGCCGACCGACGACGGGTTGATAAGGTGGTCGGTGGTCGGTCGTCGCACTGAAATGCGCATCCCCCGCCGAGAGAGAGAAGGCGGGGGATGGCGACTCAGGAGTCTAGGGGCTATGCCCCTGGTGTTGACACCGTCAGTCTACCTGAGAACGCAGCGTGAAAGATGACGCGGTACGGGCGGCTCGCCCGCGATTGCCTGACGTCGGGCAATCACCCGCTTTGTCGCCGCGCCGCCCGTGTGCTATCATCTTCCGTATGACGGACGCTTCGCCCACGATGGGAGAGTCACCATGAACGAGGTCATTCATGTCCAAACGACGGTTGAGCGAGACGGCGAGGTACATGTGGCGAATCTTCCGGTGAAGCAGGGTCAATTGGTGGAACTAAGCATCCGCATTGCCTCTGAGACAACAGCCAGGTCTGGCCTCACGGCTCACGAACTGCTCACCTCGGACCTTATCGGGATGTGGAAGGACCGTACTGACATTGACGACAGCGCAACATATGCTCGCAAACTGCGCGAGCAGGCTCAGCGGCGTGAGCGATAGGTCCTCATGCTTCTCCTTGACACCGATGTCATGATCGACTTGCTTCGACAGTATCCTCCGGCCAGTGCCTGGCTTGCCGCCCACAGTAGTGAGGAACTTATCCTGCCCGGCTTTGTCGTGCTGGAGCTAATCCAGGGTTGTCGCAACAAGAAGGAGCAGGAGCGGGTCGAACTGCTCGCGGCGCGTTGCCGGGTCACATGGCCGACCGAAGCCGAGTGCAACTTGGCCGTTCATACCTACGCCCAGTACCACCTGAGCCATAGCCTCGGCTTCATCGATGCCCTCATCGGCCACACTGCTGCCGCACTGGGACAGCCCTTGTACACTTTCAACCAGAAGCACTATGCCATGATCCCAGGCTTGGAAACCAGCCAGCCTTACGGCCGGGTGACCACGAGCTAGTCGAACTCGGCATGAAGTCCCACGAGTTCGTTGCCCTGGTGACGGCGCGCGTCCGCGCTACACTGCCGCCGTCATGGCAAACCTTCACCCTCAGCCAGCGCGGGAATCAGGCGCAACTGCACTACGGCCACTCGCGCCTCCACTACGAGGTGTGGGTCGATCCTCGCTACACCCACGTCGAGGTAGGCCTGCACTTCGAGGCCGACGCCGACACTAACCTGCGTCTGCTCAAGGTCTTCGACCGCCGCCTGGTCGAGGTGCGCGCCGAGTCGGGCCAGCCGGTCGAGGCCGAGCACTGGACGGCCACCTGGGCGCGAGTCCACCGCGTCCTGCCCTACACGCGGCTGGACGCCGCCCTGGCCGACGAGGCCGCCGAGGCGTTGGCGCAGTTGATTGTCGTGACCCAGCCAATGCTGGAAGAGGCGATTGAGAGCGGAGGATACTGAAGGAAACCCATGCCGTCTGACACTCCGACGACTCCGCCCACCGCTCCACCCCCTCCCCCTCGCCCCACCCTCGCCGCCAGTGCGGCCATTGTCGACGGCGACCGCCTCCTGCTGGTCCGACGCGGGCGGCCGCCGAGCCAGGGCCAGTGGTCGGTGCCCGGCGGCCGCGTCGAGTGGGGCGAGACGCTGCGCGAGGCGGCTATCCGCGAGGTGCGCGAGGAGACGGGACTGGCGGTCGAGCTTGGCCCCGTGGTGGAGATGGTCGAGCGCATTGACCCCGCGCCCACACCCACCTACCACTTTGTCATCGTCGATTTCCTGGCGCGGCCCATCGGCGGGATACTTCAGGCAGGCGACGACGCCGCCGACGCGCGCTGGCTGACGCCGACCGAGTGGGCGGCGCTACCTCTCACGCCAGGTCTCGCCCCCGTGCTGGACAAAGCCTGGCGCATGGCGCACACACCCGACATCTGGGAGACTTAGCCCATGCTCTTTGTCTCGAAGTGGTGGCGGCCCCTCAAGGGCGACCCGGCCAGTTGGCTGCTGGACGACGACAACCCCGCCGTCCGCTATGCCATGCTCACCGAAGTCCTGAACCGCCAGACCGACACCCCCGTCGTGCGCGAGGCGCGCGGCGCCCTGGCTCGTTACGATCTCCCCAGGCGCATTCTCGCCGCCCAGCATCCAGACAGGGGTTGGGGCAGCCCCGCCGATCCCGCCACGCCCACCTGGCAGGCCACCGCCGACCACCTGGTCGTCCTGGCCGAGCTGGGCGCGCCGGGCAACGACGAGCGCATCGCCACCGCCGCTGACTGGGCGCTGGACCAGGCCCGCACCCCGGACGGCGACTACGACCTACCGGGCGCATTCCTGTGGGCGCTGCTGCGCTTCGGCTACCATGACGACCCGCGCATCCGTCGCGCCGCCCGCCGCGCCGCCAAATCGCTGGTCGCGCGCGGCGCGCCGGGCGCGCTCGTCCAGCGCGATGTGTGGGACGGCGTACCCGCCGTGTGGGCCTTGCTACAAGTACCGGTCCAGGAGCGCTGGCCGGGGCTGGAGGCCGCCATCCAAACCGGCCTGGCCGACATCGAGCACATTGACTGGGCGAGCGTTCCCGCCGCGCGCCTGGCCTTCGGCTTCCCTCACCTGGGCGACGCCGACCTGCTGCTAGCGCTACGAACCCTGGCTCAGGCGGGGCGCATGACCGACGACCGGCTGCAACCCGCCATCGATCTCCTGGCCGCGCAGCAGACCGAGCGTGGCCGCTGGCCCTTGATGCGGGACCATCGCGACCGCCTGCTCTTCCCCCTGGCGACGGCCAGCCCCGAGAGCAAGTGGAGCACCCTCAATGCCCTGCGCGTGTTGCGCGCGACTGAAACCTGACGGCGCGCGGCGCGTATAGCAATCGACGGCGAGCCTCGTCGTCCCTGCGCACCCTAAGAGACAACGGAGCATTACCATGATTCAGAAGATGATTCGCGCCGCCCGCCTGGACCGCACCCTATACAGTGAAGTCGAGGCCAACGAGAACGAGACTACCAACGCCCTCATCGTCGTCATCATTGTCGCCATCGCCACCGGCCTGGGCGCGATGCTGTTCACCGCGAACCCCGTCGGCTCCTTGCTCGGTGGGCTGCTGCGCGTCGTGCTCGGCTGGGTCGTCTCGTCCTTCCTGATCTACTTTGTGGGGACGCGTGTCTACCACGCCGCCACTACCCCTGGTGAGGTCCTGCGCACGCTGGGCTACGCTCAGTCACCGGGCGTGCTGGCCGTGCTGGGTTTCATTCCCATCCTCGGCTGGCTTGTCGCTCTCGCCGCCGGTATCTGGGTGCTGGTGGCAAGCTACGTGGGCATCAAGGAAGCCCTTGACCTGGACACGAACAAGACTCTGGTGACCATCGTCCTCGCCATCGCGGCATGGATTGTCATCTCCATCATCCTGGGGATGATCTTCGGTATCGCCGGCATGGGCTTCGGGCTGCTGTTCGGCCAATAGGCGTAGCGCTGTCTCCTGGTCGCCTACGCCGACGGCCAGGAGACGCGCTACCCGATACCCGTTCTGCATCGGTGCGAGTCTTCGCCGCCGGGTGGGTGGCCGCCCGGCGGCGGTCGATGCTATAATTCACCCCATGTCTCGCCCCTCCGGCTACCTGCTGGTCGCGCTCGCCCTGCCCCTGCTCCTCAGCCTCGCCGCCTGCCAGAGCGCCGATACCCCCAGACCCACCCCATTCCCGTCCGACATGGCGACGTTGCGGGCGGCGGCCGCGACTCCTCCGGCTTCCGACGCCCCATCGGCGGCCCTGGTCAACGCCACCCCTGTCCCCAGCCTGATGCCGCGCCCTGCTAACTCACCCACCAGCCCCCCGACGGCGGCCCCGTCGCCGGCCCCCGCCGGTCCCCTGGCCGACGCCATCGCGCGCCAGGCGGTGGGCGACCTGGACACTGCTATCGCCGCCTATCGCGGCCTGCTGAGCGCGACGCCCGCCGCCACCGATGCGGCGGCGGCGCGCTACTGGCTCGGCGAGGCGCTGGCCGACGACGACGACCCGGCGGGGGCGATTCGCGAGCTGAGCGCCTTCGTCGCCGATAACCCACGCCACCCGCTGGCCCCCAGCGCCCTGTTCAGCCTGGGACGGCTGGCCTTCGCCGCCGGTCAGTGGGACGCTTCGGCTGACGCCTACGGGCGTTATGTCGCCTTGGGCGGCCCGCTGGCCGACTACGCCCAGAATCGCGTCGGCAACGCCCACTTCTCGGCCGGCCGCTACGCCCAGGCCGCCGCCGCCTACGAGTCCGCCGTGCGCCGCCCCGACGTGACCGCACCGGTGCTGCGCGCCGCGTGGCACGGCCTGGGCGACAGCCGCGCCCGCCAGCAAGACTGGATCGGCGCGAAAGCGGCCTACGAGGGCGCGCTGGCGGCCGCGCCCGACGACGAGGACAAGGCGGCTGCCCTGTTGGCGCTGGTCCAGCTGTACCAGACCCAGGGCGACGCGGCGGCGGCCCGCACGATCCTGCGCCGCCTGTGGACTGACTACGCCAGGACCGGCCCCGCCTATCAGGCGGTGACCCGCGACGCCGACGGCGGTGACCCGGCGCTGCAATACGGCCGAGGCGTGACCGCCTACGAGCGCGGCGACAATGCCCGCGCCGTGGAGGCCCTCAACAAGGCGGCCGACGACGACCCGGCCCACCCCGCCGACACCCACATCTACGCCGCCGCGGCCTATCGCCGCCTGGGGCAGCCACAGAAGGCCATCTTCCACTACGACCAGCTCATCACCACCCACCCCGGCGACCCGCTCATTCCCGACGCCGAACTAGGCAAGGCCCGCGCCCTGCGCCGCACCGACACGGGCGCCGCCCGCGCCGCGTATCGCGCCTTTCTCGACACGTATCCGAGCCACGCCGAGGCCGCCCAGGCCGCGCTGGAACTGGCGCAGACGACAGAAGCCGCCGCCGACTGCGGGGCGGCCATCCCCCTCTACCAGGCCGCCGCCGACCGCTACACCACGCCGCCCGGCTGGGATGCGCGGGCGCAACTGGCGCTGTGCCAGATGGAGATGGGCGCTACCGACGCGGCGACGCAGGCATGGCAGGCCCTCGCCCAGGCTCCCGCCCCGGACCGCCAGGCCCAGGGCCTGTACTGGCTGGCTGAGTTGGCGGCCAGCCGCGACCCCACCCGCGCCGCCGACCTGTACCGCCAGGCGGCCGCCGCCGCGCCGGGCGAGTTCTATGCGGCGCGGGCGGCGCAGGCGATCGACGCCCGCCCCACCCGCCGCGAGGGCGTCGACGACACGGCCGCCGCCGAGGCGTGGCTGCTGGCGAAGACGGGCCAATCGGCCGATAGTCTCGCCAGGGCCGAGCAGGCCATCCGTCAGAGTCCGGATATCGCGCGCGCCCGCGCCCTGTACGAGCAGGGGCTGCGCGAGTCGGCGGCCCGTCACCTGGGACTGCTGCGCAGTCGTTTCGCGGCTGACCCGCTGGCCCTCTACTATCTGGCTCGCGCCGCCAACGATATGGGCGGCTATAACCCCGGCATGGCCGCCGTCGAGACTCTCGCCACGAGGCTGGGCGTTTCGCTGGGGGCGCTGCCCGCAGCGATTCAGGCCGAGGCCTTCCCCCGCCCCTACCGCACCCTGGTGGAGCAGGCGGCAGCGCGCTACGGGGTGGACCCCGCCCTACTGTACGCGGTGATGCGCCAGGAGAGCCGCTTCGAGGCCGGCGTGGCATCGTCGGCCGATGCACGCGGCCTGATGCAGATTCTGCCCACCACCGGCCAGACCATCGCCCGCTCCCTGGGCCGCGACGGGGTTGAGGCGGACGACCTGTTCAAGCCCTACGTCAACATTGACCTGGGCGCAGCCTTCCTGGCCCAGCAACTCAAGCGCTTCGACGGCGAGACGTGGGCCGCCCTGGCCGCCTACAATGCCGGCCCGAATGCCGTGCCGCGCTGGCGCGAGGCGGCCGAGGATAGCGCGCGCCAGATCGAGGCCATCGACTACCCGGAGACAGCCACCTACGTTCGCAAGGTGCTGAGCTACTGGGCGCAGTACGCTGGCTTGTACGGGTAGCAGAGATGGAGCGACGCACGTCTGGCTCCTGGTTTCGGCACGACGGACGCAAAGGCGCGAAGGGAGACACATAGGTCCGCGCCTTGTGCCTTGTGTAGCCCCTGGGCTGAGTATCCGTGGCCGAAGTTGGAGCGGGCGTGAAGCTGACTACAATTTGGAGCACGAGATTCGTAAGTTCAAGCGAGGGACGAACGTGAAGATCAAGCGAGTACGCGCCGGATTGTTTGTGCTGCTATTGACGCTGATGCTGGCCGCGGTGGCCGCGCCGGGCGCGCTGGCCCAGGGCGGCTTCCGCCCGATTGTGCTGCCGGCGACGACGTCGGTGGCCCCCAGCGCCCTTCCCGACCTGGCGAAGCTGGCGAGCGCGCCGCGCTACGCCATCAACCTGACTCTGGATCCGGCCAACCTCAGCTACACCGGCCGCCAGACCATCACCTACACCAACACCGACACAACCCCGCTGACCGATATGGTCTTGCGCGTCTTCCCCAACTCGTGCGCCCTATACGGTTGCGGCGAGTTGAAGGTGACCGGCGCGACTGTCGGCGGGCAGCCCATCGCCACGACCAGCGACCTTGAGAACACCGCCCTACGGATGACGCTGCCCCGGCCCATCGCGCCGGGACAGAAGGTCGACGTGACGCTCGACTTCCAGGGGCGCGTCCCCACCAACTTCGGTCCCGACCGCCAGGGTTACGGCATCTACAACTACGGGCCGGCGTTGCAGACGCTGATGCTTGCCAACGCCTACCCCACGCTGGCGGTCCGCCAGAACGGCCAGTGGGTCGCCGACCCCGTCTACCCCGACGGCGACGCCGTCTACAGCCCAACGGCCTTCTACGACGTGAGCGTCACCCTACCCGGCGGCTGGTCCCCCGTCGCCACCGGCAGCCTAATCTCGGATATCGGCTCCGACGGCGCGCGTACCGTGCGCTATAGCTCCGGCCCGACCCGCGACTTCATGCTGGCCGTCGCGCCCAACTGGAACAAGGTCAGCCAGCAGGTTGGCGAGACGACCGTCAACAGCTACTACCTGGGCGAGACGCAGGCCGCCGCCGAGAAGGCCCTGGATGTTGGCGTCAAGTCCATGGAGATTTACAGCCAGCGCTTCGGCCCCTATCCCTTCAGGCAGTTGGACATCGTGCCCGCGCCGCTGTTCAAGGCGGCGGGCGTCGAATATCCGGGGCTGATCCTCATCGAAGCGGCTTACTACAACAAGCCTAACGACCCCTCCTTCGAGACAACCGTCGCCCACGAGGTCGCGCACCAGTGGTGGTACAGTACCGTCGGCAATGACGTCATCAAGTCACCCTGGCTGGACGAGGCGCTGACCCAGTACGCCAGCGCTATCTACTTCGAGGATCGCTACGGCAAGGACCGCTTCAACCGCCTCATTAGTAGCTGGGAGCGCACCGTCGACAACCTGGTCGCCAAGGGCGAGGACGACATCGTCGGCGAGGGTCTGGCCCATTTCGAGGGCGGCAACCGCTATGGTCCCGTGGTCTACATCAAGGGACCGTTGTTCTTCCACGCCATCCGCCAGCGTCTCGGCGACGAGGCCTTCTATCGGGGCCTGCAGAGCTACTATCAGCAGAACAAGTATGGCATCGCCACGCCGGAGCGGCTGGTGGCCGCCTTCAACAGCGCTGGCGGCCCCAGAATCGACGACCTGTTCGACAAGTGGATTCTCAAGGCCGAGGGACGGTAGGCCATAAACGAGGGACGCCACTGTGGGCAGGGTTGTAACGGCTATGCCAACGAAACTCCTCATCGCCACCAACAACCAGGGCAAGCTCGCCGAGCTACGCGAGCTGCTGGCCGACGTGCCAGTCGAGTTGATAACGCTGCGCGACGCGGGCATTGACACCGTCGTCGAGGAGACGGGGGCGACGTTCGCCGAGAACGCCGCCCTCAAGGCCGAGCAGTACGCTGCCCTATCCGGCCTGTGGACGCTAGCCGACGACTCTGGCCTGGAGGTGGACGCATTGGACGGGGCGCCGGGCGTGTACACCGCCCGCTACGGCGCGCCTGCCACCGTCACCGACCGCGACCGCTACGAGTACCTGTTACGCAACCTGGCCGCCGTGCCCTGGAACCAGCGCGGGGCGCGCTTCCGGGCCGTCGTGGCCCTGGCCGCGCCCGGCCGCTCAGCCCAGACCGTCGAGGGTGTCTTCGAAGGCCGCATCGCCTTTGCCCCCCACGGCCGGGGCGGCTTCGGCTACGACCCAGTCTTCTACGTGCCGTCGTACCATTGCCATCTGGCAGAGTTGCCGGCCGACATCAAGAACCGCATCAGTCATCGCGGGCGCGCCATCGAGGCCGCCCACCCCTTGCTCGTCCAGCTATTTTCGGACTCTTCCCCTCTTTAGGCGTCAACTGAAAACCAGGCAGGGCGTGAGGCTCGTATCTAGAGTCGTCATCGCCCCACGCCGTCTCAACTACCGCTTTCGGCACGGCGACTAGCCCGGTCAAGGAGCCAACGGTATGCGTGTTCTGCTCTGGGTTGTACTCGGCGCGGTGTTACTGGCCGGCATCGCGGCCATGCTCTTCTCAGGCGTGTTCATCCTCGGCGCGCGCACTGCCGTCGAAGAACCGCCCGCCTTGGTGATCAGCATGGCCGACATGGGCAAGGGTTTCATGGTTCCCGGTGACTACCACCAGCGAACGAATCCCCTGGCCGCCAGCCCCGACGTGCTCGCCAACGCCCGCCGCATCTACACCGCCCGCTGTGTCGCCTGCCACGGTACTGATGGCAAGGGCGCGACGACCATCGGCTCGCGCACTTACCCCCGCGCCGCCGACCTCAGCGCCGCGCGTACCCAGGGCAAATCCGATGGCGCGCTCTTCTGGTTCGTCGAGATGGGCATCCCCCACACAGGCATGCCCGGCTGGAAGGCCACCCTCAGCGAGCAAGACATCTGGCATGTCGTCACCTACATGCGCGAGTTGCCGAAGGGTGTGCCGGCCGAGGCCGATGCGCCGGCCGAGGCGACCACGGCCCTCGCCGATGCGCCAGCAGCCACAGCCGCGCCGCCGACCAGCGTGCCAACCGCCCCGCCCACCGCCGCC
>DAOUDG010000095.1:0-41043 GCA_034431435.1 Anaerolineae bacterium | reverse complement strand
GAATGGCCTTGTACATCGTGCCCTCGCATCTCTACCTTGTCAGACCGCAAGGATACTCCTTTTATGCGCTACTGCCAACCCGAATTGGTATAACGGCCCTATTCCTCGTGATATGACTTAAGTGCGGTATTATACACGTGTCCATCTCAAACGAAAACCTGTTCTTTTGAGTAGATGACAACAACAGAGCAGGTGAGTTGTACGTGAATGCGACTAAACACTCGAAATCTGCCAGACGTGCGTGCTTGAAGCTTGCTCTTGCATGTACTACTGGGAAGGTTATAATTCGCTGTCACCGGGTGTCGCAACCGGGATTGCGTCTGGAAGTACGACCGTGAATGCTGAAGCGGCTACTACCGGTGTTCCTGCTCCGTAGTACTCGCATGTCCTAAGCGAAATAAGGGGCTGGGGGAGAGCTATTGAAGATACTGGTCGCCCCTCGCCCTCATTCCTGTACAGTTCCAGGTCTTTCTTGACACGTATGGCCACCTGTCGTCGTAGTGTCTATACGGTGGCTAGCTTCAGTGCTGAAAGACACTTGTTCTAAATGAGACTCGTGCTTCGCGCTCAACGACGGACTGGAAGATCGAGAGCGATAGTGATGGTGAGCCTGGAAGTGCAGGGTAAAGCCGCCAACCTGTCCACGCGGCTGTGCATCAGCTTCTTCATCGGTGACCGCGTCGATGAGACGCTGGTGATGGGCACGGGGCTGTATCCGGCTCCGCGACTGGATGCGGTCGGCTTCGCGCAGGGTGTACGCGACCTGCTGGGCCTCTATCACCCGCAGGTTACCGCCGCGCAACTCAATCTGCTGGACAGCCACGACACGGCTCGCTTCCTGACGATGGCGCGGGGGGACGCCAGTGCGCTACGGCTGGCGACACTGTTCCAGATGACCTACCCCGGCGCACCGAGCATCTTCTACGGCGACGAGGTGGGCAAGCCCGGCGCGAAGGATCCCGACAGTCGCCGTGCGATGCGGTGGGACGAGCCTGACTGGTGGGAGGGCGATCTGTATCCGTTCTTCAAGCGCGCCACGGCGCTACGACATGCCCACCCGGCGCTACGGCGCGGCTCGTTCGACCCGCTCCACGCCAAGGGAATGGTCTTTAGCTATGGTCGCCGCCTGGCGCGCGAGGGGCAGCCGGTGGATCATCTCGTGATCGCGCTGAACAGCGGGCGGACCACCTGCGTGGTAACCGTTGACATGGCTGGCTATCTGCCGGATGGGACGGCGCTGAAAGATGTGTGGGACGGGGCGACGCACCTCGTCGAGGCGGGCGCGTTACGGCTACGCCTCGCTCCGCGCTCGGCTGTGGCGCTAGAGGTGACACCGTAGCCTCGCTCGCGGGGCGGCGCCACCCCGTCCTCGCCGCCGCCTCAGGCGCGGCGGATAGCCTCCACGGTGTTCAGGAAGCGATCGACCTCATCCAGCGTGTTGTAGTGGGCCAGGCCAACGCGCAGGATACCGTGGGGTTCGAGACCCAGGCGGCTGGTGACTGAGAGGGCGTAGAAGTTGCCGGCCCAGACGTACACGTCCCGCTCGGCCAGGGCCGCCGCCAGCGCCTGGGGTGTCAGGCCGTCGAGGGTGAACGACACCGTCGGGACGCGCTCGTCGAGGCGGGATGCGTCGGTGATGCCGACGATGCGTACGTCGGGGATGCCCAGCAGGCCCCGCAGCAGGCGCTCGCCGAGCGCCTGCTCATAGCGCCGCAGCGTCGCCATGCCGCGCTGCAGCCGCTCGCGGCGCGAGCCTTGCTCGCCGCCGAGGGAGGCCAGATAGTCGATGGCGGCCAGCGTGCCCGCCTGACCCTCGTGATTCTGCGTGCCCGTCTCGAACTTGCCCGGTGGCAGGTTCGTGGCGGGCCGCACCTTATAGGCGGGCAGCCGTTCCAGCAGGTCGAGACGGCCATAGACCAACCCCACGTGGGGGCCGAAGAACTTGTACGCGGAGCAGGCCAGGAAGTCGGTTCCCAGGGCCTGCACGTCGGTGGGTAGATGGGGTACGGACTGCACGCCATCGACGTAGGTCAGCGCGCCGACGGCGTGGGCCATGCGTACCATGCGCGCCACGTCGTTGATGGTTCCCACGGCGTTGGAGGCGTAGCCCACGGCGACGAGGCGCGTCTGGGGCGACAGGGCGGCGGCGTAGGTGTCCAGGTTGAGGGTCACGTCGTCGGGGTGGATATCTACCCAGCGCACGACCGCGCCGCTGTCCTGGGCGACGAGCAGCCAGGGGGCGATGTTGGCGTCGTGGTCGAGGTGGGTGACGATGATCTCATCGCCGGGCTTGAGCCAGCGGGCCAGGGAGCGGCTCAAGGCGAAGGTCAGCGTCGTCATGTTCTGGCCGAAGATAATCTCGTCGGGCGACGCCGCGCCCAACAGATCGGCGGCCGCCTGGTGGGCCTCGGCAATGACGGCATCGGTCAGGCGGGAGGTGCGGAACCCGCCATGCACGTTGGCATTGGTCTCCAGGAGGTAGCGACTCATGGCGTCGGCGACAGGCTGCGGAACCTGGGTGCCGCCGGGGTTGTCGAAGAAGATGGGCAGGCGATTCCCCTGGCGGCGCTGCAAGGCGGGGAAGCAGGCGCGGACGCGGGCCACGTCGAAGGTGGTCTCGAGGGCGGACATGGGGACTCCGTGGTGCAGGATGTGGCTATCATACGCGACAACGCCGGGGGCCGCAAGCGGCGGGTGGAGATTCGTCTACCCAGTGTGAAGGAGCATCCACATCCTTGCCCGTCAAGTATGCTATAGTGGGAGTGCGAAGCCTTCAGTGATCTGGAGAGTGACGCGTACGTCCCGGCGGGACATCGAATCCTGGCGCGGTTTTCAATTACAATCGGAAAGCCGCCCGCTACCAGTCAGACAAAGCAGCTGACTGATAGAGTGAATCGCAGCAGCGACGGGCTGACAGGAACACCAGCCGTTCACGCTGACAGGCGCACACCAGGATACGAGCTAGCCCATGACGACGCCACTCAAGGTTGGGTTGCTGAGGGCTTTGCCCTCTTTCGGCATACTCCTCGCGAGAGGTCGCGGATGGCTTCCAACCCCTACCTGCGCCGCCTGGGTTTCGCTGACACGGATCGCGTCGTCGTCCTGCACGCCGACGATATCGGCGTGTCGCATAGCTCTGTCGCCGCCTTCATAGAACTGCTGGATTTCGGCCTCGTGTCGTCGGGCGCTGTCATGGTCCCCTGCGCCTGGTTCCCCGCCGTTGCAGCCTACGCGCGACGCTCGCCCCAGGCCGACATTGGCGTGCATCTGACACTGACGAGTGAGTGGGAGACGGTGCGCTGGGGGCCAGTCTCAACCCGCGACCCCGCCAGCGGCCTGGTCGATGGGGCAGGCTACTTCTACCGCACGCGCCGCCAGGTCGAGGAGGGGGCGGATCTAGACGCCGTGCGCCTGGAGGTGCGCGCCCAGGTAGCGCGCGCTGTCGCCGCCGGTATCGATGTGACCCACGTCGACACCCACATGTTCACCCTGTTGCACTGGAAATTCCTCGGCGCGTATCGACAGGTGGCGCGGGAGTATCGCGTGCCGCTGTTCATGACCCACTTGCGCCGCGAAACCATGCGCGAGCGGGGCATGGAGGCCGCGACGGTGGAGGCGCTCGAGCGGATGCTCGCCGACCGCGCCGCGGCCCAGCTGCCCACCTTCGACCACGTTGAGGTGCTGCCCCTTTCCACGGCTGACGATCGGCTGGCGCTTGCGAAAGCGCGGCTGGCTGCTGTGCCGTCCGGTCTCACCAACTTCATCATTCATCCCAGCCTCGACACACCGGAATCCCGCGCCCTATCGCCCGACTGGCCCGCGCGCGTCGCCGATTATCGGACGTTCATGAGTTCCGAGCTACGCGACTTCGTTCGCGACCAGGGACTGCACGTCATCGGCTATCGCGCGCTGCGGGATGCCATGCGGCGCCCCCCGGATTCGCCTGGCAAGTAGCGAGTGAGCAAGGAGGCCGGTGATGCAACGCCTCAATCGCCGCGATTTTCTACGCCTGGCAGCGACCCTGGGCGGCGCGGTCGCGGCGTCGAGCGCGCTGGCAGCGTGTCGTGACCTGGTCTCGGACCCGCCCCCGTCGCCCACCTCGACCGCGGAGGCCATCGCTATGCACCCTACCCCCCACCCTGACCCCACCGCCGCGCCCAGCGCCACGCCACGCCCCACTGTCACCCGCACGCCGGCGGCCACCGTGACAACCGCACCGACGCCGACGGTCACGGCGGCCGCCGAGGCCCTGGTCGGGCGCGTGGCTCTGGTCAAGACGACCGACCGCGCCGAGGGCGTGCGGCGCGCGGTTGAGTTGCTTGGCCTGAATCCGGCGCGGGGCCGCCGCGTGGTGCTCAAGCCCAACTTCAACAGCGCGGACCCCCCGCCCGGCTCCACCCACCTGGAAACACTGCGCGCCTTGCTGGAACAGCTGTGGGTGATGGGGGCGCGGGAGATCACCATTGCTGACCGTAGCGGCATGGGCGACACGCCGAAGGTGATGGCGACATTGGGCGTCGACCGCCTGGCCCAGGAACTGAACGCCAGGTTGCTGGCCTTCGACACGCTGGCTGCCAACGAGTGGGTCATGGTCGACGCGCCGGATAGCCACTGGAAGCGCGGCTTCCCCTTCGCGCAGCCCTGCCTGGAATGTGACGCGCTGGTGCAGATGTGCAACCTCAAGACGCACCGCTTTGGCGGGCACTTCACTTTGTCCCTCAAGAATGCGGTGGGTATGGTGGCTCGGCTGCGGCCTGGCGATAGCCACAACTACATGACCGAGCTGCACGGCTCGCCCCATCAGCGGCGCATGATCGCCGAGATCAACACCGCCTACACCCCTGCGCTGGTGGTCATGGACGGCGTGGAGGCCTTCGTCAACGGCGGCCCCGACCAGGGCCAGAAAGTCGCGCCTGGGGTCGTCCTGGCGGGCACGGACCGGGTGGCGCTGGATGCGGTCGGGGTGGCGCTACTGCGCATGTTCGGCACGACGCCAGAGGTCAGCTACGGGTCGATCTTCGGCTTACAGCAGATCGCGCGCGCCGTGGAGTTGGGGCTGGGCGTCGACGCGCCGCAAGGGATTCGCTTCATTACCGACGACGCCGCCAGCGCCACCTACGCCGACCGTCTCCGCGAAATCCTGCTGGCGTAAGGGACGCCGCCTGGACGCTCAATCGCGCTAAGGGTACAGAGGTACACAGGGCACGGAGAACGGGACATGATAGCCCTCTTCGTGCCCTGTGTGGCATGGCAGACACCAGACTCTGGTTGACTATGTAGCCGAGGTGGGGACGAGGCGGCGGGCGACGCTGGGAACGAGGAGGACGCCGGCGACGGAGATGAGAGCGGCAGCGGCGTACATGCCCGTGACGCCCAGGTTTTGCAGGATGGGCGACAGTAGCCACGCGCCCAGCCCGATGCCCAGGTCGAAGCCCAGGTAGAAGAAGGCCACGGCTCGCCCACGCTCGGCGACAGGCATGCGCTCGACGTGAATGGCGATGAGAGCCGGATGGATGATGCCGCCCGCCACGGCCACGCCCGCTGCACCGACCATGAGCAGGGGCAGCGAGTACGCGACGGCCAGCAGGGCCAGGCCGCTCGCCAGGAGGAGATAGCCGAGCCGCAGCAGGTTGCCGCGCCCCGGGCCGTCCAGGCGGCGACCGGTGGCGAGCCGTGTCAGGATGATGCTGACACCGTAGACGGTGTAGACCAACCCGGCGGCGGGGATGCCGCGCCGCTCGGCCAGCAGAGGCAGAAACTGGAGGTACGCGCCGAAGCCGAGGCCCATGATCCACGCGGCCAGCATGGGAATCAACAGTGGCCCAGGCGGCCGCAGCAGCCTGCGCCAGCGGGCCGGGGGCCTCTCAGCGGGCGGCGCGGCCTGTACCCGCAGCACCATCAGCCCGGCCACGGTAGCCAGGGCCGCCGCGAGGAGCAGCGCGCCCTGGATGGTCAGCACACCCAGGACGGCGCTAATGGCGGCTGGCGTCATGACCATCGCGACGTTGGCGGCAATCCCAAAGAGGGCCAGGGTCTGGGCGCGATGCTCAGGGTGCGCCATATCTGAGACCAGAGCAGTGCCCGCTGTAGTGAAGGCGACATAACCAACCGCCTGCAGCAGGCGCAGGCCGAACAGGACGGCGGGCGCGGTGGTCAGAGCGACACCGGCGGCGCCGACGACCAGGGACGCTGCCCCCGCGCCCAGCACGGCCCGCCGGTCGACCCGGTCGGCGGCGATACCGGCCAGCGGACGCGCCACAAGGGAGGCGATGCCAAACGCGCCCATGATGACGCCGATGAGCCAGTCCGAAACGCCGATGCCCTCGAGATACAAGGGCATCGGCACGAGCAGCGTGTAGAAGGCGACGAAAAACAGCAGCGTCGCCGCCCAGACAGTCCAGTAGCCGGGCGGCAAGGTCCTGGGGCTTCTCATCGGGCGGGCAGACTCATCCTCTCGACGGTGGGTCGTTGTTCGTAACCTACCGTCCCGTCCACTCTGGCTTACGCTTCTCCACGAAGGCGCGCATGCCTTCTTTCTGATCCTCAGTTCCGAACAGCAGGTAGAAGTTCTTGCGCTCGGCGGTCAGGCCCCGCTCCAGGTAGTCGTTGAAGACGTCGTTCACGCTTTCCTTGACCAACTGCGCCGCCAGGGGTGGCTTGGCGGCGAGTTTCAGGGCCAGCGCCCTGGCCTCATCCAGGTAGGTGTCGGCAGGTACGACGCGGTTCACCAGGCCCCACGCCAGGGCCTGCTCGGCGGTGATGGCGTCGCCGGTCAGGCACACCTCCATCGCCCGCGCCTTGCCGACGGCCTGCGCCCAGCGCTGCGTGCCGCCCGCGCCGGGGATGATACCCAGGTTGATTTCCGGCTGGCCGAAGCGCGCCGTCTCTGAGGCCACGATCAGGTCACACATGAGGGCGACCTCACAGCCGCCACCCAGGGCGTAGCCACTGACGGCGGCGATGAGAGGCTTGCGCACGCAGCGAATGCGGTCCCAGGCGGCGAACTGGTCGCGCTGAAGCTGGTCGGCGATGGTCAGGTCGGCCATCTCGCTGATGTCGGCCCCGGCGGCAAAGGCGCGCTCGTTGCCGGTGAGGATGATGCAGCGCACTGCCGGGTCACGGTCGAGGCTCTCAAGGGCATCGACCAGCTCAGCGATGACGGTGCTATTGAGGGCGTTGAGCACCTTGGGGCGGTTGAGGCGCACAATCGCGAGGGGGGGATCGGGTTCGACGAGAATGGTTTCGTAAGGCATCCGATGTCTCCTGTGACCTTCAATTTTGAAGCGTCAACCGTTTCTGGATAGCTAGGCCATCACCCGGCCCCCGTCAACGTGAATGGCCTGGCCGGTGATGTAGGCGGCCGCGTCGGAGCAGAGGAAGACAACGAGCTGCGCGACGTCCTCCGGCTCGCCCAGGCGACCGAGGGGGATGCCCGCCAGCCACGCCGATAGCTGCGCCGGGTCGGAGCGGGCGTGGGCGGTCATCTCGGTGGCGATCACGCCGGGGCAGACGGCGTTGACCCGCACGCCATAGGCGGCGAACTCGCGGGCGGCCTCTTTCGTGAAGCCAACGACGCCGGCCTTACTGGCCGCGTACGCCGAGCGCATCGGGAGGGGGGTGGCTTTGCCGGCGATGCTGGAGATATTGACGATGGAGCCGCGACCTGCTGGGCGCATGACGCGGCCGGCGGCCTGGGTTCCCAGGAAGACGCCGCGCAGGTTGACGGCCTGCACCGCGTCCCACTCGGCCGGATCCATGTCGAGGATACTAGCGCGTGGCTCGATGCCCGCATTGTTGACCATCGCGGTCAGGCCGCCGAAGGCGTCCGCCGTCGCGTTGACCAGGCGCGCTACCGTTGGCGGGTCCGACACGTCGCCCGCCAGCGCCAGACTTTCGTTGCCCTGCCCGACAATCTCAGCGGCGACGGCCTGGGCAGTGGCCGCGTTGATGTCGTTGACGCCGACGGCGTAGCCCTGCCCGGCGAAGGCCAGGGCGATGGCGCGTCCGATGCCGCGACCCGCGCCAGTGACGAGGGCGACTGGACGGCCCATGGAGTGGGATCGTCAGCCGACCAGCGGCCCAAGCGGCGAGATGCGCTTGAGGACGTCGCGGCTCTCGCGGGCGGTGCGCGTGTCGCCGAAGACGGTCATTCCCAGGTTGACGCCGAAGGCTATCGCTCCGCTGATCAGCGGGTTACGGATGCCGAAGGTGCGCAGAACTGTAGCGGCGGCGATGCCGGGGACGATGTTGCGGATGTTGAAGTCCCGGTCAAAGCCCGTGTCCTCCAACATCTTCTCGGTTGTCTCACTGCGCTCGCCGGTCGGCATCCCGACTGTATCGCGCACTGGATCGGCGACTCGCAGGCCCAACAGGTGGCCAGCGACAGCGCCAGCGGTGATGGCAGCGTAGCTGATGAACAGGTTGCTAGCGCCTGCTCGGAGGGACTCCATCATACCCATCTCCCCTTCGGCCGCCGCAGGGTTATTTGCGGGTCAGGGCGGCGCACGCAGCAAGCATAGCATAGCGTGCCCCGCCGGTCAATGCCGGACACAGGCGCATTTGAGTCGCCTGGCGCTGTGTGCTATACTTTGCGAGTCGGTTCGGATGGAGCGGGCGCGCATGAGGTACGGTACGGCCCGCCAGTAAGGAGAGTGGTCATGCATGTGCGTGGAGTGCGGTGGTGGTTGCCGCTGATAGTGGCGATGCTGCTGACGTTGACAATCAGCCCGGTGTGGGCTGACAGCCCCGAGGACGAAGAAAAGACCTTCGACGAGGTGGTGAATACCCAGCCGCAAGCGCCGCTCCCCGCCATTCAGGGCCTGGCGAACCGTGTCTACCTGAACAACATCAAACACGATTGGCAGACCTGGAACAACTGCGGCCCCACGACCACCAGCATGGCCCTCAGCTACTACGGGGTTCGCATCCCACAGCTCACCGCTGCCAGCGCCCTGAAGCCGAACCCGAAGGATGTCAACGTTGGCCCTGAGCAGATCGCGGCCTACGTACGCAGCCAGGGCCTGGATGCCCAGGTCCGCGTCAATGGCAATCGCGATGTGCTCATGGCCTTGTTGAACGCGGGTATCCCGGTCATCGCCGAGCAATGGATCAACGATTACGGCGGCATGGGCCACTACCGCCTGGCGACAGGCTACGATCTCAGCAAGGGAACCATCACGTTCGATGACTCGTTCTACGGACCCGACCGAGTGTGGTCTATGGATGAGTTCGAGGGGCGATGGTCGGAGTTCGACACCAGCCGCATCTACATCCCCGTGTATCGCCGCGACCAGGCGGCGCTGGTGAACTCCATCCTCGGCCCCGATGCCGACGATGCGACCATGTGGGTGCGGGCCGAGGCGGGGGCGCGCGCCAATCTGGAGGCTTTCAGCGATGAGGGGCGCGTCTGGTACGCCCTGGGCGAGGCGCTTCTGCATCAGGGCCGCTTTGCCGAGGCCGTCAACGCCTTCGAGCGCGGCTACGCGGTAGGCCTGCCGTGGCGCTACTACTGGTACCAGTTCGGTCACTTTGAGGCGCTGGCGAAGGCTGGCCGCTGGCAGCGTCTGCTGGAACTGACCGAGCCAGTCCTGGAGACGGCCCCCATGCACGAGGAGATGTACTACTATCGCGGCCTGGCGTTGCAGAACCTGGGGGACACGGCAGGCGCGCGTGAGGCGTACAACGCGGCGCTCGCCAACAACGGGAACATGGCGCGGGCGCGAGCGGCACTCCAGGCGCTGCGCTAGGCGCAGCGAGAAGAAACACGCGGGCCGACGGTTATGCACCGTCGGCCCGCCGCTATTTTGGCGGTGCAGCGCCTCGGTCAATCGGCCGCTGCGACGTCGCGCGCCTCAGCCGCGCGATCGCGCAGGCGAAGTGAGATTGCCTGGGAGATACCGTTGCCGCCCATGGTGATGCCATAGACGGCATCGGCGGCTTCCACGGTTCCACGATTATGGGTCACGATGATAACCTGCGTCTGCTGCGCCAGGCGTTCGAGGGCGGCGCGGAAACGACCCACGTTCGCTTCGTCCAGGGCCGCATCGACCTCATCCAGCAGGCAGAAGGGCGTGCCGCTCACGTCGAGCAGGGCGAAGATGAGGGCGCTAGCCGTCAGGGCGCGCTCGCCGCCGGAGAGGAGCGATAGGGGCTGGGGGCGCTTGCCCGGCGGGCGGGCGGTGATCTCGAGGCCACCGCCGTCGAGCATGACCATTCGGGCGCTGCCGCCGCCGAATAAGACGGTGAAGTTGCGGCTGAAGCGCTGCGCCACCTGCTCGAAGACCTCGCTAAACCGACTCTCCATCGCCGCATCTAGTTCGATAACAATAGCGCGTAGATCAGCCGCGGCCTGCTCCAGATCTGCGACCTGGCTGCTCAGGAAGGCGTGGCGCTCCTGGAGTGTGGCGTACTCGGCCAGGGCGTCGGCGTCCGGGCTGCCGAGCCGCCGCAGCTGGCCTTTCAACTGGCGCATCTGGTCTTCCAGGCCGATTGGCAAGTGTGCGACGGCCGGCAACTCGGCCTGTCCCTCGAAGGCCAGCCGTAGTTGCTGGGCGACGCCGTCGGCCGCACGCGGCAGCAGGTCGAGGTCCGCCTCGATGTCGGCGGCCAGGCGGCGGACCCTGTCGCCGGCCTCCCGCGCTGCGCTGTGTGCCTGGGCCAGGGCGCGCTCGGCGGCCAACGCGGCGTCGCGGCGGGCGGTGACGGCATCCTCCAGGCCGCGTAGCGCCGTCTCGACCGTTGCCAGGGCGGCCTCGGTCGGCTCGAGGCGGGCACGCACCTGGCGCCGCTCGCCTGCCACGCGCTCGCTTTCGGCGCGTAGCTCGGCGGTGCGGCGGGTCACGGCCTCGGTCTCGGCGGTCAGCGCGTGGACGCGACGGGCGCGCTCCTGGGCCTGCCGCTCCGTGTGGCTGTGGGCCGCGCGACGCTGCTCCACGAGTCCTGACTGCATGCGCTGCGTCTGCGCCGCCGTCACCGCGACCGCCTGCGCCTCGCCGAGGCGGGCCTGAAGCTCTACACTATCGGGCACAGGCCGAGCGACCAGGGCCGCGAGACGCGCTTCAGCCTCGGCCAGGGCGGCCGACGCCTGCCCCAGGTCGTCGGCCTGAGCCGTCGCCTGCTGCGTCACCCGCGTCAGGTCGTCACGCTGGCGTTGCAGGGCGCGGGTATGGAAGGCCTCGGCGGTGGCGGCCCTTTCCAGGGACGCCTCGGCGCTGCTGGTCTGGCCGCGCTGCTCGTCGCGCACCGTGCGCCTTTCGGCCAGTGCCTTCTCGGCGTCGGTTGCCCGCGCCTGGGCCTGCTCAACCTGGATGCGCGCTGCTGTCACCCCATCCTGGGCGACGGCGACCGCTGCCGCCAGGTCGCCCGGATCGGGCAAGCTGGCCCACTCGTGTTCGTAGCTCAGCGCCGTTGCGCCACTGACCCCACCCACAGTAAGGCTGCCTCGCGCCTCGAGCACCCACCCATTGGGTGTGACGACGCGCAGGCAGGGCAGGGTGGTCGCCCACTCGGTAATCAGGGCGCGGGCGGCGGCAATGTCGGGGGCCAGGGCAATATCTTGCAGCGCTGCGCGGACCACCGGCGACAGACGATACTCGGCGTCGACGTGATTCGCGAGCCAATCGAGGTTCACGCTGGGGGCAGAGGCGCGCACGGGAGCGTCATCGGCGGCGAAGAAGGTTACGCTGCCCGCGTCCTCATCCTGGATGCTGGCCGCGGCCTCCTGCGCGGCCTCCCAGTTCGCCATCACCAGGGCGTGCAGCGTGGGGCCGAGAGCCGCCGCGACAGCGATTTCCAGCCCAGGCGGAACTCGCAACGCCTGGGAAAGGGGGCAAATCATCCCGCGCAGACTACGATTGTCGACGATGCGTTGCGCGGCCCGACCCAACTGGGCGTGACGTAGCTCGGCCAGGACGGCGCGGCGGTGCTCGACCTCGCGCTGGCGCGCGCGAGCGGCCTCGACGGTTTCGAGCGCAGCGTCGAGGGTTGCCTGGTTGGTGCGCAGCACGTCGCGCAGGGCGCGCAGGGCCGTCTCTGCCTCGCCCACGCTCTGCTCGGCCGCGACGAGTTGGGCTTCGGCCGCGCCTAGCCGCGCCCGCGCCTCCCGGCTGCGCTCGGCATGCTCGGCGTGGGTCGCCATGGCCTCGGCTACCGCTCGCTCCAACTCGCCTTGACGCTCGACCAGGCCTGCGCTACGCGCTTTTCTGTCACTGACGGCCTTCACGGCGCGGTTCACCGCCGCCCTGGCCGCCTCGATGGCGGCGGCATGGCGCTGCCGTTCTGCCTGCGCCTCGTCCATCGCGCGTTGGAGAGTGCGCAAGGCCAGGGCGGCGGCCTGAGCTTCGGCGGTGGCGGTGGCCGCTTCGGTCTCGGCGGCCTGCAGCTGCGCCGCGCTCTCCTGTGCTGCCTCGGTGAGGCTGTCGGCCTCGGCGGCGGCCTCGCGGTGACGGGCAGCGAGTTGGATCACGCGCTCGTCGGCCACGGCCAGGTCACGCCCCACCGTCTCTGCGGTATCGCGGAGCCGCCCTGCCTGGCGACGCAGGCCGTCGACTTCGGCGCGGCGTCGCTCTCGCTCAACGCGAGCGGCTGCTATCTCGCCGACCACCGACTGCACCTCGGCGTCACGGGCGTCGGCCTCGTGCTGGCGCTTGACCACGGCCAGTTCGGCGGCCTGAGCGGCCGCCTGGGCGGCGTGCCACTGGTGGCCGTACCACTGCACGAGTAGCCCCTCAAGCTCGGCGCTCAGGCGGCGATGCTCCTCGGCGCGGACCGCGAGGCGTTCCAGGCGGCGCAACTGCGGGGTTAGCTCGGACAGAATGTCGTTGACGCGGAGCAGGTTGGCGCGGGTCTCGTCCAGGCGCGCCAGCGCGCGGTCGCGCTGCGATTGCAGTGGCTTGATGCCGGCGGCCTCATCGAGCATGACGCGGCGGTCTTCGGGGCGGAGGGCGAGGGCCTGGTCGACGAGGCCCTGGCCGATCACGGTGTACGTGTCACCGGCAATGCCGCCCGCCGCCAGTAGATGGCTGACGTCGGCAAGGCGGGCGCGCTGGCCGTTGATCGACCACTCCACGTCGCCATCGCGGTAGAGGCGGCGGGTGATGACCACCTCGGCCGGGGCGGCTGCCAGGAGGGCGTCAACCAGCTTGGGTGGGCTGCTGGCGGCCTTGTCGAGGCGCAGGGGTTTGGTGTCGGGGAGGGGACGAAACCAGCCGCCGCTATTGTCCAGGGTGAGCATGACCTGGGCCATGCCGACCTGGCTGCGGCCATCGGCGCCGGCGAAGATGAGGTCCTCGCTCTTCTTGCCGCGCAGGTGGCGCACATTGGTCTCGCCCAGTACCCAGCGCAGCGCATCGGCGACATTGCTCTTGCCGGAGCCGTTCGGCCCGACAATGGCTGTCACGCCCTGGTCGAAGAGAAATTCGGTGCGTTGGGCGAAGCTCTTGTAGCCCTGGATCTCAAGCCGTTTGAGGCGCATGGTCGGTGGTCGAGGTGGACAAATGAGCGACACAACATATGGCCGCCGGATGCGGTCAGCTTACTAGGGGTAGTATATGGCGAAGTTGGGTGTGTGTCAATTGGTTGAGCGAGGGGAACAGGGACCTAAAGATTGGCGATTCCGGCTCGCGAAGTGGCGACGACCTCAGTCACCGACCTCAGCGAGGTGTGCAGCACGCGCCGCGCCAGGCTCGTGTCGAGGGTGCAATCCAGGGGGCGGGTCAAACCGCTGGCGGCGGCAGCGGCGGCCTTGAGGCCGCCGCTGGGCGCGCCAACGGCCTGGCAGAGTAGCACACCGAAATCGTAGCGGCTGAGGGCCTCGGGGCCAGCGACATGTAGCAAACCGTGGGCGTTGTTAGTTGCCAGTTCCAGCAGAGCGGTGGCCAGGTCCGGCGCGTAGATGGGGCAGCGTCGCTCGTCTGTGAACAGGGTGACATCGGCCTGGCCGCGCCCGCCGTCGATAACCCACTGGCTGCGCGCATCGGGCGGATCGAGGTCGTAGACAAGGGAGGTGCGCACGATGATGGCGTTGGGGGTCAAGTCGCGCACGTCGGCCTCGCTCTGGGCTTTGGCCCGGCCATAGGCGTGCAGCGGATTGGGAGTGTCGGCCTCGCGATACCAGCCACGCTGCCCGTCAAAGACCACGTCGGTGGAGAGATGTATCAGGCGCGCGCCCACTGCGGCCGCCGCCGTCGCGATGTGACGAGTCCCATCGACGATGACGCGCGCCATGTCAGGGGTATTGAACTGGTAGGCTGTGTGGATGATGGCGTCGGGGCGTATGGCCGCTACCAGGTCGTCGACGGCGGCCCCGTCCATGATGTCGAGCCGATGCCAGGCCACCCTGGGCGCAGGCGGATCGGGCGGGCGACGGTACCAGGTGGTGTGGAGCCGCCAGCCGTCCGCCTGACGCAGGAGATGGCTACCGATGAGGCCCATGCCCCCGGTGACGAGCAGGGTCGGCGGTCGGCTCACGGGGAGGTGGGTGTGTCGGCGGTCTCGCCGGCGTCCACGTCGCCGGCTGCGCCGTCCAGGCTCAGCCCGATGGGCTGGGCGGGAGCGCGGCGCATGAGAGCATCGCGAGCGGCTTCCTGCTCGGCTACTTGCTTACTGCGGCCGGAGCCGACGCCGAAGGTCCGGCCCCCGATGAGCACTTCTACGGTGAATTCCTTGGCGTGGTCGGGGCCGCGCTGGTCGACAGTACGATAATTGGGCGTCAACTGCCACTCGCCCTGGCTCCACTCTTGAAGCAGGCTCTTGGCGTCCTTGGTGAGCTGCTCGGCGACCATTTCCTCAGCGGACGGGGCAATGAAGCGTAGTGCGAAGTCGCGGGTCGCGCCCAGGCCGTGGTCGAGGAAGATGGCGCCTATGAGCGCCTCAAAGCCGCCACACAGCAGCGGCGCGCGGTCAGCGCCCCCGCTGGCCGACTCGCCGCGACCCATGAACAGGTAGCGGCCGAGGTCTAGCTGACGAGCAAACCCCGCCAGACTCTTCTCTTTGACCAGTGCGGAGCGCAGGCCGGTCAATTCCCCCTCGCTCATGCGCGGGTAGCGGCTGAAGATGAACTCAGCGGTGATGAAGTCCAGCAGGGCGTCGCCTAGAAATTCGAGGCGCTCGTTGTCCGATCCGCCGGGGGCCGGGTTCTCATTGAGATACGAGCGATGGGTGAGGGCCTGGGCGAGCAGGGTCTCGTCGTGGAAGTTCAGGCCGAGGCGCTCTTGAAAGTGATCGAGGTCGTCCATAGTATAGAAGAAGGAGGCGATGCCCCTAGTAACAGGGTAGCTGGGGGCATCGCCTGAGCTTATGCCTCGTAGGCGCGGAAGACAAGGGTAGCGTTGTGACCGCCAAAGCCGAAGGAGTTCGACAGCGCGACCTTCACCGGCGCATGGCGGGCGGTGTTCGGCACGTAGTCCAGATCGCACTCAGGATCGGGCGTCTCATAGTTGATGGTCGGGTGGATAGTTCCGGTCAGGATGGTCTGAATGGCCGCCACCGCCTCGACCGCGCCGGCCGCGCCAATGAGGTGGCCGGTCATGGACTTGGTAGACGAGATGGGGATCTGATAAGCGCGCTCACCAAAGACGCGCTTGATGGCGATCGTCTCGACCTTGTCGTTCAACTGGGTGGATGTGCCGTGGGCGTTGATGTAGTCCACGTCATCGGGCGTCAGGCCCGCCTTGGCGAGGGCGCGGCGCATGGATCGGGTTGCGCCCATGCCGTTCTCGTCGGGGGCGGTCACGTGGTAGGCGTCGGCGCTCGCGCCGTACCCAGCCACCTCGCACAGGATATTGGCGCCGCGCGCCTGCGCGAACTCCAGGTCCTCCAGGATGAGGGTCGCTGCGCCTTCGCCGTAGACGAAGCCGTCGCGGTCCTTCTCGAAGGGGCGGCTGGCGTGCGCGCCGTCGTCGTTGCGGGTCGAGAGGGCACCGGTGCGGTGGAAGGCCGACAGGCCGAGGGGATTGAGGGCCGCCTCGCTGGCGCCGGTGATCATGATCCTGGCGTCGCCGCGACGCACGATCTCGAAGGCTTCGCCGATGGAGTTGTTGCCTGTCGCGCACGCGGAGACGATGCAAAAGTTGGGGCCATACGCGCCGTAGTGGATGGACACCTGGCCGGAGGCCATGTCAGCGATCATCTTGGTCGCCGTCAGTGGGCTGACTCGCATCGGTCCCTTTTCGAGCAGGACGTGCGCGCCTTCCTGGAGGGTTCCCAGACCGCCGATGCCGGAGCTGATGAGGACGCCCGCGTCCTCGCCGTTGGCGCGCACATCGAGGCAGGCCTGGTCGACGGCCTGGCGAGTGGCGGCCAGAGCAAACTGGCAGAAGCGGTCGAGCTTGCGGGCCTGGTTGCGCTCGAGCCACTGTTCAGGGTCGAAGTCCTTGACCTCTGCGCCGATCTTTACGTGGAACTCGGAGGCGTCGAAGCCGGTGATGGGGCCTGTGCCACTCCGCCCGGCCACGAGATTGTTCCACAAAGTGGGCACGTTGAGGCCAACCGGCGCGATCACGCCCATGCCCGTCACAACGACGCGGCGGGGAAAATGATTGGGGTCGGACATGCTGTGAATCTCCACGATGTTCGAGAATCGCAAAGCCACTCCCTGGATGAACGCCCAGGGAGTGGCTTTATAGTAGCATAGGTTGACGGAACGCGCAACCTGCGCGGAATTACACGGCCGCGGAGGCGCGCGCCTCCGCGCGCAGCGGCTCGCTAACCTCATGGAGGTAAGAGATGATCTCGCGGTACGAGCCGAGGATGCTCGTCTCGTGGTATGGGATGCCTTTCTGGCGGCAGAAATCGACGACGATGGCCTGGGACTCGCGCAACTGGTTGCGGGGCATGGTCGGGAACAGGTGATGCTCGATCTGGTAGTTCAGGCCGCCATACCAGAAGTCGGTGATGGGGTGAGCCTGGATATTGCGCGAGGTGAGTACCTGCTTGCGGAGAAAGTCCAGGTGGTTGTCCTTGTCCAGCACCGGCATGCCCTTGTGGTTCGGCGCGAACACCGAGGCGTTGTAGAGGCCGGTCACCGACTTCTGGATGAAGATGAACAACAGGCCCATCGGAACGCCCAGCGCCAGGAATACCAGAATGGCATACACGATAAAATGGATGATGAGGACGGTCAGCTCGCTGCGCCAACCCACCGGCTTGTCCTTGACCAGCGTCTCGACGGAGATCTTGTGCATGCCCCACGCCTGGAAGAAGGTGATGGGGATGAAATAGTAGGCCTGATAGCGCACCAGGTGGCGCAAGAAGCCCTGCTTGGAGAGGGCGTCCTGTTCCGAGAAGGCCAGGATGGGGATGTCGATGTCGGGGTCCATGTCGTCGACGTTGGGGTTGGCGTGATGGGCGTTGTGCTTGTTGACCCACCACGAACGGCTCATGCCCATCAGCCCATTGCCTAGCATCAGGCCGACCATGTCGGACCGTCGGCGGTTGTTGAACACCTGCCCGTGGCCCAGGTCGTGACCCAGGAAGCCAACCTGGGTCATCATGAAGCCCATATAGATGGCGTTGAGAATCTGGACCCACGGGTTGTCGACTGCGAACAGGATGACCCAACTGAGCGCGAACATGGCGAGCGTCACGATGAAGCGGAAGGTGTAGTAACGCGGCTGCTTGTTGAGCAGACCCCGTTCCTTGACGATGTGCTTCAGTTCAGCGTAGTCGGCATCGGCGCCCAGGTTGCGCCGAACGGTCGCAGTCGACGGGCTACTCATGCAGGCTCCTCAGGGGACGAGAAATTACAGACGGGGAGATAATAGCGAGGGTTGCTCAACTGGTCAAGCCGAGAGCAAGATACCCTGGCCCGCCACGACCTCACCCACCGTGTAGGCGGGCACACCACGTCGGGCCAGTTCCGCCGACAGACTGGCGTGGCGGTCGGGCGCGACGGCCATCAGCAGGCCGCCGGAAGTCTGCGGATCGTACAGCAGGCTCAGTCGCCCGTTACTCACGGCCGAGTCGACCTGGACGTGGGGCCGCAGCCAGTTCCAATTGCGGTGTGCGCCGCCGGGCAGCTGGCCTGTCTCGGCGTAGCTCAGCGCGCCGGGCATCAACGGGACTGTTTCGACGGAGACGTGAAAGGCCACGTCGCTCGCCTGGGCCATCTCGAAGGCGTGACCGAGCAAGCCAAAGCCGGTGATGTCGGTGGCGGCGTGGACGCCGACGGCCTGCATGGCGCGCGCCGCCTCACGGTTGAGGGTCGTCATCCAGCGCACGCACTCGGCCAGGTGGGCCGCGTCGGCGACCTGGGCGCGGCCGGCGGTGGTGATGACGCCGCTGCCGATGGGCTTGGTCAGCATGAGACGGTCGCCGACCTGCGCGCCGCCTTTGGTGATTACCCTGTCGGGATGCACGAGGCCGGTGACGGCCAGCCCATACTTCGGCTCGTCGTCGGCGATAGTGTGGCCGCCCGCGATGATGCCGCCCGCCTCGGCGACTTTCTCCGCGCCGCCGCGAAATACCTCGGCGACGAGGTCGGCGGGGAGGCCGCTGGGGAAGCCTGCCACATTGATGGCGAGCAGCACCTCGCCGCCCATGGCGTAGACGTCGCTCATGGAGTTGGCGGCGGCAATCGCGCCGTAGGTGTAAGCATCATCCACCACCGGCGGGAAGAAGTCCGTGGTCAGGATGAGCGCCTGGGCGTCGTTGAGGCGATAGACGGCGGCGTCGTCGCTGACGGCCAGCCCGACGAGCAGGTCGGGGTGGGCGCCGGACGCGCCGAAGATGTCCTTGATGGGACGCAGCACGTGCGCCAGGGCCTCTGGCCCCATTTTGGACGCTCAGCCCGCGCAGTGGGCCAGCGTCGTAAGCCGAATGGTGTGGCGGTCCATGAGTCTCGCTAGGGTGTGTCGTCTCGTAATTCTAGCGCGTCGGGGCCTGAATCCGAAATCGGCGCGGCCATCCCGCGTGAGGCGCGCCCCGCTCGCCACAGGATGGTCAGGTACAGCACGAGGCCGAAGGCGAGGAAGTTTAGCTCGCGCAGGTCAAACAGGGCCGCTGTCCCACCTTGCGCCAGACGGTAGTCGGCCAGCCAGCCGCCGAGGCCCGGCAGCAGCACCCGGTCATAGAGGCCGATGGCCAGCGCGCCGACCACGATGCCCAGCACGCTGCCCGGCCCGCCGATGACCACCGCGGCCAGGACCATCACCGACAGGGTAAAGTCGATCTGCTCGGGCGAGATCTGCCCGTAACTGGCGACGTGGGCCGCGCCCGCCAGCCCGCCCAGGGCCGTGCCGATGGCGAAGGCGACGACCTTCGAGCGGGCGACGTTCACGCCGCTGCTGGCGGCGGCCACCTCGTCCTCGCCCAGGGCGCGCCAGGCGCGACCCTGCCGGGAGCGAATCAGGCGGAAGCTGAGCCACACCGCCGCGACGACCAGGGCGAGGACCAGGTAGTAGCGCGCGGCGGGCGAGGTGAGGGGAACGCCGAGCAGGCTGGGGGCGGGTAGGGCAGAGCGGCCTTGCATGCCGCCGGTCCAGGTTGACAGATTGATGGCGATCTGGCGTACCATGGCGCCGAAGGCCAGGGTGACAATTGCCAGGTAGTCGGCGCGCAGGCGCGCCGTGAGCAACCCGTTGAGCAGTCCGAACACGGCGGCGACGGCCATGCCTGCCAGCAATACCAGCAAGATGTCCAGGGGGTGGGGCAGGAAGGCAGCCAGGCGACCAAAGGGATCGACCAGCAGCGCCGCCGTATACGCGCCGAGGCCGACACTGGCCGCGTAGCCCAGGTCGAGCATGCCGGCGAAGCCGAGCATGACGTTCAGGCCGAGGGCCATCAGGGCCAACAGCAGGATGCTGGTGATCGTGCTTTCGCGGCTCCAGGCGAAGCCCGCGTCGAACAGCGGGTAGGCGAGGCCGGCGGCCAGCAGCCCTGCCGCCAGCCACCGCTCGCGCCGCGTCGGCCCCCGGCCCTGGAAGGCGATAGCGTCGCGGGCGGTGGGCGCATTCAGGTCGGCGGCGCTCTCGCGCCCCACCAGGCCAGTGGGGCGCAGGATGAGCAGGGCAATCAGCAGCATCTGAAGCAGGACCGGCGTCCATTGGGCGGCAACGTAGTAATCGCTGAAGGCGGCGAAGACGCCCAGGACGAGACCCGCCAGCAGCGCGCCAATGGGGCTACCCACGCCGCCCAGGATGACTGCCGTGAAGGCCAGTAGTCCACTCTGCGCGCCGTGCTGGCCGAAGGGGTGGGTGGTGTAGAGGACGAAGGCGAAGGCCGACAGGCCCGCCAGCGCGCCGCTGATGGCGAAGGCCGTCTGCACGGCGCGGGTAAGGGGTACGCCGCTCATGGCGGCCAGGGTCGGGTCCTGGGCCACGGCGCGCAGGGCGCGACCGGTGCGTGAGCGCGCCAGGAACAGGCTGACCACCAGGGCGGCGACGACAGCGACGATGACGATGAGGGCATCCTTGGCCGCCAGTGTGACGCCCTCGCCGAGGCCGAGAGCGGGGGCCAGGTTGGCGTTGGGCAGCAGCTCGGGGATGCTGCCGCGCGGTACCTCCGGCACGCCGGGGAAGCTGCGGTGCTCGCCGGGAATCCAGCTCGGCAGCAGCTTGCGCCACACCAGGGCCGCCTGGTACAGGACGAAGGATAGGCCGAGGGAGGCGATGAGCGGGGCCAGGTACGACCTGCCCCGGAACGGGCGGAAGGCGGCGACCTCGATGCCCAGGTTGAGGGCGATGGCGAAGCCGACCACGACGACGATGACCAGCAGCAGGCCGCCGAACTGCACTGGCAGCGGCGAGGCCGGGCCGATGTTCAGGCTGGTGACGAGGGTGCTGACGACTACCGTACCCAGCGCGAACACGTCGCCGTAGGCGAAGTTGATGGTGCGGATGACGCCGTAGAGCAGGGTGAAGCCAATGGCGTTGAGGGCGATGACCGCGCCGTTGGACAGGCCGATGACGAGCAGGTTCAGCAGGACGGAGACGCAGTCGCCCTGGGGACCGCAGACGTTCATGGCTGCCGAATCAACATGCCGAGGACCCAGGTCGAGAAGGCGGCGGCAACGACGTAGCTCAGGCGCATGACGTGGCGGTAGTTGGCGCGCACGGCAGCGGGGTCGAAGCGTCGCCGCCAACGCTCGATGTCGGCCAGGACCAGGGCGTAGAAGGCGGCGACGACCAGGGCGGTCGGCCAGCCGAAGCGATGTAGCAAGACCCAACCGATGCACACCAGCGCCAGCCCAAAAGCGGCCAGGGCGAAGCGAAACGCCTTGTCTGGCCCCCAGCGCACGGCGAAGGTCACGTCGCCGCGCTCGGTGTCCTCGCGCACCTGGTAGATGTGGGTCAGTGGGTACAGGCCGACGGTCGCCAGGGTGATGCCAATCATGGCGATGAGGATGTTGGGGCTGAGCAGCCCGGCCGGCGATGGCGTGGCGCTGAACCAGCCAGTGAGGAAACCCAGCACGCCCTGGCCACTGGCGATGACGGCCAGCGCGCCGAGGGGGCGTCGCTTGAGGCGGATGGCCGGGTGGGAGTAGGCGACGGACAGGACCATCATGGCGATGTAGGTTACGACTACGCCCAGGCCGAGAGGAATGACCGCCAGCAGGCCGAGCAATTGCACGGTCCAGGCGAAGGGCAGCAACTCCTTCCGCCAGGGGGGTGGACTCCACAGGCCGCCGACGGGGCCTTCGTCGTGGTCGTAGTAGGAGTTGAGGGCGGTGATGCCGCCGTAGAGGGCGATGTGCACGGCCAGGAAGCCGACGACCAGTCGCCAGCCCGGTGCGCCACCCGCGAGGAGAAAGCCCCACAAGAAGATGGGGGCCAGTATCAACTGGAAGTTGATGCGGAGGTGAACGAGCAGGTCCCACGCCAGGGGACCGGCCGGTCGCACCGTGGCCGTCATGCGCGGGGCCGAGGATTGCTTTCCCCGCGCACGAGGGATGGCGGGGGCGCGGCCAGGCGGGAAGTCGGCTCGATGTCACGCGCACCGAAGCCTTCCGCCCTGGCGACGATGTACAGTGGCCGCTGCTTGACCTCGTCGTAGATGCGTCCCAGGTACTCGCCGATGATGCCGAGGAAGATGAGCTGCACGCCGCCCAGGAACAGGACGCTGATCAGGGTAGTCGCCTGGCCTACGATGGCGTGCCCGAACAAGCGCGAGATGACGCTGACGATGATGCCCAGCAGGGCCAGGCCCGCGACGATGAAGCCAAGGGAGGTTGCCATCTGAAGCGGCACGAAGGAGAAGGAGGTGATGGCGTCCCAGGCCAGCTTGACCATCTTGCGTAGCGGGTAGTTGGTGCTGCCCGCGTAGCGGGGCTGACGCACGTAATAGACGGGTGTCTGCTTGAAGCCGACCCAGGCCGACAGCCCACGCATGAAGCGGTGGTGCTCGCGAATCTGGCGCATCTGGTCAATCGCGGCGCGGTCCATCAGCCGGAAGTCGCCGGTGTCGGCGGGAATATGGACCGAGGTGATGCGCTGGATCAAGCGGTAGAACCACTTGGCGGTGGTGAGCTTGAACCAACCCTCACCCTCGCGCTGCTCGCGCACGGCGTAGACGACATCGCTGCCCTTCTGCCATTCAGCGATGAGCAAGGGAATCGTCTCCGGTGGGTCTTGCAGATCGGAGTCGATGACGATGACCGCGTTGCCCGTGGCGTAGTCGGCCCCGGCCGTGATCGCCAGCTGGTGGCCGAAGTTGCGGGAGAAGCTGAGTACCTTGACGCGGGGGTCTTGCTCGTGCAGGCCCAGCATCACCGCCAACGAGTTGTCGCGGCTGCCGTCATTGACTAACACCATCTCCCACGACTGGCCCGTCGCGTCCAGTACGGCCGACAGGCGACGGTAGAACTCGGGGAGGGTGGGGCCCTCGTTGTACACGGGCGCAACCACCGAGTACATGGGCGGCGTCTCGCCCTCGGTATAACCATTGGCCAAAACTTCCTGGTCCGAGATTGCCTGTGGAGAAATCCTCGCACTCACGCTAACTCTCCCGTCTGAATACCGAATACTGAAAACGCTGCTCGGCCCCGCTGGGCGTCGTGTGCGTCTCACGACGGTGGTCGCTCAGGCGAAACCCCTCATCGAGGACAGCGGCCAGTTCCTCCGGCGCGTAGCGGACGACAGGCAGCCCACTGCACATGGTTGGGCCATCGGGAGCGAACGTGGCAATGATGGCGTGTCCCCCCACGCGGAGAGCGTGGCGGAGGCGGTCCACGTAGCGCGCCCTGTCCGTCGCGTCGGTCAGGAAGTGAAACACCGCGCGGTCGTGCCAGACATCAACCGAGGCGGGCGGCAACTCGACCCGCGTTGCATCGGCATGCAGCCAGCTGGCCCGGCTCGCCGCGTCGCCCAAGCGGGCCTGCGCGGCGATGAGGGCTGCCAGAGCGATATCCAGCACCGTCACGTGGCGGTAGCCTCGCACCAGCAGGTCATCAACCAGGGTCGATGCGCCGCCGCCCACGTCCAGGATATGAGCATCGAGGTTGACGTCGAGGTCGCCCAGCAAGGCCAGGGACACGTCGAGATGGGGTCGATACCAACTGACGGTCTGTGCATCGCGCCTTGTATAGATGTTGTCCCAATGTGCCTGGCGATCCATGGGCTGCCCCCTTGGGCAGGCACGAGGGCCTGCCCCGACGACACCCGCCCTTTAGCCTACCCGCGGCGGTGACTTCAGGCCACTCCCTGTCAGGGGCGCGACGATGATGGCGTCGCGGGGCAAGGTGTCGAGAATCGCGCGCAGGCCTGCCAGGACCAGGGCGGAGGTTGGCTCCACGAACAGGCCGCGCCGCGCCAGGTCGGCCCGCGCCGCCTCGACCGCCTCGTCGTCGGGGGCCACCATGACGCCATCGGTGTCACGCACGGCGGCCAGAATCGCCTCGGCGCGTACCGGGCGGCGGATGCGCACGCCCTCAGCGATGGTAGCAGCCTCAGGCACGGTCGGCACTACGTCGAGGCCGTCGCGCCAGGCCCGGTAGACCGGGGCCACGGCAGCGGCCTGGACACCTATCATGCGCGGCAGGCGGTCGATGCATTGCGCGTCCAGCAGATCGCGGAAGCCATCGGCCATGCCGAGCAAGAGGCCACCCTGCCCGACCGGGGTAATCACCGCGTCGGGGGCGCGGCCAAGCTGCTCCCATACCTCCCAGGCTGCCGTGCGCAGGCCGCTGTTGAACAGCGGGTTCCAGGCGTGGGAGGCGTAGACGGTGTGCTCAGCGGCGGCGATGGCCGCTTCGCCAGTTGCGGCGCGGCCGCCGGGTATCTCAGCCAGGTTCGCGCCGTACACGCGAATCTGCGCCTTCTTGGCGGGCGAGGCGTGGTCGGGCACGAAGATGCGCGCCGTCATCCCGGCCGCGGCGGCATAGGCAGCCACCGCCGTGCCCGCGTTGCCGGACGAGTCCTCGATGACACTGTCGATGCCCGCCGCCTTCAGCCCGCTGATAAGTGTTGTCACACCCCGGTCCTTGTAGGAGCCGGTGGGGGCCATGAATTCGAGCTTGTAGTAGACGGTGCGGCCGTCCATCGTGGCGGGGACGAGGGGCGTCATGCCCTCGCCCAGGCTGACGGGGTGCGCGTCGGCAGGCAGGGGCAGAAAGGCCCGGTAGCGCCACAGGCTCCACATGTCGCGGTCAATGCCGCGCGGGTCGAAGCGCGGCAGGCCGCCAAGCTCCAGGGGCTGGCCGCTCGCGCCGCGCCAGGTGCGAGTGTCCAGGGGCAGCATCGCGCCGTCGTCAGGGTCGATGTAGTGCAGGTCGGTCATTCGAGAACGATGTCTCCACTCTTGCCGCCGCGCTTCTCGACGAGGCGGATGTCCTGGATACGCATGCTGCGGTCGACGGCCTTCGCCATGTCGTAGATGGTCAGCGCGGTCACGCTGACAGCGGTGAGCGCCTCCATCTCGACGCCAGTCTTGCCGGTGACCCTGGCGGTGGCTGTGATGTGGATACAGGCGTCACCCGCTGCGTCGCCGAGGGGATCGGCGTCAAAGTCCACAGCAACCGAGGTCAGCAGCAAAGGGTGGCACATGGGGATGAGGTCGTGGGTACGCTTGGCGGCCATGATACCCGCCACCCGCGCCACGGCCAGCACGTCGCCCTTGGGCAGCTCGTCGTCCAGGATGAGGCGCAGGGTCTCAGGGCGCATGTGAATCTCGCCACGAGCGATGGCGACACGCTGCGTGTCATCCTTGGCGCCGACGTCCACCATGCGGGCGCGGCCCTGCTCGTCGACGTGGCTCAGGCGGGGTTCATCAGTCACAGATTTCTTCCTCAACCAGCATACGGATAATTATACCATGCGCGCCCACCTGTCTCAAGGTGTGCTATACTTGGCGCATGCCAAAGAAAACTTCCACCGACTTCTACGAATCGGCGGGCGGCTTTGTCGTCCGCGATGGCCTGCTACTACTGGTCCGCAAGACCGATACCCCAGAGATGCGTATGCCCAAAGGCCATGTCGAGACTGGCGAGAGCTATGAGGAGGCGGCGCGCCGCGAAGTGACCGAGGAGACTGGCTACGCGGCTCTGCGCACCCTGGCGAGTCTGGGCAAGCAGAGCGCCGAGTTTGACCGCTATGGGCGCTGGACGCGACGCAACGAGTACGCCTATCTCATGGCTCTCGACGGCGACGACACCCTGCCGCGCACGGCCAGCGACGCCCAGCGTTTCGAGCCGGTGTGGGTCTCCGCCCAGGACGCGCCCAGGCTACTGACCTTTGCCACCGAGCAGGAGTTTGCCCGTCGCGCCCTGGCCTGGCTGGCGCGCAACCCGCAGGGCTAAGAAGTCGGGTAGAATGGACATAATGAGCGACTGTGGTGGTCGGTCGTCGTCGGCCTGTGATCGCGCCTACCGTTTGTAACGCCTCTCGGAACGAGCCTATAATAGAGAACGCCATCCAGGGTAAGGAGCTTCAGTGTTTTTTCGACGACCCCAAGAGAAACAGCAAATCGAACACACTCTCGAGAAGACGCGCCAGGGCGGACTGTTCAACCGCATCGGTGAGCTGCTCGGCGGCGGCGACGTCACGCCGGAGACGTGGGATGAGCTGGAAGAGTTGCTGATTCGAGCCGACGTGGGCGCGACGCTGGCGGGCGACCTGGTCGAGGAACTGCGCGCCACGGCCCTACAACAGGGTATCCGCCGCACGGATCGCGTCAAGACCATGCTCAAGGATCGCCTGGTGGGCATTCTGGCGGGGCCGATGCGCCAGCCGGATGTGGGTGACCGTCTGCTGACGGTGATTCTCGTCGTTGGCGTCAACGGCTCTGGCAAGACAACGACCATTGGCAAGTTGGCGCGCTATTTCCGCGACGAGGGCCGCAAGGTCATGCTGGCGGCGGGCGACACCTTCCGCGCGGCGGCCATCGACCAGTTGAAGGTGTGGGGCGACCGCGCAGGCGTGGAGGTCATCGCCACGACCCAGGGGGCGGACCCCGGCGCGGTGGTCTACGATGCCATCAACGCGGCCCTGGCGCGGCGGGCCGACGTGCTCATCATCGATACGGCGGGCCGCCTGCACACCAAGTTCAACCTGATGAAAGAGCTGGAGAAGGTGCGCGCCATCGCCAACAAGCAGGTCCACCGCGCGCCCCACGAGACGTTGCTGGTACTGGACGCGACGACCGGCCAGAACGGCCTGACCCAGGCAAAGGTGTTCGCCGAGGCCACACCGCTGACTGGCCTGGTGCTGACCAAGCTCGACGGGACGGCTAAAGGCGGCATCGCCTTCGCCATCGTCCGCGAGTTGGGTGTGCCCATCCAGTTCATCGGTACTGGCGAGAAGATCGACGACATGGCGCAGTTCGACGCCCGTGAGTACGTCGACGCGCTGTTCGAGGAACCGGCCACCACGCGGGCTTGACCCCGCCCCTGTGCGCGGCCGACGCGGGTGGTGGTCCAACCCGACGTCGGCCGTGTGTGATTCAAAGGAGCAGCCATGTTGACCGATATCCCCACCCGCCTGGCCGACATGCAGCGGCGGGTCGAGACCATCTGGGGGCGACTTTGACGTCGCGGCGACGGAGAAGCAGATCGCCGCACTAGAGGCGCAAACCCAGGCCGCCGATTTCTGGGACGACCCGCAGCGCGCCCAGGGCGTCATGCGTGAGATTGCCGAGCGGCGCGATGAGGTGGACACCTGGCGCGGCATTCGGCAGCGCATCGACGACGCCGCCGAGCTGTGGGCGCTGACGGAGGGCGAAGACGACGCGGCGTCGCGCCAGGAGCTAGCCACAGAGACAGTGGCCCTGGAAAAAGAGCTGGCCGGCCTGGAGTTTCATCTGCTCCTGTCGGGAGAGTACGACCGCAACAACGCCATCCTCAGCATCCACGCCGGGGCGGGCGGCACCGAGGCCCAGGATTGGGCGTCGATGCTGTTGCGCATGTACCTGCGCTGGGCGGAGCGCCACCGCTTCAAGGCCGACGTGGTGGACCAGCGCGACGGCGAGGAGGCGGGCATCCTGAGCGCGCAGGTGGAGATTACCGGGTCGTGGGCCTACGGCTACCTGAAGGCCGAGCGCGGCGTGCATCGCCTGGTGCGCATCTCGCCCTTCGATAGCGCCAAGCGTCGCCACACGTCCTTCGCCCTGGTGGAGGTGCTGCCTGAGATCGAGGACGACGTCCAGGTGAGCATCAACCCCGACGACATCAAGATGGACGTATTTCGCGCCCAGGGAGCGGGCGGCCAGAACGTGCAGAAGAACAGCACCGCTGTCCGCATCACCCACATCCCGACCGGCATCGTCGTCGCGGTACAGAACGAGCGTAGCCAGTTGCAGAACAAGGAGGTGGCGCTCAAGATTCTACGCGGCAAACTATTGGACCTGGAGATCGAGCGGCGTGAGGCCGAACAGGCGCGGCTGAAGGGCGTTCACAAAGAGGCGGGTTGGGGCAACCAGATTCGCTCCTACGTCTTGCAGCCTTACCAGATGGTCAAGGATCTGCGCACCGAGCACGAAACCAGCCAGACTGGGGCTGTCCTCGATGGCGACCTGGACGACTTCATCCAGGCCTATCTGAAGGACCAGATTGGCGTGGGTGAGATCGCCGGGTAATGCGCCGCCAGGAGCACGACGAGCAGGTAGCGCTGTTCAAGTGGGCGGGCCACCTGGCGAGCCGCTACCCCGAACTGGGCCTGTTGTTCGCCATCCCCAATGGGGGCAAGCGTGACAAACTTATCGCCGTCCAGATGCAGCGCGAGGGGGTCAAGCCGGGTGTGCCGGATGTGTGCTTGCCGGTGCCGCGGCGGGGCTGGCACGGCCTGTTCATTGAGTTGAAGTATGGCGCGAACAAGCCCACCGACTATCAGCTAGAGTGGTTGGAGCGGCTGGCCGAGCAGGGCTACCTGGCGGTGGTGTGCTACGGGTGGGTGGAGGCCACCGAGGTCATCCAGGACTACCTGGACATCAAGGATTTCGGCGGAGCGTGACCGGGGTGCGTTTCCCATCGTGGAGGTAAGTCAGGGCGATAGCTACGTATCATATATGACGGTTTAGGTGTTGCAGTCGTACCAGCCAGGCTGGAGAACAGAGGAAAATACCAATGGGCAAATTGCGTGTCGCGATCATCGGTGTCGGGAACTGCGCCTCGGCCCTTGTGCAGGGCGTCCACTTCTACAAGAACGCCAGGGCCGACGAGTTCGTGCCAGGGCTAATGCACGTCGACCTGGGCGGCTACCACGTCGGCGACATCGAGTTTAGCGCGGCCTTCGACATCGACGCGGACAAGGTGGGCAAGGACCTCAGCGAGGCAATCTGGTCCGGCCCCAATAACACCTACAAGTTCGCCGACGTTCCGCATTTGGGTGTGCCGGTCTATCGTGGCATGACCCACGACGGCCTGGGCAAGTACCTCAAGGAATTGATTACCAAGGCCCCTGGCCCAACCGCTGACATCACCCGGATTCTGCGCGAGACGAAAACCGACGTAGTCGTGAACTTCCTGCCCGTGGGCAGTGAGATGGCAACGAAGTGGTACGTCGAGCATATCCTGGAAGCGGGCTGCGGTTTCGTCAACGGCATTCCGGTTTTTATCGCCCGCGAGCCGTATTGGCAGGAGCGCTTCAAGGCTAAGGGCCTGCCGATGATCGGCGACGACGTGAAGTCGCAAGTGGGCGCGACCATCACCCATCGCGTGCTAACCAACCTGTTCCGCGACCGGGGCGTGCGCCTCGACCGCACCTACCAGCTCAATTTCGGCGGCAATACCGACTTCTACAACATGTTGGAGCGTGAGCGCCTGGAAAGCAAGAAGATCTCCAAGACCAACGCCGTCGTTTCCCAGTTGCCCTATGACATGGGCCACGACAACGTCCACGTCGGCCCCAGCGACCACGTGCCGTGGCTGACCGACCGCAAGTGGTGCTACATTCGCATGGAGGGCACGACCTTCGGCAACGTGCCACTGGAGATGGAGGTCAAGCTCGAGGTGTGGGACTCGCCCAACTCGGCGGGTGTCATCATCGACGCCCTGCGCCTGGTCAAGATTGGCATGGATCGCGGCCTGAGCGGCTCGCTGGAAGGCCCGTCGGCCTACCTGATGAAGTCGCCACCGGTCCAGATTCCCGACGACCTGGCCCGCGACATGGTCGAGGCCTTCATTGCCGACGAGGCGGTCGCCGACACGCGCGGTAAGCGCAAGCGCAAGGAAGCGGCGCTGATGGCGGCCGAGAGTGTGGCGGCCAACGTCGGGCCAACTAACGGCCACGAAGCGTAGACGCACAGCTGAGCCAAACTTGTCGGAACTCACGGGGACGGCTAAACTCCTTCCCGTGAGTTCCGACTTTCATCGCCGCCTATGAATCGCCTGTTCGACTCCGCCGAGCGTCCGTACTACCTCTGGAAGGTCCTATACTGGCTGGCGAACAGCCTGCCGCCCGCACTGGGCGAGCGGCTGTTCCGCTGGCTGGGCGCGTTGACGTTTCGTTTCGCCGCCGACACCCGCGCTGCCGCTATGGACAACTTCCGCCACGTCCTCGGCCCCCAGGCGTCCGAGGCCCAGGTGGAGGCGACCGCCCGCGCTGCGCTGATTCACCAGCTTCACCGCTACTATATTACGTTTCGCCCCCACATGAGCGACGCCGAGTGGGCGCACGGGCACACCGTCGAAGGTTGGGAGCACTTTGACGCTGTGGTTCAACCCAACAAACCCGTCATCATCATGGTGGCGCACCTGGGGATTCTGGAGCATGTCGCGGAGGTCGTTCGTCGTGACCGGGGGCTGCGGCCGACCGCGCCTGCCGAGGCCATCAAGCCCCAACGCCTGTTTGACTTTGTGATTGAGTTGCGGGAGGGCTTCGGAGGGCGGGGCATCCCGGCTGATACGTCAGGCATGGAGATTATTCGCTGTCTGCGGCGTGGCGAGACAATCGCCATCGCGGTGGATTACGATTCGACGCGCACCGGTGTGGTGATCGACTTCTTCGGCGCGCCCGCCCTGATGCCGCAGGGTCCGGCGCGCCTGGCGCTCCTGACCAACGCGCCCATCCTGCCCGGCTACTCGCGATGGGCGCCTGACGGCACGTTTCACACAGTTTTTGAGCCGGCGATCATCGTCGAGCGCACGGGGGATCGTGAGGCGGACATCCTCGCGGGGACGAGGCAGATTACGGCGGTGTTGGAGCGCTGGATCAGGTCCCACCCCACGGAGTGGACGATGTTCAACCCCATCTGGCGCTGGGCGGCCGAGATGTCAGACGACGAGGCGGCGGCAGCGTGACTTATGCCCTGCTTTCGGGTATCATTGACTCATCCTGGTTGAACTGTCGGGCCTCGTCGGCCTGCACAGGGACATGAGAATGCGCATCGCGCTCGTTTCACCTTACGATTTCCCCTATCCTGGCGGCGTGACAGAGCACATCAAGTGCCTCGATCGCGAGCTGCGCCACCTCGGCCACGCCACCACCATCATTGCCGCCTCGTCCACCGATAACGACTCGCTCGAGGGCAACGTAATCAAGCTCAGCGGGGCGGTGTGGCCCATCCCCTTCAGCGGCTCGGTGGCGCGGGTGGGCGTCTCGCCCCGGCTCTATCAGCGCGTCAAGGGTATCCTGGCCGAGGGTCGATTCGACATCCTGCACGTCCACGAGCCGACCGCGCCCATCCTGCCCCTGGCGGCGCTGCGCCATTCCCATTGCGTCAACGTTGGTACGTTCCACTCGTACCGCGACTCGGCCCATTACGGCTTTCAGTACATGGGTGGGCTGGTGACGCCCTTCCTCGACCGGCTGGATGGCCGCATCGCCGTCTCAGTCGCGGCCCGCGACTACATTGCCCAATACTTTCCCGCCGATTACACAATCATCCCCAACGGCGTAGAGGTGACTCGCTTCAGCTCGCCTGACCTCCAGCCTATTCCCCAGTTCGATGATGGCAAGCTAAATATCCTGTTCGTCGGTCGCCTGGAGAGCCGCAAGGGCTTCCGCTACCTGCTACGCGCCTATGCGCGTATCAAGGCGGCCGTGCCCGAGGCGCGGCTACTGGTCGTAGGGGCGTACAGTAAGGACGACCGCGCGCCCTTCCTGCGCTACGCCCGCGCCCACAAGCTGCGCGACATTCGCTTTCTGGGTTACGCGGAGTGGGCGGATCTGCCGCGCTACTATAAGACCGCTCAGGTCTTCGTCTCGCCCGCCACGGGCTACGAGAGCTTTGGCATCGTGCTGCTCGAAGCGATGGCGGCGGGAACGCCGGTCGTGGCGTCGTCCAATGTCGGCTACCGGGCCGTGATTCAGGACGATGTGAATGGCGTGCTCGTGCCGCCTCGCGACGAGCAGGCCATCGCCGACGCTGTCATTGCCCTGCTGCGCGACCCGCAGCGACGGGCGCGGCTGGCCGAGGCGGGCCGTCGCACCGCTGACAGCTACGCCTGGCCGCAGGTGACACGCCAGGTCGTCACGATGTACGAGCAACTGCTCTGCGCCCCCGACGCTCGCTTGCCGGCCCGCCACGAGCACTCGGTGCGCGTCCTGGCCGACCGCGTCGCCGCCTGGTTCGACCCTCGCTAACATCCCTGGAGGCATCATGCTCACGGACAAGGCGCGCCAGCTCGCCGCCGGCGTCCTCACCCCCATCGCACGGACTCTCGCCGGGATGGGCCTGACGCCGAACATGCTGACGGTGATTGGGTTCCTGTTCAACGTGTTTGTGGCGTGGGTGCTGTCGCGGGGGGCGGGTTGGTGGGTATGGGGCGGGGTGCTGCTCATCCTGTCGTCCATCTTCGACGCCTTCGACGGGGCCGTCGCGCGGCAGTCGGGGCAGGTGAGCAAGTTCGGCGGCTTCCTCGACTCGACGCTGGACCGAGCGTCGGAGGCGGTGGTCTACTTCGGCCTGCTGTACGCGTATCTCAACACGACACCGCCCGCGACCGTGGAGCCGCTGCTCATCTTCATCGCCACCATTGGCTCATTGTTGGTGAGCTACACCCGCGCCCGCGTCGAGGGCCTGGGCGCAACGATGAAGGACGGCTGGTTCACGCGCCTGGAACGCATCGTCGTCCTGGTGGTCGGCCTGCTGCTGTCGTCGGTCTTCCCCCAGAGCATGCTCATCGCGCTGGCTGTCCTGGCCGTCGGCACGCTCATCACGACCGTCCAGCGCATCCTCGTCGCCCGCGCGAAGCTTGCATAAGGGCGGACCCCAAGGGTTGTTGGAAATCCTTGGGGTCCGCAGGGTGTCGGCTTCATAGGCAACCGTGTTCCCATCGGGTGAGATAGCTGCCCCTGGATCGCGCCAACAGTCTCCGCGTGCCTACTATACCCCCTGTTCGACGTGCTGTAAACCACCACAATTTGTAGGTCGGTTGCCGACGTGTGACGCTTACACGTCCTATCCATAGGACGCGCCTCCTCCTGGAGTGCGGGAGCTGCGCTGCCGCTACGGGAACACGGCTCCCGCACTTCAGGCGGGGCGGCGGGCGAGGGGCTTGCGCCACACGATGGAGGTGCGCCAGAAGAGGTGTTGGCGCACGATGGCGCCGGGCAGGGTGCGGCTGGCGATGTGGCGGGCGGCAGCGACGGTCAGGTAGCGGTCGTGGACGCCGTGGGCGGCCCAGGCGGCTTGCTCCGCGGTCGACTCGCGCATGCGGCCGGTGCGCGCCACCCGGTGGAGGGCGCTGGTGGGGACGGCCAGGGCTGACAAGAGCCTATCGCGCGCGCCGTCGGCCTCGAAAAGGTCCAGCGCGATGAAGACGCCGCCCGGCATGAGCCAGGCGGCGACGCGATTCAGGATGCTCGCCAGCGGCATGTGGTGCAGGGTGGCGATGGAGGCGATGGTGTCGAAGCTCGCCGGGGGGAAGTCGCAGGCCAGGACGTCGGCGACGACGTACTGGACGCCGGGATAGGCGCGCGAGCGGGCGCGGGCGAGGCGGACCATCTCCGGCGACAGGTCGAGGCCAAGAACGCGGTCGGCGCGGGTCGCCAGCAGGCGGGCGAAGGCTCCCGCGCCGCAGCCGATGTCGAGGGCCAGCCCGCCGCGCGGCACGTGGCGCAGCAACTCGGCGTGGTAGTGGCTGTTGTGGCTCCAGCCAGCGTGGTCGTAGGGGGCGAGGCGGTCGAAGTCGGCGCGGAGGGTGGCGGAGGAGGGCATGCGATGGGCAGGCGGTTCGCGATCAGCCCCGGCGGTCAGTTATCCTGGCGGCGCAGGGTCCGTGGCCGGTCGCTTTCTCCTCCGCGTGGGCGCGCTGTAGCGCGCCGAGGAAGGCATGCAGACCCGTCGCCAGGGCCTCTTGCTCGTCGGCGGTCATGGTGGCGATGATGGTCGTGAGTCGCGCCTGCATCCGGTCGTGGATGTCGTGGAACATGGCTTCCCCGTCGGGCGTCAGGCGCAGCATGACCACGCGGCGGTCGTTGGCGTCGGTCTCGCGCTCGAGCAGACCACGCTCTACCAACCCGGCCACCGTCTTGGTCATGGTCGGCAGCGTGACATTCTGACGCTCGGCCAGGCGGCCCATCGAGTCCGGGCCGTGGTGGTAGAGGTAGCCGAGGATACGGTACTGGGGAACCGTACCGGGCCGCCCCGACATGTCGCGTATATCGTGGGCCATGAAGCGCATGGCCTGGGGAAATGTGTCGAGGATTCGTCCGGCGCATTCGTAATCGGAAGTCATGATTGAAGTCACCTGGCGCAACGCGCCCCGACGCAGAATACTTAGCTAGGCTAATTATATGCGCCGGGGCGCTCCTGTCAAGTCGGGCGACTAGGCCAGGTCACGCACGGCGATGCGCGCGTCGGCGACAAAAGCGCCCTGGCCCTCCGCCATCACCAGCAGCGGGTTGATGTCCAGTTCGGCGATGAGCGGCTGCTCGACGGCGAGCTGTGACAGGCGCAGGATGGAATCGGCGATAGCCTCAACGTCGGCGGGCGGTTCGCCCCGCACGCCCTCCAGCAGCTTGTAGGTTCGGATGCCCTGAATCATGTGGCGGGCGCTGTACTCGCGGATAGGGGCGACGCGGAAGGTGACATCTTTCAGTAGCTCGACGTAGATGCCACCCAGGCCAAAGACCAGCACCGGCCCGAACTGGGGGTCTTGCTTCATGCCCAGCAAGACCTCGCGCCCGCGGCTGATCATCTTCTGGATGAACACGCCCTCCAGGCGGGCATCGGGTTGCTTGGCGGCAATGGACTGCATCATGGTCTCGTAGCCCTGGCGTACCTCGTCGGCGCTGCCCAGGTTAAGCTGGATGCCGCCGACGTCGAACTTGTGGATGATATCAGGCGACATAATCTTCAGCACGACCGGATAGCCGATGTTGCCGGCGACCTGCACGGCCTCGTCGGCGCTGTGGGCCAGGCCCCAGGGCACGGTGGGCAGACCGTAGCCTTCCAGGACCTTGAAGGCGGTGGGAGTGGGAATGAAGCCATGCGCCTGGGGCGCGCTGGCGAGCAGCTGCGTCACGCCCTCTTTGTCCACCTCATAGGTGCGGTAGCGGGTGCGGGGGCGGGACACCCAGTCGGTGTACCGCGCCATGGCGGCGTAGGAGCGGACGGCGTCCTCCGGGAAGGCGTAGGTGGGCACGTGGTGAGCGCGCAGCATATGCACGCCCTCGGAGACATCGACGACGCCCATGAAGGTGGCGAGGATGGTCTTGTCGCTCACCTCCTCGGCGTCGATGACGGCTCTGGCCGTCTCTGTAATCTTGGTCATGGCCTGCGGCGTCAGCACAACGATGACGCCATCGACGTTGGGGTCCTCGAGAACGGCCTCGATCGCCTGACGGTAGCGATCCTCGTGGGCGTCTCCCAGCACGTCGACCGGGTTGCCGACAGCTGCGGCAGGTGGCAGGGTCGCCTGCAGGGCCTCCCTGGTGCTGTCGGACAGGGTCGCCATCTCCAACCCACGGCGGATAATGGCGTCGGTGGTCATGATGCCGGGACCACCGGCGTTGGTGACGACGGCGACACGGCGGCCGCGGGGCAGGGGTTGGTTAGCGAAGGCCGTGGCGTACTGGAACAGGTTCTCGACCGTCTCGACGCGCAGGACGCCGCCCTGCATGAACACGGCCTCGTAGACTTCATCGCTGCCCGCCAGGGCGCCGGTGTGGGACGAGACGGCCTTCGCGCCCTGGGGGGTGCGGCCAGACTTGAGGGCCAGAATCGGTTTGCGGTTACTACCCTCGCCGGTCATCTCTCGGCACAACTTGATGAACTCGCCCCCGTCGGCCAGGTCCTCGAGGTAGAGCAGGATGACACGGGTATCGGGGTCGTGCCACAGGTGATAGAGAAAGTCATTCTCGTTGACGTCGGCCTTGTTACCCAGGCTGACAACCTTGCTGAAGCCGAAATCCTGGCCCTTGGCGTAGTCCAGCACGGCCGTCGCCAGAGCGCCACTCTGGCTGATAAAGGCGATGTTGCCCGCGGCAGGCGTGCCTTTGGCAAAGGAAGCGTTGAGGCGCACGTCTGCCTCGGTGTTGATAACACCGAGGCAGTTCGGGCCGACCAGGGCGATGTTGTACTGGTGGGCGATGGCGACGGTGTCGGCCTCTAGCCTGGCGCCCGCCGCGCCTGTCTCCTTGAAGCCTGCCGAGATAATGACGGCTCCCTTCACCCCGCGCTCGCCCAATTGGCCCATCACGTTGGGCACGGCGGGGGCGGGCACGATGACTACGGCCAGGTCCACCTCGTCGGGTATGTCGAGCATGGAGGCGTAGGAACGCACGCCGCGGATGGCGCGGGCCTTGGGGTTGACGGGGTAGACAACGCCCGTGAAGCCCGCATTGATGAGATTGTCCATAACTGCGTGGCCGACGCTGCCTGGGGTGCGCGACGCGCCAATGACGGCTATGGAGCGGGGGTTGAAAATAGATTGCAGATTCTTGTAAGACATGGTCCCTCGTGGAGTGGTGAGCATGGTCACGCCTGGCTACATTCTAACCCGAACACGGTGGCTGCGCTAGCTGGGCCGGCGTTTTGTGACTGGGGCGAATCTCCGTACAATTGTCCGAACCAGCACCCCGGTCGCAATGTGGCGGCGGGGTGCTTGGCATGGAGAGACGCCGCACGAGGGACATACCATGAGCGAGGCGCGACCGAGGGCGATACTGGCGCTGGAAGACGGAACCATCTTCGAGGGCGTGGGTTTCGGCGCAATGGGCGAGCGGGCAGGCGAGGTCGTGTTCAACACGGGCCTGACCGGCTACCCAGAAGTCCTCACCGACCCTTCCTACAAGGGTCAGATCGTGGTCATGACCTACCCCCACATTGGCAACTACGGTGTCACTGCGCAGGATTTCGAGTCGGGGCAACCCCACGTAGAAGGCTTTGTCGCGCGGGAGTTCAGCCCCTTCGCCAGCAGCTGGCGCGCCGAGGCGACCCTGGATGTCTTCCTCCGTCAGCACGGTATCGTCGGTATCTCCGAGGTGGATACCCGCGCCCTGACGCGCCACCTTCGCCAGGCGGGGGCGATGCGCGGCGTCATCTCCACCGTTGACAGCGACCCGCAGCGCATCGTAGACAAGGCCCTGGCCGCCGCCGAGATGGCCGGCCGCGACCTGGTCCAGGTGGTAACGACGGATCGCGCCTTCGAGTGGCCGGCCGTGCCCAGGCCGGATCTGTGGGGCGGCGCTGCCGACGACGAGGCGCGACCCACGCTGCACGTCGTGGCGTACGACTACGGTATCAAGCACAACCTGCTGCGCGAGCTGGCGCGGCGTGGCTGTCGGGTGACAGTCGTGCCTGCGACGCTGCCCGCCGCCGACGTGCTGGCCCTGCGCCCCGATGGCGTGTTCCTCAGCAATGGCCCCGGCGACCCGGCCGCCCTGGGCTACGCCGTGAGCAACGTGCGCGCGCTGTTGGGGCATGCGCCCCTGTTCGGTGTGTGCCTGGGCCACCAGTTGATGGGGTTAGCCGTGGGCGGACAGACCTACAAGCTCAAGTTCGGCCACCACGGGGTCAACCATCCGGTCAAGAACCTCCATACGGGACAGGTGGAGATCACGTCGCAGAACCACGGCTTCGCGGTGGATGCGGCGAGCCTGCCGGGCGAGGTGGAGGTGACGCACCTCAACCTCAACGACGGCACCGTGGAAGGGTTGCGCCATCGCGAGGCCGCCGCGTTCAGCGTCCAATACCACCCAGAGGCTGCGCCCGGCCCCCACGACGCGGAGTACCTGTTCGATGAGTTTCGTCAGTTGATGGAGTTGGGGGAGTAGTATGCCCAAACGATTCGACCTGCATTCCATCCTGGTCCTCGGTAGCGGGCCGATCGTCATCGGTCAGGCCGCCGAGTTCGACTATTCGGGCGCCCAGGCGTGCAAGGCCCTGCGCGCCGAGGGCTACCGTATTATCCTGGTCAACTCCAATCCGGCCACCATCATGACCGACCCAGAGTTCGCCGATGCCACCTACATCGAGCCGCTGACGGTGGATGTGGTGACGGCCATCATCGACAAGGAACGTCCCGACGCCCTGTTGCCGACGGTGGGCGGGCAGACGGCGCTGAACCTGGCCGTCGCTCTGGCCGAGGCGGGTGTCCTGGCGCAGTATGGGGTGGAGCTGATCGGGGCGAAGATTGCAGCGGTGCAACTGGCGGAAGACCGCTTGCTGTTCCGCGAGGCGATGCAGCAAATCGGCGTGGACGTGCCCGCCAGCGACCTGGCGCGCAGCGTCGCCGACGCCCTGGCCGCCGCCGACCGCCTGGGCTACCCGGTCATCGTGCGGCCGTCTTTCACCCTGGGCGGCAAGGGTGGCGGCATGGCCTTCGACCGTGACGCGCTGGCCGCCCTGGCCGATCGCGCCCTGCGCGCCAGTCCCGTCGGCTCGGCTCTCATCGAGGAGTCGGTGCTGGGCTGGAAGGAGTTCGAGCTAGAGGTGATGCGCGACCGCGCCGATAACTTTGTGGTCGTATGCTCCATCGAGAATGTGGACCCGATGGGTATCCACACCGGCGACAGCATTACCGTCGCCCCCGCCCAGACTCTGACCGACCGCGAGTACCAGCTCATGCGCGACACGGCGCGCAAGGTTATCCGCCGCGTGGGCGTCGAGACGGGTGGCTCCAACGTCCAGTTCGCCGTGGACCCCAAGACGGGGCGGCAGGTGGTCATCGAGATGAACCCGCGCGTGTCGCGCTCGTCGGCGCTGGCATCCAAGGCGACGGGCTTCCCCATCGCCAAGATTGCCGCCCGCTTGGCGGTGGGCTACACTCTGGATGAGATTCCCAACGACATTACCCGCGAGACGCCCGCCTCCTTCGAGCCGAGCATCGACTACGTGGTGACGAAAGTGCCGCGCTGGGACTTTGCCAAGTTCCCCGGTGCGGACGCGACGCTGGGGCCGCAGATGAAGTCGGTGGGCGAGGTCATGGCGATGGGCCGCACCTTCAAAGAGTCGCTCCAGAAGGCGCTACGCTCGTTGGAGACAGGCGCCGATGGCCTGACGCCGGGGCCGGCGCGCAGTCGCGAGGAACTGGCTGCCCTCATCCAGCAGCCGACGCCGGAGCGACTGTTCCACGTCGCCGACGCGCTGCGGGCGGGGCTGAGCCGCGACGAGGTCCACGCCCTGACGGGCATCGACCCCTGGTTCCTGGCCCAGCTTCAGGAGATTATCCAGCTGGAGCAGGAACTGGCTCTGTCGCCAATCTCCAATCTCCAGTCTCTCTCTCCCCTCCTCCTCCGCCGCGCCAAGCGCATGGGCTTCGGCGACCAGCAAATCGCCCGCATCCTGGGTGACGCGGGCCAGGCGATGGCGGTGCGCGCCGCACGCAAGGGGCATGGCCTGCGCCCCGTCTACCAGCGCGTCGACACCTGCGCTGCCGAGTTCGAGGCCTACACGCCCTACCTGTACTCGACCTACGAGAGCGTCGACGAGGCTGAGCCGACCGACCGCCAGAAGGTGATCATCCTCGGTAGCGGCCCCAATCGCATCGGCCAGGGCATCGAGTTTGACTACTGCTGCTGCCATGCCGTGTTTGCCCTGCGCGACCTGGGTTACGAGGCCATCATGGTCAACTGTAACCCGGAGACCGTCTCGACGGACTACGACACGGCCGACCGCCTGTACTTCGAGCCGATCACCGTCGAGGACGTGCTGAATATTGTCGAGCGCGAGCGGCCGCTGGGTGTCATCGTCCAGTTGGGCGGGCAGACACCCCTCAAGCTGGCGCTGCCCTTGCAGGCGGCGGGGGTTCCCATCCTGGGCACGTCGCCCGACGCCATCGACCTGGCCGAGGACCGCGAGCGGTTCGGCCTGCTGCTGCACGAGCTAGGCATCCCGCAGCCGCCTAACGGCACGGCGCGCACCCTGGCGGAGGCCCATCAGGTGGCGCGGGAGATTGGCTACCCGGTGCTGGTGCGGCCGTCGTACGTGCTGGGCGGGCGGGCGATGGCGATCTGCTACGACGAGGGTGAGTTGGACCAGTTCGGGGCTGAGGCGCTGGCCGCCGCGCCGGAGCACCCTCTGCTCATCGACCAGTTCCTCGACGACGCCTACGAGGTGGACGTCGACGCCGTGGCCGACGGGGAGCGGGTGGTCATCGGCGGCGTGTTGCAGCATATTGAGGCGGCAGGCATCCACAGCGGCGACTCGGCGGCGGTCCTGCCGCCCTACAAGGTCAGCGCGTACCACATGGGCATCATGCGCGACTACACCCAGGCCCTCGGCCTGGCGCTGGGCGTGCGCGGCCTGATGAATGTGCAGTTCGCTGTCAAGGACGACGTGGTATACGTGCTGGAGGTCAACCCACGCGCCTCGCGCACGGTTCCCTTCATCAGCAAGGCGACCGGCGTGCCCCTGGCGAAGGTGGCCGCGCGCATCATGCTGGGCGCGACGCTGGCGGAGATCGGGCTGGTGGAGGAGCCGCGGGTGGACGGCTTCTTCGTCAAGGAGGCGGTGCTGCCCTTCGAGCGTTTCCCCGGCGTCGACCCGGCGCTGGGGCCGGAGATGCGCAGCACGGGCGAGGTCATGGGCCACGCGGCGCGCTTCGGCCACGCCTTCGCCAAGGCCGAGATCGCAGCGGGCGACCACCTGCCGCTAGGTGGGGCCGCGCTGCTGAGCGTCAACGACTACGACAAGTCGAGCGCGCTGAAACTGGGTCGCGACCTGCTGGGCATGGGCTTCAGCCTGCTGGCGACGGAGGGGACGGCCGAGTACCTGCGGCGGGCGGGCATGCCGGTGGAGACCGTGGCGCGCATCGGGCGCGGCTCACCCGATATCCTGGACCTCATCCGCGACGAGCGGGTGGCGCTCATCGTCAACACGCCGCTGGGCCGGGGCAGCTACACCGACGGCCGCGCCATGCGGGTCGCCGCCCGCCAGCACGGCATCCCGCTGTTCACGACGCTGTCGGCGGCGACGGCGGCCGTCAATGCCGTCCGCGCCCTCAAGGACCGCCAGCTACGGGTACGCAGTTTGCAGGACCACTACGCCAGAAGTCAGTAGTCAGAAGTCAGAGGTCAGACGGGGGCGCTACAATGCGCCCCTATGTCTATTTCATGAGATTCTTCCCCATTTTGACGCAACGCGCAATGATGTGTATCCCTAAGGATCATGTCTAACAACTAGGCCACCTTGGCGAAGTTGTTGATGGTGTCAATCGGGCGCTTGCCCATGTTGCGGTAGCCTTGATGCGGTCGCTCGTAGTTGTAGAAGGACAGCCAGTGGTCGAGATCGGCC